>NZ_JAFCXC010000009.1:0-175068 GCF_049897845.1 Arthrobacter sp. TWP1-1
AATCGACACCCCACCACACACCAGATCAACAAACTCCGTGCGGGTGTTCGGGGCAAACAACTTGACCATGAAACGCTCCATCTATCAGAGCGTTGCAACCACCATATGAATTTGCCTCGGAAACATCGACACCTAATGTACTTTCGGCGAAGGTGGATGAGATGGACTCCCCCGACGCGCAGGTGTGGGCCGATGTCAACGAGGAAGCCGGTGCCGCAACCGAGGCCCTTGATACGGCTCGTCGCGCCATTTACAAACTATTGGCCGACTGATCCAACGCTGAAAAGTCAGCGCTGAAACTACGCGCCCTACGAAAACTAAAGGCCCTACGAATCGCCAGAACGGCGAATCGTAGGGCCTTTTCGACGTCCAATCCGCGGTTTTATCCGCGGACGCGAGCTACGAACCGCTCCGTGCGCTCCCGCAGACCTTGGATCTGACGCTCGATCACGGCCTCCGGATCCGGCTCAATCTCGTTGACTGTCGGTTCTTTACGAACGTTGGCCGAACATAAGAACTCCGCACAGATGAGTGTCCCCACGGAGTTTCCGTCACGGCCGGATTGGCCAGCTCGTTTGCTGACCCACAGGTACACGTCCTCTTCCGAGTAGACATCCCGGCACAGTTCGCACAGCACCCTGCGCTTCTGACCGCTGCCGCCTTCCGGCGCCCGGAGCATGATCCCCACGAGCTTTTCGGCAGTGCGAATAACTAGGTAGCCGCGCATGGGCATTTTTTCGTCGCGCCACCCCAGGAAATCCAGTGATTCCCAATCCAGAGTCGCAAAATTTGCCGGCAAGTTCAGCTTTGCAGCTTCTGAACGGCTGGCGTTGATAAAGCAGGAACGAATTTGTTTGTCAGAGATTTTTTCCACAGCAATGTGTCCTCAAGTATGTGGGGGGCGCCTTCTCACCACTGCGATATACAACCGCAGGGCGACTTTTCGGGTGGGTGACTCACCCGAGACGCCAGCTGCCTGTGGCAGGGACGTGTCAGGGAGTGATTCGCGCCGCGAAGCAGGCCATGAGGGCCACCCCGCTTTCCGCAGGGGCGTGGGTCCGATGTGCTGTGGTCATCAGTGTCGCCCCTCATTTCCTCGTGTAAACCTCCTAGAAGTCTACACATTCGCACCCGAGCTAGCGGCCCTGAAATTCCCGCACGGCCATACGCAGGGCCCGTTCGGCGTCGAGCCCGCGCTCCTGCGCAACCCGTACGACGTCGAACAGCACCTTCCCGAGCTCATCCTCGCTCCGGATGTGCTCGCCTATGCTGCCGCGGCGCTCAGCTGGTGCGACGCCGGCCCGTTCCGCGCGCTCCACCGTTTTCTGTGCCATGGCCAACGCCGGCAACGTGGCGGGAATGCCCGAGAAGGGGTTCGTGGTCTTGGGCGCGTGCTGCTCGGCCGCCCGAGTAGCTTCGCCTACCGTTGCACGTTCCGCGGCCTTGACGCGTTCCCAGGTTTCTTCAATCTCGGCGATGGTGGCCGGGAAGGATTCCTGGAGCGTGCCGTCGGCGTGAAAAACGTGGGGGCTGCGGCGGATCATCTTCTCGGACAGTCCACGGGCCACATCAGCCAATTCGAAGCTGCCGTCTTCTTGCGCCAGTTGTGAATGAAGAACCACTTGGAGCAGGATGTCGCCCAGTTCGTTGGCCATCTCGCCTGTGTGCCCGGTCTCGATGGCCTCAATAAATTCGTAGGACTCCTCCAACAGGTACGTGGTGAGGGAATCGTGCGTCAGCGCGGCCGTCCAGGGGCAGTGCTCCCGGAGGGCTGCGATGACGCCAACAAGGCGGGCCATCTCCTCGTGAGAGGAAACGGCCCGCCTCTGCGGATCGTGCGGGGTGTTAGTGGTCAAGCTCGGTAGCGGCTTCGTCTGAATCGTCCGTGTCTTGGATGTCCTCGTGGCCGAAGGTTTCGAATTCCTCGGAGTCCTCGAAATCATCCATTTCTTCCATGGCGTCTTCGTAGTGCTCAATGATGAAGTCGGCCAGCTGCTCACGCGATTCCATCGGCAGGAATGACGCGTGGACAGCGTTCAAGGTCATTTCAAGAACCGTGTCCAGGCCATAGCCGAACGTCTCAACGAGCTGCCCGAACTCACTTGTCAGCGTCACGCCGCTCATGAGGCGGTTGTCGGTGTTGACGGTGACGTTAAAGCCAAGCTGGTGCAGCAGGTCGATGGGGTGTTCGCCCAAGGTGGTGCCATAGGCGGCAATGGCGCCGGTCTGCAGGTTGGAGGACGGGCACAGTTCGAGCGGGATCTGGCGATCGCGCACCCACTGGGCCAGATCGCCCAAGGTGACGGTGCCGACGTCGCGCCCGTCCACTTCCTGAACGTCCAGGTGGATGTCCTCGGCGATACGCACACCGTGGCCAAGGCGCAGGGCCCGGCCGTGGACTAGTGCGTCCTGGATGCTGTCCAGCCCGGCACCTTCGCCCGCATGAACCGTGGTGGGGAAATTGTTCTCGGCCAAGTAGGTGAAGGCCTCGGCGAAGCGGGACGGCAGGAATCCTTCTTCGGCACCGGCGATGTCGAAGCCAACCACGCCGTTGTCACGGTGGCGCACGGCGAGCTGGGCGATTTCGGAACCGCGGTCAGCATGGCGCATGGCTGTGATGATCTGGCCGACCTCGATGTAGCCACCGGCCTCGTCGACGGCATCCATGCCGGCTTCAAGACCTTCCTGAACGGCCTCGACGGCGTCGTCGAGGGAAAGCCCCTTGGTGAGGTGCTGTTCCGGTGCCCAGCGGACTTCACCGTAGACGACGCCGTCCTCGGCCAGGTCTTCGACGAATTCGTGGGCAACACGCACCAGCTCATCATGGGTCTGCATGACAGCAATGGTGTGCTCAAATGTTTCCAGGTAGCGCTCTAGGGATCCCGAGTCGGCCGATTCGAGGAACCAGTTGCGCAGTTCCTCGGGATCGGTGGCCGGCAGCTCATGGCCGGAAGCGGCCGCCAACTCGATGATGGTTTCCGGACGCAAACCGCCGTCCAAGTGGTCGTGTAGGGATACCTTTGGCAACGATTGCAGGTCCACAACGGGAATGGACGCAGCTTCGTACTCTTCAGTTGGGTTAGTCACATGCAACACTCTAGGGAGCTAGGCCCCGCTCGCGCCAGTCTTTTGGGTCTCGTGCGCTGTCGGCGTAGTCGAGACCGAAATGGGTGCATCCAGCTCCGATTCCACCAGCGGCTCCGCTAAAGTTCCCGACAACGGTCCCACCAGCGGCATAACAAGAGAACCGGCGGCCACGGCGGCGGCAAACTTCGCCTCTTCCTCAGCCAAGGCTTGGGCACGGACCCTGGCCGCGGCGGTGGCCGCAGCCAATCCTGGCTCCGGACGTGGTGCCAGCTTTCCGCGCTTTTCCAGAAGGTGGTGCACGTATTTCATGGCATGGTCCACCACGAATCCGATGACGATGGCAAAGGCCACCGCGATGCCGACTCCAAGCAAGGGGTTGTCATGTACCCAGCGTCCGGCAAAGGTGCCGACCGCCACCGAGTAGCTGGCCCACGTCAGGACGGCAACGCCGTCGAGCAGGACAAAACGGCGCCACGGGAAGTACGTGGCGCCGGCCGTAAAGTTCACGGCAACCCGGCCCACGGGAATGTAACGGGCCGTGAAGATCAGGATGGCGCCGCGTTTCTCCAGTTCCTTGCCGGCCCAGGCAAAAGCCTTGGCGCCTCGTGGACGGCGCATCCAGTTGAAACGCGTCGTGCCGAGTTTGCGGCCAAGGAAGTAGGCAATATTGTCGCCAATGATGGCGCCCGCGGACGCCCCCAGGATGAGGAACCAAATATTGGGGTCACCGGTCTTGGCCGAAATGGAGGCCAAAGCTACGATGGCTGTCTCGCTCGGAAGGAACAAGAAGAAGCCATCGATCAGACAAAACAGGCTGACCAACGGAATAATCCACCACTGGGCGGCAGAGTGCTCGATCAGGACATTGATTTGACCGATGAGATGCATAAAATCCACAGTGGAAGGTTCCTCTCCTGTGGTGGATGTCTGCTCCCAAGTCTCCCACCTCGCATGGCCGGCTGGTATCCACCTGCAGGACTACATTTCTGGGTCATGCTAGGGCAAAAGGACTAGGTCCGGGCGTCATCTCAATCGGCCGCACCTAGCTGATGCGGTCGATAATCAACTTGATGGCCGGGCGGGAGCCTTCCGGCGCAATCGTGACAGCACCTTCGAGCGCTTCCTTGGCCCGGCCAAACTTCTCCGGGGTATCGGTCAACAGGGTCATGAGCGGCTCACCGGCACGCACCAATGCACCGGGCTTGGCATGCATGCGGACGCCGGCTCCAGCCTGAACAATGTCTTCCTTGCGGGCCCGACCGGCGCCGAGGCGCCACGCGGCGACACCCACGGCCATCGCGTCAAGGCCCACCAGCACGCCGTCGGCCGGCGCGTAAATTACCTCAGATTCGCGGGCCACGGGCAGGGCAGCATCCGGATCTCCACCCTGGGCGGAAATCATCCGACGCCACACATCCATGGCCCGGCCATCTTTGAGCGCCGCGGCCGGATCGGCTCCGCGGACGCCTGCGGCTTCGAGCATTTCCTCGGCCAACTTCACGGTAAGTTCGACGACGTCTTCCGGACCGCCGCCGGCAAGCACCTCCACGGATTCCTCGACCTCGATGGCGTTGCCCGCCGTCAAGCCCAGCGGCGTGGACATGTCCGTCAAGAGCGCCACGGTGTTGACGCCGGCATCCTTGCCCAACGCCACCATGGTCTCGGCCAGTTCCCGGGCCATCTCCACACTCTTCATGAAGGCGCCCGAGCCAACCTTGACATCCAGTACCAGCGCACCGGTGCCTTCGGCAATTTTCTTGCTCATGATGGAGGAAGCAATCAACGGAATGGCTTCAACGGTTCCGGTGACATCACGCAGGGCGTAGAGCTTCTTATCGGCAGGCGCCAACCCCGCACCGGCGGCGCAGATCACGGCTCCCACCTCGGAGAGCTGGCGCATCATCTCCTCATTGCTGAGGTTCGCGCGCCAGCCGGGGATGGCCTCCAACTTGTCCAGTGTTCCACCCGTGTGTCCCAAACCGCGGCCCGAGAGCTGCGGCACGGCCACGCCGAAAACAGCCACGAGTGGAGCCAATGGCAAGGTTATTTTGTCCCCTACACCACCCGTTGAGTGCTTGTCGGTGGTGAGCATGCTGACTCCCGCAGGAGTGCGCAGGCTGGCGAAGTCCATCCGCTCCCCCGAGTTGATCATGGCGGTGGTCCACTGCGAGATCTCGGCCCGGTCCATGCCATTGAGCAGGATGGCCATATTCAGGGCAGCCATCTGCTCGTCCGCGATGGTTCCACGCGTGTAAGCATCAATGGTCCAGGCGATCTGATCGGCGCTCAGGGTGCCCTTGTCCCGCTTGGTGCGGATGATGTCTACGGCGTCAAAGGTTGGGCCTGCGTACGTTTCGCGGTTCATGGTGCGTCCGTCCAATTCGTCAGTGCTACTAGAGATGCGCTACTAGAGATGCTGGGTGGTGCGGCTAGGGACCTAGGTCAGGTCCCTAGCCTTCGGCTGGAGCAACCGCGAGCCGGCCCAAATCCCGTGGGCCAAAGGCATCGGGCAAAACCTCATCCATGGTCTTCACTCCAGATGAGGTCATCAGGCGCGTTTCAGCCGTGCTGAACTCAAACAGCAGCTGCCGGCAACGGCCGCAGGGCATGAGAATCGCCCCGTTGCCATCAACACAGTAAAACTCGGTGATGAGCCCGCCACCATTCATCCGTAGGGCGCCAACCATTGTGCATTCGGCGCACAAGGTGAGCCCGTAGCTGGCGTTTTCCACGTTGCAGCCGGCAACAATGCTGCCGTCTTCCAGCCGTGCCGCAGCCCCCACCGGGAACTTGGAATACGGCGCGTAAGCGCTGGCGAGTGCCGCGGTGGCGGCCAACCGCAGGGGTTCCCATTCGACGTCGGGCATGTCAGTGGTCATTCCCTATTCCTTTACGTACGGTTCGCCGTCGGCCGCGGGGGCCATGGCCTTACCAACAAAGCCGGAGACGGCCAGGATGGTCAGCGCGTAGGGCAGCATGGCCAGGAACTGCCCGTCGATCGGGGTACCGGCCAATGAGAGGATGCTTTGCAGGTTTCCAGCCACGCCAAACAGCAATGCGGCAAGCGCTGCGCCGATCGGGTTCCAGCGGCCAAAGATCAGCGCGGCCAGGGCAATAAAGCCCAGACCACCTGTCATGTCCTTGCTGAAACTGCTGACAGCAACCAGCGTGAAGTAGGCGCCGCCAATACCGGCCACGGCGCCACCGGCGAGCACATTCAAGACGCGGGTGCGGTTGACGTTGATGCCTACCGTGTCGGCGGCCTTGGGGTGCTCACCTACGGCACGCACGCGCAGACCCCAGCGGGTGCGGAACAAGCCAAACCACAGGGCCACGACCAGAATGATCATGAAGTAGCCAATCAGTGACTGCCTGAAAAAGGTGGGTCCGATGATCGGGATTTCAGACAAGAACGGAATGGGCAGATCCGGGAGGTGGGCCGGCTGGTTGTAGATGGTCTCCCCGTTGACCTTGGTCTTCATGATCTTCTCGAACAGGAAGCCTGTCAGTCCGGCGACCAGGACGTTCAAGACCACACCAACAATGATCTGGTTGACC
The DNA here is from genome assembly GCF_049897845.1 of Arthrobacter sp. TWP1-1. Classification (NCBI taxonomy): domain Bacteria; kingdom Bacillati; phylum Actinomycetota; class Actinomycetes; order Micrococcales; family Micrococcaceae; genus Arthrobacter; species Arthrobacter sp. TWP1-1. The sequence continues at coordinate 6,646 of NZ_JAFCXC010000009.1, forward strand.
ACGTACTTGATGCTGAACAGGGCCAGCAGCACGGACACCAAAACGCCTGCAATGGCGGCCGCAAACAGTCCGGCAAAGGCGTTGTGGGTAATGGATGAGACTAGGGCGGCCGTAAACGCACCGGCCAACAGCTGACCCTCGATGGCGATGTTGACCACGCCGGCACGCTCGGAAAGAACGCCTGACATGGAACCAAACACCAACGGGGTGGTGATGAGCATGGCGCCGGTGAACAGGCCAACAAGTGTGATGTTTTGCGTTGTGGTTCCGCCAATGATCCACACCATCAAGCCAATAACGAACACCACGGTGAATGTCATGACCACCCATTTGGCGATCTTTCCGGTGGTCTTCGTCTGGCGATAGGCAAGGTAAGCCAGTGCCAGCGTGATGACGGAGACGATGATGCCGACAGCCTTCGCCGGTACCACCAGGTTCGGAACCTGCCAGGCGTCATTGTCCTGGGAGATGCGGAAAGTTGCCGTTCCATTGGGGCCCAGCACAATGAAGACGACGACGGCGAAAAGCGCCAGCACGCCCAACAGGATCGGCGTCTTCCAGCTGCGCACGGCAACGGCGTCAGCGACCTTCAACGGTTCAGTCTTAGCTGTGATGCTCATGCGTCAGACTCCTTCATGGCGAAGTGCCTTGATGCGGAATATGGACCGAATCAAGGGAGGGGCGGCAATGAACAACACAATCAAGGACTGCACCACGGCAACGATGTCGATGGACACATCGGCATTGATGGCCATTGATGTGCCACCTGCCTTGAAGGCACCAAAGAGGATTGCGGCGAAGAACGTGCCCCACGGCTTGGAACGGCCCAGCAGTGCCACGGTGATGGCGTCGAAGCCGATGCTGCCGGCAATGTCTGAATCAAGCAGTTTCTCGGTTCCAGCCAGCTGGGTTACGCCGGCCAGACCAGCCAAAGCGCCGGAGAACAGCATGACAGTGATGTATCCGCGGGACACCAGCATGCCAGCCGTGCGGGCGGCACGGGGGTTAGCGCCAATGGCACGGTATTCAAAGCCGAGCGTTGAACGGTTCAGCAGCCAGGCAACCGCGACAACTGCAAGGACGGCCACAACAAGACCCCAGTGCAGACGGTAGTTGGGGCCAAGCATCAACGGGAACATGGCGGTTTCGTGCATGCGCGGGCTGATCGGGTTGCTGCTGTTGGGATCGCGCAGCTGGTTCTTGAGCAGGTACAAAACCAGCGAGACGGCAATGTAGTTGAGCATGATGGTCACGATGACCTCATGCGCACCGGTCTTGGCCTTGAGGAAGCCGGCAATGCCACCCCAAAGCGCACCGCCGATGGCCCCGGCGAGGACCACTGCAACCAGGTGGATGCCCGGGGGCAGTTCAATCAAGAAACCAACGACGCCGGCAAAGGTGGCACCCAGGATGATCTGGCCCTTGGCGCCAATATTGAACAAGCCAACACGGAAGGCCAACGTCACGGCCAAACCGGAAAGGATCAGAGGTGTGGCAAAGGTCAGGGTTTCAAAAATGCCCAGCCGGCCCTGCCAAGTGCGGGCGCCGGGATCATAGGTGGCCCCTCGTAGCAGGGCTCCGTAGGCTTCCGAAACGGCAGCCCACATGGCCTTGAACGTGGCACTCGGGTCGCCGAAGAAGTAGCCCATTGCGGCTGTCACACGGGCGTCGGTAAAGGCGATGAGAATACCGCCAATGACAAGGGCAACCACAACTGCCAGTACCGAAATCATGGCGTTGCCGCTCATGATTTCACGCACGATCTGGCTGTTGTTGCTTTCCTTCGGAGGCGTAGGCTGCGCTGTCTGTGTTGCAGCTGTTGCTGGGGTGCCGCCTTCCTCGGCGGGCTTGTTCAATTCAGCTCCGCTCATGGCTGCTCCCCCTCGCCCTTGGCGTTCTGTGCATCCGGTGCATTCGGTGCATCTTGTGTAGTCATTTGTTCCTGTGCTTCTTCTGCGGTCAGCCCGGCCATCATCAAGCCCAGCAAGGCGCGGCTCGATTTTCCGGGGACAATGCCCATGAGTCGTCCGGCAAACAGGACGGCAATGCGATCGGCCAATTCAAGTACTTCATCCAACTCGGTCGAGACGATGACCACGGGGGTGCCGGCGTCACGTTCGGCAACGATCCGCTTGTGCAGGAACTCGATGGAACCCACATCCACGCCACGGGTGGGCTGCGAGGCGATAAAGAGTTTCAACGGGCGGGCGAGTTCACGGGCCAAAACCACTTTTTGCTGGTTTCCGCCGGAGAGCGTGTCCGCTGCGTCTTGGGGCGACTGGGCCCGGACATCAAATTCGGCAACCTTGGCCACACTGTTTTTTGCGATCACGGCCCGGTTCATCGTGCCACGGCGAGAATACGGCGCCTTCTTATAGAGGTCAAGGATCAGGTTTTCGGCGATGGACATCTCCCCTACGAGTCCGTCGTCCTGCCTGTCCTCGGGCACAAAGCCAACGCCGGCATCGAGAATCTGGCGGACGCTGCTGCCCAACAGTTCCTTGCCCTGCAAGGTAATGGAACCGTGAGCATGCTTGCGCAGGCCCAGGACAGCTTCTGTCAGTTCGGTCTGACCGTTACCCTGCACACCTGCGATCGCAAGGATCTCACCTTGAGCAACGCTCAAGGTGACGTTGTCGAGGAGCCGCACACCGGCGTCGCTCATGACGGTGAGGTTGGAGACCTTGAAGGTGACCTCGCCGGGTTCGGCGTCGGCCTTGTTCAGGGTCAGGTTGACGGCACGGCCAACCATCAATGCCGCCAGCTCGGTGGTGGAGGCGGTGGGCTCGGCGGAACCGACCACCTTGCCGCGGCGGATCACCGTGATGGTGTCCGAGATGGCCTTGACCTCACGCAATTTGTGGGAGATGAAGACGATCGAGGTGCCGCCGTCTCGCAGCTGGCCCATGATGTCCATGAGTTCGTCGGTCTCCTGGGGTGTGAGCACTGCAGTGGGCTCATCCAAGATCAAGATTTTGGAGTTTCGTACGAGTGCCTTGATGATCTCAACGCGTTGCTGCACGCCCACGGGAAGATCTTCCACGAGCGCGTCAGGGTCAACATCGAAGCCGAACTTGGCGGAGATCTCGCGAATCTTCTTTCGCGTCTCCTCGAGATTAAGTACGCCACCAAAGGAGGTTGATTCGGCACCGAGGGCCACATTTTCTGCCACGGTGAAGACCGGGACCAGCATGAAGTGCTGATGCACCATACCGATGCCGGCTGCCATGGCGTCCGATGGCCCGGAGAACTTCACGGGTTTGTCGTCGACAAGGATTTCGCCGGAGGTGGGTTCGTACAACCCGTAAAGGACATTCATGAGCGTGGATTTGCCGGCACCATTTTCGCCAAGGAGGCTATGGATCTGACCGGATTCCACCACTAGGTCGATGTGGTCGTTCGCCACCAGGGCACCAAAGCTCTTGGTGATGCCCCGAAGTTCTAGTTTCAACGTTTTAACCCGTCCGCGGATTGTTGGATTGTGAGTGTTGCTTGCTGATCTTTGCACGGTTTGCTTTGCCGCCCACCGAATTATATTGGAGGTCGGCGCAACCTTTGCATAGCCTGCGTCAAACTGGAAATGGGAGCATTGCGGTCAGACCGCAATGCTCCCTTCCTTAGTTTTTTGTTACTTGGGGCTGGCCTTGGATTCCACCTTGATGGAACCGTCGATGATGCCCTTCTTGATGTCGTCAAGCTGAGTCTTGGTATCGGCACTCACCGAGGCATCAAGATCGTGGAACGGGGCCAGAGCCACGCCACCATTATCGAGGGTGCCGATGTACGGAGCGGGATCGAACTTGCCGTCAAGATCTTCCTTCATGACGGTTTCCACAGCCGCACCCATGGTCTTGATGACCGAGGTCAGCAGCACGGACTTGTAGGCGGGTGCGGTCAGGAAGCCATCGGAGTCAACCCAAATGAGCTTGACATCCTTGCCACCCTTGTTAGCTGCCAGAACAGCATCTCCGGCACCCTTACCCAACGGGCCGGCAACGGGCATGACCACGTCAGCACCTTCGGAGATCAGGTTGTTGGTGATCTTGGTGCCTTCCTGGACGATCTCGAAGGTGTTGGCAAACGAACCCTGCTGGGTTGCAGCGTCCCAGCCAAGAACCTTCACGTCCTTGCCCTGCTTCTCGTTGAAGTAGTCCACACCAGCGGCGAAGCCATCCATGAAGATCGTGACGGTGGGGATGTTGATACCACCGAAGGTGCCAACCTTGCCGGTCTTCGAGGATGCTGCGGCAGCGTAGCCAGCCATAAACGCGGCCTGGGCGGTGTCATAGACGACCGGCTTGACGTTGTCAGCCTTGATGGAGTTGTCATCGATGATCGCGTAGTGCAGATCGGGGTTGTCCTTGGCCGCGGTGGCCGTGGCCTCGGCCAGCAGGAAGCCAACCGTGATCGTGAGGTTACAGCCTGCACTGGCCATCTGGCTCAGGTTCGGTGCAAAGTCGGCGGTGCTGGCGGACTGTGCTTCCTTCTTCGTGATGCCCAGATCGGCAACAGCCTTCGTCAGGCCTTCGTAGGAGGACTGGTTGAAGGACTGATCGTCGAATCCACCCGAGTCGGAGACGATGCAGCCGAGGAAATCGGCAGCTGCGGCATTCTTGGTGCCATCGCCGGATCCACTGGACGGCGGGGCTTCCCCACAGCCGGTGAGCAGCATCGCCACGGCGCTGACCGTAACGGTACCCACAACGGCACCGCGCTTTACTTTGTTCAAAAGCAGGTTCTTCAAGGTTCCTCCATAAGGTGTGTGGCCGCTTGGAAGGAATGCGTCAACACAAACACGGGCTTGCCTTGGCAACCGGAACAATGATTTCCAGCCATTCAAGACAACCCGCACGTTGTGACGCAGCTCTTACCTCGCGGTGCTACCCATCACACTAGTGGGCCAAAGCTACCCGCCGGTAGTGGAAAAGCGCTTGCGCAGACCATTGTTGAAGAACCGTTATAGAGCCGTGATTCTCTTCGGCAGGAACTTTAGAGAATCCTTATGGCACATGGCGTTAAGGGCTTGACGTTCGGAGCTTATTGAGCTGCTGGTCGCAGGGTGCGCAGGGCTGCCGCGCACAGCACCCGAATTCCTACCGAGAGTGCCCGCTCATCCACTATGTAGTCACCGCGGTGGAGATCGTATTCCTCACCACCGGGGACATGCGTTCCCAATCGCATGAGGGATCCGGGGATGCCCTGCAGGAACCAGGCGAAGTCCTCTCCGCCCATGGATTGGGGAGCAAGCACTACTGAGTCTTCGCCCAGCTCGGCCCGAGCTGAGGCCTCAATCACGGCGGTTTCATGTTCAGAGTTCACAACTGGCGGCACACCGCGGGTGTGCTCAAGGTGCACGTCCACACCAAAAGGTGCTGCGACCTGCTGCACTACATCGTCCAGCAACTCCCCTGCTGCGTGCCATGCTTCGCGGTCAAGGCAGCGCATGGTGCCGCTCATGACGCCGTGGCCTGGAATGGCGTTGGGAGCGGAACCGGCGTTGATTTGCCCCCACACAACGGAAACGCCGCTGCGGACATCCACTCGGCGCGACAGCACCGAGGGGACATTGATGGCGATTTGCGCAAGGGCAAACACCAGATCTTCCGTCAGGTGTGGGCGGGAGGTGTGTCCGCCACGGCCGGACAGCTCAATCTTGATGGTGTCGGAGGCGCTGGTGATGGGCCCGATGCGCGTGCCAATCTTGCCCACGTCAATACGCGGGTCACAATGCAGGGCCATAATGCGCGGCACACCGTCCAAGGCGCCCTGGTCGATGCATGCGAGAGCACCTCCCGGCAGGGTCTCCTCGGCTGGCTGGAAAATTATCCGCACCCGGCCGCCGAGTGGCTTGTGTTCATCCATCTTGGCGAGCACCAGTGCAATGCCGAGCATCGTGGCCGTGTGAAAATCATGGCCGCAGCCGTGAGTGACGCCGTGGTTGCGCGATGTAAAAGGAAGGCCGGTCTCTTCGACGACGGGCAGTGCGTCAATGTCGCCGCGTAGGGCGGTGGCGATCGGCCCTTCGCCTATGTCAACAATGACGCCGGTTCCCTCGAGCCGGCGCGGGGACAGCCCGGCAGCGACCAAACGGTCATAGATTTTGCCGGTGGTGCGGAATTCCTGAAAGGACAGCTCCGGGTGGGCGTGCAGGTCACGACGGAATTCAATGACCTCGTCCAGCAGGGGTTCGAGCCAGGGGCCTACGGGCTCGGTCGGTTCTGTTTCCAGTGAATAATTGCGCACAGCTCAAACTCTAGTCATGTCATTGCCGAGGGACGGCATTGGCGGCGCCGCGTTACTTTCTGCACTTCGTCCCCTTAAAAAACAAGTAGCCCGCAGTAGTGGCTGAAATATCGCGTTTTCGCGACGTTTTTCAACCACTACTGCGGGCTACCTGCAAAAGGACATGGGCCCATGCGCTTGGGCCCACAACTCCGAGGGGCCCGCTGCGAGGTACGAGCAGTGGGAGGAGTTGGGGACTAGAGGACGTCGGTGTTGCCCTGGGCTTTGAGGCCGTCGACGGCCTTTTTGACCAGCTGTGAATGTGCCAGCGTGGTGATCAGAAGGGCGTCGGGGGTGTCGACGACCACTACGTCTTGGATCCCCACGAGGGCGATGACGCGTTTGGTGTCAGAGACAACGATTCCGGTGCTGTCTTCGGTGAAGACGCGGGCACCATCACCAATGACCTTCACGTTCTTACTTTCTGTGGCGCTGCTCAGCCGTGCGATCGCGGCGAAGTCTCCGACATCATCCCAGCTGAAGTCTGCAGGAATCACGGCAACATCACCAGCATCGGCGGCCGGTTCGGCTACCGCGTAATCAATAGCGATCTTGGGCAGGGTGGGCCAGACACGGTTCTTCACGGCAACCCGCTCAGGGGTATCCCAAGCCAGAGCAATCTCCATCAGACCTTCATACAGAGTGGGCTCGTTGGCCTTCAAGTGCTGAAGCATCAATTCCACCGGGGCGACGAACATTCCGGCATTCCAGCTGTATTCACCGCTAGCAAAATACTGCTCGGCGATTTCCTCGTTGGGCTTTTCCACGAACTTTGCCACGGCATGGGCACGCGGGGCACCGGCAACCACTAACGGCTCACCGATACGGATGTACCCGAACCCGGTAGAGGCATGGGTTGGCTTGATACCAATCGTGACGATCTTCCCCGTCGCTGCCGTGTAAATAGCCTCACGCACAGCCTCTTGGAACTTCTCCACCGGGCTAATGACCTGATCGGCAGCAAAGGAACCCATGATCGCCGAGGGATCCCGGGTAAAGAGGATCGCCGCAGCCAAACCAATGGCCGCACCGGAATCCTTAGGTTCAGTCTCCAACACCAGGTTCTCATCAGCGATCTCCGGCAACTGACGACACACAGCCTCGCGGTGCGCATCCCCTGTCACCAACAGGGTACGGCTGCCGCTGAGAGGTTCAAGCCGGTCATACGTGGCACGAATCAAGGTACTGCCACTACCGGTGAGGTCATGCAGGAACTTCGGGGCAGCAGCACGGGACAACGGCCACAACCGCGTACCAACTCCACCAGCCGGGATCACAGCATAAAACCTGTTCAAAGGATCCGCAGCTACAAGCTCGGGCTCAACCATATTTTGCGTATTCATCATGACCACCATAGGCGATGGACATGTGCTACCACCCTCTCTCTCGGGTGATTATCGCCAAAGTTCCACCCACGGTCGTAGGCCGGGAACACGCCGTCGTGCCTTATTAAACGTGATTAAAAGGTGGCTTGAATGGCCTTTACACCATCAGATTGGGACACGCCTGTGATATGTCGCATAGAGCAAGGAGTGCCTAAGTTGAATATGCTGTTAGCGAAGCCTAAATTTAGGCTCAAGTATGAGTGCTTACGCCGTGTGCGTTTCCCCGCGTGGAACCACGCCAGCGCAACGGTGACGCAGGAAGGTTTATTCAGTGCCGACAAAACCAGCTGGCACTCTGTATCGCGGCCGAGAAGGCATGTGGTCCTGGGTGGGACACCGAATTACCGGTGTAGTTATCTTTATTTTCTTGTTGGTGCACGTTCTGGACACCTCTTTGGTGAGAGTCTCTCCAGAGGCGTACACAGCAGTTATTGGGGCGTACAAGAACCCCATCATGGGGTTGGGTGAAGCCGGACTCGTTGCAGCAATCGTGTTCCACGCCTTCAACGGCCTGCGCATCATTGCGATCGACTTCTGGAAGAAGGGTCCCAAGTACCAGCGCCAGCTGCTCTGGGGAGTTCTCGCCCTGTGGGCCGTGACGATGATCCCGTTCCTGATTCGCCACCTCACCATTGTCTTCTCTAATTTCTTCGGGGGGCACTAAATGAGCACCGACGCCATTGCCGCACCACGCTCCAACAGCGCACAGTCACCTAAGTACACGCGCAGCAAGGGATCCAACTCAAGCTTTGAGATGGTCGCCTGGCTGTTCATGCGCCTCTCCGGTGTTGTTCTGCTTGTGCTGATCTTCGGCCACCTCTTCGTCAACCTCATGGTTGGCGACGGCATCCACGCCATCGACTTCGGCTTCGTTGCCGGCAAGTGGGCAAGCCCGTTCTGGCAGATCTGGGACCTGGCCATGCTCTGGTTGGCCATCCTGCACGGCACCAACGGTGTCCGCACCATCATCAATGACTACGCCGAGCGCGCAGGCACCCGCATGACCCTCAAAACGGTCCTGTACGTTGCAAGTGCCGTCATCGTGGTTCTTGGAACCTTGGTCATCTTCACCTTTGACCCGTGCCCTCCCGGCGCCGTCATTGATCTCCCGTCCTTCTGCACCGTTCCTTAACTAGGGAACCTGCCCGGGAATTCTTGCCCGGGCGATGTACGAAGTGAACACCAGTATTTTGCGCAGTAAATGAGAGAAAGAGCATCCAGTATGCAGGTCCACAAATACGACGTCGTAATCGTCGGGGCCGGTGGCGCAGGAATGCGTGCCGCCATTGAATCCGGCCAGCGTGCCCACACCGCTGTCCTGACCAAGCTCTACCCCACCCGCTCGCACACAGGTGCAGCGCAGGGCGGCATGTGTGCCGCACTGGCCAACGTGGAAGAAGACAACTGGGAATGGCACACCTTTGACACCGTCAAGGGTGGCGATTACCTGGTTGACCAGGACGCTGCGGAGGTCATGGCCAAGGAAGCCATCGACGCCGTTATCGACCTGGAAAAGATGGGCTTGCCGTTCAACCGCACGCCCGAGGGCCGCATTGACCAGCGCCGTTTCGGTGGCCACACGCGTGACCACGGTAAGGCTCCGGTTCGCCGTGCATGCTACGCCGCCGACCGCACCGGCCACATGATTCTGCAGACCCTGTACCAAAACTGCGTCAAGCACAACGTTGAGTTCTACAACGAGTACTACGTTTTGGATCTGCTGACGGTTGAAGAGGAAGCCACCCGCGAGGATGGCTCGATCTACTTGCAGAAGAAGACCGCTGGCGTTGTCTCCTACGATCTGGCTACTGGCGAACTTCACATCTTCCAGGCCAAGAGCGTCATTCTTGCCACGGGTGGTGCGGGCAAGGTCTTCAAGACCACCTCCAACGCACACACCTTGACCGGCGACGGCATGGGCATCGCCTTCCGTAAGGGCATCCCCTTGGAAGACATGGAGTTCTTTCAGTTCCATCCGACAGGTCTTGCCGGTTTGGGCATCCTGCTCTCCGAGGCCGCACGTGGCGAAGGCGCCATCCTGCGTAACTCTGAGGGTGAGCGCTTCATGGAGCGCTACGCCCCCACCATCAAGGACTTGGCTCCTCGTGACATCGTGGCCCGTTCCATGGCCAACGAGGTTCGTGAAGGTCGCGGTTGTGGCCCGAACAAGGACTACGTTCTCCTTGACCTGACCCACCTGGAGCCGGCTCACATTGACGCCAAGCTCCCGGACATCACCGAGTTCGCCCGCACCTACCTCGGTGTGGAGCCGTACACGGAGCCCGTCCCCGTGTTCCCCACGGCCCACTACGCCATGGGCGGTGTTCCCACGAACATCACCACCGAAGTTCTGCAGGACAACGACACCGTCATCCCCGGCCTGTACGCCGCCGGCGAGGTTGCCTGCGTTTCGGTCCACGGTTCCAACCGTTTGGGCACCAACTCGCTGCTGGACATCAACGTCTTCGGTAAGCGCGCTGGTATTGCCGCAGCCGAATACGCCAAGACCGCCGACTTTGTTGAACTGCCGGAGAACCCGGAAGCTGACACGGTTGCACTTTTGGAGCATGTCCGCACGTCCGACGGCGGCGAAAAGGTTGCCTTGATCCGCAAGGCTCTGCAGGACACCATGGATGCCAACATGCAGGTATTCCGTACAGCCGAGTCCATCGACAAGGTGCTTGCTGATATCGCTACTTTCGAGGAGCGTTACTCACGCATCACCGTTCAGGACAAGGGCAAGCGTTTCAACCTTGACCTGCTCGAGGCTGTGGAGCTTGGCTTCCTGCTCGAATTGGCTAAGGTCATGACGGTTGCTGCCTTGCACCGCCAGGAATCTCGCGGCGGTCACTACCGCGAAGATTTCCCGGACCGCGACGATGAGAACTTCATGAAGCACTCCATGGCTTACTTGGACAACAAGGTCACCGTGGAAAGCTCCGCCGAGTCCATCGCTGGAATTCGTCTGGAAACCAAGCCTGTTGTTGTTACGCGTTACCAGCCGATGGTGAGGAAGTACTAATGAGCGCCGTAGAAACTGAATTGCCGGAGCCGGCATCAAAGATTGAATTGCCCGCACACCTCGGTGGCGGCGGAGAAATCCCCACGTTCGACGTCACCTTGCGTGTACGCCGCTACGACCCCGAAACCTCGGAAGAGTCGAAGTGGGAAGACTTCACCATGACCATGTACGGCACCGACCGCGTGTTGGATGCCTTGCATAAGGTCAAGTGGGAGCAGGACGGCTCGCTGTCCTTCCGCCGTTCCTGTGCACACGGTGTTTGCGGTTCCGATGCCATGCGCATCAATGGCCGCAACCGCCTGGCCTGCAAGACCCTGTTGAAGGACCTGGACACCTCCAAGCCCATCACGGTTGAGCCCATCAAGGGCCTGCCCGTTGAGAAGGACTTGATCGTGGACATGGAGCCGTTCTTCCAGTCCTTCCGCGAGGTCATGCCGTTCCTGGTGAACCGTGGCCACGAACCGGCCAAGGAGCGCCTGCAGTCCGCCGAGGACCGCGAGCGTTTTGACGACACCACCAAGTGCATCCTGTGCGCCGCGTGCACGTCATCCTGCCCCGTCTTCTGGACCGACGGCCAGTACTTCGGCCCGGCAGCCATTGTGAATGCTCACCGCTTCATCTTTGACTCCCGTGACGATGCCGGCGACATGCGTCTGGAGATCCTCAACGACAAGGAAGGCGTGTGGCGTTGCCGCACCACCTTCAACTGCACCGAAGCATGCCCCCGCGGCATCCAGATCACGCAGGCCATTGCTGAAGTCAAGCAGGCCATCCTGGGTCGCAGCATCTAGCATCTGCTTTACGTAAAAGCGCCGCTCCCCCGTGTGGGGAGCGGCGCTTTTGCGTTCCGCCGTCGATCAGTCCGTGTCGATCACGCCATATCGAACAAGTTATTGAGCTCCGCAAGGGTTGGTGGGTTCGCTCCGGGACGTTGTACAGTGATGGCCGCGGCTGCGGCCGCCGTGTGTCCAAGCTTCTCGAGGACTGCGGGTGTGAAACCGTCAATTCCCCGGCTGAGAAAGCCAAAGATGAGTGCCGACATGTAAGAGTCCCCCGCGCCAATTGTGTCGGCCACTGTGCACTTTACGGCCGGGATGCTGATGCTGGTTGCCCTGGTACTAAATTGGGAGCCGTCGCCACCTCTGGTGATGACCGTCAGTCCGGTACCCAAGCCGAGGATGTGGGCTGCGGTGTCGTCCAGGCTCTTTTGGGGGTAGAGCCACTTGGCGTCCTCGTCGCTGAGCTTGACGACGTCGGTAAGTGGCACGAGGTCCTCGAAAATTGCCTTTGCTTCGGAGTGACTGCCGAGGAGGGCAGGCCTGATATTCGGGTCATAGGTGACCATGCAATCGTCGTGGGCCTGTTCAATCAGGGATCGCACGACGCCGGCCCCGGGGCTTAGGAAGGTCGCGATCGATCCCGTGTGCAAGATTTTCGGAACGTAGGTGGGAACCGACGGGGCAGGGTCCCACGCGATGTCAAAAACGTAACTGGCCGAGCCGTCGGCTTCAATAACTGCCGAAGCCGACGCCGTCCGGGCGAGCGACCTTGCTCCGGGCAGCAGCGTTACGCCGGCCTCGTGGAGATGGCTTTCAATGGAATCTCCACGCGAGTCCGGGCCGATTGCCGTCAAGAGTGCCGTGGATACACCGAGTCGCCCCAGTCCGTAGGCGACGTTGGCGGGCGAGCCGCCGGGGTGTTCAACGATGCTGTCGACCTTAGTGACGACATCGATCAGAGCTTCGCCCACAACCATGACATCGAACTGCAAGTGATCGTCATTCCGGGCAGTATTGAGGTAATCCATGGCCTGTCTCTCGTGAAGGGTATTGTCCGGGCGTTGTTCCGGGGGAACGTTCCCCCGGAGAAGGCAAGGTCAGTCCCCGGACCGGCGGACCGGTCCGGGGACGTTCGTGGTGGCAACCGCTGCTTAGGCCGTGGCTGCACCTGTCATGATCGCGACGGCGTCGGTCATGCTGTGTGATTGCGGAGTGATGGTGGCGGCGCACTTGCCGAGCCGCTGGATGTGGATCCTGTCCGCCACATCAAACACATGCGGCATGTTGTGGCTGATCAGGATAACGGGCAGTCCACGGTCCCGGAGGTCCCGGACCAGCTGCAGAACCTGGTTCGACTCCCGCACACCAAGTGCCGCCGTTGGCTCGTCCAGCACAACCACCTTGGAACCGAACGCTGCCGCGCGGGCCACGGCCACGGCCTGGCGCTGGCCGCCGGACAGGTTCTCCACGGGTACCGTCACGTCCTGAAGCGTTGAGATGCCCAGCCGGGCCAACTCCTCCTTGGCCTTGCGGCGCATACCTTGCGTGTCCAGCATTCTAAAGATGGAACCCAAAGGACCGGGCAGCCGCTCTTCCCTGCCAAGGAACAAGTTAGATGCAACGTCGAGAGCCGGCGAGACGGCAAGGTTCTGGTAGACAGTCTCAATGCCGTGAACCCGGGCGTCCTGAGGGCGCTTGAAGTTGACCGGCACCCCGGAGACCTTGAGCTCACCTGAGTCTGGAATTTCGGCACCGGTCAGGCACTTGATCAAGGTGGACTTACCGGCACCGTTGTCACCGATGATGGCGAGAACTTCGCCCGGGTATAGGTCAAGGCTGACGCCGTCGAGCCCTACAACACGGCCGTAGGTCTTCACGAGGTTCCTGGCCTGCAGGATGGGCTGGCGGACTTCTGTCCCTTCAGACTCCAATTTCGTGTGAGTCATGATTTCGCCTTTCGGATCCACTGGTCGATAGACACAGCGAGAATGATGAGGACGCCCACGGCCAGGGTCTGGTACAGCACGTCAAGGCCTGCGAGCGAGAGTCCATTGCGGAAAACGCCGACAATCAAGGCGCCGAGGAGAGTTCCCCAGACGGAGCCGCGGCCACCAAAGAGGCTGGTTCCGCCAATGACGACGGCGGTGATGGAGTCCAGGTTCAGGTCGACGCCAGCGTTGGGGCTGGCTGCGTTGGTACGGCCGATCTGAATCCATGCGCCAATGGCCAGGACGGCTCCGGCAGCGAGGTAGACGCTCATAAGAACCTTGTTGACGGCGATGCCGGCCAGGCGCGCGGCTTCCTTGTCGTCACCCACGGCATAGACGTGCCTCCCCCAGGCGGTTTTCCCGAGGATGAACGCAACCACAATGTACAGCAGAAGCATCAAGACCACACCGGTGGAGATCCGCACGGGCCCCACCGGGAAGGTTGTTCCGGTGAAGGTGAGCAGGGCCGGCATGGCCGAACCGCGTACAGTCGCTCCGTGCGAGTAGAGCAGTGTCAGGGCGATGAAGATGTTCAGGGTACCCAGCGTCACGATGAAGGGTGGGAGCCGGAATCTGGTGACCAGGAATCCGTTGAGCGCCCCGGCAGCGAGTCCCACGAGCAGGCCTACCAACAACGCAATAGGTGCAGGGACGCCGTCGTCGACGGCGAGCTGGGCGATGACCATGGATGAAAGGATCATCACCGCTCCGACCGAGAGGTCGATGCCGGCGGTGAGGATGATCAGTGTCTGCGCGATGGCCAGTGTGCCGACAACCGCGACCTGCTGGGTGATCAGCGAGAGGTTTTCAATGCGCAGAAATCTGTCGTTCAGAAGGCCGAACACGATCACCGCAACGAGAAGCACGAGGGCCGGGCTGACGGCAGGGTAACGGTGGAGAATATTGCGTACACGGCTCAGCGGGGTCTGACGATCGAGGAATTCCTCTGCCAGATCGGAAGGTCCGGCGCTGGGCGGTCCGGCGCTCTGTTGTTGGGTCACGATTGATCCTGATCTTTGAAAGTGATTGCCAGGGAGGAACTGGCGCGATTGAAACGATGAGAGGAGGCCGATGGGGGCTCTTGGCCCCCATCGGAACTACGTGTTACTAGCCCCAGCAGATGTCCGCGGCAGCGTCGGTGGTGATGCTCTTAACACCGTCGGCCGGCTTGTCGGTCACGAGCTCAACACCGGTGTTGTAGAAGTCCAGACCTTCGGAGTTGGCCGGCTTCGTGCCGGACTTGGCCAGCTCAACGATGGCCTTGACGCCCAGCTCGGCCATCTTGACCGGGTACTGCTGAGCAGTAGCGCCGATGACGCCGGACTTGACGTTGTCCACACCTGCGCAGCCGCCGTCAACGGAGACGATCAGAACGTCCTTTTCCTTGCCCGCTGACTTCAGCGCCTCGAAGGCTCCGGCTGCAGCGGGTTCATTGATCGTGTAGACCACGTTGATGTCCGGGTTCGCGGAGAGGAGTGTCTCCATTGCGGTACGCCCACCGTCTTCGGCACCCTGCGAGGCTTGGCTACCGACGATCTCGTAATCCCCGCCCTTGCCACCGGTGTACTTGCCGGTCTTGGCTTCATCGCCGTTTTTTGTCTTGTCTGCGGTGTCGATTCCCATACCGGTGAGGAATCCTTGATCGCGGTTGTAGTCAACCGAGACGACCTTGTCATCGAAAAGGTCGATCAGGCCGATGGTTGCCTTCTTCCCGTCCAGCTGGGCTGCCGCCCACTTGCCGATGAGCTCGCCCGCTGCGAAGTTGTCAGTGGCAAACGTGATGTCGGCGGCATCGGCCGGGTCCGGAGGCGTGTCAAGTGCAATGACAAACAGGCCGGCATCCTTGGCCTTCTTCAACGCATCAACCACTGACGGGCCGTTCGGGGTGATCAAGATGCCCTTGTCGCCTTTGGAAATGGCGTTTTCAATGGCCTGGATCTGGGTGTCCTCGTCACCATCAGCCTTGCCGGCGGCGAGCTTCAGGTCCACCCCGTCAGCCTCGGCTGCCTTCTTCGCACCGTCCTGCATCGCGACGAAGAAGGGGTTGGTTGTCGTTTTGACGATCAGCGAGACACCGACCTTCTCCCCGTCCCCGCCGTTGGCCGCGGTATCGCCGGAACTGGAGCCACATGCCGAAAGGCTGAGCATTCCCAACGTCAAAGCCGCTCCCGCAGCAAAGAGGCGGATGGCGGTTGAACGGGGTGCCTTGGAATTCAGCATTGAATCTCCTGATGTTTGAGGCCCACAGTGGGCTAGACAACGATGTCAACATCGATGTAACCAGCGTCACATGTACTATGTCAATAGATAATTCGAATTAGGAGAGATGTTTTTGACAACGATGTCCAAAGATGACCGTTCGACCCTTTCCACCCCACGCCCGACAATGCGCCACGTAGCCGCGCTTGCTGGCGTGGGAATTAAGACCGTCTCCCGGGTCATCAATGACGAGTCAGGCGTATCCGAGGCCACCCGGCAAAAAGTGCTGAACGCTTCGCAGCAACTCAACTATCAGCTTGATATGGCGGCCGGGAGCCTTCGCCGTGCAGGCCGGCGAACTCTCTCCGCGGGTCTCTTGCTCCCCAGCGTCTCCAACCCGTTCAGCGGCGAAATAAACCGTGCAATGGAAGATGCGTTGGGCGCGCGAGGCATCGCGGTATTTGCGGCAAGCCTCGATGATGACCCCCAACGCGAGCAAACCATCATTGCGGCGTTTCTTGGTCGGCGTGTCGATGGGCTCATTCTCACGCCGATCGCCAAGAGCCAGGCTTATGCGATCCCGGAGCACTCCCGCGATCTGCCGATGGTCTTCATTGACCGGGAACCTGTTGGCATCGAGGCCGACGCCGTCGTGACCAACAACTCCGCGGGCGGCGCGACGGCGGCCGCGCACCTGCTGAGCCACGGCCATGTCAGGCTTGCCTATCTGGGAGACCGAACGGAGATCCAGACCGCTCGGTTGCGCCGTCAAGGATTCATTGAAGAACTCGGCCGGCAAGGCATTCCCACCTCAACGGTTTCCGTCCGCGAGGATCTTCATGACGAGGAATCCGCGAGGTTGGCGACCCTGGAACTGCTGACCGCAGCGGACCCTCCGACAGCCATTTTCTCCAGCCAGAACCTCGTCACCTTCGGGGCCATGCGGGCCCTGCGAGAACTAGGACTCAGCAAACAGGTGGCCTTAATCGGGTTCGACGACTTTACCCTTGCCGACATGATGGATCCCGGCGTGACGGTCATCGCCCAGCACCCGGAGCGGATCGGCAAGCTGGCAGCAGAGCGCTTGTTGGCCAGGATTGATGGCGATACGAGCGCTCCACACACCTACGTCGTCCCGTCCGAACTGATACAACGAGGATCCGGGGAAATCCGCCCCAGGGCCTGATGCGGCCGCTTCCCCAAAATTTTCCCTGTACCTGAAAACCCGAAGGAGAACACTATGTCCAAAACCCTCTATGCCGAGTTCACCGTCAAGGCCGGCAGTGAAGTCCGAGTGTCCGAAATGATGAACGAACTGACTCAACTCGTCCGCGCGGAACCCGGCAACGAGCTGTTTCTTCCCTACACCCGGGAAGAGAATCCCCGGGAGTACTTCGTTTTTGAGGTTTACCGGGACGAGGCCGCATTCCAGCAGCACATCAGCGCCGATTACGGCGCAAGGTTCAACCAAGAACTGGCCGAGCACATCGAAGGCGAAGGCTCTGAGCTGACCTGGCTCCTACCCGTCGAGTAGCGTGCACAAGCCTGCCGTCCACTGATCCCCCGAATGAACCCGTCAACCGTTAGTTGGCGGGCTTTTTTTGCTGCCCAGCCTCAGTTTGGACGTTGCCCAAAAAGGCGCGCAGGCACCTAGCTTTCCTGTTGCAGGAACCGTTGACTTGTCCAGCGGACATCCTTTAGAGTCCACGTACTGACAACGTTGTCAAAGGAGTTGTCATTGCTATTGATACGCGCAACGAAGGGCGAAAGCAGTCAATGAAGAAAACCACCACCCGCAGAACGCAGGCCATTTCTGCGCTAACAATCGCGGGCCTGACCCTGGCCGCCACCCTGGCTGGATCATTGCCGGCGTCGGCCGCGACAGAGCGCGGGGACGAAAGCTACCGGCCGGCCATCCACTACACGCCCATGAAGAATTGGATGAACGACCCCAACGGGCTCGTTTTCTACAAGGGCGTTTACCACATGTATTACCAGCACAACCCTTCCGGCAATACCTGGGGGAACATGTCATGGGGACACGCTACCTCCAAGGACCTGGTCCATTGGCAAGAGCAGCCCCTGGCGATCTCGACAGACGATCAGGAGGATGTTTTCTCCGGCAGCATCGTTGTCGACAAGGGCAACACCACTGGCTTCGGCACACCAGAGAACCCGGCACTCGTGGCCATCTACACCAGCGCCTACAAGGACGCTTCACCCCACAGAGGGCTGCAGGCACAGTCACTTGCCTACAGCCTCGATGATGGCCAGACCTGGACCAAGTATTCGCAGAATCCAGTCGTGAGCCGCAACACCGCCAACTTCCGTGATCCGAAGGTCTTCTGGTACACCACCCCGGACGGCGGCGGCTACTGGATCATGACGGCTGTCGAAGCCCAGGAACACAAGGTTGTCCTCTACAAGTCCGGCAACCTGAAGGACTGGACGGCGCTGAGTGAATTTGGGCCGGCCAATGCCACCGGCGGACAGTGGGAATGTCCGGACCTTTTCCCATTGGCGGTGGACGGCGACACGGCCAACATCAAGTGGGTCATGGTGGTCAACATCAATCCCGGCGGCGTGGCAGGTGGCTCGGCCGGCCAATACTTTGTGGGCAGCTTTGACGGCACCACCTTCACCTCCGAAACCACCAGACCAGCGGCCACACTTCCTGCCGGTACCGTCTTGGCTGGTTTCAACGACGGAAGCTACAACGGTTGGACCGTGAACAACGAGCCAGGCAACCGCTTCAACGGTCCCTTCGGCACGTCACCAGCTGCCGGAGCTCTCCCCGGGCAGCAAGGAGTATCCGGTTTCTCTGGGGCCGGGCTTGTCAATTCCTTCATCGACCATGACTGGGCCATTGGCACCATGAAGTCCCCGGCGTTCACCGTCTCAGAGGACTACCTCAATTTCCTCGTGGGTGGTGGAAACCACCCACACTCCGGGAGCAGGCTGGATAATTCGCCGCCGCCCGGCGAGCTGCTCTTTGACGGCTTCGAGGTTCCTGCCGGCGCAACATTGGCGGACTCCGGCTGGACCGGCGTTGGGGATCTTGCGCCCCAGTTCCAACCCTTTGGCGGGGGTAGCGATTACGCCATCGGTGCGCACCTGATCAACACTTTCGAGACCAACGGCGGTGGCGACGAGAAACAAGGCAGCCTCACCTCTCCGGAATTCACCATCACGAAAAGCAACCTCAGCATGCTGGTCGGCGGTGGCAAGCGGCTCAACGATCCGACCCAGGTCCTTGCCGTGGAATTGCTCGTCAATGGTGAGGTGAAACGTTCGGTTTCGGGTGAAAATGCCGGTGCCCTGAACTGGAAGTCCTGGGATGTTGCCGAGTTCCAGGGCCAACAGGCACGGATCCGGGTCGTTGACCAGGCCACCGGTGGATGGGGGCACGTCACAGTTGACCACGTCATGCAAACCGATGCTCCTGCCGTGCCCCGATCCGATGAGACTACTGTCAACCTGGAAGTCGACGGGCAAGTGGTCCGGACCGCCACAGGCTCCGACAGCGAAACACTGGATCTGGCCTCCTGGAACGTCAAGGAGTTCGCCGGGCGACAGGCGAGAATCAGCATCATCGACAACAACCGAGCTGGATGGGGCCACATCCTCGCAGATGAATTCATGCTGTCACCAGAGCCGGCCCACTCGACCCTGGAAAGCTATGACTGGCTCGACTACGGCCGTGACTACTATGCTGCCGTTTCCTTCGGCAATATGCCTGAGAATAAGAGGGTCATGCTCGGTTGGATGAACAACTGGGACTACGCCAATGACATCCCGACCAGTCCCTGGCGCAGCGCCACGGCACTGCCGCGCGAGGTGAAACTGACCCAGACCCCTGAGGGGCCGCGCCTGAGCCAAAGCCCTGTCAAGCAGGTAGACAAACTTGCAGCGAAAGCCTCGTACACCGACAAGGTTGGCGGCCCAATTCCCGCCGGGGCACAGCAACTACCTGCTGCAGCTTCAGGCCAGGTTCAGCGGGTGGACATCAAGTTCGCCCCGGGTACGGCGAAGAAATCCGGCATCACAGTGCTGGGCGATGGAAATTCTTCAACCCTGATCGGCTACGACGCCACAACGGGAAAGATCTTCGTTGACCGAACAAGATCCGGAAACACCGCGTTCAATGCCACGTTCGCATCCATCGAGGACGCGCCAGTCACCTTGGACACCAGCGGCAACGTCACCCTGCGGATTTATCTCGACCACTCCTCCGTGGAGGTGTTCACCCAAGACGGTCTGCAAACCATCACCGATCAGGTGTTCCCCACTGCCGGAGCAGACAAGATGGCCTTGTTCTCTGAAGGCGGGACCGCACAGTTGAAATCGTTGACGGTGACACCGCTGGACATGTGAGAGCTAAACACATGAACGTACTTTGTCCGCTTATGGGGTGTTGCCCAACTACCCATAAGCGGACAAAGTACGTTCAAGGGTGGAAGGTACCAGTTGTCAGCGCGGCTCGTGCGGACCTAGATCGGCGGCCCTGACGGCCGCGATGGCTGCCGAGACAAGGTAGACCTGACTGAGAAGGTAGAACCAAACGAACAGGCCAAGGATCACTGCAAAGGGCGCCAAGATCGCGTTGCTCGTGACACCGGCCAAGAGCATGGCGCTGAAAAACCGGAGCACGGTTGCACCGGCGCCGGAGAATGCGGCCGCCAAAAGCAGGACCCGCCGGGGCATGCGCACGCGCGAGGCCATGCTGAACATGATCATGGCCACCGCAACATCCAAGATGAACATCAGCGCCACCGAGCCGAGCTTTGTCACGGTGCCGGCCAGGAAACCGTTCCAACCCAGAAAATCGCTGAATGATCCCATCGCGGCAGTGCTCAGTACGCCCAGAACGCTGGTCAGAACCAGGGCAACGGCAAGCACCAGGAGGGTTCCGCCGTCGCGCATCTTAGAAAGCACAGGATTGGTGCGGTCCCGGGCCAAGCCCAGCACGGAGCGGATTCCCTCGCGAAGGCCATTGATCCATCCCATGGCCGTAATGAGCAAGGCGGCCAGCGAGATGAACAAGGTCAGCCCGAAGCGACCGGTGCCAAGGAGATCATCGGGCGTCGCCAACCCACCGTCGCCGGTGTCGATCAAACCGGGCGTGCTGCTGGCAACGAGGTCAATAACCGCATCGCGAAGCACCTGATTGTCGGAGACAATGATGCCAAAAATGGCAAACCCGGCCACGAGCATGGCACCCACCGAGAAGAACATCAGGTAAGCATTGCCAGCCGCCAGCAAGGGACCGCGACGGCGCGTGTACAAATTCCACACACGCAGAGGGAAGAGCCGGGCGGTCCACGCATTGAGCCATTGCATCAGCGCATTGGCCCGGCCGACCACCGTGCCACTTTGCCGCGCCGTGGTGAACGCCTCTCGCTTCGTGGCTGTCCAGACGGCCAGGGCATTGCGGTCCAAAGGGCTCGGCGGCGGCACAGCCGGGCCCCCGAGCGGCTTTCTGGCGCTCACACCCGGTGCCGTTGACCCATGAAGATGGACCGACTGACTATGGACCGACGCCGCCTTATGACTTTCCGTTTCCCCCAAGTTCAAGCTCCTCACGAAGTGCCCAACCACCAGCTAAAAAGTCAAAAAGACCAATACTGGTGACCTCAAAATCGGCCGTAAAATCAGCCATCTCATCCTTCGCCTGCTCCATGGCATCGGCATCCAGATCGTGCGCCACGGTCAAATGCGGGTGAAAATCGAAGTCCAGCAGATGTTCAACGGGACCCTCCAGCAACGCATCGTGCAACTTCGCACAATTCTCCGCGCCGGACTCCACATTCAGGTACACCACGGGCGACACCGGCTCAAAGGTGCCCGTTCCGCGTAGCGACAGTGTGAACGGCTCCCCTGCCGCCGCAACCTCGCGCACGTAGCTGGCAGCTTCGTCCCAAGAGTCCGCTGCCCGCCCCGACACCAAGGTGATATGGGGAGGTACGACGGCGGCTCCCGGGCCTGCGTAGCGGGCCCGCCTTGCGCCGATCTCGGCTGCAAGCTCGGCTGGGAGGGAGATAATTACGCCCAGACTGTCCTCATGCGGTGCGGGTGAACTCCCGCTTTGACCAATGCCTGGCACCGTTATCCGACCGCCCCAAGGGGAGGAAGGAAACCAACCTTGGCGTATACGTCGGCCAAGGTAAGGGAAGCTATTGCCCGCGCCTTTTCCGCACCGCGGGCCAACAGCCTGTCCAGCTCGGCCGGATCATCGAGGAGCTCGAGGGTGCGCTTGCGGATGGGATCCAGGCGTTCCACAACGGCGTCCGCTACATCCACCTTGAGGTGCCCGTACATTTTGCCTTCGTATTCGGCCACGAGCGTGTCAATGGGCTTCGCCGTCAGTGTCGACAAGATCTCCAGCAGGTTGGTCACGCCGGGCTTGTTCGCCCGGTCGTGGGCAACAACTGTGCCAGCATCCGTGACGGCCGACTTGATGCGCTTGGCCGTGACCTTGGGCTCGTCAAGAATGTTGATCAGACCGTTAGGACCAGACGCGGACTTGGACATCTTCGACGTCGGATTCTGCAGGTCATAAATGCGGGCGCCTTCTTTTTGAATGAAAGCCTCCGGCACCACAAATGTGTCACCAAAACGGAAGTTGAAGCGTTTGGCCAGGTCGCGGGCCAGCTCCACATGCTGACGCTGATCATCACCGACGGGGACGCCCTCGGGACGGTACAGCAAAATATCTGCCGCCATGAGGATCGGGTAGGTGAACAAGCCGACGCTTGCCGCGTCAGCACCACCCTTGGCCGACTTGTCCTTGAACTGCGTCATGCGGGCGGCTTCGCCAAAGCCTGTGATGCAGTTGAGCACCCAAGCCAGCTGGGCATGCTCGGGCACATGAGACTGCAAAAACAACGTTGACTTCTCAATGTCAATGCCGCCTGCGATGTACTGGGCCGCCGTCTTGCGGGTGCGGGCGCGCAGTTCTTCGGGATCTTGTGTCACCGTGATGGCGTGCATATCCGGGATGAAGAACAACGTTTCGTAGTCGTCCTGGCTCTTGACCCAGTTGACCAACGCACCGAGATAATTCCCTAGGTGCAGGGAATCGCCGGAAGGCTGCATGCCGGAAAGCACGCGTGGGCGGGAAGAGATTTCACTCATTGGTTCAAGGGTCCTTTAGAACTTGTAATCGACGACCAGTGGGGCATGGTCTGAGAAGCGGGATTCGTACGATTCGGCTCGGTCCACCACACACGTCAGCGCCTTGGACGCGAGTGCCGGGGTGGCCATGTGGTAGTCAATGCGCCAACCGGTGTCGTTGGTGAATGCCTGGCCACGGTTGGACCACCAGGTGTAGGGGCCATCAACTTCGCCAGCGAGTTCGCGAGCCACATCTTTCCAGCCAATTTCATCGCCAAAGAACCGGTCAAAGTAAGCGCGTTCTTCGGGCAGGAAGCCTGCACGCTTCACGTTGCCCTTCCAGTTCTTGATATCCAAGGTCTTGTGCCCCACGTTGAGATCGCCCACCACGAGTGCGTGATCGCTGGCCGTGGCAAGAGCTGGCAGGCGGCCGATCATGGTGTCAAGGAAGCGGAACTTGTCATCCTGCTTCGGTGTTCCCACCTCGCCCGAATGAACGTAGGCGCTGACAACGCTCAGAGTTGTGGGTGTGCCATCGGCTGCCGTGAGGGCGTAATCTGCCTCGACCCAGCGTCCGGTGGTAGCGAAGTAGTCCTCGCCAATGCCAACCCGTGTTGCAACGGGTTCAATGCGATCCTTGCGCGAAGCGATCAATACCCCTGCCCGGCCCTTTGCCTCGGCCTCGGCATGCAACAGGTGCCATTCCTCGCCAAGGAAACCCTCAACGATGGCATCAGGTGCACGTACCTCCTGCAGGCACAGGATGTCGACATCGCGGTCGGCTAGCCAAGCTGCCATACCGTTCTTGTAGGCGGCACGGATGCCGTTGACGTTGACGCTTGCGATCCTCAATTGACCGTTTTGAATACCGTTGCTCACTTGCTCCACCTTACCTGCATCGGGCTGCCGAATCCTTGTCCCGTGACGCGATTGCCAACCATGTCTTCGAGACGCCGCCAAGGGCGAATCAGTCGATAATGACGCCGCTGACGGGCTCGTCACCGTCGGTCTTGCCATTGGCTGAGCTCTGGGTGCCGTGGGTAGCGGCAGTATCCTGCGCGGCGGCGCGCTCGGCGTTCTTCTTAGCCATGGCGGCATCCATCTTGGCTTCCTGAGCTTCCCAGTCCGGATTGATCATGCCGCGACCGTTGGCTGCGGTGATGTTGATGGTTTCCAGCGCACGGGCCACCATCTCGGGATCCTTGCCAAGGTACTCGTTGACCACGCCAATCTGGACGTTGATGATCTTGAAGGAGTGGTCAAGCTTCAGATCGCGCGCCTTCTCGGCCGAGCGCGAACCGGAGTCCTGCGAGA
This sequence comes from Arthrobacter sp. TWP1-1, assembly GCF_049897845.1. NCBI lineage: Bacteria > Bacillati > Actinomycetota > Actinomycetes > Micrococcales > Micrococcaceae > Arthrobacter > Arthrobacter sp. TWP1-1. The sequence continues at coordinate 30,728 of NZ_JAFCXC010000009.1, forward strand.
CCAGGCGAGTGCCGCCGTCGGCCGGGGCCTTTGCACTGTTCTGCTGGGCCATTTGGGCCTGCGCCAGCGCTACTTGGCGGGCGCCAAAGGCCGCGGCCTTGTGGACCCCGATATACACCACCGTGGAGAGCGCCAGCCAGCCGAACGCGATGATCGCGATGACCCAGCCGAGCACGGTGCTGTTGTTGGCGGCGAAAACCAGAGCCACCAGGAATACGATCGCCAGCACAATGGTGCCTAGCCCAGAGAATTTGCCAGATTTGGTCATTTTGCCGGTTCCAAGAGAAGTCATGGAACCATTCTCTCAAATGCGCGCGCACCCATTGACCGACTTCCACCAGCGGCGAACGGGACGCCCTCAAGTTCCGCGCCCGCCTCCCACAAACGCGCCCTGTAGACGGGGCTCATTTGTGGGAAGCGGTAGCGGAATCTGGAGGAGCTGACTAGAGCAGGTAGGGGCCCTCGGGAAAGGTGATGAAGTCCTCCGGATGCGTTACCGGGGCCGTCAACATGCCTGAGCACGAGTCGATGAAAAAATAGCCCACGCCACGCCAGTTGGGGATACGCTCACCATTCTGGATCTGCCCTTCATAGGATGCGCAGACGCCGAGGACCATGGGACCGAGGATCAGCGCCCTGCCGCGGACAACTTCCGGGGGAACATGGTCCAACGCTGCCTGCATGCGGTGAATCAGAGCCTCGACCTCGGGATTGGCCGTGAGAGAGCTTTCCAAAACCTCGGCCACTGACGGAACGCTGCGCACTTGGAACAGGAAACGCGCATGCCAGCTCGGCATGGGCCGGCTGGCCAGGTATTCGATCCATGGCAGGATCATGCAGGCAAGAATGTCCCGCACCCCGGCATCGTCAGGCAGCGTGGCGATCAGGTCAAGACGGCGCTTGCCCATCTCCCCGCGATGGCGGCTCAGCAATGCGCGCAGCAACTCGTCGCGATCACCAAAGTGGTACGCGATGGCCGAGTGGTTTGCCGTTCCTGCATGCTCGGTGATTCGACGGTTAGACACCGCGTCGATGCCGTGGAGGGCAAAGAGCTCCTCCGCCGCGTCCAACAGTGTCTCCCGCGCCTTGTCACTGTGTTGTCCCATGGAATGCTTCCCCTTCTTCAGCCTCCCACGGTACCGTGACGGCGTGGATTTCGCGGTGCCAGTCCCTTCATTTCTCATTTTTACGCCACGTGGCGTAAAATCGTTAAGTTGGCTATTCCAACCGCACACCAGGCGACACTTCTTCCACCTCACCGGAGGCGAACACCGCCTGATGTTCAAGCTACACACAGGAGCAGGACTTCAAGACGTTGAGCAGAAAATCTTCCAACCACAGATCAAGTCCCCCGGCCGGGGAGTCAGTGGAGATCGAAAAGGCTGAGCCCACCGAGGCAGAAATCGCGGCCGCCGCCGCAAAGCGTGCCAAGGCCGAGACCATCGGGCGTTACGTGGCCATGTTCTTCATGCCCCTGATCATGGTTGGCATGATGATTAGCGGTTACCTGGGCACCATGCATGCTCCGGCACCGAATAATATGCCGATCGCCATCGTGGCGTCGTCGACTCAGGCCGATGCCTTTGCAACCGCCGTCGAAGCTGCCACACCGGACGCCGTCGACCTGCAGATGGTCGACTCCGAGGCAGCCGCCCGTGAGCTGGTCATGAACCGCGAAGTCACTGCCGCCGTCAGCATTGTTGACGGTAAGGCAACGGTCATCACCGCTAGTGCCGCGGGTTCCACCCAGGCCTCAACCGTCACCGCCGTCCTCGCTCCGCAGGTGCTTGCCCAGGGCATGACCTTCGAAAGTGAGGACCTGGTTCCTCTCCCGAAGAAGGACGCCGCAGGTCTGGGCGCCATGTTTATGGCAACAGCCCTCGTCATGGCCGGCTACCTTCCCTTCAGCATGACGCTCTCCAACTCCCCCGAGCTGCTGCGCTTCCGCAGGGCCGTTCCGCTGCTCGCTGGCTGGTCGGCACTTGTTGCCGGCCTGATCTGGCTGGTTACCGGCCCAATTCTTGGCATGATCGATGGCAGTAATGCCGCCGGCGTTCTTGGCATTGCCTGGCTTGGTGTCTTTGCCATTGGCTCCGTCCAGCTGCTCTTGACGCGTTTCTTGGGCCCGATGGCAGTGATCGTCGGCATGTTCCTGCTCATGGTTCTGGGTATCCCCGCCTCAAATATGAGCTTCTCGGTCTATACGATGCCGAGCTTCTTCACGGTCTTGCACGGCTTCTTGCCCACCCCGGCCATTGGCGAGGCGTTGCGGTCACTGCTGTACTTCCAGGATGGCGACGTTTGGTCCCACCTGTTGGTCTTGATCATTGGCGCCGTCGTTGCCTTGGTCCTGACGTTGTTCGTTGATATTTCCAGGCGTCGGCGCAACCCGGACCACACGGGCCCGAAGGCTACAGTCCCCTCCTTGCACGGTGGACCTCGCCCGAAGACCAAGTTCTGGCGCTACTTCTCCCTGCTGATGTTCCCCCTCGTCATGGTCGGCATGATGATCTCGATCATGCTTGGCGCCATGCATTCCCCCATGCCCAAGGACATGCCCGTGACGATCGTCGGGGCAACTGTCGAGCAGGCACAGCAGGCCGTTGACGGTCTGGAGAAAAACATGCCGGGCATGTTCGATCTCCTCGCCACCGACTCAGCCGATGAGGCCCGGACCCAGGTCCAGGATCGAACCGCCACGGCGGCCTTCATCCTGCCCTCGGCTGAGGCACCCACGGCAACTCTCGTGACGAACCAGGCCGCGGGAACCAGTGCCCAGATGGTCGTCAAGGGCATCTTCGGACAGGTCGCAGCCGGCCAACAGCTTGAAATGCAGACCGAGGAGCTCGCTCCCTTGCACGACAACGACACCATGGGCACGGTGAGCATGTACCTGACGATGGGTTGGATCTTGTCCGGATTCATGATCATCATCGTTGGCGCCAACGCTCAGCCCAAGTCCCGTCCGCTCAAGATGCTGCTCCCCATTGTGGCTGGCTGGTCCGTCTTTATGTCGGCGGTGCTCTACCTGATCGCAGGGCCCTTTACCGGCAGCGTTGATGGAGACTTCTGGCCGCTGTTCGGCGTCGGCATCGTGGCGATCTTCTGTGTCGCAATGTTCTCCGCGGCCATTGAACGACTGATCGGCATGTTCGCCATCCTGCCGGTAGTGGGACTGCTGATCATGCTCGGCGTCCCTTCGTCGGGCGGTGCCCTGTCGGTCTTCATGGAGCCGGAAATCTTCCGCACGCTCCACGACATCATGCCCATGGCGGCCGGTGTGGAGTCCGTCCGCTCGATCCTCTACTTCGGTGGCGATGTAGTGGGCCATCACCTACTCACCTTCGCGATCTGGGGTGCTGTATCCCTGGTTGCGATGGTGATCATCGATGCGATCAAGCCCCCGCGCACCGAATCGCATCCCATCGATGACGACGTCGTCGAAGCTGTTGCTGTCGCGACGGAACCCGTCAAGGAGCTCGCGTCGGTCTAACTCCCACGCCATACTTTTGGGCAAAGTGCCGCCGTTCCCCTATGGGAGCGGCGGCACTTTGCGTTGACGCACTCCCTTGGGCGAATCATAAGCTGATGTTCCTTGCCTGAGGCATCGATCAAGGGCATCATGAAGGGACGGCTCCAAGGGGAGGAAATGGCATGGTCATCCGTCATAACCAAGCGCGTCATAACCGGGTGCATTGCAGGATCGCACCACCAGATCTGTTGGCCAGATTGGCTGTTGAGGGAACACCCAAGCAGCGTGAGGCCGCGGTCAGGGCGCTGGCCACGTCCGCGGCAATCCGGTCCCAGCGCGCCGTCATCGGCCAGCTGGGCCGCCGGCTCAACATGGATACGGGCGCATTGCTGGACGGTGCACGCGAAACGGGCGAACGCCTGAGTGTGTACGACAACCAGAAACAGGGCCGCCCCTTCCTTCCCGGCGTCTTAGTCCGGGCTTGGGGGAAACCGCCGGTGGAGGACAAGGCTGTCAACGAGGCCTATGACGGCAGCAACGCCACCTATGAGTTTTACCGCGACCTGTTCGGCCGGAACTCGCTCGACGGCGCGGGGCTGGAACTCGTCTCCTCCGTCCACTACGGCGTGGCCTTCGACAACGCCTTCTGGGATGGCACCCAAATGGTCTATGGGGATGGCAGCGGGCGCATTTTCCGCGTTGGCGGCCTGACCCAGTCCCTGGATGTGATCGCCCACGAATTGACCCACGGCATCACCGAGTACACCGCCGGGCTGGCCTACAGCAAGCAGTCCGGAGCGCTCAACGAATCCTTTTCCGACGTCTTCGGTTCCCTCGTCAAGCAGTACAGCCTGAAGCAGTCTGCGGCGGAGGCCAACTGGCTCATTGGCGAGGGGATTCTGGTGCCAGGACTCGGCACGGCCCTGCGTTCCATGCTCAATCCCGGCACGGCGTACTCCGGCGACAGGCAGCCAGGGCACATGGACAACTATGTGGATCTGCCGGATAACAACGATCCCCGCAACGACAATGGCGGCGTACACATCAACTCCGGCATCCCCAACCGCGCCTTCGCCCTCGCCGCGCTTGCTCTGGGCGGCAACGCCTGGGAGAAGGCCGGTCGAATCTGGTATCAGGCACTGACAACGCGGCTTCGCCCCACCACGCAATTCGATGCGGCCGCCCATGCCACGGTAGACGTGGCCGGGACGCTTTTCGGCGCAGCCGAACAGGAGGCGGTCCACGGCGCATGGAAAGAGGTCGGAGTCCTGACATGAGGCTCATCATCTTGAGAGGCGGCGGTCTGGCCGGCATCGTAGCCCGTACAGAACTCGATGCTCAGGCGCTGCCCAAATCGGAGGCCAAGGCCTTCGCCAGCGAGGTTGCCCGGGCCAACTTGGACGAACAGCCGCCTCCCCCGCCGGTCAGCCCGAGGCCAGATTCCCAGCTGTATGAAATCAGCCTGGAACGGACGCGGTCCTCAATCAGCGTTCGCTACACCGAGCAGAGCTTGCCCGAGAAGGTCCGGCTCCTGGTGGCCTGGGTGGACGCCCGCCCCGAGCGTGTGGAATCCATCGAAATGTAGCTCACGCGGCGGCTTGCACAACTCTGCACAACAAAAAGGAGGCCGACGGCGGAACTTAAGTTCCGCCGTCGGCCTCCCCACGCTAAGCCACGCGCTAAAAGCTAGACGCGCTCCGCGGCCTCAACCACGTTGGCGAGCAGCATGGCGCGGGTCATGGGACCGACGCCGCCCGGGTTCGGGGAAATCCAGCTGGCCACCTCGGCGGCCGCCGGCTCCACATCACCGGTGACAACGGCCTTGCCGTTGCCGTCGTCCACGCGGCTGACGCCAACATCCAGGACGATGACGCCCGGCTTCAAATCTGCTGCCTTGATCATGTGCGGCACGCCGGCTGCGGCAACCACAACGTCGGCCAGGCGCAATTCAGCGGCCAGATCCTGCGTTCCGGTGTGAGCCAGGACCACGGTGGCGTTGATGTCACGGCGAGTCAGCAGCAAGCCCATGGGCCGGCCGATCGTGACACCGCGGCCAACGACCACAACGCGCTTGCCGTTCAACGAGATGCCGTGACGTTCCAACAACACGATGCAGCCCTTGGGCGTGCACGGCAGCGGAGACGTCATGGGACGGTTCACGTTGGCGACCAGACGACCAAGGTTCATCGGATGCAGGCCGTCAGCGTCCTTGTCCGGGTCAATGGCTTCAAGCACCACGTCCTGGTCAATGTGCTTTGGCAAGGGCAGCTGCACAATGTAACCGGTGCAGGCAGGGTCCTCGTTGAGCTGGCGGACGGCTGCCAGGACTTCATCCTGGGTGGCCGTCTCGGGCAGGTCAATGCGGATGGAGTTGATGCCAACTTCGGCACAGTCCTTATGCTTTCCACCCACGTACCACTGGGAGCCCGGATCCGAGCCAACCAAAATAGTACCCAGGCCCGGCGTGACGCCGCGGGCCGCGAGGGCGGCCACACGTTCGGTCAGCTCGGCTTTGATGGCAGCGGCGGTAGCCTTGCCGTCAAGGATTTGAGCAGTCATGCGATTTACCATTCTTCCTGACCGGGGTAGAGCGGGAAGTTCGCTGCAAGTGCCTTGACGCGGGCGCTGAGGGCGTCAACATCTGCGCCACCCTTCAGTGCTGCGGCGATGATCTCGGCAACCTCGGTGAACTCCGGTGCACCGAAGCCACGGGTGGCCAGTGCCGGGGTACCGATGCGCAGGCCGGAGGTGACCATCGGCGGGCGGGGGTCGAACGGAACGGCGTTGCGGTTCACGGTGATGCCAACGCTGTGCAGGAGGTCCTCGGCCTGCTGGCCGTCCAACACGGAGTTGCGCAGGTCAACGAGGACCAGGTGAACATCGGTGCCACCGGTCAGCACGGACACGCCAGCCTCGGCAACATCGGGAGCGTTCAGGCGCTCGGCAATGATTTTGGCACCTTCCAAGACACGGGCCTGGCGTTCCTTGAATTCTTCGCCTGCGGCAATCTTGAAGGCAACTGCCTTGGCGGCGATGACGTGCATGAGCGGTCCGCCCTGCTGTCCCGGGAACACGGAGGAGTTGAGCTTCTTGGCCCATTCCTTCTTGGCCAGGATCACACCGGAGCGAGGGCCGGAAAGGGTCTTGTGCACCGTGGAGGTGACGACGTCGGAGTACGGCACCGGGTTCGGGTGCAGGCCTGCTGCAACCAAACCGGCAAAGTGGGCCATGTCCGTCCAGAGCAGTGCGCCAACCTCATCGGCGATGGAGCGGAACGCTGCGAAGTCCAGCTGGCGGGGGTAGGCGGACCAGCCGGCGATGATGACCTGCGGCTTCTCGGCGATGGCCTGGGCGCGCAGCTTGTCCATGTCGATGCGGAAGGTATCGGGTTCAACTTCGTAGGCGGCAACCTCGTACAGCTTGCCGGAGAAGTTCAGCTTCATGCCGTGGGTCAGGTGGCCACCATGAGCCAAGGACAGGCCCATGATCTTGTCGCCGGGCTTGATCATGGCAGCAAGGGCGGCGGCGTTGGCCTGAGCACCCGAGTGCGGCTGAACGTTGGCGTACTCTGCGCCGAACAGGTCCTTCACGCGCTCGATGGCCAGGTTTTCAGCGACGTCAACATACTCGCAGCCACCGTAGTAACGGCGTCCCGGGTAGCCCTCGGCGTACTTATTGGTCAGGACGGAGCCCTGAGCTTCAAGCACCGCACGGGGTGCAAAGTTTTCTGAAGCAATCATTTCCAGCGTGTCGCGCTGGCGGCCAAGCTCGTCCTTGAGGACGGCTGCAATTTCCGGGTCAAGCTCGGAGAGCGGGGCATTGGTCACGGACTGGGTGGGGGAAAAAGACACTACAGACTCCTGAGTGGACAGCACGAAAAAACTCTTCTAGGAAAGATTATCGCTAATGAGTTGCTTGCCGTATTCACGGAACCTTGTGGAGGAATGTTGCACAGAATTTGTCTCTGCGGAACATCACGGCTACTGGATTCCTGCTACCACGGCCAATCAACTTCATTGGCAAACGTGTCCTCGCGTCCCAGGCGTACGATCGTGAGGTCTTTGCTCGTGCTGCTCCCCGGTGGTGTCCCACCTCATCGCCAGTCGCAACTCCTCAATTGTAGTACAGGGTTGGAAATGGGCGGTAACGTTAAACGGGTGACTGACTTGAATTCCTCCGCCGTGACCACCCCGGCAGCCGTACATGGATACGTATTGACACTCTCCTGCGCGGATCAGCCCGGCATCGTCCACTCCGTCTCCGGTTCCCTCCTTGAAGCTGGTTGCAATATCACCGACTCCCAGCAGTACGGCAGCCCAGACACTGGCACCTTTTTCATGCGCGTTGCCGTGGAGACGTCCACCTCATTCAGCCGCCTTCGTGAACACCTCGACTCTGTTGCCGAAAAGTTTTCCCTCACGTGGACGCTGCACCGAGCCGGGGCACCCATCCGCACCTTGATCCTTGCTTCCAAGGCCGCCCACTGCCTCAACGACCTGCTGTTCCAACAGCGTTCGGGCACCATGCCGATTGAGATTCCGGCCATTGTCTCCAACCACCTGGATCTGAAGCCGATGGCTGATTTCTATGGGATTCCCTTCTACTACATCCCGGTCACCCCGGATACCAAGGCCGACGCCGAGGCGAAGCTGCTTGCGCTGGTAGCCGAGCTCGACGTCGAACTTGTGGTCCTGGCCCGCTACATGCAGGTGCTTTCGGACAACCTCTGCACCCATCTGGCCGGGCGTGCCATCAACATTCACCATTCCTTCCTGCCGTCTTTCAAGGGCGCCAAGCCGTACCACCAGGCCCATGCGCGCGGCGTGAAGATCATTGGCGCGACGGCGCACTATGTGACGGCCGTGCTGGATGAGGGACCCATCATTGAGCAGGAAGTCATCCGTGTTGATCACGCCCACTCCGTGGAGCAGTTCGTCTCCATGGGCCGCGCTGTCGAAGCACGCACTCTGGCGCAGGCTGTCCAGTGGCATGCCGAGCACCGGGTCCTGTTGGACGGACACCGCACGGTGGTCTTCAACTAACGCACCCTCCCGATTGGCTAGGCTGGGGTCATGCAAACTCACATCCTGGGGAAAACCAACCGATCGGTGTCCGGCGTCGGGCTTGGCACGTGGCAGCTTGGCGCCGATTGGGGCGAGGTCAGCGAAGCCGATGCACTGAACGTCTTGGCCGCGGCCGCGGATTCCGGCGTCACCTGCTTTGACACAGCCGACGTCTACGGCGATGGCCGCAGTGAGCAGGTCATTGGCACGTTCCTCAAGCAGCGCGGCCAGGGCCATGGCATCACGGTGGCCACGAAAATGGGCCGCCGCATGGATCAGCTGCCCGAAAACTACGTCCTGGAAAACTTCCGGGCCTGGACCGACCGTTCGCGCAAAAACCTAGGCGTGGACACCCTTGATTTGGTGCAGCTGCACTGCCCACCAACCTCCGTCGTCACCGCCGATGAGGTTTATGACGCACTGGACACGTTGGTGGCCGACGGCGCCATCGCCAACTACGGGCTCAGCGTGGAAACGTGCGATCAGGCGTTGGCCGCGATTGCCCGCCCCAACGTTGCCACGGTTCAGATCATTCTCAACGCCTTCCGACTCAAGCCCTTGGACGCCGTGCTACCCGCCGCCCTGGCCGCCAAGGTTGGCATCATTGCCCGCGTCCCGCTGGCCAGCGGTCTGCTCGCCGGCAAGTACACCTCGGCCACAACGTTTGCGGAAAACGATCACCGCAACTACAACCGCAGCGGCAGCCACTTTGACGTTGGCGAAACCTTCTCCGGCGTTGACTACGCTGTTGGTCTCGAGGCGGCAGGCCGGTTCACCACGCTGGCAAAGACGGTTGGCGCCGGCGTCACCACGGCGCAGGCCGCGATTGCCTGGGTTTCCCAGCTCGACGGCGTATCCACCGTAATCCCGGGCGCCAGGTCCGCGAAGCAGGCGCAGGCAAATGCCGCCGCTGGCTCGCTGGCGGATTTGGGCAGCGCCTTCGACTCCGGCGTCCACGAAATCTACGATTCCCTGCTGCGGGAAGATATCCACTCCCGCTGGTAGGCCGCCGCTTGCAAGCTGCTCGCCAGCCGATCCCCCAGCACCACTCCCCCACAACCGCAAAGAACGGACCCGCCATGCAGCAATTGATCACCCTCGACGGCCACACTCCCGTTGTCCACGAAAGTGCATTCGTAGCCCACACGGCTGTCCTCATTGGCCAAGCCTCGCTGGGCGCCGACTCCAGCGCCTTTTACGGTGTCGTGATGCGCGGAGACACCAACTCGATTTCCGTGGGACAGGGCAGCAACCTGCAGGACAACGTGGTTCTCCACGCCGACCCGGGGTTCCCCACGTCCGTTGGCAATGGTGTCAGCGTGGGCCACGGCGCCGTTGTGCATGGCTGCACGGTTGAGGACGACTGCTTGATTGGCATGAGCGCCACCATCATGAATGGCGCCGTCATTGGCGCCGGATCCCTTGTTGCTGGCGGTGCAGTGGTCCTTGAGGGTGCCATCATTCCGCCCGGCTCGCTCGTTGCCGGGGTTCCGGCCAAGGTCCGTCGGGAGCTGAGCGCCGAGGAGCTGGAACACGTCCGTGAAAATGCCAGCAACTATGTCCTGTTGGCCCGCAAACACAAGCAGGTCCAGTCCTAGCCGGTACCGAGTGGGTGTGCCCTCAGATAGTTCATAGATTGAATTTAGTGATTAATCTTGTGTTAACTTCTTGACTGCAGGATGAACTTAGGGCACTCTCGTTTGTATGCTCGACGACGAACAGCCCACCACGCCGGCCCACCGGCGAGCCCGTAACCCCGGCTCTCAGTCAGCGCTTCGAAGTCGAAATCAACAGCGGCTCACGCAACAGCTACTCAAGGGCGGCCCGGCAACCCAAGCCGATCTGGCCCGCAGCACAGGGCTCTCCACGGCCACGGTCTCCAATATCGTCAAGAGTATGGCCGCCGCGGATCTAGTGACACTCACTCCCGTCACGAGTTCTGGCCGCCGCGCAATGTCTGTTCGCTACAACGGTGACAGCGCCATCGCCGCGGGAATCGACTTTGGCCGCACCCACGTCCGTGTGGTGCTCGCCAACACTGGCTATCACGTGCTGGCCGAGGAAGAAGCTCCGCTGCCACGCGGGCACCAGGCTGCAGAAGGCATTCAAACTGCCTCACGCCTGCTGGATAAACTCCTGAAAAAAGCCAGCATTTCTCGTTCCCAACTCATCGGTGCCGGTGCCGGTATCCCGGGGCCAATCGATAGCCGCGATGGCAAGGTTATCCGGGGCTCGATCCTGCCCGAATGGGTCGGCATCAATCTGCACGATGAGCTGGAAAAGGCGCTGAAAATCCCCGTCTTTGTTGACAACGACGCGAATCTCGGCGCCCTCGCCCAACTCACCTGGGGCGATCAAGGCAACGTCCAAAACCTGATGTTCATCAAAATTGGTACCGGCATCGGAGCCGGCTTGATCCTCGGCGGCGCGCTCTTCCACGGCAGCTTCGGTGTCACCGGCGAAATTGGTCACGTGACGATCGACGAGCAAGGCCTGATTTGCCGCTGCGGCAATCGAGGCTGCCTGGAAACCGTTGCCTCAACGGCCACCATGGTGGAATTACTGAGCAGGGGGCACGATCGGCCTATTTCCACGGCAGAGATTCTCAGCCAGGCCATGGCAGGAGACCCGGCTACCCTGCGCGTGCTCGACGATGCCGGCATGGCAATCGGCCGCGCCTTGGCCAATATGGCCAACCTGATCAGCCCCGATGTCATTGTCATCGGTGGCCCTCTCACCGAACTGGGTGATCTGTTTCTTTCGCCAATTCGGCGAGGATTGCTCCGCCACGCCGTACCCGTCATTGGCGACAGCATTGGGCTCAAGATGTCTCAATTGACCTCCCGCGCGGAAGCTCTTGGCGCGGCCGCATTGGTGTTCCAGAATGAGCCCGGTTCCATCATTTCTTAAACCGTTACCTTCTCGTAGCGTTAAAGACTTGACCACAAGCGTGTGATCTAGTTTACTTTTCGAGTACCGGTTAATGCCGGTACTCCGCGAAGTCAGCAACTTCCGCGGGCAAAGAAGCCCCGCCGTCCAGTGCGAACCCTGGCGGGACAAAGACAAAGAAGTCAGTTGTGGAAGGCGTAAGCATTATGGTGTCCGCGAACCCCGTCATACTCGAGATGCGATCCATCACCAAGGAATTCCCTGGTGTGAAGGCACTTTCAGAAGTATCAATCACCGTTCGAGCCAGCGAAATCCACTCCATCTGTGGCGAAAATGGCGCCGGCAAGTCAACTCTCATGAAGGTCCTCTCCGGCGTCTACCCCTTCGGTAGCTACGACGGGGACATCGTGTTCCAGAGCTCCGTCTGCGAGTTCAAGGACATCCGCGCCAGTGAAAACGCCGGGATCGTCATCATCCATCAGGAACTTGCCCTGATCCCCGAACTTTCCATCACCGAGAACATTTTCTTGGGCAATGAACCCACCAAGTTTGGTGTCATCAACTGGTCCGAAGCCCGCATGCGAACCATGGAATTGATGGCCCGCGTTGGTCTGAGCGAAGATCCAGATACCCCGGTCAAGGAAATCGGTGTTGGCAAGCAGCAGCTCGTTGAAATTGCCAAGGCCTTGAACAAATCAGTCAAGCTCCTCATCCTCGATGAGCCCACTGCAGCCCTGAACGAGTCCGATTCCCAGCACCTGCTGGACTTGATCCGCGGACTCAAGTCCAAGGGCATCAGCTGCATCATGATCTCGCACAAGCTCAACGAGATCGAGCAGGTCTCGGACTCCATCACCATCATCCGTGACGGCAAGTCCATCGAGACCCTTGATGTGAAGGCCGACGGCGTGGACGAGGACAGGATCATCCGCGGCATGGTGGGACGAACCCTGGAATCCCGATTCCCGGACCACACGCCCAAGATCGGCGAGGTGTTCTTCGAGGTCAAGAACTGGACCGTTGCCCACCCGCAGATTGCGGACCGGCTCGTGTGCAAGAATTCCAGCTTCAATGTCCGGCGCGGTGAAATCGTTGGTATTGCAGGCCTCATGGGTGCTGGCCGCACCGAGCTGGCCCGCTCCATCTTCGGTCGCTCCTACGGCAACTACATCTCCGGGCAGATCATCAAGGACGGCAAGGAAATCACCTTGCGCAACGTTCCGCAGGCTATCAAGCACGGACTTGGCTACGTCACAGAGGACCGCAAGACGCTGGGCCTGAATCTTCTGGACGACATCAAGACAACCACCGTCTCCGCCAATCTTGCCGCCGTCTCCAAACACACAGTGGTGGATCGCGACAAGGAATACTCCGTGGCCGAGGACTACCGCAAGCAATTGCGCACCAAGGCGCCAAGCGTTGACGAAGGTGTCGGGAAACTCTCCGGCGGAAACCAGCAAAAAGTCGTCTTGGCCAAATGGATGTTTACCGATCCGGATCTGCTCATCCTTGATGAGCCGACCCGAGGTATTGACGTCGGCGCCAAATATGAGATCTACGGGATTATCCAAGCACTCGCGAACCAGGGCAAGGGCGTCATCGTCATTTCCTCGGAACTGCCAGAGCTGCTCGGCATCTCCGATCGGATCTACACAATCTTCGAGGGCGCCGTCACCGGTGTCCTGAACAAAAACGAGGCAAGCCAGGAATCGTTGATGAAACGCATGACCGCTGCCGCTAAGTCTGCCTAGATCCCGGGAAGAAAAAGGACATCCTCCAATGAACGCCATCAAACAACTCTTCGGCGGCAATACCCGCCAGTTCGGCATGATTTTTGCCCTGATAGCCCTGGTCGTCTTCTTCCAGATCCGCTCCGGTGGGCTGTTGCTGACCCCTGACAACGTCATTAACTTGATGAACGGCTACTCGTACATCTTGATTCTGGCCGTCGGCATGGTTCTAGTGATCATCGCCGGCCATATTGACCTTTCGGTCGGTTCCGTCGCCGCCTTCGTGGGCATCGTCGTCGCGCTTTCAATGCGGGACTGGGGACTGCCTTGGTACCTAGGCATCGTTGCCGGTCTGGTTCTGGGAGCCCTCATTGGCGCCTGGCAAGGTTTCTTCGTGGCCTATGTGGGCATTCCGGCCTTCATTGTCACGCTGGCGGGCATGCTGATTTTCCGCGGTGCCAACCAATTCTTCGGCAAGTCACTAACCGTTCCGGTGCCCGAAGATTTCCAGTTCATCGGTGCCGGATACCTGCCCGAGATTGGCCCGAACACCGGCTATAACAACCTGACTCTGCTCATCGGCTTCTTGGCCGTTGCTGCGATCATTTGGGGCGAGCTGCGCGGCCGCAGCAAATCACTGTCATTGGGCGCCGGCGTCAAGCCGCTGTGGGTCACCATCGTAAAACTGGTTATCCTGTGCGCCGTCATCCTCTACGTGACGTACCTCTTCGCCACCGGCCGCCCCGGCACCTCCTTCCCGATGCCGGGAATCATTCTCGGTGTTCTGGTCTTGGTCTACGGCTTCATCAGCTCACGGACAACCATTGGCCGCCACGTGTACGCAGTGGGTGGCAACCGCCACGCAGCAGCACTCTCCGGCGTCAAGAGCAAGCGCACTGACTTCTTGGTCATCATGAACATGGCCATCCTTGCCGCACTGGCCGGGATGATCTTCGTGGCCCGCTCCAACGCTTCCGGCCCGTCCGACGGCGTTGGCTGGGAACTCGACGCCATCGCCGCCGTCTTCATCGGTGGAGCAGCAGTCACCGGCGGTGTGGGCACAGTGGTGGGCTCCATGATTGGTGGCCTGGTCATGGCTGTTCTCAGCAGCGGCCTGCAGCTGTTGGGCGTCGGCTCTGACTGGACGCAGATCATCAAGGGCCTGGTCCTGTTGGCCGCAGTCGTCTTCGATGTGTACAACAAGAGCCAAGGCAAGCCCTCCTTCATTGGCTTCATGATGAAGAAACTTGGCGGCAACAACAACCCCGATCTTGAAGTGGCCGAACCGCTCAAGGACACCATCAAGACCGAGGCCTAAAACTTCCTCTCCTTCTTACAAATTTACAAACCAACAGAAAGCGAACCACCATGTTGAAACTCAACAAGACTCTCAAGTCGATGGCCGTTATCTTGGCCGTATCATCGCTGGCCCTTACCGGTTGTGGCCGTGCAGAGACGCCTGCCGCATCCGGGAGTGCCGCTGCAGGCTTCGCCGCAGATTCCCTCATTGGTGTGGCTCTTCCGCAGAAGACCAGTGAAAACTGGGTTCTTGCTGAGAAGCTCTTCAATGACGGTCTGACCGGGGCAGGCTTCAAGGCTGATGTTCAGTTCGCCAACGGTGGCGTTTCCGAACAGCAGAACCAGATCAGTGCCATGGTCACCAAGGGCGCCAAGGTCATCATCGTCGGTGCCATCGACGGCGCCCAGCTGGGAACCCAGCTGAAGCAGGCCAAGGATGCCGGCGCAACCGTTATCGCTTATGACCGCCTCCTGCTTAACACCAAGGATGTGGACTACTACGTGGCCTACGACAACTTCAAGGTTGGCGAACTGCAGGGCCAGGCCCTGCTGGACGGCATGAAGGCCAAGAAGCCCACAGGACCGTACAACATTGAACTCTTCGCCGGCTCCCCCGATGATGCCAACGCGAAGGTCTTCTTTGACGGTGCCATGAAGGTTCTCCAGCCCAAGATCGACGACGGCACTGTAGTTGTTGCCTCGGGCCAGAAGTCCTTCGAGCAGGCTGTTACCCAGGGCTGGAAGGCAGAAAATGCGCAGAAGCGCATGGACTCCCTCCTCGTTGGAAACTACAGCAGCGCCGAACTTGACGGTGTTCTCTCCCCGAACGACACCCTGGCACGCGCCATCCTGACCTCGGTCAAGGCTGCCGGCAAGGCTAACCCCACGGTGACCGGCCAGGATGCAGAAGTTGAGTCGGTCAAGTCCATCATGGCCGGAGTCCAGTACTCCACCATCAACAAGGACACCACCGCACTCGTAGAGCACGCGATCCAGATGGCCAAGGACCTCCAGGGCGGCAAGACCCCCGAGATCAACGACCCCACCTCCTACAACAACGGTGTCAAGGTTGTTCCGGCATTCCTGCTGGTTCCCCAGATCGTCACGAAGGAAAATGCTGCAGAGCAGTTCGCCAATGACAAGGTGCTTGGCCCGCTGACGAAGTAGTCACCAGCCAAGGCGAGTCAATCGCTCAAAGGCCCCGTTCGGCGTCGTACATTACGACGGCGGACGGGGCCTTTCGCATGTCCGGAACCAACAGCGCCAGCTACGCCTCTTTCCGCCGCACCAGTTCCGTGATCCAGATCGGCGCAAACGGAGACGTGCAATTGGGCGGCGTGGGGTAATCCTTGAGGACCTCCAAACGCTCACCGATCTCAATGGCTCGGGCGCGGAGGCCGGCGTCCTCGATCCCGATTTGAGCCAGGGTGTTATTCATGGCCCACTGCAGGCGCTCCTGAGCCGTCTTCATCTCAGCCTCGATGGTGTCCAGCAACGCGGGCAACTCAAGGCCCTCCGGCGACTTGACCACGCGATCGCTGGTCAGACCCCAGCCGGCACTGGCAACGATGGGATCCGGATCGGCAAACCAGGCAATGCGCAGCTCTTCAACGTGCGGGCTCTTCTTCACCACATAATTCACGAGCCAGTCCTGCACCTTGGGAATGCGGGCCTCACGCAGCATGGCGTCCAACTCGTCGCGCCCAAATGCCTTGGGCCGGCAGATTAAAAGCGCCACAAGCCGGGCCGCGGTGTCACCCGTTTCCCACAACTCCAGGGCGAGCTCCTGCTGGGTCTTCAGCCGCTTGGCGATGGCACGCAATTTACCCAGATTTACCCCGTGGTCATCGCCGTGTTTCTCGTTGATAGCACGGGCCTTCGGGTCCTCAAGGGAGGCCAGCTCGGCCAACACCTCGGCCACCGCTGTAGTTGTCTCAGTCATGTTCACCCTGTCATTCTCCCGTTCCAAAGCAGCTGCGATTCATCCTACGGGGCGGTGCCGACAAATTCCTGAGGGCGGAATCATCGAACCGCCTGTCATGTTCGCCGAACGGCGTGGTGATGCTGGCAGAATGTGCCAATGACCATTCCCCGTTTTGTCGGCCGTCCCGACTGGTACTCCACGTTCAACCCCGAAACCCTCGCCGCCACGGGCACTCCCCTGCGCTGGGGTGTTGTTGCCACGGGAGGCATTGCCAACACTGTCACCGCGGACTTGGCGCTCCTCGAAGATGCCGTGCTGCAGGCCGTGAGTTCCCGCAGCGAGAAGAGCGCAGCGGAGTTCGCTGGCAAGTTTGGCTTTGCCACACATTATTACGACGGCGGCCTCGACGGCTCGGGTGCCGCCGGTTACCTCCAGCTGGTTGCGGACCCGGACGTTGACGTGGTCTATGTGGCCACCCCGCACGCCCAGCACTACGACATCGTCAAGGCCGCTCTCGAGGCCGGCAAACATGTCCTCTGCGAGAAGTCCCTGACCATTACGGCTGCCGAGACGCGATCCCTGATCGCCTTGGCTCAGGCCAAGCAGCTGTTCCTCATGGAGGCAGTCTGGGCACGCTTTGTGCCGGGTTTCCAGCGGGCCTTGGAGATCATTGAATCGGGCGAAATTGGCCAGATTAAGTGGGTCCGCGCCGATCTTGGCTTCCCGGCCCCGCTAGATGACTCCGCCCGGCTCTGGGCTCCGGCTGACGGCGGCGGCGCGCTCCTGGACATCAGCGTCTATCCGCTCCTGTGGGCCTGGGGCACTCTTGGCAAGCCGGACGCTGTTGCAGCTACAGCTGAGTTGACGGCATTGGGCGTGGATGCGCAAAACACGCTGACGCTCAGCTACAGCAACGGCGCCCAGGCCCAGCTCATCAGCTACCTGTCCTCGCACGGGCCGCGCGTGGCCACCGTGTCCGGAACTTTGGGTCACATTGAGACCGTCGGATCCGTCAACAACCCCAAGGGCCTGCGGATCAATGTGGGCTGGGACTCCGAGCGTACGGAGATGTTTGGGCACCCCGGCAGCGGCTACACCTACCAGCTGCGTGAGGTGACCCGCTGCATCCAGGGTGGCCTGACCGAGAGCGCCACCATGCCGCTGGATGATTCGCTGGCCATCATGGAATTGTTCGACGACGTCCGCGCCCAGATCGGCGTAACGTACGCCAACGATTCCCGCACCGACCTCTAGCCGCCGCTGCTCGATCAAACGCCGCTGGTCGGCTAAACGCCGCTGGTCGAGCCTGTCGAGACCAACGACAACGGGAGGTCACCTTTTCATGAAAAGGTGACCTCCCGCCGTCGTACTTTGGAGCTGTCGTATCTTGGATCCGCAGTTCCTGGGAAGGCATCAGCCGCCCAGGTAGGCCTCCTTGATGGCCGGATTAGCCAGCAGCTCCTTGCCCGTGCCGCTGTGCGTGATCTCCCCAGTTTCGAGAACGAACGCGCGGTGGGCCCTAGCCAGTGCCTGGTTGGCGTTTTGCTCCACCAACAAGACCGTGGTGCCCTGCCCGTTGATCTCGGTGATGATCTTGAAGATCTGCCGGATGAACTGCGGGGCCAGGCCCATGGAGGGCTCGTCCAGCAGCAGCAGCTTTGGCCGTGACATCAAGGCGCGGCCGATGGACAACATTTGCTGCTCACCACCGCTCATGGTGCCGCCAAATTGCTTCTCACGTTCCTTCAGCCTCGGGAACAAGGTGAAGACACGTTCCAGATCGTCGCTGACACCGCTTCTGTCCTTGCGACCAAAGGTTCCCATGTCCAGATTCTCCAGCACCGTCATGGCCGGGAAAATGCCCCGCCCTTCAGGAGCCTGCGAAATGCCCTGAACCACCCGGATGTGAGCCTTCATCTTCGTGATGTCCTCCCCCATGAACTTGATGGTCCCGTGGGAGGGGTTCAGCAATCCGGAGATGGTACGCATGGTGGTGGTTTTACCGGCACCGTTGGCGCCGATGAGGGAGACAATCTCGCCTTCCTCCACGGTGAAGGACATGTTGTGAATGGCCTGGATCCGCCCATAATGGACGGAAACATCGTCCAGCTCAAGCAAAGTCATCTTCAGGCTCCCCTAGGTAGGCGGAAATGACCTTCGGGTCTTCCCTAATCACGCGCGGAATGTCATCGGCAATCTTCTTACCGAACTCCAAAACCACGATTCTGTCTGTCACTCCCATGACTAGTTTCATGTCGTGCTCAATCAAGAGGACCGTGTAGCCATCGTCCCGGATGGTCCGGATGAGGGCCATGAGGTCCTCCTTTTCGGCCGGGTTGAACCCAGCCGCCGGTTCATCCAGGCACAGCAACTTCGGATCGGTGGCCAAGGCGCGGGCGATCTCCAGCCTGCGCTGACTGCCGTAGGAGAGGTTGCGGGCCAGGGACCCGGCATGCTGGGAAATGCCAACAAATTCCAGCAACGCCATGCCCCGCTCAATGGCCGTCTTCTCCTCGCGCTGGTGCCGAGGAAGGCGCAACAACGCTCCCGGCACCGAGGTCTTATGGCGGGCGTCCAGGCCCACCACAACATTTTCCAAGGCAGTCATTTCACCGAAGAGCCGGATGTTCTGGAACGTCCTGGCCAGCCCGGCACGGGTGATCTTGTGCTGCTTCATGCCATTGAGGACGTTGCCTTCCAACAGGACCTGCCCGCTGGTTGGCTTGTACACGCCGGTCATGGCGTTGAAGCAGGTGGTCTTCCCGGCACCGTTAGGGCCAATGAGCCCCAAAATCTCACCGCGCTTGATGGTGAAGCTGACGTTATCCAAGGCAACCAGACCACCGAACTGAATGGTCAGATTCTTCACCTCAACGAGGTCGTCACCCACGGCAACGTCAATTTCACGTTCCGGCGCTGCCGCCTCAGCAACAGCTTCTGTCACCTCCAAAGCCTCCACCGTCTCGATGGGGGGCTTAGCCGTTCCGTCAACCGAGTCAGAAACAGGAGCCGGAACGGGTACGTCTTCACTATGTGCACCCAAGGCTAAACCTCCTTCTCAGTGACAGTGGCCGGTTTTCTCGAAGTATCGTTCCGCACCCGCGCATAAGCCTGCTGCCCATAGGCCAGCAACCTCTGCCGGGCCGGGATCAATCCCTTGGAACGGTAGATCATGATCAACACGAGTGCCAGACCAAAGATCAGGTACTTGTATTCTGCTATGGCCGTGAAACGCAGCGGGATGTACGCCACCAGCGCGCCACCAAAGACGGCACCAACCTTGTTGCCCACCCCACCAAGAACTACGGCGGCGACGAACAGGATGGAGGTGACGACGTCGAACTTTTGGTTGTTGACGAAGCCAACCTGCCCGGCGAACAGGGCGCCGGACATACCGCCAACACCTGCTCCGAGGGCGAACGCCCAGACCTTGTACTTGAAGGTTGGAACGCCCATGGTCTCGGCGGCGTCCTCGTCCTCGCGGATGGCAATCCACGCGCGGCCAACACGGCTGCGCTCCAGGTTGCCGGCAAGGAACAACACGATGATCAAGATGGTCAGGGTCAGCCAGTACCAGGGCGTGCCGTTGGAGTTGGCGAATAGCGGGATGCCGTCGGCACCTTCACCGGGCGGACGGCCAACGTTTTGGAAGCCGACCTGCCCTTTCATAGCCGGGATGAGCGTTGCCAGAATACGGATAATCTCACCGAAGCCAAGCGTCACAATGGCAAGGTAGTCACCACGCAGACGCAGGGTTGGAATACCCAAAATCACGCCAACACACATGGCCACGATGATCGCCAAGGGAATGGTCCACAGGTACGGAACCTTCACGAACGGTGAGTCCGGGCTGGTCAGCATGGCTGCCGTGTAGGAACCGACCGCGAAGAAAGCGATGTAGCCCAAATCCAAAAGCCCGGCATAGCCGATCACGATGTTCAAACCGACGGCGACGAGCGCGTAGACGGCCATGGAGAACAAAGCCAGCGGGAAGTCGTTGCCAGGTTCGGTGGATAGGATGGGCGGATTGAGCACCGGCAGCAGGTACGCCACGATGACAATGACAATGAGGAACAACCATTGCTTCTGGCGCGGCATGGACTGCCAGTTATCGCTCCATCGCCCGAACCAGCCATGCTTTCGTGTTGCATCGGCGCTGCCGCCGGGAATTTTATCGCCTACCTGACGATTGGCCGCGGCCTGGGCGGCCTTGGCGCCGGGCAGGGGTGTTGGCCCGTCTATTGTGCTCATGCCTTGCTCCTTCCCAGAGACGTACCCAGGATGCCTTGCGGGCGAACCAGCAGAACCAGCACCAGCACCACGAAGGCCACGACGTCGGTCCACTGCGAGCTGCCCAAAAGGATCTGACCGTAGTTGCCGATCAGGCCCAGAAGCAAGCCACCCAGCAGGGCACCGCGGACGTTGCCGATGCCACCGAGGACGGCTGCGGCGAAGGCCTTGATGCCGAGAATGAAACCACCGTTGTACTGAACGCCGGACGGAATCTTCATGACGTAAAAGAGTGCGGCGGCGCCGGCCAGGATACCGCCGATGATGAAGGTGGTGACAATGATCTTTTCCTTGTTCACACCCATCAGCGTTGCAGTATCGGGGTCCTGGGCCACGGCACGAATGCCGCGCCCGGTGCGGGATCGCCGGATGAACTGATCAACGAAGACCATCATGAGGACGGCTGCCACAACAATGATGATCTGCTGTGAGTCGATGATGGTTCCGAAAACCTCAAACACCGGCGAGGGAATGAACATTGTCAGTGCCGGTTCGGGCAACGGTCCACGCCAGAGGAAGATCAGGTACTGGATGACGAAGGAAGCACCGATGGCCGTGATCAAGTAGACCAGGCGGGGTGCATTGCGCTTTCGCAATGGTCTGTAGGCCAGTCGCTCCACAAGGAACGCCGTTATGGCCGATGCAATGATGGCCGCAATCAAGGCCAACACGATATTGACCAATATTTGGCCGAAGTTGAGGTTTGGCGCTGACGGGCCGAATCCCAAAAAGCTGAGGGTGAAGAAGACTGCGTAGCAGCCCATGATGAACACTTCGGAGTGAGCAAAGTTGATCAGGTTCAAAACACCGTAAACAAGTGTGTAGCCGAGGGCCACGAGTGCGTAGATGGCACCGAAGGTCAACCCGTCAAAGGTGGCGCTCCAGAAATTTTGTGCCAAAGCGGCAACATCGAAATTAATCCAGTCGCTGTCCGCGGGAACAGCCGTAAGAACTGTTAGGAGCATAGGTAGGTCCAGTTCCAGCCAGTCTCGGTGGTTTTTTGTGCCAAGACTGGCTCATTGAGCGGATAGGTGGTTCTGCAACCAAAGGGATGCTGCGGAGCACTTGGCTCCACAGCATCCCCCTTGGTGTCCTTACTCGCCGATGGCGCCGATCGGGACGATCTTGCCATCCTTGACGCGGTAGCCGTAGACAGCAGGTGCCTGCAGCTCACCCTTGTCATCCCACTTGTAGTGCTTGCTCAAACCGGATGCATCGTAGCTGTTGACGAATTCGAGCAGCTTCGCGCGATCCTGGTTGCCCTTGTCGATTCCTGACAACAGAACGGTGGCGGCGTCGTAGCCCTCAATGGAGTACGTGCCAGGCTCTGCGTTGGTCAGGGTCTTGTACGCGCTTGCGAAGGTGGGGATCAATTCACCAGGAATGCACGGGCAGGTGAAGAACGCATTGTTGGATGCGTCGCCTGCCTGCTTAATGAACTGGTCATCCTTGACGCCATCGGGACCAACAAAGGCTCCCTTGAAGCCCTTGGCTACGAGCTGCTGGTTGAACGGTGCACCTTCGGCGAAGTAGCCCGAGTAGAACACGGCGTCGGCCTTGGAGTTGATGATCTTGGAAATTGTTGCCGAGAAGTCCTTCTGGCCGGTGGTCACCTTGTCGGATCCAACCATTGCATCGCCCAGGGCCTCGGTGGTGGTGCCACCCAAACCGATTCCGTAATCGGAATCATCCTGAACCAGGTAGACCTGCTTGGCGCCGAGAGTGCCCGTCATGAACTTGGCAGCTGCCGGCCCCTGCACGGCGTCGTTGCCCAGACCGCGGAAGAACGTGGTCCAGCCGTTAGTGGTCAGGCCGGGGTTGGTTGCGGCCGGGGTGATGTGAACCATCTTGACCTGCTCGAAGATGTTACCGGTGGCCTTGGATTCGCCGGAGAACGGCAAACCAATCACGCCGATGATGTTCTCTTCCTTGGTGGCCTGGGTGACAGGGCCGGTTGCCTTGGTCGGATCGCCTTCGGTATCAAACTTCTTGAAGGCTACCTGGCAACCTGGATTTGCCTCGTTGTGCTGGTTGATGGCCAGCTGGACACCGTTGAAGATGTTAATACCGAGTTGGGCGTTGGCACCAGTTTCTGCACCGATGTATGCAAGCGTGGTGGTCGCGGCACAGGTGGCCTTGCCATCGCCGGCCGGAAGAACCGCATCCGCGGGTGTCTCAATGGATGTCAATACTGGGACGTCCAAGTTCAGGCTGGAGCCGCCTGCTCCCGCACTCGTTGATCCAGGTGTTGCAGCCTGGTTTGCACAGGACGTCATCAACAGGGCTACGGTTGCGGCCGTAGCAAGTGCCGTCATTACTTTCTTGCGGTTCATTATTCGCCTTCCGTAGTCAGCATCCATGGTTCGCCGAACCTCGTTGTCCGTCGAAACAATTGGCCTCACGTCAACTGACCCTACTATCCAGTAGTGACGTGGGGCACATTATCTGCGTTAAGATCTGGTAACAGATACGTTTCGCGCACGACGGCGGCACCCCCGGACACCCCTAACCCACCTTGCGCGCGGGGCCCGCGGGTAAGGGTTGCGGTCAATTTGCGGCTTCGGCATCGTCAGTCGAAACTGCTGCTGCATAAGCGCGTGAGAGCTTGCCATAGGAACGGGTGCACAGCGCGCCCAACCCCAGCCCGATTGTTACGAGCCCGGAGACCAAAAAGACGAGTGCAATGCCGCGCGCTTCACCGGTGCCGAGCAGCCATTCCCAGCGCTGAACCCCGGATGGCGACGCCATGTACGGAATGATCCAAAACTCGGCCAGTGGCGCGATCATGAATGCTGTCACCGGGGCTGCTGCCGCCTCGAAGGTCATGGCGAAACCAAAAACCCGGCCCTGGGTTTTCAGCGGAACCACCCGTTGGATCACGGTTTGTTCCGCAGCCTCGACGGCCGGCATAAGAATCATGAAGATCCAGATGCCGACAACAAAGAGCCAGCCCCATTCGCGCACCGCAAACGTTGCGCCCACCGCACCCGTCATGGCCACCAGAATCAGCAAGGTGCGGATCGGGTTGGCCCCCAGTCCGAATTTGGCAACTAAACCACCGCCGATGAGGAACCCGGTGGCGGTGATGCCCAGGACCACTCCCCACATCTCAACGGAGAAGAGGGTCAGACCGTAGGGGTCCATGAGTGCCATGAAGACACCGCCGGCGAGGTTGTTGAAGGTGGTGAACAGGATCAGGGCGAATAGGCCGGACGTGGCACGGACGGCCGCAATGCCCGCCCGCATTTCAGCAAGGCCAGCCCTGTCCTCGTCGCGAACCACGGAGGGTTCGGCAATTGAAATGGTCAGCAGATGCACCAGCACGGCCACACTGGCGCCAAGTGCAATGGCGATGGTCCAACCCATGCCCAACATTCCTACGGACAGTCCACTCAAGACGCTCGTAACAAGGAATGCCAGGCCCTGCACGGCCCCCACCAGACCGTTCGCTTTCGCTCTGTCATCGGGAGGCACCAACAACGTCACGGTGGTGGACAAGGCGATGTTGCGCAGTTGCTCAATCACGGCACCCACGAGCACCACCAAGGCAAACACCCAGAACCACGGCCCAGACAGGCTCAATAGTTGTGACTCCGGGATCAGCAGAAACATGACGCCGGCAATGCCGAAGAACGCCACGGAGCTGAGCGTTGAACCCAACATGACTGCATGCTTGCGGTACCTGTCCACCAGGACGCCGAAGAAGAGGCCAAAGACGGCAACCAAGAGCATGTAAGCACCGCCGATGAGCCCTGTCGCCAACACCGATCGTGTTTCCAGATAGACCCAGAAGGTCAAGGCGAACCAGAGGTAGCTGGTGATGATGTTGGCGAATGCCGTATTGACCAGAACATGCAGGAACGTGCGGTGTCGCCTCTGGGCGGTCGGTGCCAGCTTCGTTCCCATCGCCGTGGGCTCGGCGACATCAACTGCAGGAATGTCCTCTGAAGGCATGACCCCAGCCTAAGACCAGCGCCTGCGCCACGGTAGCTTTAGGGCAACAAAAAACCCGCCCCAAGAATGGGACGGGTTTCTGTTTACTGGGCCCAACGGTACTGGGCCCACGCGCCCGAGGGCCCCAAACGTCAGACGCGCCAGCGGCTGACGTTTGGGAGGGCGTGGGGATTATGCCAGTGTTGCGATGACCTTGTTCAGCGTTGCCGACGGGCGCATGATGTCAGCAACCTTGGCGGTGTCGGGACGGTAGTAGCCGCCCAAGTCAACGGGCGAACCCTGCACGGCAGCCAACTCGTTGATGATGGCATCCTCGTTGCTGGTCAGCTCAGCGGCGACAGCAGCGAAAGCCGCAGCCAGCTCGGCGTCGACCGTTTGAGCGGTCAGTTCCTGGGCCCAGAACTTGGCCAGGTGGAAGTGGCTGCCACGGTTGTCGATCTCGCCAACCTTGCGCTTCGGGGACTTGTTTTCCAACAGGAACGTTCCCGTGGCGCGGTCCAAGGTGTCGGCAAGGATCTGTGCCCGGGCGTTGCCTTCGGTCACTGCGAGGTGTTCGAAGCTAACGGCGATTGCGAGGAATTCACCCAGCGAGTCCCAACGCAGGTGGTTTTCGTTGATCAGCTGCTGGACGTGCTTGGGAGCGGATCCACCGGCACCTGTCTCGAAGAGGCCACCGCCAGCGATCAGCGGAACAACCGAGAGCATCTTGGCGCTGGTACCCAGTTCCAAGATCGGGAACAGGTCCGTGAGGTAGTCGCGGAGGACGTTACCGGTGACGGAGATGGTGTCTTCGCCGCGACGGATGCGCTCCAGGGTGAAGGCGGTTGCCTTTTCCGGGGACAGGATCTGGATGTCCAGGCCGTCGGTGTCATGGTCCTTGAGGTATTCGTTGACCTTGACGATGAGGTTGGCATCGTGCGCGCGGGTCTCGTCCAGCCAGAACACGGCCGGAGTTGCGGAGGCGCGGGCGCGGGTGACGGCAAGCTTGACCCAGTCGCGGACGGGGATGTCCTTGACCTGGCAGGCGCGCCAGATGTCACCTGCGGCAACCGTGTGTTCGATCAGAACGGTACCGGCAGCGTTGACGATCTGAACCGTGCCAGCCTCGGACAGCTCGAACGTCTTGTCGTGGCTGCCGTATTCCTCGGCTGCCTGAGCCATGAGACCAACGTTGGGAACGGTACCCATCGTGGTCGGGTCGAAGGCGCCGTTCTTGCGGCAGTCGTCGATCGTGACCTGGTAAACACCGGCGTAGCTGCTGTCGGGCAGAACTGCCAGGGTGTCAGCCTCGGCGCCATCGGCGCCCCACATGTGACCCGAGGTGCGGATCATGGCAGGCATGGAAGCATCGACAATCACGTCGGAGGGGACGTGGAGGTTGGTGATGCCCTTGTCGGAATCAACCATGGCCAAGGCCGGGCCTTCTTCATAGCCCTTCTTGACGGCCGCTTCAACGCCCGCGCGAACGTCCTCGGGCAGTTCGCCCAAGCCGTTGAGGATGGAGGCCAGACCGTTGGCCGGGCTCAAGCCGGCGGCGGCCAGTGCCTCACCGTAGTTGGCGAACAGTTCGGGGAAGTAAGCCTTCACCACGTGACCGAAGATGATGGGGTCGGAGACCTTCATCATGGTGGCCTTGAGGTGAGCCGAGAGCAGGATGCCCTCTTCCTTGGCGCGAGCAATCTGTGCTGTGAGGAACTCATCGAGAGCTGCTGCGCGCATGACGGTGCCGTCAACGATTTCGTCGGCCAGTACCGGGAAAGAATCCTTCAAGACCGTTACGGCGCCATCTTCGGCGACGAACTGGATCTTGATCTTGTCATCGGCTTCGATGAACACGGACTTCTCGTTGTGGCGGAAATCGCCGTCGTCCATGGTTGCAACGTTGGTCTTGGAATCTGCACTCCAGGCACCCATGCTGTGCGGGTTGGCCTTGGCGTAGTTCTTGACGGACAAGGGTGCGCGGCGGTCCGAGTTACCTTCACGCAGAACCGGGTTGACGGCGCTGCCCTTGATCTTGTCGTAGCGGGCGCGAACGTCTTTTTCCTCATCGGTGGAGGGATCGTCCGGGTAGCTCGGCAGTGCAAAGCCCTGGCCCTGAAGCTCGGCAATGGCTGCCTTCAGCTGCGGGATGGAGGCGCTGATGTTAGGCAGCTTGATGATGTTTGCATCCGGGCTCTTGGCCAGGGCACCCAATTCCGCGAGGGTGTCGGCAACGCGCTGGTCTTCGGTAAGGAAGTCACCAAAGGCGGCGATGATGCGGGCGGATACGGAGATGTCCCGAGTTTCTACGTCCACACCGGCTGTGGAGGCGAATGCCTCAACAATCGGAAGGAGTGAATACGTGGCCAACATTGGCGCTTCGTCTGTCAGGGTGTAAATAATCTTGGCCATGGGTGAGCGCTCTCCTGCGAAAATTCAATCGATTACTTGAGAATCTAGCGATATTTCTTTCCCTCTTAACTTACCCGAGAGAGCCGCTTTGCCCGCTATCGCCGCTTTAGGTGACACACGCCGTCAGTGAACTCGGCCGTAATTTCTGTGCACGATGGCCAATTTCGCCATAGCGTGGTGCCATGGAACTCAAAGGAAAACTCGCAGAAGCCATCAACGACCAAATCACGCTGGAGATTCAAGCAGCCGTGGTCTACCGCCAGCTGGCCATCGAAATGGACGTCCAGGATCTTCCCGGCATCTCCGGC
This sequence comes from Arthrobacter sp. TWP1-1, assembly GCF_049897845.1. NCBI lineage: Bacteria > Bacillati > Actinomycetota > Actinomycetes > Micrococcales > Micrococcaceae > Arthrobacter > Arthrobacter sp. TWP1-1. Next base: position 58,048 of record NZ_JAFCXC010000009.1, read on the forward strand.
TGGTTCTTGGCCCAATCGGCCGAGGAACTGGTACACGCGCAGAAGTTCACCGATCACATGACCGATCGCAACGCGGCACCCAAGATTGGCACCATTACGGCCCCCAACGTGACCATCAACACGGTGCTCGAGGCCTTCGAAGCGTCCTTAGCCCATGAGCAAAAAGTCTCTGAATCCATCCGCAACCTCTACCGCCTTGCCCAGCAGGAAGGCGACATCGATTCCATCCCGCTGCTGAACTGGTTCATCGAGGAGCAGTTGGAAGAGGAAGCCTCGGTTGGCGAAATCATTGGCCGCGTGCGCCTGATCGGTGCCGACGGCAACGGCCTGTTGCGTCTGGACGCCGAGCTAGGCTCACGCAAGAGCGCCGGCGAATAACCGCCTTTTCAAACGCCGCATCATTTTACGGGGTTTAAACCGTTTCGCTCCCGCACTTATGTGCGGGAGCGAAACGATTTAAAGCCCCGAATGTGATGGAGCGAAACGGTTTTAACCCCGTTATGTGGTGCAGCGTCTGAGGTGTTAGCGGGAGCCGGTGGGCGGGATCGCTTGGGCGCCCGGATGAGGGACGTTCTCCGGCCGCAACGTTTCATGCTTTGCTGGGCGCATCCTGCCTACCAACAACAGAATCCCCAGCACAACTACGATCAAGACGAAAATCCCGATCACAATGGCCATACCCAATGAACCTGACATGGTCCCCACTCCCCCTCATAATGCGGTTAACCCGCGTTGACTCGAGTCTGCCACACACCGCCGCGTCTTAGTGGAAGAAGTGGCGGGCACCCGTGAAGTACATGGTGATGCCGGCGGCGTTGGCAGCCGCGATTACTTCTTCGTCACGCACGGATCCACCGGGCTGAACGACGGCACGAACACCGGCGTCGAGCAGGATCTGCAGGCCGTCGGCGAACGGGAAGAATGCGTCGGAAGAAGCTACAGCACCGATGGAACGCTGTGCGGAAGCACCAACGGCACCTGAAGCACCGCCGGCTGCGTCGACGTCGGATTCAACCACAACACCGAGCGTGTTGGCGCGCTCAACGGCCAACTTGCAGGAGTCAACACGGTTGACCTGGCCCATGCCAATGCCAACTGCTGCACCGTTGTTGGCGAGCAGGATGGCGTTGGACTTGGCGGCACGGACGGCCGTCCAGGCGAAGGCGAGGTCGACCAAAGTAGCCTCATCGGCGGCAACGCCAGCGGCTAGGGTCCAGTTAGCGGGGTTGTCGCCGTCGGCGTCTACCTTGTCCGACATCTGAACCAGCATGCCGCCGGAAACCTGACGAACTTCTGCCGGGTAGCGGCCGTAGCCTTCGGGCAGGGCCAGCAGGCGGATGTTCTTCTTCTTGGAGAGGATCTCCACGGCTTCGGGCTCGAAGTCAGGGGCGATGACAACTTCGGTGAAGATGCCGGCCACGGTGCGAGCCATGGCCGCGGTAACGGTGCGGTTGGCCGCGATGACGCCACCAAATGCGGACAGCGGATCGCAGGCGTGCGCCTTGGCATGGGCGTCGGCGATGGGATCTACGGCGTCCGGCGATGCCACGGCAACGCCACAGGGGTTGGCGTGCTTGATGACGGCAACGGCGGGCTCATCGAAATCGAAGGCCGCGCGCAGGGCTGCATCGGCGTCAACAAAGTTGTTGTAGCTCATGGCCTTGCCGTGGAGCTGATCGGCCTGGGCAATGCCCGCGGGCGCACCCTTGTCTACGTAGAGAGCTGCCTGCTGGTGCGGGTTTTCTCCGTAACGCAGAACCTCTGAACGTTCCAGGGAGTAACCGGCGTAGGACGGCCAGTCGATGATGCCGTCGCCGTCTTCATCCAAGAACTGAGCGGAGGTCCATGCGGCAACAGCGTTGTCGTAGGCGGCCGTGTGGGAGAAGGCTGCTGCGGCGAGGCGCTGGCGGGCAACAAGGGTGAAGCCACCCTCGGCTGCGGCGAGCACTACATCGGCGTACTTGGCGGGATCAACCACAACGGCAACCGACGGGTGGTTCTTTGCCGCGGCGCGGACCATGGACGGGCCGCCAATGTCGATCTGCTCAACAACAGCATCCTGGCTGGCGCCAGAGTTCACGGTGTCAACGAACGGGTAGAGGTTAACAACCACCAGGTCGAAGGGCTCAACGTGCATTTCTTCAAGCTGACGCACGTGGTCTTCCAGGCGGCGGTCGGCCAGGATGCCGGCGTGGATGAGCGGGTGCAGGGTCTTCACGCGGCCGTCGAGGCACTCCTGAAAACCAGTTACCTCGGAAACTTCGGTCACGGGAACACCCGCTGCGGCGATCTTGGAGGCCGTTGAACCGGTGGAAACGATGGCGACACCGGCGGCGTGCAGGCCCTTGGCCAACTCCTCCAAACCGGTCTTGTCGTAAACCGAAATCAAAGCTCGGCGAATGGGAACACGGTTAAGCGGAACGCTGGTCACAGAAATACTCCAGAGGTGGATCGAAGGTGGCGACTCCATAAAGTTTATGCCACTTGAGCACCTATATGATCTCCCTTATGACCTACCGTGATCTTCGCCACGAACAAGCACCAGCTGCGGCCGGTTCCCCCACCCCGAAAGACGGGCTTCCACTGGAGCTGCCCCGCCTGATTAACTCCGTGATCCTGCCGGGGTTCGTGGGCACCACGGCACCACCGTGGTTGGTGGGCGCCCTCGATAACGGGCTGGCCGGCGTCGTATATTTCAGCCACAATATTGAAGCGGACGCACCAGGCCAGGTGGCCTCGCTCTCCGCCGCGATCCGTGCCGCAAACCCGGACGCGGTCATCGGCGTCGATGAGGAGGGCGGCAACGTCACGCGCCTGCAGTCCCGCGACGGTTCCGGCATTCCAGGCGCAGCCGTGTTGGGCGCACTCAACGAAGTAAAGACGACCGAAGCTGCTGGCCGCGCCATCGGCCGCCTGTGCCGCGACGCCGGGATCAACCTGACCATCGCACCCGTGGCAGACGTCAACACGAATCCGCGAAATCCCGTGATCGGCGTGCGCGCGTTCGGCGCGGATACCGCGTTGGTGAGCGCTCACACGGCCGCCGCTGTCACCGGTATCCAGTCCTTGCGCGTGGCCGCGTGTGCCAAGCACTTCCCGGGGCACGGGGACACCATTGCGGATTCGCACATGGACGTGGCGCGCGTGGAATTGAGCATGGAGGAGATGCGCCAGCACCACCTCCCGCCGTTCCGGGCCGCCGTGGAGGCCGGAGTTGCCGCCATGATGAGCGCGCACATCATCATTCCCGAGCTCGGCGAGGCCCCTGCCACCCTGAACCCGGCTGCGAGCGCGCTGCTGCGGGAGATGGGTTTTGCGGGCGTGCTGATCACCGATGCCCTGGACATGGCGGCCGTGCGTGCCACGGTGGGCCCGGGCGAGGGTGCCGTCTTGGCGCTGCTGGCCGGCAACGATCTGCTCTGCGTTGGCAATCCCCTCAACGCGTACACCACGGGGCGCGATGACGAGTCCTGCTACACCGAGGTCTATGACGCCCTGTTCGCTGCCGTGGTTTCCGGCCGCCTGTCCGTGGAGATCTTGCGCCGCGCAGGTGCCCGGGTCCAGGCGTTGGCACGGTGGTCGGCCGGGGAGATTTCTCAAAACGCGGACGACGCCGTCACGTGGGTTTCCGTGGCTGCCCGCGCCTGCCGCACGGACTCGCTAGGTGCAAAGCCCGTACTCGCCGGCGCCGGTTCCGTCACCTTGATCGATGCCCGAACCGGCCACAACATGGCGGCCGGGCCTACCGGGAACTTTCTGGCCACGGCGTTGGGCGGCTATGGGGTGACCGTGATCGGCTCCGATGCACTTACCGAGTCCCAGCTTCACGCTGCCCAATCCGAGGGCGCCGTTCTGGTGCTGGTCGATTCGCTATCCTCCCCCGAGCAACTGGCATCACTGGCGAAGATTCTCGCGGCCGCCCCGCAAGCCATCTGCATCAACGCCGGGCTAGCTCCAGACACACCCGCGAGCTTTGCCGCCATCCATTGTCACGGCTTCAGCCGCGTCACAGCCCGGGCCGTAGTCAGCCTGCTCGAGAGGTAACTCGCCCCAGGGCCGGTCCCGGCAAGTTGATCCCGCAGCTCTGACCCCCACAGTAAGAATCAGCCCTGACTGCGGTCCTTGCCGCCGGGCCCTTGGACGGCTTGATGCGTGGCCTCGAGAGCATCCACCGCACCGTCGAAGCGTTGCTGGGCAATACCAACAAAAAGGCAGTCCACCACTGCCAGCTGCGAGATGCGGGATGCCATGGCTCCGGCGCGGAACGGAGTTTCGCGCACAACGGTGAGCAAATGCATGGCGGCGGCCTTGGCAGCCGACGAATCGGAGACATTGGTGATGACAAGTGAGTCCGCACCGTGGGCCCTGGCTGTATGCAGGAACTCCACAACAGAGCTGGTTTCCCCTCCGTGGGAGAAAGCAATGGCGACGTCTTCGGGTCCCATCAGGGACGCGCCCATGAGCGCGTTGTCCTCGTTCGGGAACGCGTTGACGCTCATCCCGATGCGAAAGAGCTTGTAGCGCAGATCCTCCGCCACCACGGTTCCTGATCCCACGCCGTAGAGGTTGATTCGCCGAGCTGCCGCGATGGTGGTGACGGCCTTTTGCAGTACCACCAAATCCAGGTTTCGGGTGGTCTCTTCGATGGCCATCGTTTCGGTAAATCTGATCCGGGCAACCGTCTCTGCCAGCGAGGAACCCGGATTGAGGTCACCGCCAAATTCGGGAGCAGGCGCTTCCTCCGAGGTGGCACCTTCGCGGCCGAGCTCGGTGGCTAGCGCAAGTCGCAGCCCGGCATATCCGGTGAAGCCGATGGCTTGGCAAAAGCGGACCACGGAAGGATCCGAGGTTTTGCACAGCTGCGCAAGTTCGGAGATGGTGTGGTTGAGCACCCGCGAGGGGTCGGCGATGATTGCCATGGCAACCCTGGCCGACGCTGGCGGCAGTGATGGCAGCCTGGATTGGATCGTGGATTGAATACTCACCGTACGCCTCCTTGCGTTATGTTCCGTCAGTTGTGATCTGTGCGTTGTGGTCCCTCAATGAGCCCGGAAGCTTGGGCTATGGTGCCCGGGGCCCTCGAAGAATATACTCAAAACTACATGTAGTTATTGACTTACGAAACTGATTCGTTCATTGTAAGAAAATTACACCTATGACTTAATCATCCCTCTCCACATGAAAGGACGCCGTGAATACCTCAGACGCTACTGCTGCACTGCGAACCGAACTCGCCTCCCTGACCACCGAGGCGTCCAATGACCGCTATCCAGATCTTGCCGCACTCAGCACTGCGGAATTGGCGGCGGGCATGAATGGCGAGGATGCATTGGTACCGAAAGCCATCGAGAGCCATCTACTCACCATTGCGGCCATCATCGATGAGATTTCCCTCCGGATGCTCGAAGGCGGCCGACTCATCTATGTGGGCGCCGGTACCCCCGGGCGCATAGGAATCCTGGACGCCAGTGAATGCCCGCCCACCTTTGGCACGGATCCATCCTTGGTGGTGGGGGTCATTGCCGGTGGCCGGAAGGCCGTCAACCAAGCCGTGGAGAATGCCGAGGATAGCGCGGCAGCCGCAGTATCGGACCTGGCAGAGCTGACTTTGACAGCCAAGGACAGCGTCATCGGCCTTGCAGCATCAGGCCGCACACCGTACGTCATTGCAGCCATCAAGGCCGCGAAGGAGATCGGAGCCTTCACAGTGGGGTTTTCCTGCAACAACAATTCCCCGCTGGGGGCCGCAGCACAGATCGCCCTGGACATCGAAGTGGGCCCGGAATTCCTCAGCGGCTCCACCCGGCTCAAGTCGGGAACCTGCCAAAAACTGGTCTTGAACATGATCAGCACCATCACCATGGTTCGTCTGGGAAAAACGTACAAGAACGTCATGGTGGATCTGCGAGCCACCAACGCCAAGCTGCACGCGCGCAGCGAGCGCACCTTGATGACGGCAACGGGCTGCGACGCCACCACGGCAACCTCGGCCTTGGCTGCTGCCGACGGCCATGTCAAGGCGGCCATCTTGGCAATTATGACCGGATTGCCGGCCGGCGAGGCCGCGGCGCTGCTGGCCGGCAATGGCGGTTACCTCCAGAAATCCATCACGGCCGCCAGCTGATCTCAAGGAGCTGGACCCGCGGCGGCTCGATCGGGGTCATGGTGATGCGAAGCCGCAAGGATCCGTCGCGGGCCGGCATTTCCCATTCCACGGCGGCGGGCGTCTCCCACCGCTCGGACGGGCGATCGCCCGTGGAATCATCGCCCGTGGAATCAAGGAGCGGTCCGACGGCGGCGAGCGCGGCATCGAGCCCTGCCCGCCTTTCATCCCACGGAAGATCCTGAGCAACGTTGGGGCCGAAGATGTCCGGGCGGACCACTGACGTTTGCGAGCGAATAAACTCTTCTACAGCCGCTATGGCACGGACGGTTTCAGGCCACGGGACAACAGGAGCCTCTGGACTTGCCAGGACTTCCGTCTCCTCCTGGTTGGGCGCATCCGAAACCGCCGCCGGAGTCCACTCAAGCAAGTCTTCCAGCAGCGCCCGCACGGCGAGCCCAACTTTGGAGTAGGTGGCATTTTCAAAACCGATGACGGCGGTTCCTTGTCCCGGATGCCAGCGCATATGGGAACTGAAGCCCGGATATCCACCCGAATGCCCCACCACCGTGCCGTGAACTCCGTGCTGTTGGACCACGAGGCCGTAACCATAACCGTTGACGGTGGCGTCGGCCTCGACCGGCTCTGTCATCTGATGCATGGTCTGCATCTCCAGCCGCGATTCCCTGCTGAGCGGCCCGGGGCCGGCCTCAACCTCAAACGCATCCATCAACCATGACGCCCAGCGGCCAAGATCATCCAAGGTACTGAAAAGCCCTCCGATAGCTGAGAAAACGCCCGGGCCGGTCATGGGCAACGCCGTCCACCCATACGCCTGTGCATCCTGTGCATCCGGCACCCCAGCGGAGCTGTCACTGGATTTCTTGCGGTAGCCGGTGGCTATCCCGGTGGCCGATGAAGTGCCAGCTGCAATGCCCGTCAGCACCGATTCTTTACTGAAGGCGGTTCCGTCCAACCCCAACGGTTCGAGGAGTTCGCGTTCAATAAACGTTGTGCAGGCAACTCCGGACACCCTCTCCACCACCTGGCCGAGCATCGCATATCCCAGATTGGAGTACTCATAGGCTGAGCCTGGCTGGCGAACCAGCCGCACGCCGTCGGACATTAGGAGTTCAAAGTCCTCGTGACTCATGCTCTCTTGACGATCCGCCCAGGGATCATCGGTGGGCAGACCGGCAGTCATGCTCAGGAGCATGTGCAGGGTCATCGCCGTACCGTCAGAACCAGCCGTGCTGTCAGAACCCCCGGCCCAGCCCATGACGTTCAGCTCGGGCAGATAGCGCCTGACGTCATCGTCAAGATGGAGTAGTCCCCTGTCCCGCAGCACCAAGACCGCGGCGGCCGTAAATGACTTGGTGCAGGAGGCGATCCTGAAGGCCATGGTGGTTTCCGGAGCGGATCCCTGCTGGTCCACTCGTCCAGCCAAACCCTGCCCTATCCGGGCGCCCTTGGAGTAAGCGGCCAAGGCGCTCGCCGGAGCCCAACCCGCGCTCACACGGGCCTGCGCTCGTTCCTCTATTTCCATCATCGCTGCCCGCTTATCCCCGAGGACCCCTGTCCGCGATGCCACCTAGACGGCACCCAGAAAGTCTTCCAAGATGAGTTGGCCGGCGACAAGGCTGGCGACAGGAACCCGTTCATCAATTCCATGCACACCCGCCGAGGACCGCCCCTCAGGGTCTGCCCCCATGGGTGAAAACCCGTAACAGGAGATGCCCAACGGTGCGAAGGCCTTGGCATCCGTGCCGCCGCCCATGCAGTAGGGAACCACGACGGCGGCCGGATCGTGGCGCGTCAACGCGGCAGTCATGGCCGCGAACCAGTGCGAATCGGATGACGATGATGTTGGCGGCTGGAAGGACAGGAATTCCCTGCTGATTCCGGCGCCGAGCAAGCCGTCAATAGTAGCCAGGGTTTCCTCCACCATGCCCGGTAGCGCCCTGATATCAATGTCAGCCTCGGCAACTCCGGGGATGACGTTGACTTTGTATCCCGCGCGAAGCACCGTTGGGGTGGATGAGCTGCGCACCGTCACGGCGGCCACCGCACCGGCGCTCCCCATGGCCTCGATGGCAGCCTGCACACCTTCCTCGTCGGTGAGATCCGCAGCGAAGCCGAGTGCCGCCGTCGTCCGTTCCATATAGTCGCGAACAATCGGAGTCAGGGTGAGCGGCCAATGGTAATTGCCAACCCGGTCCAGCGCGGAGATGAGGACCTTGACGGCGTTCGTTTCCACAGGCCGCGAGCCATGCCCGGACGTCCCATTGGCTCGCACACGGATATGCAGCGTGCCGCGTTCACCCACGGCCACCGGGTACAGGTGCACAGGGGAACCATCGGCGCCGGTCAGGATTGTTGCAGCACCGCCCGATTCGCCAATGGCCGCCTCGACGCCGACAAAAAGTTCCGGGTGTTCCGCAACCAACCACAGGGCACCATAATCGCCCTTGTCCTCTTCATCGGCCACGAACGCCACCACAATGTCGCGGCGCGGTTTGGTTCCGGCGCTGGCCCAGTCCAGCAACGTAGCCAGTGTCATGGCCACCATGTCCTTCATATCCGAGGCCCCGCGCCCATAGACATAGCCGTCCTTGATAATCCCGGCGAACGGGTCAAAGCTCCACTGTTCGGGCTCGGCAGGCACCACATCCAGATGTGCGTGCACCAGCAACCCGGGCAGGGAACGGTCCGTTCCCGGCACCCTGACGACGACCGATGAACGCTGCGCGTCCGGCCCCAGCAAAACCGGATCATAGCCCGCCTGATGCAACAGCCCCCAGATGAAATCCGCAGCGTCCCGCTCCCCCCGGCTGTTTCCTTCACCAAAGTTCGTGGTGTCAAAACGGATGAGTTGGGCACACAACTCGGCTACGTCCTGCTTCATGGGTTCTCCTCATGATGGTTTTTCGTAAGAATTGAACTTTTCCTAGCAATCGTAAGTGATTTGCATTACGTTTGGGGAGTTCGTAACTCATTTACGCAATTTGTTTCAAGAGTTCCGGGTCGTGACCGAACAGCGCCGACCCGCGTGTTGCACAGCCGAGGGGAAAATAATGGTCTTCAACATAACCACCGACTCACCGATCCGCAGTTCGCGACGGAAAACCGAGTCCCGCAGGCCACGCTTGGCCGCCTGCGTTCTGGCACTTTCCTTGGCCTTGGCACCGCTTGCGGCAGCCCCTTCGGCTATGGCCGCCACGGACGATGCGAGCACCGGCACCATCTTGAAACTTGCTCTCACAGGTGACATCGATTCCCTGAACCCGTTCAAGGCCATCCTCGCCTCCAGCACCAGCATCCTTGGGCTGGAATACCAGAGCCTGGTGTCCTACGGCCCCAAGGACAATGAGGAAATTCCGGGCATGGCCGATAAGTGGGAGACCTCCCCGGACGGTTTGGTGTGGACCTTCCACATGCCCAAGGACCGCAAGTGGAGCGATGGCGAGCCCATCACTGCCAAGGATGCCGCCTGGACGTTCAAGGCCATCGCGAGTAACGATGCACTGAAACAAGCCAACGGCTCCCTTCTGGAAAGCGTTGCCTCCGCCGAGGCCACAGATGACGAAACCCTGGTGGTCACACTCAAGGCACCCCAGGCACCGAACCCCGGAACTCAGCTACCCATCATGCCGGCCCATATTTGGTCCGAGGTTGATCCTGCCAGCTTCACCAATGACAAGGACAGTGTGGGTTCGGGCCCCTTTGTGGTGACCAAGTACGACAAGACCTCTGGCGTGACGCTCAAGGCAAACCCCAACTACTGGGAGGGTGAGGCAAAGATCGCCGGCATCACCTATATCCCGTACAAAAACACCGATGCGGCCGTTCAGGCCTTGAAAACTGGTGAGTTGGATATTGTCAACGGTTTGACTCCGGCTCAGTACAACGCGCTGAAGGACGTTGACGGGATCACCACCAACGCCGGAACGGGCCGCCGCTACCAGGCAATTGGGATCAATCCCGGGACCCAGACCGCCGACGGAACTCCCATGGGAGACGGCAACGTTGCCCTTCATGACCTGAAGGTGCGCCAGGCCATCGTCATGGCCATTGACAACAAGACCCTGCTGGAAAAGGTACTTCAGGGCTTGGGTCAGCCCGCCACCGGCGAGATCCCCGCCGCTTACCCGTTGTACACCTGGAAGACGGACTCAGTGCCGCTGCAATACAACGTCGAGGCGGCCAACAAGCTCCTTGATGAGGCTGGGTACACCAAGGGTGCCGATGGAATCCGTGTCGGCAAGGACGGCAAAGCGCTCAAGCTACGCCTCACGGGCCGCAACTCCGATGCCACCCATCAGCAGATGGCCGACTACATCAAGCCGTGGCTGAAGGAGATTGGTATTGACATCACCACGGCAATGAAGGCACCGGCACAGCTCAACGACGATTCGACCGTTGGCAACTATGACCTGTACTTCACGGGCTGGGGCATGGGACCGGAGCCGGACTTCCAGCTCTCCATCAATACCTGCGCATCACGGCCCAATGCAGACGGAACCGGCGCCACAAGCGAGAACGGTTACTGCGACCCCGCCTACGATGCCATCTACAAGGCACAGCACGTGGAACTGGATCAGACCAAGCGCAGCGCCCTAGTGGCCCAGGCCCAGGAAATGATCCACAAGGCTGCCGTCAATAACGTCATGTACTACGCCAACACACTCGAGGCCTACCGGTCCGACAAGTTTGAACCGTTCACAACCCAGCCCGAGGTGGGCGGTGTCATCACCGGACAGAACGGCCCCTGGAGCTACTACTACGCCACACCGGTCGCCAGTACTTCCTCGGAAGACTCCGACGGCGGTTTCAATGCGGCCGCCGTTGTTGTCCCTCTGGTTATCGTGGTTCTGGCCGCCGGCGGATTTGTTCTCTACCGCCGCCGTCGTACCTCCTCCGACGAGCGAGAGTAACCTATGTCCGCGTCGCAACTAGTAGGGGCGGAGCCAAGCAAGGAGATCGACGAACCAGGCCGGGGAACCTCGTGGCTGCGCTACGTGGGATTGAAGGCAGGCGGCGCCCTGTTCTCCATGATCATGGTTGTTCTGCTTGGCTTCTTTGCCTTCCGGATTCTCCCCGGGGACCCCGTACGTTCCTTGGCGGACGGCCGCCAAGTCACGGCAACGCAGATGGATATTCTCCGTAAGCAGTATGGCTTGGATCAACCGGTCATCGCCCAATTCTGGCGGTACCTGACCGATCTGATGCAGGGCAAGCTAGGCGATTCATATACCTACAACCGGCCGGTCATGGAGCTAATCCTTGACCGGCTGGGTCCAACCCTTCTACTCACCGGAACCGCCGCCGCGCTGTCCGTTGTGCTCGGCCTGTGGCTCGGTCAACGGGCAGCGTGGCGCCGCGGCAGCATGTTCGACAAGGCGCACACCGGAATTGCCTTGACGCTCTGGTCGGTCCCCACCTTTTGGTTGGGTCTGCTGATGCTTCTGGTCTTTGGCGGGATGCTGCACTGGTTCCCGACAGGAGGCATGGCAACGGCTGGAAGTTCGGCAACAGGATTGGCGTACATCTGGGATATCGCCAGGCATCTGGTGTTACCCATGCTCACCATGGTTGCCGTGGTCTACGCCCAGTACCTCATGGTGATGAGGGCTTCCCTGCTTGAGGAAATGAGCGCCGATTATCTCGTCACGGCCCGGGCCAAGGGATTGCGTGAGGATGATGTGCGGCGAAAGCACGCCGTCCCCAACGCGCTGCTCCCGACCGTCACACTGATCTTCCTCACGTTGGGCGGCCTGATTGGCGGCGCCGTGACGGTTGAGACCGTATTCTCGTGGCCGGGGCTCGGCTACCTCACCTTTCAAGCGCTGTCAGCCCCTGATTTCCCTCTCCTGCAGGGAACCTTCGTAGTCTTTTCGTCGATTGTGATCATCATGAACTTCTTCGCAGACATCTTGTACCGAATCCTTGACCCCCGGTTGCGTACAGCATGAGCGTGCATACCGGGCAAGAAACCCGGATTCCCGCACGCAAAGTCAATGTGGCAGCCGCACGACGGCGCCAACGGGCCGGGGAGGTGTGGCGTGAGTTTTGCGACAACCGCTCCGGCCTGATCGGCTTGATCATCTTGTTGGTGGTTTTTGCGCTGGCACTATTGGCTCCCGTCCTCGCCCCTGTCGATACGCTCGACGTCACTAAGATCACGGCCGGCCAGAATGAAGCGCCGTCCTGGGCTAACCCCTTGGGCACCGATCCAGCAGGCAGGTCCGTGCTGGCCATGCTGGTTTGGGGCGCCAGGGTTTCATTGTTGGTGGGCTTTTGTGCCACGGCGGTCTCCATGGTCATCGGCACCGTGGTGGGCATGGCAGCGGGTCACTTCACCGGCTGGACTCAGGCGGCGCTGATGCGCCTTATCGACTTCTTCCTCGTGGTTCCGGGCCTGGTGCTGGCCATTGTCTTGTCCTCCATCATTGGCCCCGGCGTTGCAACTATCATCATCGCCGTCGGGATCACCTCGTGGGCTGGAACTGCACGCGTTGTCAGGTCACAGACCTTGACGGTGGAATCCAGGGCTTACATTGAACGCAGCTGGGCCCTGGGCGCCTCCAACGCCCACATCATCAAAAAGCACGTGCTTCCAGCGGTCATGCCGTTGGTGTTAGCCAATACAACGCTGACAGTCGGTTCCGCGGTGATTGCAGAATCGACCCTGTCCTTCCTTGGCTTGGGCGATCCCAGCAGTATCTCGTGGGGCTCCATGCTCAAGATGGCGCTAGACACCGGAGCCGCTACAGGAGGCTTCTGGTGGTATGTGCTCTCCCCCGGACTCGCGATCGTCGGAGTTGTCCTGTGCTTCACCCTCGTGGGCCGCGCCCTTGAATCAGTCATCAATCCAACATTGAGGGGACGCTAATGCCACGCTTGGAATTTGTGGATATGTCAGTCATCTACCGAACGCAAACCACTGTGGGCCCGGGCGAACTGCGGGCTGTTGATGGCGTGAACCTCGTGGTGGAACCGGGCTCAACGCTGGGATTGGCTGGCGAATCCGGCTGCGGAAAATCAACCCTTGCCATGTCTGTGCTGCGGCTGTTGCCGGCCAATACAACCACTACCGGGAAGATCCTGCTCGGGGATGAAAACGTGCCCGATCTGGGTTGGGGCCGCCTTCGCGCCGTCCGATGGACGGAAGCGGCCATCGTTTTTCAAGGCGCCATGCACTCACTGAACCCGGTGCGCAAGGTGCGGGATCAGATCGGCGAGGCACTGCTGGTCCATGCCACCGGCGAGCGGGCAAAGTACAAGGAAGAAAAAACCCGCAACGCCAGGGTGGCAGAACTGCTGGCGCTCGTTGACCTGTCCCCTGCCAAGGGAGCCAGCTACCCGCACGAACTTTCCGGGGGTCAAAAGCAGCGCATCATGATCGCCATGGCGCTGGCGTGCGAACCGGAACTGATCATTGCCGACGAGCCCACCACCGCACTGGATGTGGTGGTTCAGGCTCAGGTGCTGGACGTACTCAGTGAGCTTGTGGCCTCTCGCGGCTTGTCCCTGATCATGATCAGCCACGACCTTTCGGTCCTGGCTGCAACCTGCGAGCGGATTGTGGTGATGCAGCGCGGAAAGATCGTCGAGGACGGCCCGTCCGAACAGGTGATTCGGCATCCCCAACACCCGCACACGCAGGCCTTGGCGTCGGCTTTTCCACTCATCGGGGACGCTTCCTCACGTCGGCGCCTGCCTAGCTACTCCGCGCCCGAGCCAGCCACCGCCGTCGGTGACCCAGTTGCCGAGGGAAGCAACGACGTCGTCCTTGAGGCTCGCAACGTCACAGTCACCTTTGGTTCCAGGGGCAGCGGCACCACCGCGGTCGACGGCGTCAATCTCACCTGCCGGCGCGGCGAAATAACTGCACTTGTGGGTCAGTCCGGCTCCGGCAAGACTACTTTGGCCCGCACCCTGCTGGGCCTACAACAGCCCACGTCCGGGACGGTCCATTTCGAGGGAAAGCCGCTCAAGCACGGACGAAAGGAGCTCAAGGCTTACCGCAAGTCGGTGCAGTTTGTGCTGCAGGACCCTGCTGCGGCACTTAATCCCAAGCACACCGTGTACGAGGCCGTTGCGGAAGGTCCACGGCTGCACAAGATGCCCGGGGATGAGCGGGAGATCGTTTCCAACGCCTTGCGTCGGGCTGAGCTCAATCCGCCGGATCGGTACCTCGCCTCGATTCCGCAAGAACTCTCCGGTGGGCAGCGGCAACGAGTTGTCATTGCCGGAGCGCTGGCGCTTGACCCGGAGTTCCTCGTTGCCGATGAGCCGGTCGCTAGCCTTGACGCGTCCGTGCGGGCCGATATCTTGGCACTTTTGCTGAAACTGCGCTGCGAATCAGGGCTTGGCGCCCTCGTCATCACCCATGATCTTGGCCTGGCATGGAACATTGCTGACAGAGTTGTGGTCATGTATCAGGGAAAAATTGTTGAGGAAGGTCCGGTGGAACAGGTCTTGTTGAATCCACAGCACGAATATACGAAGAAACTGCTCAGTGTTGTGCCAACTGCGGATGCGTCCACTGTGGAAGTACCCACGGCATTAGCGTCCGGTGTGGGGCTCTCCGATCTCAGCGGCGCCAAGTGAGTGCCGCGCAGTTGCCCGGACCCCTAAAATCCGGGGACCGGGTAGGACTCATCTCCACCTCGGGAGCACCTACAGCTGAAAATGTAGACCGGGCCGTGGCGCTGCTTCAATCGTGGGGTTTGGTACCCGTCCTCGGCGAACACATTCGTGGCACCCACCCCCGGGCGAAGTATTTGGCTGGCACGGATCAGCAGCGCGCCGCGGATTTACAGTCCGCGTGGTGTGACGAAACCTTGGCGGGAGTCTTTGTGGTGCGCGGCGGCTACGGGACTGTCCGGCTTTTAGATCACCTTGAGGCTGATGCTTTGCGGTCGGCCCGCCCCAAACCTTTGTATGGTTCCTCGGATGTGACCGGTCTGCATGAATTTTGGGCTGACGAGCTTCATATCCCCACCTGGTTCACGCCCATGATCGCCACCGGATCCCTGCTCGATGATCCTGGTGCCACCGAGAGCCTGCGGCGGGCAGTTTTTGAACCGGTGTCGGGGCGGACGTTCACTGCAGAGACGGCTGAGACCCTGGTCCCGGGGACTGCCACAGGGGTGACAGTTGGCGGCAACTTGAGCCTTCTGGCCATGACCATGGGCGCCAAGGGGCGCAACAAGTCCTCCAATACAGGGAAAATCGGCCTGCTGGAGGACGTCACCGAGGACATCTACAAGCTCGACGGTTTGTTGCACACGCTGCTGCGGTCCGGTTGGTTTGCCGGCATGACAGGGTTGGCTTTGGGGTCTTGGAAGGACTGCGGCGAGTCCGCCGACGTCCGTGCATTGTGCGAGGAACTTCTGGTCCCCCTGGGAATCCCGTTGGTTTGGGAGCTAGGGTTCGGCCATGACGCCAATGCCCACAGCATCCCGCTGGGAGTACCCGCAACGCTGCTCGCGGACGAATCACCCCGGCTCGTGCTGCAATGACGACGCCGGGTGCCCAGCCGAGTGCCCTCGCGGACGTGCTGACCGGGCTGTTGGAAGACGCAGTGGCCGGGGGCGTCACGCCGTCGGCCACGTGCGCCGTCGTGATGGGCGGGCGCCCACAGCCTGTTGTTGCAGCAGGTGCGGCAACCGCCGCCACGTATTTCGATCTGGCGTCGATCACCAAGGTCTTCACGGCTGTGACTGCCTTGTCTTTGGTGGACAGCGGCGATCTGGCGCTCGATGAATCCGTGGGCACGTGGCTGCCTGATTATGGGAACGGCGCCAAGTCCGCCGTGACCTTGCGCCACCTGCTCACGCACACCTCCGGACTGCCTGCGGTCTGGCCAGGCTGGCGATCGGCATTGGCCACAGGTGAGCCGTTCAATCGCCGCGACCTCCTTGCCGATCTGCTCGCCATGGATTTGTCCGCGGCGCCCGGGACCCGCTTTGAATATTCTTGCGTTGGTTTTAACACCGTCATGGCCTTGGCCGAACGGGCTACCGGACGGCCGTGGGGCGAGCTGGTGGGCGAACGCGTACTGGGCAAACTGGTCGGCGGGAATTTTGCACCGGGATCTCCGGAATTGACCGGCAGCCCCGATCCAGAACGCTGCGCCCCCACCGAGTTGCAGCCGGAATACGGCAGGGGCATGGTGCAGGGCGTTGTCCATGACGAGTCAGCATGGTCACTGGGTGGACTCAGTGGCAATGCAGGAATGTTCGGAACAGCCACGGGGCTGGCTGTCTTCGGAGATTCCCTGCGCGAAGGCTTGCCCGGAATTCTCAGTCCAGCTCTGGCCGAGGAGATGTGGCGCGATCAGCTACCGGAGGTGCTGGGCCATCACCTAGCTGCAGGCGGTCCAGGCTACGGTCACGGTTTGGGCCTACGGATCGGTCAAGAGTCCTGGATGGGCGCCCACCCCGGCGCCCGCGGGCACAACGGGTTCACCGGAACCTCTCTGCTGATGGACCGCGAGGCCGGCATCACCGCCGTCCTGCTGACCAACCGGGTCCACCCCAGCCGCACTCTCTCGGACGTCACCGAACTTCGTCATGCTGTGGCTGATGCCGCGTACGCCGGAGCCTCCGCGCTAACCGAGCAGCCCACCCAGTACTAGAAAGGTCCTCCATGTCCCTTACCTCTGATTACAGCGACGGCGTTCCCACGGTCTCCTTCCACCTGACGGATATGTCAGGGACGGTCTTGGCCGAACGCAATGCCGACGTAACGTTCTATTCCGCCAGCACCATCAAGCTCGGCGTTCTGGTCGCTGCCATGCAAGCCGTGGAGCGCGGCGAGCTGTCCCTGGACCAGCCTGTTGTCTCTACCCACACCTTCAAGAGTGGTGTTGGGGCCAACACCCCGTTTAGTTTTGACCCCGACGACTATGACGAGGGGCTGCCTCCCGAGGGCAGCCTGACCACGCTGCGCACGGTACTCGAGCGCATGATCATTGTTTCCTCCAATGAGGCAACGAACCTTGCCATCGAGCTGGTTGGCTTCCCTGCCATCAATGCCTCCCTGGCTGCCTGCGGTGCCACCAACTCGTTCATGGACCGGATCTACGGTGACATGGACGCGTTGGCTGCCGGGCTGACCCATCAGGTCACCGCCCGGGATCTGGCCACGATCATGCATACCGTCTTGAGCGGGCGCGCGGCCGGGCCTGAACTGACGGCGATGATGATGGGTTGGCTGCGAGCGCAGGAGTATCCCGTGATCGGCCTCGAGGCCCAAGCCTTGGAACCGGGATGTGATTGGGGAAGTAAGTCCGGGTGGGTGACGGGGATCCGGCACGATGTTGCTTTTGTAGCTCCGGCCAGTGACGCGTCGGCAACAGGCAAAGCCCCGTCTGAGGGTTACATCCTTGCCGTCTGCACGCGGGCTTACTCCGAAGACGACGCCACCGAGGTGGTCCGCTCCATCACGGCCATGGCTCACGCGATCGTCAACTCGAAGCTGACGCAAACCCTGTAATGCCAAGCCCTGGCGCCTGAGAAAGCAGGATTTCCGGGCCGTTGTACGCGGCTCCGCCGGAGACCGGTGACGCTGCCAGCCATAAGCCGCCGTCCAAGTCTTGAGCCATGGCGGGCAGTGTCGAAGCGAAGGATGCGGCCGCTGCAATGCCAACGCTGCTCTCGAGCATGCACCCAACAACCACCCCGAGCCCGGCCTCGGCTGCCCGGTTGGCCAGTTTCCTTGCGTGCCGGAGCCCACCGGTCTTGGCCAACTTGATATTGACCAACGATGCCCCCCGATGCTTCACAAGTAGTTCCAGATCGGCGCAGTTCCAGACGCTTTCATCCGCCATGATGGGAAGGTCGACGGCGGCGCTCACCTTGGCGAGTCCTGCCCAGTCAGCTGCCGCCACGGGTTGCTCAACAAACTCCACACCCAGGTCCGCCCTCTCCAGTTCCCGGATGAATGCGATGGCCTGTTCAGGAGTAAACGCTTGGTTGGCGTCGACGCGCAGGATCGGATCCACTCCCACGGCGGCACGCACGGCCACCATCGCGGCCAGCGGGTCACCGGCAGCATTGAGCTTCACCTTGAGGCAGTTGAACCCCTCACTGACGTGGAGGAGTGCCGTTGCCGCCAAGTCTTCAGGCGAGGCAATGGAAAGCGTCATGTCCGTCAATACCGCTGTCGGGGCTGAGGCGCTCCCCTGAAGCCGGTCATTGAGATACTCCGCCAAGGGAATCCCGGCCTGCTGTGCGGCAAGATCGTGGAGAGCGCAATCCACGGCAGCTCTGGCAACGGTTGGTTCGCGGCTTTGTTCAACGAGCGCTAGTGCGTGATCCACGTCGTCGGCCGCCACTATCAATGACCAGAGCGGCCCATGAACCGAGGCCACCACCGCATCCGTTGTTGTCTTCGTGACAACGCTAATGGGCGCTTCGCCCCAACCGCTTCGGCCGGCGTCGTCCCGCAGTTCCACAATGACCGTCTCCAGCTCCACGGCGCTACGCACCGCAGTGGTAAATGCTCGGCGCAGGGGCACCTTGATTCGGTGCGCGATCACTGACACGAACTTCACGGGAACCGCCTTCTTGTTAGTGAAATACACAGCCACCATCAGTTTAGTAATTGATCTTCTCCACGAGGTGCGACGGCGGTCACTTTGCCGGATAATCTTGAGGCAGGTGCAACGCCAGACGTGAACAAAGGACCCCATGAGTATCCCCACAGCCATCTTGACCGGCGACCGTGTAGTGCAGGAACTGCCCTGGCGCTGGAAGGTGCAGGGCAGCATCTTCCTCATTGGCGGACTCGGCTTCATGTTCGACGCCTGGGACGTGACGCTCAACGGCTTCCTGATTCCCTTGCTCTCCAAGGAATGGGGACTCAGCCCAGGGCAGGCGGCGTGGATTGGTACGGCGAACCTGATCGGCATGGCAGTTGGTGCGTTTGCCTGGGGCTCCATTGCCGACATCATCGGGCGCAAGAAGGCCTTCACGCTGACACTGCTGATCTTCTCAATTTTCACGGTTCTTGGCGCCTTCTCCAATGAGCTCGTACTCTTTTGTGTGTTCCGCTTTATGGCAGGTTTTGGCTTGGGCGGGTGCATCCCGGTGGACTACGCACTGGTTGGCGAGTTCACGCCGCGCAAACTTCGCGGCCGCGTGCTCACGGCAATGGATGCCTGGTGGCCCATTGGCGCATCCCTGTGTGGCGTGGTTTCCGCCGTGCTCATGGCATCGTTTGGCAACTGGCGGTATTTGATGTTGGTCATGGTGCTCCCGGCGCTCTTAGTATTTTGGGTGCGCGTTGGAGTGCCGGAATCTCCCCTGTATTTGGTGCGGGCCGGCCGGCAGGCCGAGGCCAAGGCCGTGATTGAGAAACTCATTGAGCGGACCGGGGCCGTTGTTGGGCCGTGGAAACTACCGGATCCTGCCGACGCCCCGAAGTTGTCGCTGGGCAAGGTAACGGATCAGCTCGCTGGTTTGTGGCGGTTCAATTGGCGGATCACCAGTGTCGCGTGGTCGCTGTTCCTGACCATTCTGTTGGTCTACTACGGTGCGCTGACGTGGATGCCTTCCATTTTGGTGGCCACCGGCTATGCCGAAAACAAGGCGTTCATGGCCACCGCTTCGATGACAGCGATCGGCCTGTTGGGCGTTGTTGCCGCGGCCTTGCTCGTTGAGCGCGTTGGCCGGAAGTGGATCCTTGCCATCACCGGCCCGCTGGCCGCGCTGTCGCTGGTGATTTTCGCGCTGGTGCTGGATGCCCCGGTCGCCGCACAAATCTGGCTGCTGGTGTTTGGCTTTGTCATTCAGGTGGCAATCCCGGTGCTGTACACCTACGTCTCGGAGCTGTACCCCACACACCTGCGGGCCACTGGCTTCGGCTGGGCCTCAACCATGTCGCGGGTGGGCGCCGGGTTGGTGCCGCTGATTTTCGGCTCGCTCCTGTGGCCCGTGCTGGGCCTGCCACTCACCTTCGCCCTGACCGGCGGACTGGTGCTGCTGGCCGTCCTGTGGATGGCGATCTCCGCACCCGAGACGAAGGGCGCCGCGCTGGATTAAGGCTTGCCGTGTCCGCGCAGGAGAACCCTCAGGGTTTGTCCAAGTTCAAGCGATACTGTGTTGCTGACATTGTGTTGCCAACTTTAAGGATCATCATGAGCGCGCTGCTTCCCACTGCCCTTGCCACCACCGGCCTGTTGGGTGGTTACCAGACCGCCCGTGCCACGGGGAATCGTCAATTGGGTGGCGCGGTTCTGGCGGCAGCGGGAGCAGCAGCATTCATGGGCTGGAAGAAGAACGCCGGCGTAGGAACGGCCGCGGCACTGACGGCCGCCTACGTTGTAGCGTTTGGCGCCTCGCACCCGTTGGCCAAGAAGTTGGGCGCGTGGCCGGCCGTCTACACCGTGACGGCCGCAACCGCTGTGGCCTCGCTGGTGTTTGGCCGCGCCAAGAAGTAGCGGCCCCGCTCCCCTCCCCTTCCCTCTCCTCGCCGTAATCGCCTAGGGCGAGGGGGTCCGCCATGTCCCAAGCTCACGTAAACTGGTTTGACCGGCACCTCGCCGGAATCTCCTGCTTTTACAAGTTTGACAAGGACACCATGGAACTCGCGGCCTACGACCCAGGCTTGATGCAAGGGCTCTGGGTGTACCTCGCAGGCGGCGGATTCGTCATGGTTTCAGCCTTCATCCCGCCCGTACCGAGCACCACCGTGTTTGTTGCCTTAGGCGCTTTGGCCGGGCTCGACGGCGGACCTCAAGCGTTGCCGCTGGTGCTCGCCATGATGGCAGGAGCCTTGGCCGGGGACCTTCTTACCTACTGGTTCACCAAGTTGTTCGGCCATACGCGGTGGGGATCCAGCCGCGGTCCCAGGCGCCAACGCGCCGTGGACGCTGCAACCCGCCGGTTGCGTCAGCGCCCGTACATGTTCATGTTGACGTCGCGGTTCATCCCGCTGGGTAGGCTTTCCTCGAACATCGCCGCCACAGTGGCCGGCTACCCGCTGCGGGCCTTCACCATATTTTCGCTGGTCTCCGCCAGCGTGTGGTCGCTGTACTCGGTGGGCATTGGCATGCTCACCCGCCACTGGCCCAACGTTTCAACGCAGCTGGCCGTGGTGGTCGCCATCGTCTTCTCGATCGTCCTTGGCTGGCTCGTTGGCAAAGTCTCCACGTGGATCATGGACCGGAAGAGCGCAAAGCCCTCCCCCGCCGTCGCACCTTAAGCGGGTAAGCCTCAGTAGGCGCAGCGTCACGCCCTAGACGTTTAGGCGCTGGCCAGGTCTCCGAGGACCTTGATGAGAAGTTCACGCTCGGCAACCTTGATGCGCTCGTGGAGCGTTTCCTCGGTGTCGTCCGGGAGGATCGCCACGGGGGTCTGGGCGATGATGGGGCCCGTGTCCACTCCGGCGTCGGCGTAATGGACCGTGCAGCCGGTGACCTTGACGCCGTACGCCATGGCATCGCGGACGCCGTGGGCGCCGGGGAATGCGGGCAACAGGGCCGGGTGGGTATTGACGTAGCGGCCGGCAAAAGCGTCGATGAAACTCGGCGCAACGATCCGCATGAAGCCGCTGGAAATCACATAGTCGGGCGCATAGGCGGCCACGGCATCCAGCAGGGCTGCATCCCACTCGGCGCGAGTGGCGAAGTCCTTGAAGTTCACAACGAACGTCTCCACGCCAGCAGCAGCCGATCGCTCAATGCCGAACGTATCCGGCCGGTCCGCACCTACGGCGGCGATCTCGACGGGCAGGCTGCCTGAAGCCACGGCGTCGAGGACTGCCTGAAGATTTGAACCGGAACCAGAGACTAAGACAACTATGCGCATGAGAACAATTTTAGGGGCACGGGGCACCAAGCCCTATTCGGCTACGTCTTCACGACGGCGCAGCATGTGCAAGCCCTCGCGTTCTCCTTCGAGCCAAGGGCCTAGCAATGAGCCAAGCATGACGCCAATACCGATTTCGGCACCGACCCACAGGGCAGCCGTGAACGGGTCCGGACCAACTTCGGTCAGCCGCCCCACGCCAGCCGAGCCCTGTGAGAGCCAGAACAAGACCCAGGCAAAGCCAGCCGCCACAGTGCCAGTAACGGCGCCAAGGAAGATCGTCGAGCCGGGCAGTGAGAGCCAGCGCAGGGAGGTCTTCTGCGAGAGCCATTCATCGAAGTGGTTCTCGCCAGCACGGACAAACCACCAGCCGGCCAGGGTTCCGGCAATGACGGGGATCAGCAGTGCGGCAAAACCCCAGGTCAGGGTTCCGGTGGGCAGTGCGGCGAGGATCGGGATGGGCGGCACGGGTGCCACCGAGGTTCCCAACGGGGACACCGTGGATCCAACGCCCAGCTGGAAGCCGTCGCCACCGGCCCACGCCAAGGTCCAAATGGCAAGGTTCGGCATGAAGGCCAATTGTGAAATGGTGAGAGCCGATCCGCCGATGGCACCCGGGCGCAAGGCCTGATAGACCGCGACAATATCGGCCCACCGCGCCATGAGATTGATGGCCAGCATGAGAGCTGAAAGGGCCAGCGCGGACATGGCAGCAATAAAACCGGAGCGCAGCACGGTCCAAGCATAGGAGCCGGCCCAGCGCTGATCCTGACTCGTCTTCTCAATCCAGTCCGAGGCGCTCATACCAATCAGGCGGCTCCATGAACCAGCCTCGAGCCGCGCACCAACAATGAGCCCGGCACCTGCAGGTATGACAGGGATGAACGTGGCCGCCAGCAATGGCGCATTGAATCCCGGGTCGCTGCAGACAAACGCGGTGGCCATCCCGGCTGCCCCGTAGACAATCGCTGCACTGAGGAGCGGTTGCCACAGCTGATCCGTATAAGAGGCCCTGGCCAGACGCCGACCGGCACGCCAAGAAAGGAAGAACGGCACCATTAAGAGGCCAAGAGGCAGCAGGCTGAAGGTCCCAGTCTCAACAGAGGCTGAGCTGGGGCCGCTGCCCAAAGTGAGGTTGAGTGGAACACCGTGGCCCAGGAGCCAGATCTGCCCAGCCAAACGGGCAACTACGGCCCCATCTTTTTGTTCGAAACCTCCGGCAAACCAGGTGGCCGCCAAGGGAATGGCAACGATCAGGGCCGAGATAACGAACATTTGGGCAGACTCAAAGGCCCCTTGCAGCCAAAGCGGCATGGGAATCCCGTCGCGTTGGCGCTTGACCGCATTGGTGTTCATCGTCTTCAATGGTGCCACATGGTGGGCATTTGTCTCGCGAACGGCGCTCGTGGACTTCCCCACAAAACGCTTTTAAACACAAATAAGGCCCGGGCGTACCCGGACCTTATTTGTTCAAGCCCTAAGGACTAAAGAATTTGCACGGTTACCCGCACGATTTCTTCAGAATTAGATAGCCTGGATGTTGACTGCCTGAGGACCCTTGGGACCCTGCTCAACATCAAAGGAAACCTTCTGGTTTTCTTCGAGGGAGCGGTAGCCCGAGGAGTTGATCGCTGAGTAGTGAGCGAAAACATCCTGTGACTGGTCATCGGGAGAGATGAAGCCGAAGCCCTTTTCAGCGTTGAACCACTTGACGGTACCTGTTGCCATTATTTCTATTTCCTTCTGAAGTTGGAGATTCCGCCCGACCTTCGGGCCTCCGTGTACGGTGTAAGTCCGCTTCTCCAGAAAAGCGACGTCTTCCCCGAAAGGATGGCGTCGCTTCAACTACAAAAAACGCAACACTACAACTACGAACAAGTATACATGTCTGAGGGGGCTGTGCCAGTTAAAACTGAGAGGTGCGTCACTAATTCTCAATGAGGGTCCTATGGATTCAAAAAATTCCCCTAGATTCAGGGGATTTTTTGATGGCATTTGCGACGTGTCACTCATTGTTTACTGATTGTTCACCGGGCATGTCGGATAAAAGTTGCGTCATAGAAGGAAGTTCGACGCCGGGCCCTTACCTTTTGCGCGGCCGCCCCGAACTTCTCCCCTCACCTGGCTGCTGCTGTACTTACCGCTGGCGCTCCTGCTCCCGCAGCCAGGCAACCACCTCAGGCCACAGTCCCTCGCGCAGCCCGCGGCGGAAGAATCCCATGTGCCCAATCGCGGCCACACCAAAGTCCGCCGGCGAATACGTACGCCGCTCAACGGCAGCAGCGGTCAAGTGATCTGTGATCGCCTCGATCTGCTGCGGCGTTGCCCAGGGGTCGTCGCTGAAGCCGATAGATAAGACGGGGCCTGTCACCTGCGATGCCCTATGAGCGGCGTTCATTGACGGATCGTCAAAGAAATACCCGGGCTTTCGGGACCAGCGGCTCCATTCGAGCATGGCGCCAGCCGGAATATCTTCGCCCAGGCCCAGCTTGCTTCCTGGCACATAACCCAGCACCCTGCCGGTCAATGGTCCCGCCACACGCAAAATCAGCCAGACCTTGCACCGTTCCAGCAGGGAAGGGATGGTTGCCGTGACGCCAGCATGCGAAGCGATGGAAACCATCCCCAGGAGACCATCCACCCCGGATCCCAAGGACAAGGCGTGCCCACCAACACTGTGCCCAATGGCGAACCGTGGCAGTTTCGGGAACTCAGCAGCGGCCCACTCGGCCACGTCCGGGACGTCCTGGTCCATCCAGTCCCGCATACGAAGAGAGCGATTGACCTTCGGCGACCCAGATTTACCCGTGCCGCGATAGTCGTAGCTAATGACAGCGAAGCCCTGTTCAGCCATGTACGTTGCGAATGCGGAATAGAGCCGTTCCGGAACGGCGGTTGCCGGATGAACCACCACGAGGGCACTCGGTTCAGTGTCCGACGGCGTCCGCAACGTTCCGCGAATCTGCCCGCCACCCCGGGATGCGATGCACAGGTCCACGGAGTCAATCACGCAAGTCTCATTGTTACTCATGAGTAACATCGTAGGGTCTTGCCTCAGAATTGTCTGCAGCTGACGGCGTCTAGACCCGTTCCAGAATTCCTGCCAGGTCCGAGTGTGCGGGCAAGTTTCCGTAGTTAAAGGAGCGTTCGGTTCCCAGCCGGGAAATCACGAACGCCTCTGACACCGAGACCGGGGCAAAACGAAGCAACAACGACGCCTGCAACGCCAGTGCCATTTTCTCCACTATGTTGCGTGCTTCCCCGGCGAAATCCAACGGCGCCGCCCGCATGGGTGCCAGCTGCTCCTTGAGCCGGGCCACGAAATCATCGAAGACGGGGTGCTCCCCCGAGGCCACCCGCAGCTCCGCAAAAAATGCGTCAACGGATTCAGGCTCATTTCCCATGGCCCGCAAAACATCCAGTGCGATGACGTTGCCCGTGCCTTCCCAGATCGCCATGACCGGCTGCTCCCTGTAACGCATCGCCAGCGGGAAGTCCTCGGTATAACCGTTGCCACCCAAACATTCCATGGCCTCATAAGCATGATTCGGGCCGCGCTTGCACACCCAATATTTGGTGACGGCAGTGGCAAGGCGACGGAAAGAGAGTTCGGAGGGTCCGGCGTCGTTATCAAAGGAACGGGCCAGACGCATGCTGACGGCGGTGGCGGCCTCGGATTCCAGGGCCAGATCAGCCAACACATTCGTCATGGCGGACTGGTCGATCAGCCGCGCACCAAAGGCCTGCCGATGCCGAGCATGCCACACCGCCTCGACCACAGATTGGCGCATGCCGGCCGCCGTGCCCAGCACGCAATCAAGGCGGGTCCGGCCCACCATGCCCCTGATGGCGCGCACGCCGCGGCCAGGTTCGCCCACGCGCAGGCCCAGCGTATTGGCGAACTCAACCTCGGAGGAAGCATTGGATCGGTTGCCGAGTTTGTCCTTGAGCCGCTGGAGCAGGAATGTGTTCCGCTCGCCATCCGGCAGTACGCGAGGCACCAGGAAACAACCGAGCCCGGCATCCTCCTGCGCCAAGACCAGGAAGGCATCGGACATGGGCGCCGAGCAAAACCACTTGTGACCCGTGAGCAGGAAGTGATCGCCATCGGGTACGGCGCGTGTGGTGTTGGCTCGGACATCGGAGCCACCCTGCTTCTCGGTCATGGCCATGCCGAACAACGCACCCGCTTTGCCCGTCCCCAGCAACGGAGAGTACGTCCGCGAGTACAGCCGCGGCAGCCACTCCCCCGCAAGCGCCGGAGTCTGCATCAGGGATTCGACGGCGGCGTGACTCATGGAAATCGGGCAGGCGTGGCCGGGCTCAACCTGCGCAAACAGCATGAACTGGGCGGCCCGCAAGGCATTGGCTCCGGGCCCGGGCTGCTCCCACGCGGCGGTATGCGCACCGGCCGCCACCGCCTGCGAAATAATCCGATGATATGCGGGGTGGTATTCCACGTCATCAATGCGCTGCCCGTATTTACTGTGCGTATGAAGAATGGGGGTGTTCTTATTGGCCAGCCGGGCATCGTCCTGAAACTGCGCTGAACCTACGACGGCGCCCGTCGCCTCGAGCGCCTCGCTTGCCGGAGCATCCCCGATGGCAGGCAAATACTCCCGCAACGGAATGTTCGCGGTGAACTCGTTGATGTCCACGCGCGGTGGGGGCTGGTTGGGTACGCCGCGCGGTGGGTGGGAGAGAGGTCCGGCAGAATTGACGGTCATGGCAACAGGCTACGCCTCTCGGTCAAGTGGCTACCTCGGCTGGGCAGTTGTGGATGCGGCACCGAGCCGTCAGTGTTGGTGCGGTCTCAGGGCTGCGAGCGCCAGCTGGCCAGGATCTTTTCCGTGGCGTGATCGGCACTGCCCTCGAAGAATCGCTCGAGCACTTCGCGGAACAGTTCCTCCTCTGGAACCGCCACGACGAAAAGCGTCATGCATGACTGCAGCTTCCTGGAATCGACAACCCCGAAGATGTCTACGGCGCTACGGTCACGCGTGGCCATGACAAGTGAAGCGCATTCCCGAAGTCGGGCTCCGAGAATTGGGTGGGCTGCGTAGTCCACGGCCTCCTGCAGGGACGCTATGGCATACAACTGCGCCCAAGGGCTGGTACCAAGTCCACTCACCTGCGGGAAAACAAACCACATCCAGTGGGTGACTTTGAGCCCAGTGGCTATTTCGGTGGTGACGTCGCTGTATATAGGGTCTTGCGCCTCAAGAAAGCGATCCAGATTGCGGCTCATGGGGTTCCTTCATTTGTATTGGCTGACAGCATCTCCACGCACGCACCGTCCAGGAATTCAGCCACCTCGCGAGGATGGGACAGCATCGGTGCGTGGCTGGAGTCGATCTCCGTGATCGCGGCACCTATGCGCTCAGCTATCTCGTGCTGCAGCCCCGGCGGGACCGCCTGATCTTGGGTTGCCACCAAGTAATGACTCGGCAAGGGCAGCCACGCGGGCGGGCCTACCTTCACCCGGTCCAGACCAATCCGCACCATCCGCTGTGTGGCCGCGGCGATAGCGATGGTTTCCGCCACCGCATCACCTGCGATGACGTCTCCGAAGTGAGCCCTATCTATATACGTATAGTCGCCGGCCACTACAACGTGTGCCGGGATTAAACTTCCGGGATATTTGCGCGACAGTCCGCTCACCGATTCACCTTCGGCCGGGGCGAAAGCGGCAACGTAGGCGAGCGCTTTAACGGACTCGACACCCTGTGCAGCCTCTCCGATGACTGCCCCGCCGTAAGACCAACCCGCCAGTAACACCGGCCCCGCCACAGTGGCGAGCGTGCGGCGGACGGAGGCAACGTCGTCGTCCATGGAATTCAGGGCGAGCTGGGCGGCCACGGGCTCGTGTCCCATGGCGCGCAGTTCGGTGATGACCTGGGCCCACGCCGAGCCGTCCGACCACAGTCCGTGAACTAAAACTATCGTTGCCATGCCCGCTCCGTTGCTGTTTCGCCCAATGTATCAGCTGCAAAAATAGGGCGCCGCTACTTCGCGGGCGCCGCGCGAACGTGCATGCGTTCCCCCTGCGGACCAAAGAGGGTCAGGAACTCAACGCTCTCGGTGGTGGCCCGGCCAAACCAGTGGGGTGTGCGGGTATCGAACTCGGCAGCCTCGCCTTGCTTGAGCTCAAAGTCCCGCTCCCCCAGCACAACTCGCAGACGGCCGCGCAAAACGTACATCCATTCGTATCCCTCGTGGACCTGCGGATCGGGTTGGGGCAAGGAACTGCCACCGGGAAGGAGCAGTTTGAAGGCCTGCAACCCACCAGTGCCGCTGCTGAGCGGGAGATAGGTCTGCCCATTTCGCTTGAAGGGGCGCAGATGGACGCGCGGGTCTCCTGTTGCCGGGGCACCGACGAGCTCGTCCAGCGGAACTGCGTGCGCCCGGGCCAGCGGCAGCAGCAATTCAAGGTTCGGCCGCCGCTGCCCGGATTCCAGGCGCGAGAGCGTACTGACGGAAATACCTGTGCTCTCCGCCAGCTCCGCCAGAGTGCTGCCCCTCTGAAGTCGGAGCGCTTTGAGCCTGGGGCCCACGCCGGACAGTACCGCTTCGGTCTCATTAGCCATAGCCCCAGTTTGCCATTCCGGCAACAAAGATTGCCAGTCTTGCAGGTCGCGGGGCACGCTTGAATAACCAACACATTTCAGCAGAAGGCGGACATCATGCAAGACGTAATCATCATTGGCGGCGGCACAGCCGGTCTCAGCGCGGCGCTTCAGTTGGGGCGCTCGCGCCGGTCCGTGACAGTGGTCGACGCCGGGAATCCTCGCAATGCGCCGTCACCTGCTGCCCATGGTTTTCTCACGCGCGACGGCGTTGCTCCCCTAGAGCTGACCCGGCTTGGTCGCGCTGATCTTGAGCCCTATGACGTAAGCGTTGTTGAAGGAACGGTCACGAATGCGGTCAAGGACAACGACGGTTTCCGGGTCACGCTGGCCAGTGGCGACGTCCTGACAGCGACGCGGCTCTTGATCACCACGGGTGCGGTGGATGTACTTCCGGAAATTCCTGGACTGGCCGAACGGTGGGGCAAGGACCTGGTGCACTGCCCGTATTGCCACGGCTGGGAAATTCGTGATGAGGCCATCGGTGTCATCGGCAGCAGCACCATGGCGGTTCATCAAGCACTGCTCTTCCGCCAGTGGTCACCCAACATCACACTGTTCCTTAACAGCGCACCCCAACCAACCGACGCCGAACGTCAACAATTGGCAGCCCGCGGGATCAAGCTCATCGAGGGACCAGCGTCCAGGATCCACAGCACAGATGGCGCAGTAAGCAGCGTGGAGATGGCCGATGGATCCAGCCATCCCGTCCAGGCGTTGACGGCGCAGTCGCGGTTGGTAGCGCGCGGCAAGTTCCTTCGAACGCTGGGGCTGGTTCCGGTGTCCAGCGAATTTGGCGAGCTGATCGAAGCAGACGCAACCGGACTTACAGATATTCCCGGCGTTTGGGCGGCCGGGAACGTCACGGACATGAGGGCCAACGTTGTGGCCTCAGCTTTCGCTGGCGCCATGTCCGGGGTGGCCATCAACATGGACATGATGGCGCAAGAGTTGGCCGAGGCCGTGGCCGCCCACTCGTGAAATAGCTGCGGGGCTAAGCCGGGTTCCCAAAAATGCACCTCTGGGAGCCCGGCCTACACATTGCACTTATTGTCTGTGCCACGCGGCGACGAATCCACCGTTCTTCGCAACGCGCAATAGTCGTTTACTTCCAGATCGTTCTCGCGGTCATCTGAAGTAACGCGTATCTAGACCGTCTTACGCATGATTGTCACCGTTGGCATAAATCCAACCTCACCCACGTCATAGCCTCCGCGAGTATGAGCTTTCACCCGAATTGTCTTCTCAGCGTTTCGATGCGATCCGGCAGGTCGACGCATAGTTTCCCTGACTGAATGGGCGATTTTGGCCCCATGCTGAATAAAGAAGTCTTCACCTAATCCGGCTGAAACTACATCTCCTTCGATAGTGATTGGGACGAGCCAAGAACTCTGCGGCTTATAGCTCAGGACTCTTGAAGGTGTTGCCGCCTTACCCGCGAAGTAGTTCCTTCCTAGCGGTGCATTCGGCTTTTCTTGAACTCTTCGAATCTTGTACCCGGCACGCAACATATTTGCGGCCTCGGCCAAGAATGCTGCCGTAGTTCGTGCAGAATCATCCAGTCCCACACCACTTTTCAAGGTGAACTGTTCGCCTACCAAAGCCTGATATTTGCCGTCGAACATACCTTCCAGCCAACTTGCCAGATCTTGGAATCGCACAATACAAATCGATATATTTCGCTCGATTGACCAGAATATGAATCTACTTCGCCCAAGATCAGTCAACAGTCCGGTCGACATCGGGAGGAGCTTTTTCGTCTGGACAATTAGTGTCTTTTCTGAGACTTGGCCCGAGTTCCGCCTTGTCTTTTCTGCGATAGCGTTGCCAACGTCGTGGTAGGCAAACAAACCGAATTTGCCGACAAAAACCTGACTCATGACCCCCAGCAGTGTCTCTTTAGTTCCCTCAAACTGCGGTTGATCTGTTGCCAGAGCCGTCCGAATTTTCCGGTCCAGCTTGACTACTCGTCTGAACTGATCAAATAGCACGGCATGATCTTTGGGCGAAAAATCCCCAAGTGTATTGGTCAGTTGAGAGATCTCACGGGCACCGATACCCACGGCCGTATGAACAGTTGGACGGTCGGAATTTCTCCTAGAAGACGCTCCGGAGGTCGTCCTTTCTGGATTAAGTTCTCTTGCGATAGTTCGCTGCGCCCGTTGGCTGCGCAACGCTGCGACCGCTGGATCCTTCGGCGGCACTATCGCCATTCCAGAAATAGAACTGTTAGCAGCAGGGAAGCCCCTCTTTGGCCGGCTAGTCGTTTCATTGGCCGAAATTTTGTCGTCTAACATCCGAGCCAAGTTGGGTTCGTCTTGTGACCCACGAGCTTTCACTGCAACACTTTGTTCCGTCAAGACGTTTAGCTTCGCCTTTACGGCGGCGCGATTCTGATCGATTCTCAGGTGAAAATGCTGCTGGACTTGAGGCCAACTACGGTTCGGATGAGCTACGACATCTCTGCGTATAGGTAGGTAGCCACCATTGAGCAGGTGCTGTCGGTAGTTCACGTCAAGAAGATCGTAGTCGGACAACCTAATTCTCCCGTCAGCCCGCGGAACATAGTCCGAGGCCTTCCACGGTTGCTTCTGGAGTTGCTGATAGTGAGAAACAAATTCTGTGAGCGAATCACATTCTGCCTGACTTAGCAAAAATGAAGATGGACTGGCGCCGACAGGAATCCCTAGTACACGTGCCTCCTCGACAAGCAACGCTATTGAAAAATCTAAGCGTCTCGCGAGACCACCCAGTCCAACAGATTCCATCGACCCTCGAATATTCCGACTTCGAGTGGGAGTGTGTCTAGACGTCACGTCCGACCTCTTGACGGCGACCCTCTTGGGTTTCCTAACTTCGGAATACTCGCTCCGAAATTGCCGTGCCGGACTCGATTTAGCTGAGGATTTACTTGAAGCCGTCCTCTTAGGGGCCGCTTTTATCTCTGGCGCCCCCGCATCGCGTATTACCTTACGATCGTCCCGGACCCCAGGAAGCGTTGCACGAAGTGATTTCAAAAGCTGAATTTGATCATCAGAAAATGCGGACATTATTATTCTCCCAACAGAATAAGAACGGGCGGAAAGACGATGAGCGCGAAATTTCTTCTCGATGAACTCAGATCTATGCGCTCAAATCGACCTTGTATTGAATCCTATCGATGGGGTATGACATTCATCCGCGGATACGCACGCACGACTCCGCACGTAGACAAAATTGACCCGCCGAAATAGATATTCCAGCGTTCCATTCACCTACCTGCACTCCCTAGAGCCGCATGTCCCCGGTCTCGATGTACCGCTGGTGCCAGGACAGTGCCTCGCCCATCAGGTGCGGTGTGTGCTTGCCATAGGAATCACGCAGGGCGCGGTCGAAGTAGTCCTCGAGCATCGGCTTGTATTCCGGGTGCGCCAGCTTTTCCGTGATCAACCGGGCGCGCTGCTTCGGGGAAAGTCCGCGAAGGTCGGCGTAGCCCTGCTCGGTGATGAGCAGCATGGTGTCGTGCTCAGTGTGGTCAACGTGGCTCGCCATCGGCACAATGCCGGAGATGCGGCCGTCCTTGGCCACCGACGGGGACATGAAGACGGAAAGGAAGCCGTTGCGGGCAAAGTCGCCGGAGCCGCCGATGCCGTTCATGACATGCGATCCAACCACATTGGTGGAGTTCACGTTGCCGTAAATATCGGCCTCAATCATGCCGTTGAGCGCAACGCAGCCCAAACGGCGGACCAGCTCGGGGTGGTTTGAAATCTCCTGGGTCCGCAACACAATGCGTTCCCGGTAGAAGTCCACGTTCTCGTTGAACTCGGCAATGCCGGCCTCGGACAGTGAGAATGACGTGGCCGATGCAAACGCAATGGTGCCGTCCTTGATCAGTCCCAGCATCCCATCCTGGATGACCTCGGTGTACGCCTTGAGCCCGTGGTATCCACCACGGGACAGCCCGGCCAGCACGGCGTTGGCAATGTTACCCACGCCCGATTGCAGCGGCAGCAGCTTATCCGTCATGCGCCCGGACTTGATTTCTCCGTCGAGGAAATCAAGCAGGTGGTCCGCAATCTTGTTGGAGGTGGCATCAGGCTCTGCGAAAGCGGAGAGCCGGTCCGGCGCGTCCGTCTCAACCACGGCGATGATTTTCGAAATATCAACGTCAAGGTACGGCTGACCAATCCGGTCTTCCGGCTGCGTCAGCATGATCGGTTTGCGGAATGGCGGCAGGGCGGTGCCGTAGTAGATATCGTGCATGCCGTCCAGACCTGCCGACTGCTGCTGGTTGACCTCGATGATCACGGCATCGGCCATGTCCAGCCAGGTCTTGTTGTTACCCACGGAAGAGGAAGGAATCAGGCTGCCGTCTTCACGAATGCCCACAACTTCAATGATGGCGATGTTGATGTCGCCGTAGAATCCGAACCAGGTGTGCTGGGCAACGTTGCTGAGGTGAATATCCATGTATTCAATTTCGCCGTCATTGATCCGCTTGCGCAGTGCCGGATCGGACATGTACGGCAGGCGCATTTCAATGCCGCCGACTTTCGCGAGCACGCCGTCGAGCTCGGGAGCGGTGGAGGCGCCGGTGAGAATCTTGATCTTGAAATCGGATCCCGCGGCATGCGCAGCTTCCATCTGGACAGCCAACGCCTGCGGGACTGACTTCGGGTAGCCGGCACCGGTAAAGCCACTCATGGCAACTGTCATGCCGGGCTTGATGAGAGCCGCCGCGGCCTCAGCTGACATACGCTTTTCCAACAGTCCGGAGTGGCGGATACGGTCATGCACGGTGGGCCTCTTTCACAACGTTGTCGAGACATCCTGCAATGCCATCCCAACCACTATAGACCGTGACGCAGGATACACCAGAACCAAAGTCTGGTCTATAGTTTTGACTCATCGAAAGTACGACGTCGAACCCTCCTGAGCTGGGCACTGGAACCTACCGCCGTTGCTGGTAGAAATAAGGGATGACCGAGAATCCCAGCCACCCTCCAGTTCACGGCGAACTGCGCCACAATCAGCGTTCGCAACTTAGCGGGACTGTTGCCTCACTGATTGGCTGGGCCGTGGTGATTCTGCCGATCGTCCTGCTGGCCATACTCATTTTCGCCGCCGTGATGGATCCCAGCGCTGGCATGGCCACACCTGGACGGATTGCGATCGCCGTTGGAGGCGCCGCGCTGCTGTTCTGCATGATCGCCGCACCCCATCTACTGGGGCAGGCCGTGATTCATCGCGAACGAGCCATGTGGAGAGCCGCGCTCATCACCGGCATTCCCGCGGCATGCGTGGTTATCTACTTCGTGTTCCGCTGGCTCAGCAACCTCGGCTGACATAGAAACCGTTCAGTTTCGCATGCCAAACTGGAACCATGCCCCGTCCCCACAGTGAGATCCCGTCCCAACGTCTGGCTGTCGCCCGGGCCCAGTCCGCAGCGCCCTCCACCAAGCCGCAACGCTCCGTGTGGTGGACCGTTGGCATCGTGCTGGTGGGTTGGGCAGTGCTGGCTTACCCCATTATTCTGATGACCCTAATCTCGCTGGTGATCATGACGGGCTCACTTGATGGCGAGGTCACAGCGTCAGGAGTGGCATTGGGAATCCTCGGGATGATTG
Source organism: Arthrobacter sp. TWP1-1 (assembly GCF_049897845.1). Taxonomy (NCBI): domain Bacteria; kingdom Bacillati; phylum Actinomycetota; class Actinomycetes; order Micrococcales; family Micrococcaceae; genus Arthrobacter; species Arthrobacter sp. TWP1-1. The sequence continues at coordinate 92,207 of NZ_JAFCXC010000009.1, forward strand.
GCGCCCTGGCTATGTTGGCATTCCCGGTTATGTTGGGCTTCGCCGTGAAAGTTCGACGCCGGGCGCTCTGGATCCCAGCGCTGCTCACCGGCGCGCTGACCATCGCCGCCTGCATCTACCTCACGGTGGAGTGGCTAATCCCGCTGGGCTGAGCAAAACCGCTGATTGAACGAAGGCCGCTGGTCGAGCCTGTCGAGACCCGACTCAAAGGCAAGCCCTATTTAGCACTCTCATGCTGAATAAATTCGACCTTCTCCGGATCCAAGCGAGTCTTCATCACAGCGATCGCCTCGGGGTTCTGGTCAACCATGACAAAGCGGCGATCCAGCTCCAATGCAGCTGCCCCGGTAGTGCCGCTGCCTCCAAAGAAGTCCAGCACCCAGTCACCCTTTTCGGTACTGGCCTGAATGATGCGACGCAAGACGCCGAGGGGTTTCTGCGTGGGATAACCGGTTTTTTCGTGGCCGTTGGGTGAGACGATCGTGTGCCACCAGGTATCGGTGGGCAGTTTTCCGAGCGCCACTTTTTCGGGCGTCACTAGACCGGGAGCCATATAGGGCTCGCGGTCCACTTCAGTGCTGTTGAAGTAGTACGTCTTGGGGTTCTTCACGTACACAAGAATGTTGTCGTGCTTGGCGGGCCACTTCTTTTTGGAGCGTGCACCATAGTCGTAGGCCCAGATGATCTCGTTGAGGAAGCACTCCCGGCCGAAGAGGGCGTCAAGGAGCACCTTGGCGTAGTGAACCTCGCGGTAATCGAGGTGGAGGTACAGGGTGCCGTCGTCGGCAAGTAGGCGCCAGGCCTCTTCAAGACGCGGTTCAAGGAATTCCCAGTAGTCGCCGAACGAATCGTTGTAGCTGAGCGTCAGGCCCTTGATCGTGTCGTAGCTGCGGCCCTTGAAACCCACGCGCGAGCCTGTTTCGCTGCGCACATTGGTCATGTTCTGACGGGCCTGGACCTTGCCGGTATTGAACGGCGGGTCAATGTAAATCAGGCGGAAACTCGCGTCCGGCAGCGTCCCCAGGAAGCTGAGATTGTCCCCCTCGGCGACCAGGTTATTCCCGTCAGCCCGCCAGGTTGTTGCCGGAGCTGGGCTCAATGGGGAATCGCTCGCGTCCGTTGTCATGCACCAAGGCTATCGGGGCGACCGGTAAGCCCGAAACTGAACTCATCCCGGCCGCCCGATTGCTCCTAGCCTTGGGCGCGCAAAACGTCTTTCGTGGCGTGGTCGTAGTGGAACGAGATGGGGCCGCCGGAGTGTGCGAACTCGTGATTGGCACCATCTAGGACACCAAACGCACCATAGTTTTCATCCCAGGATCCGTTCACAACAGCCTTGTAGCTGTACTGCCCCGCCGGCAAATCCGCAGAGAGCTGCCAGGTGCCTGTTTCTGCCAGCGTCATCTGGAGACTCGGGTGGTTGGGATCCCAGTTCTCAGCACCCAGGGCGTGGCCAAAGTTTCCGGCCAGGGCCACTGACGCGGGCTGGTTTTCGAGTACGACGCCGGGTGCTTCAGTCTTCTTTGCCGCGGCAGCTTTCGCTGACGGTGCCTTGGCTGACGTCTTCTTTGCGGCAGGTTTCTTAGCCGCCGGCTTTTTGGCTGCTGCTTCAGCCGGCTTTTCAGGCAACGGTGTGCCAGCCGGGATCAGGGTTCCGTCGCTCAAAGCGTCGGCCAACTTATCGGCGGTATCGAAAGCAACGGTTGCGCGCAGACCGTTTTCGGTGATCTCCCAGCCGCCGCGGCCCTTGGTGATCCAGCCAACCTTGACCAGGTCAGCCGTAGCCTTGGTGAGGTTCTTGTGTCCCCGGGGAATACCGCCGCTAAGGAGTTCAGACTCTTCCTTGGAGAACGGGATACGAGCGGCAGCCTCAGCGAGGACCACTCCCCCATTGGGCTTCTCGTCCAGCCACGATCCGGCGGCCATGATGTCAAGGACTTCTTTGAGTCGGCGGTTGTTATTGTCACGAATGCTCATGGCAGATCTCCTCTTGAAGCGGGGGGTACATGTCCACTCTGGCATGTAACGCAGGTTACGCGCTGGTAGATGACGCGGGGCGGCAACTTTTCCCACTACTGGGCAACTGCCGCCGCCTCAGCAAAGACGTCGCCCGGCATTGGACGATGTAGCTTCCACGTGATGGCTATCGGCTTCTCACCCTTGTGCTGCACATAGTCCACTTGGCCTAGGCAGGTGTAAGGAACCGTCAGCCCAGTTTCATCGTCAGCGGTATCTCGAGTGAAGATCAAGACCTGAGAACCATGTCCCTTCGGATCAAGATAGCGCTTCCCTGTAGGACTCACGGGTGACGTTGCGTTTTGTGATTCCCAGTGAAAGAGATCTGGGCTCAGCGCATAGTCCTTGTACATCGTGGTCGCTGAATGATTTGTCTCATCTTTGTTCAACGTCACGAAGAATGCATCGGTCTTACTGGTTTCGCACCAGGCAACCCCGCCCATGCTGATGAGTTTCCGCTGCTGCTGGGTATCAAGTGACTTCGCACCAAGCGCCGCCAGCACCTCATAACGTCCATATGTCAGGTGACTCTGCAAGGGAGACCACGCCAACTGTCCACCAAGACTCTTGCCGGCTCGCTTCGAAGCTGCCGCTCCGAGCGTTACGATCTGGGCAATCTCACTACACACGAACGGATATTTCCGCAGCGTCACTAAGCCTTCGTCGTAGTTGGCAAAGCCTCCTCCGTTGTCCCAAAGAGTGAAGAACAGCATCCGGGCATAGACCTGGTGCCGCGGAGAGAGATCCCTATACGCAGGCGCGTCGGGGCCAACCAACATTGAATAGGCCTCCGCACGCTCCTGGTCATCAACGTGAATGAGTGAAGCCATCCGGGTCAGCAACTTCTTTTCTTCGACCGATGCCATTTCGTGCAATTTGCCAGTCAGTAAAGCTTCGGCCGGTGACTGGTTGCCAATCAGGCCAGCAAGCCTCAGATACTCCGTCCAAGAGTTCTTTGTGGACTTGTAAATCGTCTTCATCTCATGGCCGGACTTCGCCAGGTAGTCCACCAAGAGAGTTTCACCGTAGGACTTTATGTCTGCAACCAGTTTCGGTTTGTTTAACTTCAATTGACTCTTCAGGTTCGCCAGGACGACGTCCTTGGCGACTCGGTCTAGGACAATCTGTGAGCCTAACGGCAGGAAGGGGAACTCGTCTTCAACTGCCTTCTCCAGCTGCTTCCGTCCGTAGCCGGTCATGGCCCGGAAGCGAACGTCAAACCGGAATTCACGATGCTGTTGGCCGATGAAATCCATGACCGTCAGGACAGCTTTGCCTTTTGCTCGGCGCAGTCCTCGACCGAGCTGTTGCATGAAGATCGTGGCGCTCTGAGTGGGGCGCAGCAGGAGGATGGTGTCGACCTGGGGAAGGTCGAGTCCTTCGTTGAAGAGATCCACCGCGAAAATGCAATTGATCTCCCGCTTACGCAGCTGTTTCAGCGCAAGGGCTCGTTCGCCGTCGTCGGTCATTCCGGAAACGGCGACTGACTTTATCCCTGCCTTATTGAAAACCTCGGCCATGTAGTGGGCGTGCTGGACGGACACGCAAAATCCGATGGCCCGCATGTCCTCTGTACTGGTTACCTTGCCCTGGAGTTCCTTGATGATCTTCGCTGCACGCGCATCGTTCCCCGTGTACACGTCATTGAGCTGTTGCAGATCATATGATCCGCGCTTCCATTCCAAATCGCTCAGGTCAACGCCATCTGACACACCAAAGTAGTGGAATGGCACGAGGAGATCGGCGTCGAGTGCATCCCACAACCGGAGTTCACTCGCTGTTCTCCCGTCAAAGAATTCGTCCGCAACGTGGATACCGTCTCCTCGCTCAGGAGTAGCAGTAAGCCCCAGCAATTCTTTCGGCGTCAGAGTCTCGATGAGCTTGCGGTAGGTCGGCGCTGCAGAATGGTGAAACTCATCAATGACAACGACATCGAAAGCAGCCGGGTCGAATGCAGCCAATGTTTTGGAATTCAAGGACTGAACGCTGGCAAATACGTGGCTCCACTCCTTCGGCTTGTTCTTGCCGACAAAGAGTTCGCCAAACGAACCGCTCTGTATAACGTTGCGGTAAGTGGTCATCGCCTGCTGGAGAATCTCCCTCCGGTGAGCGATAAAAAGGAGGGAGAGGTCCTTTCCAGCCGCTTCACATAGGCGTTTGTAATCCAGAGCAGCAATGACGGTTTTGCCAGTCCCCGTGGCGGCAACCAGTAAGTTGCGATGAAAACCCTTATTTCTTTCTGCTTCCAGGTCCTCCAGCATCTCTACTTGGTGAAGAAATGCCGCGACCTCGAGACCAGTGAATCCACTCGGTGCCTGAATCCTTTTGCCGCCATTCTTTTGAAGTGCGGCGTCCAGCTTGTCTGCGTCAGTCTCGGGGCTGTAAGACTGGAATGCCCGCTGCTCCCAGTAACTGTCAAAGGTGATGCCGAATTTCTGCAGCAATGCGGGCGTGCCAATATTGGATAAGCGCACATTCCATTCAAGTCCGTCGACCATGGCGGCATGGCTGAGGTTTGAACTGCCTACATAGGCGGTACTGAATCCGCTGTTTCTATGAAAAAGCCATGCTTTCGCATGAAGCCGGGTGGAATGTGTTTCATAGCTGATCTTGACCTCAGCGCCGTATCTATTGACCAATTCGTCGATAGCCCTGCGCTCGGTGGCACCCATATACGTGGTGGTAATTACCCTGAATTTTCCACCGCGGGCCTTGAGCGCGTCGAGTTCGCGCTCGAAAAGTCGCATCCCCGTCCAACGTATGAAGGCGCAGATTAAATCGACCGAGTCGGCGGATTCAATTTCGGCCCGAATCTCCACCGCCATGTTCGGATCATCTTTGGCATTTGTGAGAAGGGCGCTATCACTGAGGTTTGTGTTCGGCCTGCGAAGCTGCCGGCGCTTAAGCACATCGGGCCTGTGTAGGGACGTGAGTTGCGCAGGTCCTGATGTCACCAGATTTCCTGGATCGATTACCGTCAAAAGTTCGTTGACCTTTGAAACCCGGTCCTCGGCAGCGGTATTTTGCAGCAAACGCTTCACAGCCTCGGCCACGTGGCGAGAAAGCGCCTCGGGTGATTCGCTACTGCCAATCAGTGAGCTCTTAGATTCAAGATGCGGCACAGCTTTGAGCCGCGCATCCAGATCGTCTGTATGGAGGAGCTCATAAAGCCCCTCTGCTAGCAGCTCCGGCGAATTTTCCCCATCAAATGTGTTCACCAGGCCAGGCTATGCGGTGGGTGCGACAAAGACTAACTGAGCGGGGCGTCTGAAGGCAGGAACCGACTCACCTTATTGCGGGCCGTAAGGCGACATCGGTGAAACAATATCTGGCCGAAATTTTTAAGCAAGAGAAGACAAATAGTGACTAATAGACAAAACGTTTGAATGGACAGAAACCCTGACAGTTGCAGAATAACGGCAACTAAATCACGATTCTGAAATAACAGCGCTAACTCGATCCACCTTATAAAGGGACACACTAACAGAAGTCACAAGTTGCGGTTGAAACATTGCCAAATTGATCCCCCGACCCACCGAGCTACGATAAACAACACCATCGAACCCAAGTTTTTTCATAAATTCACACAAGTACTGACTAGGAATATATTCGAAGGCTGCTGCTGTAGGAAGCACGGGTCGAGATAACTCTTCACCCAATTTTTCCAGTAACGGAATATCGACTCGCAGTTGGCCAATATCACTAGAATCTGACAACAAGAACGGGGAAACTTGCTCTCGAGGATTCCTTAGATCGACTACTTTGATGTTAGGGACGGAAAATTTGGCGACACTAGCAGTGTCACCTGTGTGCGGCCGAGTTTCAGAAATGGCAGTTTCCGGATCTGACCCCAGGTAGAGGTAAGGGATACCAACCGGATTAGCTCTTCCATGACTAGCAAGTTCATGAGGTGGCGCTCCCATCTCGTCCAATGCGAAAGGCGATGACTTCACGTTTAAACGCGCCCTGTACCACGATTCACCAAGATCACTAATAATCAGAAAATCAAGCAATTGCCCGAATCTGTCCATGTCGATTGATTCCGTAAAGAACCAGCGATTCTTATGCTTGATCTCATCTCGCAAATTATCCCACTGAGGCAAATTATGACTCACATACTCGGGTGAAGGTCGAAACCTCCGCCGCACAATGTCACCATCATCTAGGATTTCACCAAGCAACTCTTTCGCGTGCGCATTGTCCATCTTAGAGTTACCGAACAACGCCCAATCCTGCCTGAACCATTCCACGAGCGATTTACCGCCCTCAGATTCTTCGTACACATTAGTGAGTCGTTCAAATTCAGCAAATAACTCTTTGGGCTCGACCAAGGGAACCTCAAGGCTTTCACAATACCCGCAAGTACCAATCTCTAATTTGCGGGTCTGAGCTATAGTTCGAAACGAAGTTTCCCTTAGTCCACGATCGCCGAAACATTCAGGACAACATTTCCGCATTCTTTAGTTGACCTGATTTTCGTGATATTCAGCAAGTGTTTCAATGTGATGTTTTATCGACAATTTCTTAATAAAGCCAAGCCCGGGAAAATGACCTCGCGAATGGAGATCACGAAACTCCTTTATTGCGCTGGTTTCGTAAAGATACGAAGCGCCGCTATCAAGTCGTACCATGAGTTTATTTAGAGCTTGCCCGAACTTCCCCGCCGGGTCAGTCGGCGTGTCATTACTATCCGAAATGAAATGGTAAACAAACATCTCATCATCACTCTCCGGATTAATGAAGGTCAAATGAATGGCGACAGCATATGCCGGCCCGCCGCCCTCACTGTAATTATCGCCAACGGTAAGAAAGTCTCCATATCCGGTCATGCCCATTTCTTCAAACAAAATATGCCTGTCCGAAAAACGATCGATCTCACCGTAGGCTGAGTTTTTCATACGGACAAATCCATCGTGGATAATAATTCGCTCACTACTCAAAAAATTACGCCTATACAGGGCAGATGACTGCAACTCGACGAAGACATTGATAGATTCATCGAATTCAGATTCAATAGCTTGAGCCAGTGGTTTCGCATCGACAAATCCCGTATGAATTAGAACGGATGGCGTCGAAGTGCCGCCCAAACCAACAATGGCTTCCTGGAGAGTGGTCTCGCTCCTGAGCAAGAAACCGGAACGGATGGCATCATTGCCTCGGTAGTTGTCCTCGAGCAGTTCTTTGATGCTGCGACCATCCGACCTATGGTCGCCGTGGATCGGATTGGTGATGACTATCGCTCGACCACCGGCGGCACAAACAGCGTCGAGTGTTCGCTCCAGTCCGCTCAAAGATTCCTTTACAGGCTCTATGATCGGGGTAAATCCGGAGTCGGCTAACGTATTTGCCAGTTCACGAATTGCAATCAATTCAAACTGTTTGCCACGAAAATACGGATAGTACATCTGAATCTTTACCCCCAGGACATCGCCACGCTTAGCGGCGTTTTGATTGCTTCAGAAATTCTTTGACGAGCAGCTTCGCTCGGACTTGACGTAAGAATACCGGCCTGTAGTGATTTTGGCACCATTTTGACGTAACTATTCAAATTACGCTGTCCGCGTGTTTTCTTGAGGACTTTTACCATCAAATGGTGTACAGTATCCGCCTCGAACCCGCATATCAATTCAGAGAGCATTGACCTTAAGTGGATATTGGGGACTTCCGGCACGTGTACGCCTAACGCCTGAAGAATCATGATTGCCTCTGACGTACGTAGAGTCTCAAACATGACGGCCGGACATGTTCGAGATGGTGAATCAATTGCTTCCCTTCGAACGGATATTTGGAACCGGTCGGTGAGTACCATCAGGCCGACATCTTCGGGAACCAAATCCCGCACGGATTTGTAGTGACTCTCACTCATGATTACATTAGTGGAGGCAAAGACCTTGCGATAGCTTCTAATCTGATTTTCAAGTCGGGCGAGTGAATCTCGCTCAGACTTTATTTCATATACTGTTGACGTCCCATTAAGAATAACCACATCGGCTTTGCATGCCCCAGCTCGAACTTCATTCAGAATTGATGCAGTATTAAGTGAGTGTTTACCGAGTAATATTTTATGAACCAAGGCACTGCGGTAAACGTACTCGTCGCGGTTCCCTGATATTTTGAGCTTGTCGAAAGCTGTGTCGAATAAGTCGGCGATGACTGCATCTTCGCCTAGCAGTTGCTCTAAGGATGACTGCTTTGCCAACCGAGCTAAAAGAGGGGATTTCCCCTTGGTTGCGAGTTGGCGGATTACGGATGCCGAGAAGAATCGGGTCAAAACTGGCAAGTTGTTCGTTGAGGACATGCAACGACCTCATTTCACTGTTCGCTTGCTCCTGCAGTAGACAGACTACAACGTCCGGGCCCCCGAGGCACAAGATTCATCCGTGAGCCGTCAATTGGGCGGCCTACGGTCGCCTCTGCGATTGCCCACTTTTGAGTTGGGGCTGCAGCCTGTCGATGCCTGGTCTAGTAGTCGAATACTTGATCGGAATTCGGTTCAATAATGCTGCACTTCGCCTGCATATCCTTATATGCGGAAGCTATGAGGACTGCGGCCAGCAGCCGCTACAAAATACTTGCCCAACCTTGGGTCGTATTCCCAAGGCGCGTCCCCACGTTCGGCAAAGTCCTTAACCCGTTCTGATGGACGTGAAAGGCGCCCCGCCGAGGCGAAAAGCCACTCACTGAGGTAACACTTAGGACATCCGTAGACATCCGATGTTATGCATGCCAAACTTGCACTGCATTGCGTAGATCACAGACAGTTCCCCGAGATGCGCAGAACAAACACCAGACCTATGTAGCTCAGGAGTTGTTTATGACCTTCGTACAACCAACCCGACGCCAGGCCCTCAAGCTCGGCGGCATGCTTGCCCTCACGCCGCTTGTCGCTCAACTTTTCACCCAAACTGCATCCGCCAAGACGGCAGTCCAACCCGCCACGGTCTTGGCACCCCACCCGGCACTTTCAAGCCACGCACTTTGGTACCAGCTGCCCGCCACTGATTGGCAGTCCGGCGCACTCCCCATTGGCAACGGCCGCCTTGGCGCCATGCTCTTCGGCGATCCGGCAAGCGACAGGATCCAGTTCAACGAGCAGAGCCTCTGGGGCGGCGCCAATGACTACGACAACGCCCTGGCAGGACAACCCGACGGCGCGTACGACACCAGCGTCACAGGCTTCGGCTCCTACCGGAACTTTGGCAACGTGGTTGTCAGCTTCAATGAACAACCAGTCGTCACCTCACCCGGCGGACCCTACAAGATCTGGGGCGCCGAAGGCGTCGAAGCCTCCGTCGACAACAACACCGGCACCAAATGGTGCATCGAAGGACCACCGGCAACGGTGACGTGGCAGATCAAGCTGCCGTCCGCCGTCGTGGTTTCAAAGTACACATTGACCAGCGCCAACGACGTGCCCGCGCGTGACCCGCAGAACTGGACGCTCTCAGGTTCCCAGAACGGTGAAAGCTGGACTGCCCTCGACACCAAGTCCCTTCCGGCGCCGTTCGAGGGGCGTCGCCAAGCCAAGGAATTCACCTCGACGAACCAGACCGCCTACGCCTATTACAAGTTCGATTTCACTCCCAAGCCCGGCGTGAGCCACTTCCAGGTCTCCGAAGTTTCCCTGGCTGGCGTGAACATGGGCGGACAGTCTTCCCTCTACCTCTCCTCCCCCACCGGCCAGTCCGACGGCGACGGAACAGGCGCGGATATCATGCGCACCGTGGACGGCTCCCCCACAACGGCGTGGTCGGCACCCAACCCGGGATCCGGCGTCGTATGGCAGGCAGACTTGGGCAAAACCGTGGCCCTGACGTCCTATTCATTGACATCGGCGGCAGACAACGCCGGCGAGGATCCAACACAATGGGTTCTCGAAGGCTCAAGCAACCGCCGCGACTGGGTTGTTCTGGATTCGCGCTCCCCCGGGGCACCCTTTGCCTCACGCAGCCAACCCCTCTCCTTCCCCCTGTCCGGCACGGCAACCTTCAGCTCTTACCGCTTGACGCTGCGCGGAGCTGCCGGCGCCGCGCACCTGCGCATCGCAGAGGTGAGGCTGCAGGGCAACGGCTTCGATTCCGCCGCAACATCTGCGGTGGCCGAGTACAAGCGCGCCTTGGACCCGACCATTGGCGTCCACCTCACCCAATTTGGCACCGCCGGCAACCGCGTCCTGCGAGAAGCATTCGCCAGCCGGACCGCCGACGTCATCGTCATGCGCTACGAAACCGACCGGCCCGGCGGACTCACCGCGTCACTTGCCCTGACCTCGGGACAGGACGGCGTAGCCACGGCGGCCGACGCATCATCGCGCTCCCTGGCCTTCTCCGGCATGATGGCCAACCAGCTCAAGCACGCGGCCACCCTGCGCATCGCCGAGACTGACGGCACGGTCACCGGTGTGGGCGCGAGCCTTCGCGTCCAGGGCGCCTCGACAATGACCCTGATCCTCGACGCCCGCACCAATTACAAGCTCGACGCCGCCGCTGGCTGGCGCGGTGCGGACCCGGAACCCGGCATCGCTACGGCCATTGCCGCCGCCGCATCCCGTCCCTACGACCAGTTACGCGCCGAACACCAAGGCGAACTCTCACCCCTGATGTCACGCGTCTCCGTGGATTGGGGAACGACGCCGGACCAGGTCGCCAAGGTGCCCACTGACGTCCGTCTCGCGGCCTACGGCGCGGGGCAGGATGATCCCAGTCTGGAACAAACCATGTTCGCCTACGGCCGCTACCTGTTGCTCGGCTCATCTCGCCGTGGCGGGCTGCCGGCCAACCTGCAGGGCCTGTGGAATGACAGCAACCAGCCGGCATGGGCTTCGGATTACCACACCAATATCAATGTCCAGATGAACTATTGGGGCGCTGAAACCACCAACCTGGCCGAAAGTCACGAGCCCCTCATAGAGTTCATCCGGCAGGTGGCGGTCCCCAGCCGGGTGGCCACCCGGAACGCCTTTGGCGCGGAGACTCGCGGCTGGACGGCACGGACCAGCCAGAGCATCTTCGGCGGAAACTCCTGGGAGTGGACCACCGTTGCCAGCGCCTGGTACGGACAACACATCTACGAACACTGGGCGTTCACGCAGGACGCGACGTATCTGCGTGAGACCGCTGTTCCCTTGCTGAAGGAGATCTGCCAGTTCTGGGAGGACCGCCTGGTTGAGGATTCCGACGGGAAACTGGTGGCCCCGGATGGTTGGTCGCCCGAGCATGGCCCGCGTGAGAACGGCGTCATGTACGACCAGCAGATCATCTGGGACCTGTTCCAGAACTACATCGACTGCGAGGCCGCAGCCGAGTTGGATCTTGAATACCAGACCAAAGTCAAGGAGCTGCAGTCGCGGCTCGCACCCAACAAGATCGGCAAATGGGGTCAATTGCAGGAATGGCAGGCCGACCTTGACAGCGCCACAGACATCCACCGCCACACCTCGCACCTCTTCGCGGTCTATCCGGGGCGTCAGATCAATCTGGCAGAGTCGCCGGAACTGGCAGCGGCCGCCTTGGTCTCACTGAAGGCGCGTTGCGGAGAAAAGGAAGGCGTGCCGTTCACCGAAGGCAGCGTCTCCGGTGACAGCCGCCGGTCCTGGACCTGGCCTTGGCGTGCCGCATTGTTCGCACGCCTAGGTGAGGCCGAACGTGCCCGGTTCATGCTGCGCGGGCTGTTGCGCTTCAACACCTTGCCGAACTTGTTCTGCAACCACCCGCCATTTCAGATGGATGGCAACTTCGGTATCACCGGCGCTGTGGCGGAGATGCTCATCCAAAGTCACACCGGCACAATCCACCTCCTCCCAGCGTTGCCCGCTTCGTGGGCTGACGGTTCCTTCACCGGGCTCCGCGCCCGGGGCGGATACCAGATCGACTGCACCTGGAAGGGCGGCTTGGTGACGGAAGTTGTTGTCATTGGCGACAAGTCGCCAAATCTGGGCAACATCACGATGCGCATGAATGGGAAGAACTATAAGGTCAAGCCCACAAAGCCGGGCGACAAGACCAAGCCGTTCTCGCCCAACTAGGCGCTTGACTTAGATCTACTGCAGCCATCTGAGGTTCAGGCTGCAGTAGGTCTAGTTGGGTTTCGTGTGGGCGTTCTAATTTGTTCTAGAAACTTTCGAACATTTATAGCAATAGGCGAACATATCAACTAGAATCGTGATATGGGTAGTTCAGCGAATTTCCCGGATTCTCGGGATGATTCATCCACCACAGCGAGTGTGGCGGACCTGATTACTGCGCTGTCTTTGCCCAAGGTTGAGCCGCTGAAGTCGTGCCTTGAGGCTCTTGCTGAACTACCCGAGCTGCCTGTCCTTGGTGAATCAGGACCTGCGTCGTATTCGCAGTTGGATGGGGTTCAGTCCTTGATGGATGAGTGCTTGCACGCCGTCACGGCGCTGCGTCGGCATCAAAACCAGTGCGCAGCACTTTTAGCGACCATGGTGGAGCGGTTAGAACAAGCGACCCTGATCGAGGGTAGCTTGTTGAGCCTTGATCCATGGCAGCGTGGCCTCTCAGTGGATCAGGTCCGGGCCGAGGTCGCTGTGGCGCTTTCCATTCCAGAGGGCGCAGCCAGTCGGCTCATGGGTCACTCCGGCACCCTCGTTCGTGAGCTACCCGAGTCGATGGCCGCGATACAGTCCGGAGACCTAGGCTGGGACTACGCCGTAACCATTGCCGAGGAAACCGATCTACTGCGCACCACCGGGCAGGAAGCGGCCGTGGTGACGGCCTTTGAGCGGGCCTTGCTGAAGAAAGCCGCGGGCAGTACCTTGCGGAGCTTTAGGGACAAAGCACGCCACCTGCGGGAACGTGCCTACCCGGAAACCATTCCGGCACGCACCCGCCGAGCCTACACAGACCGCAGACTTAGTATCAATCGGAGCCTGGATGGGATGTCATGGCTGAGCCTGTACGCACCTTCCTCTGCGATCGAGGCGATCTGGGATCAATGCACCATGACCGCGAACGCTGCTCAAGGCCCCCACGAAGACCGGACCGTGACCCAACTACGCGCCGACGTGGCCGCAGCCCTACTCCTGAATCAAACCATGAGCGAAAACCGCATCTACCGCCCCGCCCCCAGCACTGACACCGATGGCACTGATACAAATATCGACAAGTGCGCCGACTCCGGCGCCAGTTCTGATTCCGGTGATGCGTGGTTCTTTGCGTCGGAGCCGGATCCTTGCGGTGGTGGATCATTCCCTGATCCGTATCAGGGCGGTTTTACCTTGGGTCGAGGGGTGATTCCCGTCTTTGCTGATCCCGATTATTCCTCTCCGGGGTTCAGGGAACCGGATATTAGGAACAATCCGCAGTGGCATCCAGAACTTGACGTCATCCACCTCGAACCACCCCCAACTCAGTGCGGAGCACCGGACAGCCCTCAACCAGACGGCACCAGAGGAGGCCGCACCGGAGTAGACAATGGACAAAGAGCTCATTATCCGCCGCTGCCGCAGGCGTTGCCGGTGGTGCTGATCCCGGTGATGTCGTTGTTGGGGCTCACGAATGAGCCGGCCTGGATGGAAGGTGCCGGACCCATCAGCATGGACGTTGCCAAGCGGATGACGGAATCCGCGCCAAGCATGTACCGGTTACTGGTAGACCCGATCAGCAACATACCCCTGGAAGCTGCCATGGATAGCTACAGGATCACTAAGTCCATGCGGACCATGCTGCGGATCAGGGATGAATACTGCCAATTCCCCGGCTGCAACGCGAAAGCCTCCACCTCCGAGGTGGATCATATGAAAGCCTTTAGCGCCGGCGGGAAGTCCACGGCCGCTAACCTTGAGCATCTTTGCCGACGCCATCATTTACGGAAGCACTTCAAGGACGACAAGAACCGTTACGGCCAGCGCCGATCCATCAACGAACCCGAACGGCACAGTCTGCGCTTTCGCGGCTGGACACCGCGACGCGAAACAGACGGCCGTGTTTCCTGGACTTCACCCTCGGGACGGTACTGCCCACCCGAACCCGAGCACCACCAGCCACCCGCCTACCCAAAATGGGTCAAGAACACCATGACCACGATGACCACAGAGCAATCTGAACACGACTGGGAACAAGAAATACTGGACATGCCAGAAGACGACGGCAGTTGGGGACCCGACAGCATGCCCGAACCCCCACCCGGCTACTTCCCCGCCAATGCTGAGGAAGAAGAAATCCTCATCCTCGAAACCATCCAACAGGCACTCGCCGACCCCACCTTGGGCCTCGCCCTTTGATCTAGTCGAAATCTAGGTCTCGACAAGCTCGACCAGCGAGTAGCGAGCTCGACCACCGGGCGACAGGCTCGACCAATAGCCGATCACGAGCCAACAGGCAGTGGCCGATCACCTCGACAGCCTATGGTTAAGGCATCAGCCCTCTGACAGCTACGGAGACGTCCGCATGACAGATCTATCGAGCGCAAGCGCCACCATCTTGATCGCGGACTTCGTCAACATCGATGCTGCCGGGAAGGTCAATGTGATTGGCGGCGGCATCCAGTTCCTGGGATCGGACCCTGCCAGCGACCAGACCGCGCCGTTCTCGATATTTGTGAGCGTCACCGTCAGCATTCCCACCTTTGATGAGACGCAGGCGACCGTGGAAGTGGTGCTCGTGGATTCGGACGGGCAGCCTGTCACTGTGGCCGGCACGGATGGGCCCAACGTGATGCGCTTCAGCCAGTCAGTCGATTTCCGGCACTCGGCAACGCCTGACATGCAGCTGCCACCCATGGGCTTCCCGGGATGTTCGAACGTTGTGTTGAATTTTCCTGGCGGCTTGCCCCTGCCCACGGGGACTACATATGAGTGGATGGTGTTGCTGGATGGGACACGACTCTCTGCAACATCGTTCTTTGTGCCGGGGCCGTCTGAGTAGGCCTGCCACGGCTCAGATTTAAGGTTAACATTTCATTACTGTTCAGTAACATCTGTTGATCTGGGCTTCATTGGCGACAAGGCTCTTATTGTATGAAGCAACTAAAAAGACCTGATAATAGTTCATCACTCGGCCGACCCGTCATTGTTGCCGCAAGCGCTGTCGTGGCCGTCGTTGGATCCTTTATTGGATCTGGTGCGGCTGGAGGCACCGAAATTCAGAAGGCCTCTGGCGGAGCATTGGCCGCCGATGCCACCTTGCTCGCGCCAGCTGGTCCGGCATTCTCGATCTGGTCCGTCATCTACCTTGGACTTCTCGCCTACGCCGTCTGGCAATTCCTCCCTCAGCAGCGACAGCAGCTCCGGCATCAACGGCTGGGTTACCCCGTGGCGGCGTCTCTCCTGCTCAACGCTGCATGGATTCTTAGTATCCAGTTCGACCAGCTATGGCTCAGCGTGCCCATCATCATTGTGCTCCTAATGGTGCTGCTCTGGATCTTCGCCCTACTGCGAAAGAACCGTCCAACGTCAACGGTTGATGCCATTGTCACCGACGGCAGCCTTGGCCTCTACCTAGGGTGGGTCTGCGTTGCCACGGGTGCGAATATTGCCGCATGGTCAGTCTCCGCGGGCTGGTCGGGATTCGGCATCAGCGGAACCGTGTGGGCGCTGGGTGCCCTTGCTGCGATCGTGATTATCGGACTGTTGCTTGCCGTTTATGGCAAGGGCCGCCTAGCTACTGCCGCATCTTTTGCTTGGGGGCTTTCTTGGCTAGCCGTGGCACGCATCTCCGGTGATCTGGAATCTATCCCGGTAGCCGTTGCAGCCTTGATCGGCGCGGCCTTGGTACTTCTGGTGACCATCATGCTCCGGCTGAAGGCGACGCCCCGCAGCTAAAAAGTTTCCAGCCGCGACAGTCTGAACCGTACGACGGCGCCCCGCCCACCTCAGGTGAGCGGGGCGCCGTCGTACTTGCTGAAAAGGATCGCCTACTGCGAGCGCAGCACGTAGCTCTTCAGATCATCCATGGTCTGGGTCATGTGGTTGTCCATGGCCACCCGGGCCATCTCCGGCTGGCGCACCGTGAGCGCCTTCAGGATTGCTTCGTGCATGACAATGGCGTTGGCCTGAATCTGGGGCACGCGGGACGTTTCTGCGCGGCGATTTTCCAGTATGCGGTGCAGGGGTTCAAAAAGCACCGCGACAAAGATGTTGCCCGATGCCTGCAGGATGATGTCATGAAAGGCCAGGTCCGAATCAACGAACGCAGGCACGTCGGCCGCCTCGTGAGCAGCCTTCATCAGCGCAACCTGATCCGCCATGCGTGCCAGGTCATCGTCGGAGATGCGCGTCGCTGCGAGCTCACAGGCACCCGTTTCCAACATTCGCCGCAGCTCAATCAGCTGGACGGCCACAGCGGCATCGTCCTCACCCTCGGATACGGCCCGAAGCACCGCATTGAGCGAGCCCCAGCTGCCAAGCGGGTTGACGAATGTTCCCCGCCCCCGCTCAACCCGGAGAATGCGCTGGGCCACAAGGGTTTTCATGGCCTCCCGGACAGTCATCCGACTCACCTCATGCTGGGCACTGAGTTCCAATTCACCAGGGACAAGCGAGTCCGGCGTGAACTCTCCGGCGACGATTCGGTCCAGCAGATCATCAGCCACCATGTCGGTCAATGACTTGCGTGCCATGATTCCCTTTCGTCGCATCCTTGGATCATCAGTTTAGGGCCTTCCCCGCAGGGTCCCAGTTACTCACTTGCACAGTTCGCGTGTCCTGTGCCACAATAACATTCAAATGTTAGATGTCAGACATCTTACAAACGGTTTCCCCACAAAGAGGTGTGAAGAAATGATTCTTGAATCCGAGCTGTTGGCCGCATACCCGGCCGAGGTCAACGTGCCGGCCGGCATGGTGGCTGAAAAGGTCGCCGCATCAAACCGGGTGCTCATTGTGCTCGACGACGACCCCACGGGAACGCAATCAGTGTCCGGGCTGCCCGTGCTCACACGCTGGGAAGTTGCCGACTTCGACTGGGTCTTCGCCCACCAGATCGACGGCGCCCTCGCCAAAGCCGTGTACGTCCTCACCAACACCCGCAGCCTGGATCCCACTGAAGCTCAGGAACGTAACCGGGAGATTGTGGTCAACGCCTTAGCTTCCGCCCGAGCCGCCGGCATTTCCGTGGGCTTTGTGAGCCGCAGCGATTCAACCCTTCGCGGACACTTCCCCCTTGAACCCGACACAATCGCTGCAACTCTGACCTCAGAAGGCGCCGGTACGGCCGACGGCGTGGTCATCGTCCCAGCCTTCCCCGACGCTGGCCGCATCACGATCGGCGGCATTCACTACACCCGCGGTGACCAGGGCGCGCTCATCCCGGTTGCCGAAACGGAATTCGCCAAGGACGCCAGCTTCGGCTTCACTCATTCATCCCTTGCCGACTACGTTGAAGAAAAGTCAGGCGGCCGCATTCCCGCCACTCGCGTCATCACCGTTGACCTTCACCTCATTCGCCGCGGCACCGCCGAGGCCGGAGCTGCCGCCATCGCCGATGCCCTGGACACAGCCACCGAATCCACCCCGATTGTGGTCGACGCCGTCACGGAAAACGATCTGCGCATCCTCGCATTGGGCTTGGAAGAATCCGAGCGCCGCGGAAAGTCCTTCATCTACCGGGTAGGCCCTCCGTTTGTGCGCGCACGCATTGGCCAGGAAATCCACGAGCCGCTGGTCACCGAAGAGATCTTCCACTCCGGCCGCACGGTTCCCGCTGGTTCCGCTCGCGGCGGGTTGATCGTGGTTGGTTCCCACGTGGGTGTGACCACCCGCCAGCTCAAGGCCCTCACTGACGCCCATAGCTCGGCCCGCATCGTCGAGATTGACGTGGAACAGCTCTTGACGGACGACGGCGGCGCTCACGTTGCCGCCGTCGTCGCCGAGATCGCGACAGCCTTGGCCACCGGCGACGTCATCGTCCACACGAGCCGCCTCCTCATCAAATCCGACGACGCCGCAGCGAGCCTGAAGATTGCCCGCACAGTGTCGGCCGCCGTCGTCGATGTGGTCAACCAGACGCTCAAGGCCACTCCCCCTCGCTTCGTCATTGCCAAGGGCGGCATCACTTCCTCGGATGTGGCCGCCCACGGGCTGGAGATTCGCCACGCCATTGTCCGCGGCCCCATGCTCCCGGGCATCGTTTCACTGTGGGAACCCGTTGACGGGCCGGCCGCAGGCATCCCCTACATCGTCTTCGCCGGCAACGTTGGCGACGATCAATCCCTGGCTGATGTCACCCGCAAGCTCAGCGACACTTTCTAACCACTAATTTTCAAGGAGACAACCATGAACAAGAACTACACCGTCACCGTACTGGGCCTGGGCGCCATGGGACTGCCCATGGCCACTCGACTGGCCTCAGAACTCACCGTCCACGGCTTTGATATCGCAGAGCCGCGCTTGGAACTGGCCAAAGAGGCCGGCATTCACACCTTTGATTCGGCGCAGGCCGCAGCCCGCGGAGCCGACGCCCTCTTGCTGGCCGTCCGTAACGGCGAACAGCTCAACGAGGTACTGTTCGGCGCGAACGGCGTAGCGCCCGTTCTGGCCAAGGGTTCCGTTGTCATCCTCACCAGCACGGTGGGCACCGAGGCCATTCCGGCCACAGTGGCACGATTGGCCGACTTTGGCGTTGAACTCGTCGATGCACCCTTGTCAGGCGGCCCCGTCCGCGCCGGCCAAGGTGACCTGCTGATCGTCGTGGGAGCTTCCCCGGAAGCCCAGCGCCAGGCTGCCCCGGTCCTCGAATTACTGGCTTCCACACTCTCGATCGTTGGCGACAAGCCGGGTGACGGCCAAGCACTCAAAACCGTCAACCAGCTCCTGTGCGGCGTCCATATTGCCGCTGCTGCCGAGGCGCTTGCGTTGGCCGATGCCCTGGGCCTCGACCAGGCAAAGACGTTGTCCGCGCTTGAAGCCGGAGCCGCCGGATCATTCATGCTCTCCAACCGCGGCCCCCGCATCCTCGAGGCGTACTCCGAAGAAGGTGCCGAGGTCCTTAGCCGTCTAGACATCTTCGTCAAGGACATGGGAATTGTTGGCAAGGCAGCCCGCGCGGCCGGTCTGGCAGCCCCCGTCGCCGCGGCCGCCGAGCAGCTCTTCCTGCTGGGCCAGGCCCAGGGCCTGGCCGCCGAGGACGATTCCGCCGTCATCAAGGTTGTTGCCCCAACCCAGCGTCACGCCGGTTAATCACACCGCACTCACCTCGTATGTCAAAGGAGACATCTGAACCATGAACACCCTCATCACCCCTTTGATGCTGGCTGCAGCCGACGCGCCAGTCATCAAGCCTGAGGTCCAGCTTGGCACCCCGCTCTTGCTGACCATCGCCGCCGCTGGCGTTGCCCTGTTGCTTGTCATGATCATCCGCTTCAAGATCCACGCCTTCGTAGCCTTGCTGACAGTCAGCATCCTGGTTGCTGTGGCGGCTCGTATTCCGCTAGCGAGCATTTTCACCGTTGTCTCCACGGGAGTGGGTGGGACCATGGGAAAGGTGGCGCTGCTGATTGCCTTGGGCGCCATCCTCGGCCGCATGATCGAAGTATCCGGCGGCGTGCAATCGCTGGCCGATCACTTCACAGCCAAACTCGGGGCCAAGCGGGTTGCCGTTGCATTGACCCTAGTGGGTTTCCTCGTTGCCATCCCGGTCTTCTTTGAGGTGGGCGTGATTGTTCTTGTGCCGATCGTCTATGCGTTCGCCAAGATCGCCAAGGTCCACCCCATCAAGTTCGGTTTGCCCATGGCCGGCATCATGCTGGCCATCCATGTGGCCGTCCCTCCCCACCCCGGCATTGTTGCCGGCGCTGGTGTTTTGGGTGCCGATGTTGGGCTCATCATGATCATCTCCTTGATCATCTGTGTGCCATTGGGGTTCCTGTCCTACTGGGTTGCCAGCATCATGAACCGCAAGGACTTTGCCCTGCTGCCCAGCGTTCGTGCGCAGATTGAGGAGTTCGGCAGTCCGGAAACATTGGTGGCCTCCCACAAGGGCACCAACGCACCGCCCCGTCCGCGCCTGATCATTGGCCTCATCGCTGCCCCGATTGTCTTGATCTTGGCCGGCACCATCGGCACAATGACCATGCCGAAGGGCTCATTCGGGCACAGCATCAGTGCGTTTGTTGGCAATCCCTTCTTCGCATTGCTCGTGGCCGTTGGGCTCTCCTTCTTCACCCTTGCCGTCCGCCGCGGCTGGTCGCTGCAGGAAACCAGCGTCATCTTTGAAGGCGCACTGCCGCCCATTGCCTCCATCTTGATGATCGTTGCCGGCGGTGGCATCTTTGGCACCGTCCTGCAGGTCAGTGGGATCGGCGGCGCACTCTCCCAAACGCTCGACGGCTGGGGCGTTCCTGTCCTGTTGCTCGGCTTCATCATTTCGCTGGCCTTGCGTGCCGCCCAGGGTTCGGCAACCGTGGCGATCGTAACCACCACGGGATTGCTTTCCAGCGCCATCCTGTCCGGCGGCTACACACCCATCCAGATCGCCGTCATTACGGTAGCGATCGGTTTTGGCTCACTGGGACTGTCTCATGTCACCGACGCCGGCTTCTGGGTAGTTGTCCGCTACTACGGTTTGACCGTGGCCGATGGCCTGCGGACCTGGACAGTGCTGACCACCATCCTTGGACTGGCCGGATTTGCCCTAACCTTTGTCGCTTGGATCCTTGTTGGAGGCTTGACCACCTGATGCGTACATCATTGAACACCCTGGTTTCTGAATCTTTGGCCCTCGGCAATGCCGTACCCGCCTTCACCTGCTACGAGTTCACCACGGCCGTGGCCGTCGTGGCGGAAGCCGAATCAGCCGGCCAGGGCGTGATCTTGTTGGTGGCCCCGAAGACCGCCTCAACAACTCAGGGGCTGCGGCTGGTGACGGCCATGCGCACGCTCGCCGATGCTGCATCGGTACCCGTATCTATTCAGCTGGATCACGCCAGCGACATCCCCACGATTCTGGCTGGAATCGAGGCCGGGGCGGATTCCGTTCTTGCCGACGGATCGTCCTTGGACATCAACGCCAACATCGCCCTTGTGCGTGCGGTGCGGGAAGCCATTGCCGATCCGTCCGTGGTCATCGAGGCCGAGCTGGGCGGATTGGCCGGCGACGAGGACCGCGCTTTCGCAGCCGTAGCTACCGGGTTGACGGCGGCAGATCAGGTGGCTGGCTTTGTCCGCGACAGCGGAGCGCAGCTGCTTGCCGTCGCCGTGGGAAATGTCCACGGAAAGTACGCTGGCGAACCCAAGCTTCGGTGGGAACTTCTGGAACAAATTTCGGCCGTAGCCGGAGTTCCGCTGGTGCTCCACGGAGCGTCAGGAATACCCGCCGACGATTTGGCCCGGACCCCCGCATTCGGGGTGGGCAAGGTCAACTTCAACACCGAGCTGCGCACCGGCGTGCTGCACATGCTCGAAAGCCAGACCGGCGCTCATAGGGCCGACGGCGAAAACCTCTTGGGCCTTGTCAATGTCTGGCAGAACACGGTCCGGGAATTCACCGGCAGCACACTGCGGACCCTGAGCGCCGAGTAACCCTGTCCGGTGCGGCATGCGCCGCACCGGACGTTAGGAACCCACCGGGATCCTAGGCCGGTTCTCGCAATTTCAATCGATACCACTGCGGATCTGTCTGGTTCATCGGCCAGCCGAGCCCCTCCGTCGGTGCCGGCCAAACCGTGAGTGTTTCCCAAGCGACGAAGGCCTCCTCAATTTCTTCCCGCGATACGCCCTCGATCATCGAACGAAAACGTGTCCGGCTAAAGGCCAACATCAGCATCGTCGCTCCTGGTGTCGCGAGCGCGGAGACACTATCTCCCATGGCCTGGCGCTGCTGGCGATCCAAACCTTGGAAGCACCCGATGTCGACAAATAGCTCGAATGTGCCAAGGGCCAGCATCTCAAGCTCCGTAACATCCCCGACAACGTAGTTCACCCCTAGGTCATCCTTGCGCTGCGCAGCGGCGATGGCCTCGGGGACGGCGTCAACGCCGACGGCATCCCAGCCTCGCCGTGCCAGTTCGGGTGTATGCGATCCCCGGCCGCAGCCAAGATCCAGAGCCCGCCCGAACGGCGGTGTGCGGCCAGCAAGCTCTTGATCGAACACCTCAGCAACTTTCGTGCCCGCTGACAGCGCGTATCGCTCCCACGGGGTGGCCCGCGAACCATAGCGACGGTATACCCACGAATAGTTGACCATAGCCGTTTCCTCCCTGCACGATCACCGGCCGCTTTCGGTAATTCAGTAACACAGGGCGCCATTGGGTAATCCCGGGCGACCCGCAATAGTCCCAGTATCGACCCAGCTCGAAAACCACGCCAGACCTTGGCAACAAATCCGGGCACGCCTCAACTCCTGCAGGTACCCGGCCGCAAAAAGCTCTACCCGCGGTGCCGCGCCGGGTCTAGTCTGATGATATGAGCAAGAATTCTGATTATGACGACAAAGACTTGATCAACGAGCCCGCCTCCCCCGATCCCCTGGCTGAGGTCTACTCCGAGATGATCTCCCCGGATATCGAGGAAATCAACGAGCACGCAGCAGCGTTGTCCGAGGAAGCCGAGATCGAGCCGGACTCACTGTAAGAATCAGGGCACAGTTAGCTTTGTTAGCCAGCCTTGACCAGTGACGTCGCGATGCTGGCTGGATCGGCGAGCACCGGGGCAAATGCCAGCTGCGCCGCGCCTATCATGAGCAGGTCGAGCCCGAGTTCGGCGCGGGCAAACCTGACATCGTCGCGCGGGCCCATGAGCACGCGGCCACGGACGCCGGATTCCAGCATTTCCGGGGCAACCGCATAGAGCAGGCCCAGGAAGCCTCCCAAAATGACGAGCTCCGGGTTGAAGATATTGACGGTTCCCCGCAAGGCCTCCGCGAGGAATCCAAGCTGTCGGGTGACAAGTTCCAATACCTCCGGATCGGGTCCCTCGAGACGGGAAAACTGTGCGAGCAAGCCGCTCTCCAGCTGCTCACTGTCGGCAGCATCGAGGCCGACGGCGGCCAGAAGCGCTGATTGCCGCACCTCAGTTTCCAGGCAGCCATACGCACCACAGTGGCACAGCGATCCGGCTGAATTAACCAGTGAATGCCCAAACTCTCCCGCGAATCCGCTGACTCCCGGGAACAATTCGTTATTGATGACAATGCCGCCGCCAATACCGCTGGCACCGCCGTTGAGATAAATGTGCTGACGTGCCCCACGGCCGGAGCCAAAGGTGCTTTCCGCAGAGATTGCCGCGGAGGCATCGTTGGCAGAGACAACGGGAAGGCCCAACGCGTCGCTGAGCATCGCCGAAAAGGGGACGTTGTGCCAGTCAAGGTGCGGGGCAACAACAACTTCACCATCGGTACCGCGGACCAGCCCCGGCACGGCAACACCCACACCCACGGTACGGAATGAACTATCCAGCTCACCGCGCATGCCCGCCACCACGGCGCCAACAATGTTGACCACTTCCTCGGGGGTGGGAACGCGGGCAGTGTCATATCGAATGCGCTTGAGGACCTTGCCCGAGAGTGAGACGAGCCCAATGGTCACGGCATCAATTTCAGGGTTGACGGCAATGGCGACAATGTCCTCGCGGGGAACGATGATGGCACTTGGCCGGCCAGCATGGTTCGCTGCGCCGGGTTCCTGCTCAACCACCAGCCCCAGTTCCACCAGCTCGGCAACGAGGCCGCCAACCGTCGAGCGGTTCAGCCCGGTCATCCTGGTGACCTCCGCACGGGAAACCCTCCCCCGCACATGGGCCAGCCCCAGCACGATGGCGAGGTTGTTGCGCCTCACGTCGTCGAGGTTGTTGCCCCTTTGTGCCGGACGGGCTTGTTCCATGGCTGCCACTCGATTCACCTCTTTCAATACCAATAAACACTGCCAATAAGCGTACTGTGCTGCCAACTACCCAGGCCTGTCGTTGCCTGCCGGCGCCGCCGCGCAGCTGCCGCCTGGCACCAGACCCAAGTGCCGGCGTCGTCCGTGGAAGAACGTCGCTGGCAGGCATTTGATTACTTTAGCAACTTAATGCCTAATTCCCCTTGAATATTCAAGCATTATGAGTGATCGTACCCGAGAAATCACCTCACGCAAGCTGCTTGACTTGAGTCATTTCCTGCAATATGTTCTTACTCAGAACTTATTTACTTGAGACGCACATCACCCGGAGGAATCCCATGGCACTGCAGCCAACCCGCGAAGACAAATTCTCATTCGGCCTCTGGACCGTTGGATGGGAAGCACAGGACCAGTTCGGCTCCGCCACCCGCCCCAAGCTTGACACCGTTGAGGCCATCAACCGCCTCAGCGATCTGGGCGCCTATGGCCTGACCTTCCACGACAATGACCTGTTCCCGTTCGACGCCACGGCAGCCGAGCGTCAGCACGAGATCGACCGCCTCAAGGGTGCCCTTGATTCCACCGGCCTGATCGTGCCGATGGTGACCACCAACCTCTTCAGCCACCCCGTCTTCAAGGATGGTGGCTTCACCTCCAACGACCGCGGCGTGCGTCGCTTTGCACTGCGCAAGGTCATCGAGAACATCGATCTGGCCGCCGAGCTCGGCGCCGAAACCTTCGTTATGTGGGGCGGTCGTGAAGGCAGCGAATACGATTCCGCCAAGGACATCCGCGGCGCGCTGGAGCGTTACCGCGAGGCCGTGAACCTGTTAGGCGATTACGTCACCGACAAGGGTTACAACATCCGCTTCGCGATTGAGCCCAAGCCGAACGAACCCCGCGGCGATATTCTCCTGCCGACCCTTGGCCATGCGATGGCATTCATCGAAACCCTGGAACGCCCCGAAATGGTGGGTATCAACCCGGAGACCGGCCACGAGCAGATGGCGGGATTGAACTTCACCCACGGCATCGCCCAGGCGCTCTACCAGGGCAAGCTGTTCCACATTGACCTCAACGGCCAGCGCTCCATCAAGTTCGATCAGGACCTGGTCTTCGGCCACGGCGATCTGCAGAACGCGTTCTCCCTCGTTGACCTGCTGGAAAACGGTGGCCCCAACGGCGGCCCGTCCTACACCGGCCCGCGCCACTTCGACTACAAGCCCTCACGCACCGAGGACATGACAGGTGTTTGGGATTCCGCGGCCGCCAACATGCAGACCTACCTGCTGCTGAAGGAACGCGCCACCGCATTCCGCGCCGATCCCGAGGTCCAGGCGGCCCTGCTCGCCTCCCGCGTGGAAGAGATCAACGAGCCCACCCTGAACCCCGGCGAGGGCTGGGAAGCTCTCCGTGCCGACAAGGCCTCCTACGAGGACTTCGACACGGAATCTTACTTCGGCGGCAAGGGCTTCGGCTTCGTCAAGCTGCAGCAGCTCTTCATCGAGCACCTACTGGGCGCTCGGTAACCCCATGGCACTGGTTGCCGGGATCGATTCCTCGACCCAAAGTTGCAAGGTTGTCATCGTCGATTCCGGCACCGGAGCCACCCTCCGCACCGGCCGGGCATCCCACCCGGATGGAACGGAGGTCAGCCCCAGCTTCTGGTGGACTGCCTTGCTAGAAGCAATGCACGACGCCGGAGGGCTGGCTGATGTTTCTTCCCTCGCCATCGCTGGGCAACAGCATGGCATGGTCCTGCTGGACGCCGAAGGCCGTGTGGTCCGCGACGCCCTGCTGTGGAACGACACTCGTTCAGCAGTTTCGGCCGATGCCCTGATTGCCGAGTTTGGCGCCTCGGCCTTGGTTGAACGCTGCGGCTCGGTACCCGTGGCCTCTTTGACCATCACAAAGGTCCGCTGGGTGCGCGACAACGAACCTGCGGTGGTTGCGCGAGTGGCGGCCGTTGCACTCCCCCATGATTGGCTGTCGTGGCGGCTCCGTGGTTACGGGCCTGCCGACGAGAGCCCGCTGGGCCCGGATCTGGAACAGCTCGTCACCGACCGTTCCGATGCCAGTGGCACAGGCTACTGGTCTCCGGCGCGTGAGGCTTACGATCTGGAATTATTTGAGGCTGCCTTCGGGCGGTCGGCCCGCGTGGCCGGCTCGGCCAGCCAGGCTGGGACGCATGTTGTGCTGCCCAAGGTTGCAGCGCCGTCGGACGTCATTGGCACGGTGCATGCGGACCATTCAGGCGGCAGCGAGATCGTGATTGGTGCCGGAGCTGGCGACAACGCGGCCGGCGCCCTGGGCCTTGGCATCAGCGCTGGCGACGTGGTCATTTCCTTGGGCACCAGCGGCACGGTCTTTGCCGCGGCGCCTGCGGCCGTCAACGATCCTTCGGGAACGGTGGCCGGGTTTGCCGACGCCGCCGGCGCGTACCTGCCGATCGCCGTCACCTTGAACGCGGCACGCATCCTCAGCTCGGTAGCCGAGTTGCTGGCCGTGTCCTTTGACGAGTTCGCGGATCTGGCACTGGCGGCGGAACCCGGCAGCGCCGGCGTCGTTCTTGTCCCGTATTTCGAGGGCGAGCGAACACCGAACCTACCCAATGCGAAGGCCAGCTTCCACGGCCTGACCATCGCCTCAACCACCCGGGCCAACACGGCCAGGGCGGCCATCGAGGGCATGTTGTGCGGATTGGCTGATGGTCTGGATGCCGTGGTGGCCTCCGGCGTCACCGCAGAGCGATTGTTGCTGATTGGCGGCGCGGCCCAAAATCCCGCCGTCCAGGCAGTGGCAGCACAGGTGTTCGGTGTACCAGCGATCGTGCCAGCGCCCGGCGAGTACGTGGCCCGCGGTGCGGCCGTACAAGCGGCCTGGGCGTTGTCCGGTGAGCGTCCCGCATGGGAACTCGAGCTGGACGCCGCACCTAGTGCTGACCACCACCCGGTGATCCGCGAGCAGTACGCCGTCCACTCAGGGTCCTGACGACCCTGCAAACCCTAGAGATCCCGGCTGGATAGATCGTCTTGATTGATGATCGGCCAGCAGGGATCTCTAGGTTTAATGCTTGATTTAGTGCGGCATGAGCGCTCACAATTTTTCACGCATAAACTCCCCTATTCTGGACTCACCGCACAAAACCGTCACTTCAGCGCTGGCGCTTGACAGGGTGGATGTGTCGTGAGTTACACTAATCATGAATGTTAGCGCTAACAATGTCGATCGGCGCGACTTCCCTTGTTGGGACTACACGTCAACAACTCGCTGAACCTACTATCCCGTGGCAATGACGCTCACAGGGCGTAAAGGAACTCACCATGAAATTCAAGAGACTAATCGTTGGTGCCCTGGCACTCGGGCTCACCTTGGGAGCCACAGGTTGTGGCACACGAGGCGGCGCAACTACGGATGCCGACGCAGCTGGCGATAACAGCGGGGCATTGATCGGCATCGCGATGCCGACGAAGACCTCCGAACGCTGGATCAAGGACGGCACCGCCATCCAGGCATCCTTGGAAAAGTTGGGCTACAAGACCACTCTTGAGTATGCCGATGACAAGATTCCGCAGCAGGTGCAGCAGGTCAGCAATATGATCACCAAGGGCGCCAAAGTCCTGATCATTGCCTCCATCGATGGAACCGCGCTGAGCGATCAGCTGGATGACGCCGCCAAGGCTGGCATCAAGGTCATTGCCTATGACCGCCTCATCAACGGCAACGCCAATGTGGACTACTACACAACCTTCGACAACGAAAAGGTTGGCGTAGACCAGGCCGCCTCACTGCTGACCGGCTTGGGTATCCTGGACGAAGCTGGCAAGGACACCGGCAAGACCGGCCCGTTCAACGTTGAACTGTTCGCGGGAAGCCCGGATGACAACAACGCCACGTTCTTCTATGACGGCGCCATGAAGACGCTCAAGAAGTACATCGACAACGGCACGGTGGTAGTCAAGAGCGGCCAGACCGGCTTCACACAGATCGCCACCTTGCGCTGGGACCCGGCTACGGCCCAGAAGCGCATGCAGAACCTCATCGCCAGCACCTACTCTTCCGGTGGCGCCAAGGTTGACGGCATCCTCTCCCCCTACGATGGAATTTCCATCGGCATCATCTCCGCTCTCGAAGCTTCCGGCTACGCCAGCGATGCCCTGCCGGTCATCACCGGCCAGGACGCCGAGGCCGCATCAGTGAAGTCCATCATTGCCGGCCAGCAGTACTCCACGATCTACAAGGACACCCGCAAGCTGGGCGACCAGGCAGTGGCCATGGCCGATGACCTACTCAAGGGCAAAACCCCTGAAGTGAACGACACCACCAGCTACAACAACAAGATCAAGGTTGTTCCGACCTTCTTGCTGCAGCCCGTAGTTGTCACGAAGGCCAACTACTCGAAGGAACTCATCGATAGCGGTTACTACACCGCCGACGAACTCAAGTAATAAGCCCTTTCCGGTTGCGGCGGCATGTGCCGCCGCAACCGGAACGAATGACATTCCCATCACGAACGCGAAATGAAGGTCCATCGTGACATCAACGATCCTTGACATGCGTGCCATCACCAAGACATTTCCAGGGGTCAAGGCCCTTCAGGATGTTTCGCTCGAGGTCAAACGCGGACAAGTACACGCCATCTGTGGCGAAAACGGCGCCGGCAAGTCCACGCTGATGAAGGTACTTTCCGGTGTATATCCGGCAGGAACCTTCGACGGTGAAATCTGGTTTGAGAACAATCTCTGCCAGTTCAAGGACATCAAGTCCTCAGAGGCAGCCGGCATTGTCATCATTCATCAGGAACTGGCACTGAGTCCGTTCCTTTCCATCGCCGAGAACATTTTCTTGGGCAACGAGCTTTCCAAGAATGGCTTCGTTGACTGGAACAAGACCAACTTGGAAGCCTCGAAGCTGTTGGCTCGGGTTGGTCTGAACGATCACCCCACCACCAAGGTTTCCGAGCTCGGAGTTGGCAAGCAGCAGCTCGTGGAAATCGCCAAGGCGCTCTCCAAGCAGGTCAAGCTACTCATTCTGGACGAGCCCACGGCTGCCTTGAATGACAGCGATTCGGAGAATTTGCTGAACCTGATCAAGCATTTGCAGGGCCAGGGCATCACCTCGATCATGATCAGCCACAAGCTCAACGAGATCAAGGCCGTTGCTGACAAGGTGACCATCATTCGAGATGGCCAGACCATTGAAACCTTGGACATGCACGCCGATGACATCTCTGAGGAGCGCATCATCAAGGGCATGGTCGGGCGGGACCTGAACAGCCGCTACCCCGATCACACGCCCACGATCGGTGAGGAACTCCTGCGCATCGAAGACTGGACCGTCCATCACCCGGTGGATCAAAGCCGCCAGGTAGTCAAAGCAGCGAACCTCAAGATTCATGCCGGTGAAATTGTTGGCATCGCCGGACTCATGGGCGCCGGGCGAACCGAGCTGGCCATGAGCGTTTTTGGGCGAACCTACGGAACGAATATCAGCGGAACCGTGTACAAAAACGGTGTCCCCATTGAGACAAAAACGGTCGCCGCAGCTATCAAGCACGGTATCGCCTACGCAACTGAGGACCGTAAGCACTACGGTCTGAATCTTTTGGACAACATCCGGCGCAACATTTCCGGCGCCGCCCTCGCCAAGCTATCCCGCTGGGGTTGGGTGGACCGCCACAAGGAACACGTTGTTGCGGACGGATTCCGTAAGAGCATGAACATCAAGGCACCCGGCGTTGGTTCCATTACCGGAAAGCTCTCCGGCGGAAACCAGCAAAAAGTTGTTCTTTCAAAGTGGATGTTTGCCAACCCCGATGTCCTCATCCTGGATGAGCCCACGCGTGGCATCGATGTTGGTGCCAAATACGAGATCTACGGCATCATCAATCAACTGGCTGATCAAGGTAAAGGCATTCTTGTCATTTCCTCTGAGCTGCCCGAACTGTTAGGTATCTGCGACAGGATTTACACCCTGGCCGAAGGCCGTATCACGGCCGATGTACCCAGAGCCCAAGCAACAGCAGAATACCTAATGCGTTTCATGACCCAAGCAAAGGAGCAGGACATCTGATGACTGCCGTAAATTCCGCCCTTCAATACCTCACCGGACAACTCCGGCAGGTAGGGCTCTTCATCGCGTTGATCGTGATCATCATCTTCTTCCAGATCACCACCAATGGCATCACCCTGGCACCCATCAATGTCTCCAACCTGATCGTTCAAAACAGCTACATCCTCATCCTGGCTGTTGGCATGGTCATGGTCATTATTGCTGGGCATATTGACCTTTCTGTTGGCTCCGTGGTGGCGTTTGTTGGCGCAATGGCCGGCGTCATGATTACCCAGTGGCACATGCCTTGGTGGCTTGCAATCATCGCCTGCCTGGTACTCGGTGGTCTGGTTGGTGCGTGGCAGGGCTTCTGGATTGCATATTTCGGCATACCGTCCTTCATCGTCACCCTTGCTGGCATGCTCACGTTCCGTGGATTGGCGCAGATCGCCCTTCAGAACCAGCAGATTTCACCTTTCCCGGATGAATTCCGGGCTTTGGGCAGCGGATTCCTCCCCGACCTGGGCGGCGGAACTTCATTCCTTGAACCGCTCACTATGGTGCTGGGTGTTCTTGCTGCTGCGGCGTTTGTCATCGCAGGCATCAAGCAGCGTTCAAATCTCAAGAAGTACAACCTAGCTGACGAACCGACAGCCTGGTTTGTCGCGAAATTGGTCTTCACCGCTGGCTTGATCTTGCTCATCGCGTACCTGCTGGCCAGCTACCGTGGCACGCCGATCGTCCTGCTGGTCATGGGCATTCTCATGGTGGGCTACTCGGCCGTCATGGCGAACTCCATCTGGGGCCGTCACATCTATGCCGTTGGCGGTAACGCCCACGCAGCCGAGCTTTCCGGTGTGAACACCAAGCGCGTCACGTTCACCCTGTTCATCAACATGGGTGTCCTGGCCGCCTTGGCTGGACTGGTCTTCACGGCCCAGCTCAACCTCGCCAACCCGAAGGCCGGCGAAGGTTTTGAGCTCGACGCGATCGCAGCCGTCTTCATTGGTGGCGCGGCCGTAACTGGCGGCGTCGGAACGGTGATCGGTGCCATCATTGGTGGCCTGATCATTGGAATCTTGAACAACGGTATGTCCATCATGGGTGTCGGTACCGAGTTCCAGCAGCTCATCAAGGGCTTGGTGCTGCTTGCAGCCGTCGCGTTCGACGTCTTCAACAAGCGTAGGGCCAAGGCAACGCTCAAATAGCTTCACGACGAACAAACAACTGTGTGGCTCCGCTGAAATTGCGGAGCCACACAGTTTTTTTGTTGTCCGGATGCGGCCGTCAGCGCAGGTCAGTGCAGTGGTGGGGCCGTGGATGCGCGGACAATGAGCTCTGGCTCCACAACAGCAGTCTGTGGAGTCGTTGCCGATTCAAGCTGACTCAGCATGACCTCGAGACAGCGGCGCCCCAATTCCTCAAACCCTTGGCGGACCGTTGTCAGCGGCGGAACAAGGTAAGCCCCTTCCGGGAGATCATCGACACCAACCAAGGAAATGTCTTCGGGAACACGGATTCCTTTTTCCGTGAACGCCCGCAGCAATCCCACCGCCATCTGATCGTTCGCCGCAAACACGGCCGACACTGCCGACGATTCCGCATTTTGCGCCAACTCGAGCCCGGCCAGATAGCCCGAGGCTGCGGTCCAGTCCCCCTTGATGAGTGGGCCTTCCTCCAGCCCTGCTTGTTCAAGGACACGTCGCCACCCCGCTACCCGAGCAGCTGCGTCAATCCAGCCATCGGGTCCGGTAACGTGGGCGATCTTGGTGTGGCCAAGATCCACGAGGTGCTGCACGGCCGCGCGGGCGCCTTTCTCCTGATCCACCATGACTCCGCTGAGGCTTCCGTCCGCGGCAGTGCCAATGACAACAACAGGAACCCCAAGGTTCAGCTCTTGGAGCATGGCGGGAATAGCGGCATGGGGCACCTGCACCACGATTCCCTCCACCCCCTGGTCCAGGAATCGTTGAAGAGATTCGGCGATGGCCTCTTGTGAGACTTCCCGGATTCCGGCAATGCTCACAAAATATCCGGCTTCACGGGCGGCTTCCTGGACGGCCAGCAGAATATTGGATGGGCCATATTCATTCATACCGTTCGCCAGAAGGCCGATGATCTGAGACCGTCGCGTCACCAACGCGCGGGCCGCCGTGTTCCTCCGATAGCCCAGCTCGACAATTGCTTGCTGAACCTTTTCCCTGGTTTTCGGGCTGACGCTCGGGCTGTCGTTAAGGACCCGGGACACGGTTTGGTGCGAGACGCCTGCCCGTTGAGCGACGTCCTCCATAACAGGGGCACGGTGTTGCCCGGTTGACGGGGGAAGCATGCATTAAACCCTACGCTGACGAATCAGGGGTGGGCCCGCGACACAACTCCGAAAACAAGATTCGAGCCGGAGGTGGCCGAATGTCTCATTGCGGAGAGAGGCCAAGCTTCTGCTAATGACAACCGCAGGATGTGCGCAGTACCAGCTCGGTGGGGAAGATGTTGGTTTGGGTTTCCTGCCCGGGCTCCGGGGTTAGGAGAGCGTCCAGGGCGGCCTGTGCCAGATTGGTTATGGGCTGGGCGACTGTACTGAGTCGCGGCCAGGTGAATTCAGATTCGGGCGCACCGTCAAAGGAGAACACGGCGAGGTCCTCGGGTAGCCGGAGGCCGGCCTCGTGTAGGGCACAAAGGAGACCCGCGGACTGTTGGTCGGAGCTGACAAAAACGGCTGTGGGCCGCTCGGCGCGAGCCAGTAGCTCTTGTCCTGCGCGGTACCCGCCCTCGCGGGTAAACGGCACTCGAATGATCGGACCCTCTGTAAGGCCAGCATCCTGGATGCCCTGATGCCAGCCGACCTCGCGTGCATCAAGCTCACTGTCGGCATTGCCACCCATGACCAGCCCGATCCGCTCGTGTCCGTGGCCGATGAGGTGCTCGACCGCCATGCGTGCTCCGTCCTGGAATGCCACTCCGACGGAATTGGGGACGGGGTCTCCCACTCCGTGTTTCATGACGGCGGGACTGCCTGCTGTGGCGAGGTCGGTGGCGTGGTTCAGGAGCACAACCGGGATGTCCACTTGTTCAAGGTCCATAAGATCGGGCTCCAACAGCAAGCTGCAGAGGAACACGCCATCCACCCTCCGTGCGGCGAATTTTTTAATGAGGCGGCGCTCTGTGCGGAGCGAGTCCTGGGAGTCCGCCAACAAAAGGGTGTAGCCCCGCTCGGCCGCGGCATTCTCAACGGCGCGGGCGAGCGAGGCGTAGAAAGGATTGATGGCATCGGAGACGATCATAGCGATCATCTCACTGGACCCCAAGGCAAGCGCCCTGGCTGCCGCGTTGGGCCGGTAGCCCAACGCCTTAATTGCCTGCCGCACCTTAGCCTCGGTCCCAGGCGAAACAGCTCTGGGACCCCCGTTGACCACGTAACTGACGACGGCGCTACTGACGCCAGCCAGCCGGGCGACATCATCGCGTGTAACTGTGGATTTGGCGTGTGAGGTGGGGTGCGGCATGGCAACCATGCTAGCGGCTTTTACTTAGCAGACTTGCTAAGTTCCGCGATAGGCAGCTCCGCCGGGGCGTCACCGAAGTCCGGCACCGGAAGGCGTTCGCCGCCACTCAAGGCAGACTGATGGGCGATGATGCCCGGCAAAGTGTACCGGGCCGCTTCCCAAGCATTGATCGGAGGCAGGCTGCCGGTATTGATGGCCGTGACGAAGTCGTCTGCGAGGAAGTGGTGGCTGCCCTCGTGGCCGTTGGGCAGGCCGCGGAACTCCGCCGGCAGGCGATCGGCGTCGTGCACTGACGCCATGCCGGAAACAAAAGCATCACGCAATGCAGGAGCCACGTTGGCCAGCATTGGATCATCCATGTCCATGGTTGCCTGAGTCTCAAGGTCACCACTGATGTCTGTAACGGTTTCCTTGTCCTGCCAGACACTGACAAGCGCCAGCTGCTCCATGCTGGCCTCGGTGCCGAAGTAACGGAACCGGGATTCACGGATGTGGGACGGGTATCCCACGCGTCGCATCTCATTGATTCGCATGGCGCCGCCGTCATTAAGCTCAAACAAGGCCGTGGCGTTGGAGAAATCATTGTCAAACATGCTGACATCACGGTCGAAAACACCGTCCTGGCGCTGATCCCTCACGCCGATGCAACTGACGCTTACAGCGTGGCCACCGGTGGCTCCGAGCACGCCGCCCACGGAATGGGTCGGGTAGAGCATGGGCGGGTAGCTAGCGGTGCTCTTCCAGTTTTCTCCGCCACTGTACTCGTAGGCGTCGTAGAAGCCGAGATCCATGTCGTGGACGTAGTCACCCTCGGCGTAGAAGATCCGGCCAAAGGCGCCTTCGGCCTGTTTTTTGCGGGCAAAGACGGTAGCGGGGTTGTAGTAGCTGGTTTCACCCATCATGTATGTCAGGCCAGTCTCGCGGACAGCCTCGATAATTTCTGCGATCTCCGCCTCCGAGATTGCCATGGGGACTGCCGAGTAAACATGCTTACCTGCGCGCAGTGCCTGTACTACCAAGGGCCCGTGGGTCCAGCGCTGGGTGAAGATTGCCACGGCATCGACGTCGCTTTCCAGCATTGCCTCAAAGCTTTCGAAAGTCCCTGTGGCGCCGTAGGTACTGGCTTGCTCCTCGGCGCGCTCCTTAATGAGATCGGTGAAGTAGATGTCCGAGATTCCGGGGTGTGCAGCGAAGAGTTTGGCGAAAACGCCTGCGAACTGTCCTGCACCAACGATTCCAATTGATTTTGTCATGGGAACAGCATGCATCAAAAATCTACGCGCGTCAACTGTATTTTCCGAATCAATTTAAAGTCCCCTAGATTTCGAACCATGGGTTGCTTTAATCAGAACTACGCGCGTAGAGTCACTGCAGCTTGTTACCTACCTCACAGGAGAGGGATTAGACATGAGTACCGCTACCAAAACCGCAATAACCCCCGCGATCAATAAACGGCCGCGTCCAACAGCCGGCCATCGGATGGCCAAACTGCGCGATATGAAGGTCGCATTGTTGTTCATCCTCCCGGCAATGATCGGACTGGTTGGTTTTACGCTGGTCCCCACCGTCCGCGGCATCTACTTGAGCTTCACCGAGTACAGCATCCTCGGGGAGCCCACTTGGATCGGCATCGATAACTACACGGCGATCTTCAAAGATGAGCTCTTCTGGAACGCCATGAAGGTGACCCTCCAGTACGTGGGAATCAATATCGTCTTCCAGATACTCATCGCTCTGGGTTTGGCCCTTCTGATGCATCACGTAGCAAAATCCGCGCTCATCCGAGGCGCGTTACTACTCCCGTTCCTCGTGGCCAACGTCGTTGTTGCGCTGCTGTGGTTCTGGCTCCTGGACTACCAGATCGGCATCGTCAACGAATTCATCAGCTGGATGGGGTTCCCCCGAATTGCCTTCTTCGGAAGCGAACAATGGGCCATCCCCACCATCGCCTTCGTCAACGTCTGGCGCCACATGGGCTACACGGCCCTGCTCATCTTTGCGGGCCTTCAGTCCATCCCCCGTCAAGTTTACGAAGTAGCCTCCCTAGACGGGGCATCCCCCGCCCGAACATTTCGGAGCATCACTTTGCCGCTCCTACGCCCCATCCTGGCGCTGGTCATGATAGTTACCGTCATCGGATCTTTCCAGGTCTTCGACACCGTTGCCGTAACTACCCAGGGCGGTCCGATCAACGCCACCCGCGTCATCCAGATGTACATCTACCAAAAAGCCTTCGCCGAATCAGACTTCGGCTACGCCTCGGCCCTGTCAGTGGTTCTCTTTGCCATCCTCGCATTCGTGGCCTTCATTCAGATGAAGTTCTTCAAGGGCAACCAATCGGATCTGGACTAAGGAACTTTTACCATGACCACTCAAATACGCTCCACCCGCCAACCTCTCAACTGGCGCCGAATCGGCGCGTGGATCCTCGTCGCCCTGGCACTCATCATCACCATCTTCCCGTTCCTCTGGATGATCCGCACGGCTCTATCCAGCAACCACTCACTCGCCTCCAACTCCACGAATCTTCTGCCGGCCGATTTCTCATGGGGCGCCTTCAAGCGTGTCTTTGGATTGCAAAGCACAGAAGAGGCCATGGCCGAAGGTGGGTCCGGGGCGCACATTGACTTCTGGCTGTACCTGCGCAATTCGATATTCTTTGCCACCATCACCACCTCAGCTCAGGTCCTATCCAGCGCACTGGCCGCCTACGCCTTCGCCCGGCTCCGCTGGCCCGGGCGTGACAAGGTCTTCGCCGTATTCTTAGCCACCATGATGATCCCAGGGATCTTCACCGCCCTGCCCAACTTCCTCATGATCAAGAACCTGGGCCTGCTGAACACCTTCGCCGGCATGATTCTCCCCTTCTTGTTCATGTCAGCGTTTGCCATCTTCTTCCTGCGACAGTTCTTCCTGAGCATGTCCAGGGAGGTCGAGGAGGCTGCCATGCTCGACGGCGCCAAGCACCTGCGCATCTTCTTCCAGATCGTGCTGCCCAACTCGGCCGCACCCGTCGCGACCCTCTTGCTGCTGACATTTATTGGCCAATGGAACGAATACTTCTGGCCATTGCTGGTAGCCAACGACGACAACCTCCGCGTCCTCACCGTGGGCCTCGGCGTCTTCAAATCCCAAGCCCCACAGGGTGCCCCCGATTGGTCCGGGCTTATGGCTGCCACCCTCGTGGCGGCAGTTCCAATCCTCATCCTCTTCATCGCCCTCGGAAAAAAAGTAGTCAACTCCATCGGATTCTCCGGCATCAAATAGGCAACTCGCACCAACCGCCACCACCCGCCACACCACTCACCGGGCAACGTCACGCCCACATCGAAAGGTCAACCATGAAAAAAATCCTTACCGGCGTCGCTGCGGCCGCCGCCATCGCTCTCTCCCTAACCGCCTGCGGAGGCGGCTCATCGGCTTCCGCCGATGGAGAAATCAACTACTGGCTGTGGGACGCCAACCAGCTGCCCGCCTACCAGCAGTGCGCAACCGATTTCACCAAGGCCAACCCGGACATCAAGGTCAAGATCACCCAGCGCGGCTACGGTGACTACTGGACCACACTGACCAACGGATTCGTGGCCGGAAACGCCCCTGACGTCTTCACCAACCACCTCACCAAGTTCCCGGAACTCCTCAAGACCAAGCAGCTTTTGTCACTCGACGATGCACTCAAGGACAGTCCCGTTGACCTCTCGGCCTACAACGAAGGCCTTGCCGATCTCTGGGTAGGCCAAGACGGCAAGCGCTACGGGCTGCCGAAAGACTGGGACACGGTAGCCGTCTTCTACAACAAGACCATGACCGCCGACGCCGGGATCGGCGACGATCAAATGGCTAACCTTAGCTGGAACCTCGAAGACGGCGGCAGCTACGAGAAGACCATCGCCCACCTGACAGTGGACAAAAACGGCAAGCGCGGCGATGAGCCCGGCTTCGACAAGAACAACGTCGCTGTCTACGGCATGGGCCTCAACGGCTCGGGTGCCGGCATGGGTCAGACCGAGTGGAGCTACCTCACCGGAACCACCGGCTGGAGCCACACGGATAAGAACCCGTGGGGCAGCCACTTCAACTACGACGATCCCAAATTCCAGCAGACCATCGCTTGGTACGCCGGTCTGGTCAACAAGGGCTATATGCCTAAGTTGGAGACCACTGTCGGGGCAAGCACGGCCGAAATCTTCGCCGCCGGAAAATCAGCCATCAATGTCAACGGCTCCTGGACCATTGGCCAGTACACCACCAGTAAGGGGGTCGATGTGGGCATCGCCCCCACCCCCACCGGCGAGGATGGCAAGAGGTCTTCCATGCTCAACGGTCTGGCGGATTCCATTTGGGCGGGCACCAAGAAGCCTGCTGCCGCCGCGAAGTTTGTTGAATACCTTGGATCCGCAGCCTGCCAGGACGTCGTCGGCGCTAAGGCCGTGGTCTTTCCAGCCGTCAAAACCTCAGCAGACAAGGCAACCGCAGCATTCAAATCCGAAGGCGTCGACGTCAGCGCCTTCACCACGCACGTCAAGAACGGCACAACGTTCCTCTTCCCCATCACCGAGAACGCAGCTAAGGTCGACGGCATTATGAGCCCCGCCATGGATGCAGTCGTCGCTGGCAAAAAGGACGCGAGCAGCCTCACGCTGGCCAACGAACAAGTCAACGCCCTCTTCAAGTAACGCCACCTGATGCCACGGCGGGACGGGCCCTTCCGGTTCCGTCCCGCCGTGGCATCAACGATTCCCCCTCAGGACCACCCAGACACCGAGTACGGAACTCACAATTCAACCAACGGAGGCCCCCTTGACCTTGGATCCACACAAGAACAGCACGCACTTATTCTCAGCCGCAGGGATGGACATCTCGATCGATTCTGCGCGTCAGATCCTCACCCTAGCCACCCCCGACGGCGCATCCCTCGCGCGCCTTCGCCTGCTTTCCAGCATCAATACGACCGCCGGCACCGATGAAATCCGGGTTACCGACGTCGATGTCCAAACCACCGACGGCAACTTCACCCGGCTCGGAATCACGGCGGAAAGCTCAATATGGCAGCACCACCGCACCCAGTTGAGCGTTGAAGGCGACGCCCTCGAACTCACCACCACGGTCCAGGGCGCAGGCCGAATCACCTCCATCCAACAGCTCGGAGCCCACGTGGCCGGCGCCGGATTACTGCCCAGCGACCTGCTGCACAACTCCGTCTTCTCCCCCAACCCGGACAGGCCATGGCAGATCCTCCGCCCCGCCGGGGAATCCGCCGCCCTAGGCGTAGTCGGGGACGGTGGCCAGCCCGGCGTCGGACGGTGGCTTTTCACCCCGCCCCCACTGTGTCTAGCCCTATCCTCAGCTACACCAGAAACTTCCCCAGAAGCTACGGGCCGTTGTCTGATGATCGGTGTAGCGGCCAAGCGACGCCCCTTCACCCAGCTCACCTACGACGCCGTCACTCCAGGCTTCTCCCTCCGCTACGACTACGACGGACACACCTCTGTCGAGGGCCAATTCAGCACCCCCACACTCCTGCTGTTCCTCGCCGATAACCCCTACGACGGGCTCAAACGCTACCGCGAACTGCTCGACTCGCGCGGACTGCTGCCTGCCCGCACCCAGGCTCCGCCCTCACCAGCGTGGCTCGAACCAATGTTCTGCGGCTGGGGCGCCCAAAACGTCGACGCGATGGCCTCCATCGGCGGCCCGGGCCCGGCAGTCAATCGGGCACGCCAGGGCGAATACGACGGCTATCTCAACACGCTCGAAACGCACGGAATCGTGCCCGGAACCATCGTCATTGATGACAAATGGCAGCAGGCCTATGCCACATGCCAGCCGGACACAGGGAAATGGCCGGACTTGGCCGGTTGGATCCGGAAACGGCAGGATGCCGGCCAGCGAGTCCTGCTTTGGTACAAGGCCTGGGACACGGAGGGCGCGCCACCGGAGGCATGCGTGCTTGACCACACGGGCCATCCCGTGGCCTTGGACCCGGAGTCACCGGCCGGACGCAAGATAATCCAGCAAGCCGCACGAACCATGATCGGCGAGCTCGGTGCCGACGGAATCAAAATAGACTTCACTGCCTCCACACCTGCAGGATCCGCACTAACCCACGCCGGGCCGTCATGGGGCATAGACCTGCTCCACGAACTGCTCGCTGTCCTCTACAAAGCCATCAAGGACATCAATCCCGATGCCCTCGTAGTCACCCACACACCAGACCCCGGTTTTCAAGACGTCACCGATATGCTCCGCCTCAACGACGTGCTCATGCTCGACCAGCCAGGCGGCCACACCGAGCCACTCAACACCACCCCTGGCACCGGAGTAGTCGACACCATGACCCACCGAGCGCTGGTTGCCAAGGCGGCCTGCCCGGAACTACCCATCGACACCGACGGCTGGGCCCTGCCCAGCCAAGCCGCCTACCAGAGCTGGACCTCGACGCAAGCCAGCTTCGGGGTTCCCAGCCTCTATTACACCGACCGTCTCGATGTAATGGACCCCGGCGAACAACCCATCCCGCCGTCGTCACTGCAGGCAACTGCCGAGCACTGGTCAGCGTACCGAGCCAGGCTGGCCGTCCACACCAATTCGCATGGCACACCCATAGGCAGTTAAGTCCCCTTCGGCAGGGTAAATCTCTGGCATTCTTGAACCACCATGGAAACAGTCCCGAATACCCCACGCACCAGATCCGTTCATTCCACACCCACCCGGATTCTGGCC
The DNA here is from genome assembly GCF_049897845.1 of Arthrobacter sp. TWP1-1. Lineage (NCBI taxonomy): Bacteria > Bacillati > Actinomycetota > Actinomycetes > Micrococcales > Micrococcaceae > Arthrobacter > Arthrobacter sp. TWP1-1. The sequence continues at coordinate 132,271 of NZ_JAFCXC010000009.1, forward strand.
GCTGTAGCCTGGCTGTTTTGCGCCGCGTTTGCCGTGAATCTGATGCTGACGGGCACGCCCGGATCTATCTGGAAGTTTCTGCCCTGGCTGCTCTTCATCGCCTGGGGAATCTATGCATTGCTGTGGCGCCCGTGCCTCTTGATTCGCATGGACGGCATCTTCATCCGAAATATCTTGCGGGACCATGAGATCCCCTTCGCCGAGCTCAAGGCCATGCGCGTCATCCAGAACGTCAGCTTCGACACCACGGCGGGCAGCATCCCCAGCTGGGGCGCACCCGGCGCCGGCAAATTAGGGCCGAAGATATCGTTCGGTCCCGGCGCCATGGCCGCATTGCCACCAACCCAAGCCGCCGTTCAAACCGCCTGGGATTCTTGGGAGCACAGCCTCGATGCCCAGCCAGAGCAACAGGCGAAGGTGGCGAGCAGCTGGAACCTGCCGTCCGGCGTCGTCGGTGTCCTTTTGCTGGTGCTGTGCATCGCCAGCGCGCTGAGCTAGGTCTCGACAAGCTCGACCAACGGGACAAGGCCGATCAACGGGGCAGGCTCGATCAACGGGAAAAGGCTCGGCCCGCTCATAACGAGCGGGCCGAGCCTTTTTGGATGGAGCGGGTTAGGACTTGAAGCCCACTGCGGTCCAGTCGACTGACTGGAACTGTGCGGCACCGTAGTTGACCAGGCCGTTCGTTACACCAAAGGTGTTCGGAGTGGGGGTCAGCGGAATGACGGGGGTGTAGGCGAAGATGGCCTTGTCGATTTCGTTGGCCAGCGCAATGCGCTTTTCGGGATCGAGTTCAGCGTTGGCCGCAGCCCACAGGTCACCGAGCTTGTCGTCGGTAATTCCAGTGAAGTTCTGTCCGGCATCAGCCGGGTAGAAGATCGACTCCGTGGAGGCTACCGGGTACGGGGTCCCGGACCAGGCGAAGCCGGTCATGTCGAAGTTGGACTTGAGAACGTAGTCGGAGAAGAACTTGTCCTCGGGTACGGTTTCGTTCTTCAGGGTAATGCCGACAACTTTCAGGTTGGCCTGGATCTGCTTGAAGATCTGCTCTGACACTGGGTTGTTGGCATCGAGGGTGTACGTCAATTCGAGCTTGGCGCCATCCTTTTCGTAGGTACCGTCGGCAGCCTTGGTGTATCCGGCTTCCTTCAGCAATTCCTCGGACTTGGCCGTGTCATAACCGATGACGGACGTGGCATTGTCTGCATAACCCTTCTGACCGGGCATGTAGATGTAGCTGTTCTGGCTGGATACCGGGGCGCCGATGGGGCTCAGGCGGCTGGCGGAAATGGTGTCTCGGTCAATGGCTCGGGCCACGGCCTGACGTACCTTTACATCGGCAAGCGGGCCCTTGGAACCGTTCAACGTAACGTGGTTCCACGTGAGGCCACCGGACTGCTGGACGGTTCCATCAGTGCGCTTCTTGGCGGTGTCGTAGTTGTTCTTATTGGTGCCGATCCGGAACGCGTCGAGTTCCTTGTTGGCGTAGGCCTGAGCCAGACCATCACGGGAGACAACCTTCATGATGATCTTTTCGAGCTTGGGCTTTTCGCCCCACCACTTGTCATTCGGGGTCAGGGTGACAACCTGGCCGGCCGTGTCAACGTTAGAGACCTTGAACGGTCCGCTGGAGGGAAGCGGCTTGGACTTGTAACCCTCATTGAAGGCCGTCACATCGGCGGCCACGGCCTCGGGCAGGACTGCGGCTGTGGCTCGGCTAGCCGTGCTGCTGCCGAGGATCGAGGACCAGTCTGCATTCTTGTTCTTGAACGTGATCTTGAAGTCGAAGTCGGTGTCACCCTTGGTGACCGATTCGATGTCCTTGAAGACGTTGTCACCAACAATCTGGTAATCCGCGTTGCTGCCATCATTCGCTTTGAAGGTAGCGGCGTAGTCCTTATAGGTGATGGGCGTACCATCCTCCCAAACAGCCTTGGGGTTCAGCTTGACGTCAACCACCTGTGGATCTTCGCTAGTGAGCTTCACCTCTGTGGCGTAGTCAGGGTTGACCTCCCAGCCGCCGTCGATCGTTGTCCGGACCGGACCGCCAAGGGTGGGGTCCATAATCTCGGCGCCAGCGGTGACGTTGCCATCGACCTGCAGGGTGTTCCAGTTGTCCGGCAACTGGTCAATGGCCAGCGTCAGGGTGCCGCCATCCTTAACGTCGGCATAATCTGCAACGGTCCAAGCGGTTGTAGGCAGGGCGGCCGTGTCGGACGCACCCTTGCTGCTGTCAACGGTGGCTTTGTTGCCGCCGCCACCACCGGCGCTGCAGCCGGTGACTGTGAGGGCAAGAGCCAGAACTCCGGCTCCCACCATCTTGTTGATGTGTTTCATTTCATTCCTCCCATTGAATGTTCCCGGCGGATCATTGGTGCTGTTCCGGCGGGTTGGTGGTTGCGATGAGTTACTTTCGCTGCTTACGCAGGGGTCATGAGGTCTATGCGTTCGGCGTGATGGCAGGCTACTTCGCTGCCGTTGACGGAACGTTCTTCGGGGTCCTGATTCCGGCAGCGCTCCTGGCCAGCCTCATCCATAAGCCGGTACAGGGGACAACGGGTGCGGAAGTTGCATCCCGTGATGTCCTCGGTGGGGCTAGGCAGGTCGCCATCCAAAATGATGCGCGTGCGGCTGCGCTCCACGGCAGGATCCGGAACAGGCACGGCGGAAAGCAGCGCCCGTGTGTAGGGATGCTGCGGGTTGTCGAAAATCTGCTCCGCCGGGCCGCTTTCCACGATCCGGCCCAGATACATGACGGCCACGTCGTCGGCAATCTGCCGCACCACGGCCAAGTCATGAGCCACGAACAAATAGGACAGCCCCAGTTTTTCCTGCAGGTCCTGCAGCAGGTTGATGACACCTGCCTGAATGGAAACATCCAGGGCCGAAACCGGCTCGTCCAGCACCACGATCTTGGGGTCAGTCACGAGGGCCCGGGCAATGCCGATGCGCTGCCGCTGGCCGCCGGAGAATTCATGGGGATACCGCGATGCCATGGACGGGTCCAGGCCCACGAGCTCCAGAACATCCGCAACTTTTTTCAGCCGATCCTTCGCCGAAACTCCGTGGACCGTGAGCGGCTCGCCCACAATGTCTTGCACCGGAAGCCGCGGATCCAGGGATGCCATGGGGTCCTGGAACACCACTTGGATGTCCTGACGCAGTGCACGCCGTTCCTTGGCCGTGAGGGTTGCCACGTCCCGGCCGTTGATGATGACCTTGCCGGCCTGCGGCTTGGCCAGCTCCAGAATTTCCATGATGGTGGTGGACTTGCCGCAGCCGGATTCGCCCACCAAACCGAGGGTCTGGCCGGCCTTGATCTCGAAGCTGACACCGTCAACGGCACGCACCGTGCCGATGGTGTGCTTGAAAATGGAACCCTTGGACAGCGGGAAATGCCGCTTAAGCGAGGAAACTTCCATGACGTTTTCCGGCGCAACGTTGGCACGTTCGGCAGCGGCTACGGGTGCTGGTATGGGGTAGATTTCCCCACGTTTGAGCTTTTCACTGGCAATCTCGGCTACCCGCAGACACGCCGAGGCATTGAGCGGGTCATCGTTGATCATGGTCAGCGGCGGCTCGGAGGTGAGGCAGGCGTCAATCGCAACGGGGCACCGTGGTGCGAACGGGCAACCGGGTGCAAGATTGCTCAGTTGCGGCGGACGTCCTTCGAGCGGCACCAGCCGGGTATGTCCGGCCGTGGCAAGATTCGGCATTGAGCGCAACAGGCCAATGGTGTACGGCATGGATGGTGCGCGGAACACCTGGTCCACGGTGCCGGTTTCCACAATCCGTCCCGCGTACATGACCGCCAACCTGTCGGCATTGCCGGCCACGACACCTAAATCGTGGGTAATTAGCACCACCGCGGCACCCGTCAATTCCTTCGCCTTTTGCAAGACCTCGAGGATTTGCGCCTGGATGGTGACGTCCAGCGCCGTCGTGGGTTCATCGGCGATGATCAGGCGAGGGTTGTTGGCGATGGCAATGGCGATCATGGCGCGCTGGCGCATGCCGCCGGAGAATTCGTGCGGGAAGGCCTGGGCGCGGCGCTCCGCGTTGGGGATGCCCACAATCTTGAGCAATTCCACGGCGCGGGCGTTGGCTGCAAGCTTTGACAGCTTGCTGTCATGGAGCAGGAGAGCCTCGGCGATCTGCGTACCGATCGTGTACACGGGGGTCAGCGCCGAGAGCGGGTCCTGGAAGATGATGGATATACCCTCGCCACGCAGCTTGGATAGTTCCTTGTCGCTACGGCCCAGCAGGGACTTTCCCTCGAAGAGGATGTCCCCGGTGACCTTCGCCGAGGAGGGCAGCAGCCCCATGACGGCCAGCGATGAGACCGATTTTCCGGAACCGCTCTCCCCCACGATGCCAAGGAACTCGCCCTTGTCCACGTGATAATTGACGCCGCGAACGGCCGTAACCGCACCACCGGGCTGGGGGAACGTGACACTGAGATCGCGCACCTCCAGCAGGTGATTGGACTGCGTTGTGCCGCGGGGCGCGGTTGAAGAATTAGTAAGAATGTCAGTCACGGTTGACTCCGGAGGTAGGGTCGACGGCGTCGCGCAAGGCATCGCCGACAAGGCTGGCCGAGAGCACCGTAAATACGAGAATGGCCGCGGGGAAGACGAACAACCACGGGCGCGTTGCGGCGGCACCTTGACCGGCAGAGAGCAGGGTTCCCAAAGAGACATCAGGTGCCTGAATTCCGAAGCCAAAGAAACTCAGAGTGGTCTCGCTCAAGATGGCTCCGCCAACACCCAATGTTGCGTCGATGATCAGTAGTGAAGATACGTTCGGTAGTACGTGGCGCCGGATGATCGTCCAAGTATCAACACCCATGAATCGGGCCGCCTTGATGAAATCGCGTTCGCGCAGGGACTTGGTCTGCGCCCGGATCACGCGGGCCATGATCATCCAGCCGAAGCCTGACAGGAGGAAGATTAGCGCAACCCAGGACAGCGACTTGAAGATGGGGCTGAGCAGGATGAACAGGAACAGGCTCGGCAGAACCAGCAGGAGATCGATGACCCAGACGATTGCCCTATCCCACCAGCCACCGAGGTACCCGGCGATGGCGCCGACGATGCCGGCAATGATGGCAGCCAGCGGTCCCACCAAGAGTCCAATGATCAGCGACTTGCGCAGGCCAACAATGGTTTGGGCGTAAATGTCCTCGCCGATGTCGCTGGTACCAAACCAATGGAGCGCCGACGGGCTGACGCCCATGTTGTTGACATCAAGGTCCGTGTAGTTCCAGGCATTGGGAACGAGGCCAAAGATGGCCCACAAAGTGATGAGGCCCAGGCCAATGATGCCAACCCAAAAGCGCGGCGTACTTCTCAGCCGGGACAAGACCAGACGGAAGCGCGACACCGGTTTCCTGGACTGAATAATCTCGGGGCTAGCGGCGGCAACGTCGGGGACGGAAACTTCTTCAAGCATCGACATGGCTACACCCTCACTCTCGGGTCAAGGGCGGCGTACACAACATCGGCCAAGGTTCCGGCGATCAGAATCAAGATGGCGTTGAACAGGATGGCGCCGGTGAAGGCATTGATGTCGCTCTGTGAAATGGCCTGCACCAGCATCTCGCCCATGCCATGCCAGCTGAACACGAGCTCGGTGACGGCGGCACCGGCCAGGACGGTGGCGAAGGAGTACGCAAAGTAAGTGGACATGGGGATCAGTGCCACCCGGACTCCGTGGCGGACAAGTGCGGACCCGCGGGTACGCCCCTTGGAACGAGCTGTTCGAATGTAATCGGCCGAAAGAACGTCAAGCATTGCGCTGCGCTGGTATCTGGAATAGCCAGCGGCTCCCATGAGGGCCAAGGAGATCGTAGGAAGCAGGAGGTGCGCGGCGCGGTCCCAGAAGTGAACCCACCAGCCGCCATCTAGCCCTGCGGTGTATTCACCTGTGAAGCTGATCAGCTGGATGCCCAAGACATTGTTGAACGAGGTGGCCACGATCATCAACAGGATGCCGATGACGAACGACGGCATGGCCAGGACCGTGAACGATGCGTAGGAAATGACCTGGTCGCTGGCCTTGTACTGCCGTACAGCTCCCCACACACCAAGGATCACACCGACGAGCGCGGCGATGATGGTGCCCAGAATGAGCAGTCGGAGGCTGGTTCCTGCGCGTGCAGTCATCTCGCTGATGACGCTGGTGTTGTGGATGGTGTCGCCGAGGGAACCGTGCGTTACCAGATTCACGATCCATGCCCAGAGCCGCTCAATGACGGGGGTATTGGGGTTGACGCCCAAGCCGTCCATGATCGCATTGATGGTCTCATCGGAGGGGCGCGGATTACGGCCGAGGTACCTGCTGGCCGGGTTCAGGATGAGACTGGCTAAAACGTATGCACTCAGGGTCGCGATGGCCGAGAGGATCGCGTAATTGATAAACCGCTTTGCGATGAAGCCGATCATGGGATCAGCCTCCGCAATACAGCAGTGGGAGCATCGCAGTCTTGATGCGCCCTCCGCCGCGTGGGTGAGTGCAGTGGCATTAAGTCATCCTTCAAGCTGGCCCGCTGCGGTGACCATGGGTGACGGCCGGGCCTCAACGAGGGTTGTTCGTTTTCTTGGCGCTGCAGGGAATGTTGCCCCCGTCACACACTGTCAGGCAAATGTACCGCAGCTCACACGGCGAAATGCCGATCAAAAAGTGACCCCTAGCCAAAAGGACTACTCGTCGGTAACTCGTTAATATGTCCGTAACGACAAATCTGCAGGAATCCGGGGAAGTTATCTATATCACAGTGACCAAACCGTGACCCAAGCGTTATGCGCTTAATGCGCGTGCCGTTGCTCGCGTCACCGAGCACCCGAGGTTCAACTCAGGGCCCGGGCCAATAATGTCGCCGTCCGCGGCGGCGTAACCAAACAAAATTTGACAGGTCCCATCCCCACCAGCGTTGTAAGGTAGGTCACTAGCACCCTCCGACAAGGCTGACGGAAAGGAACCCCATGCCTGCGCAGAAAAACAGGAACAGGTTCCACCAGCCCGAAGAAGTTCCGTTACCTCCTGTCGTCACCGAAGTTCACCATCTGGGCGGCAGTGCCCTTGCCCGGCACTTGGTGGATCCACACCGGAGCCACACGGCCGTGGTTATCTCTTACAAAATTGGGGAACTCGTTCGCATCGATGCCGAGGCGGTGGCCTCTCAGGTAGGGCCCGAGACTGAGGTTTTTGAGATCGCCAACGGCTTTGAAACGCGTCAGTTGCAACGCGGCCTGCCCGAAGAACTTCACATCTTTGGCGCCGGAGCACGCGTCTATCCGCACGGACCCCTTTGGGCGGCCAAGACGCCACAGCCACACCTGATCCGCCGCGCCTCCGAGCTAACCTCCCTGTATCGGGACCTCGAGAACGAGGTGTTGGCAGCGGTGCCCATTGAGCCGTCTGTGCCTCTCACCACGGCACAGTTGCCGGTGATTACCGAGGCAGTAGTCCAGGGGTTCGCGGGCACCGACAGGGCCATGGCCACGATCTCGGCCGGTGGCGAAAATGCCCTCATCCGCGGCGAGGACCTCCTGCCGGGGATCCCGCTCGACTGGCTCATCAGCAAGGGCCAAACCTTGACCGGATCCCTCGATCCGAGCACAAACATCCTGGATATCAAGCAACTCCTGCTCCCCCGCGCTTCCCCCGTCACCGTATACAAGCACGGCAATGTGGCGCTGGCCCGCGTCAAGTCGGTCTGCCCCACCCACGCCACGGTTTACCTGTGGCCCAACAGTGATTTCCGCATCGGCGTGGAACGGATTTCCTCCAACGATCTGGATTCCGCCGAGGACCTCCTGACCGAGGGCGAGGTTGTCCGCGTCCGGGTCCTCTACGAGCATGGCGCCGTGCGGTTGTCCATGCTGGACGTGGACGACGACGAACCCGCCGTCCCAGCCCCACCTCTCCTCCGCGGTGGGCCGCCATGGCTCGAAAGCCACAGGCCTTATGCGAGCTTGTTCACCGCCGAGATCTCTGTTGTGCCCGCCGCCCTGGGCGTTTCCGATGCCAGCAGCGAGAGCGAGCCATCCGGCGTCGTACATGAAAAAGCGGAAGCTCTGCCCACTTCCGCCGAGCGGCGCACGGCCCTGCAAAGCACCCAAATGCAGTTGGAAACGGCCCGGCGAACCATCGACGAGCTGATGGCAGCGGCCAAAAAGCAAGGCGCAACGGATCAGGTGGCGCGGGCGTTGCAGGACCAGTTGGAGGGTGAGCGCCGGGCGGCTGCGGACTTGGCGCGGGAGCGGAATGCGGCCATCCATCAGATTGATGCGCTCAAGGGTGAGTTGGCCAAGGCCAAGGCTTCCCTGGTCCAGTCGCGGCAAAAACGGCGATCGGCGAGTTCCCGGACAGAAAACTCCCCGGAAACGTTGTTCCTGGAACCGGCTGAGCAGTTCAACTTTGACTTGCAGAATGCCTGGGCGCAGGTTGTTACGGCGGCTGACAAGGCCGCCCATCCTCTTGGAAAATACAGCTGCAGCCCGCAATTTCTGGCGTCGTGGGCTCAGCTGACTGAGCAGCAACGAGGGAAAACGCTCCGGGCAGTTGTGGATCTGGTGGCCGATCGAAAGGGGCCGCTGCGCAAACGCGAACCTCACCTACTCAGGGTCAACGAGGGCGCCCATGCCGGTGTCACACTGCGCGGCGACGATGTGTGCTGGCGCCTCTACGTTGAACAAGGGACGGCGGCGGCGCTGCGGCTGCACTATTGGAAACTGGCTTCGGGCGGTCTCGAACTGCATGAGGTGGTCCCGCACGACGTGGTGAAACCATAGACTTAAGGGACACGCGCAAGAAGGAGCTGGTCCCACCATGGGTCAAAATATTGAGCTGGTCAGGTTGCTGGACGACTCCGGGGAAGAGATCGGAACCGCTGACAAGGCCCTGGTCCACACCACGCAAACGCCCCTGCACCTAGCCTTCTCGTGCCACCTTCTGGATTCGCAGGGACGCACACTGCTCACCCGCCGGGCGCTGTCCAAGCTGACCTGGCCCGGCGTGTGGACCAATTCGTTCTGTGGACACCCGGCCCCCGGGGAATCCTTCGAAGAGGCCATCATCCGCCGTGCCGCCATGGAACTGAACATCACGGTGACCGGAATCCAGCCCGCGCTCCCCCACTTCCGCTACCGCGCCGTTGATGCGTCCGGCATTGTGGAAAATGAAATCTGCCCCGTATACACGGCCACCTATGAGGGCGACGGCGTCATCTCCCCGAACGCCGATGAAATCTGTGACTGGGCGTGGGCGGATGTGGTCGACGTGGAAGAGGCCGTTACGGCAACGCCGTTTGCCTTCAGCCCGTGGCTCGTGGAGCAACTCTCTGAGGGCATCTACACCGGCGGTCGTTTTCCTACGCAGCAGCGCTAGCCTACGCAACGAGGCTAAACGCCGTCGGCCTGCTCAAACACCGCAATCATGGCGGCACTGCGTTCCCACAACTGCACGGCAAGTGTTGAATCAGCAGCCGTTTTCGTCACCTTGGTGACCTTTCGCTTGAAATAGTATTCCCCCGGTGTCCACTCCGCGACCGGCGGGCTCGTGGCCAACCAAACGAGAGTGTCAGCCCCCTGAATCGGGCTGATCATGAAGCGTCGAGAAAACACGCCATAAGCAAGCTTGATAACCCCCGCCGATTCCGCAGCGAAGTTGCTGCCCACAATGCCAGGGTGAAATGCGGCGGCATTTAGCCCTTGTTTGCCATAGCGCCGTTGCAATTCCTTGGTGAAGAGAATGTTCGCCAGCTTCGCATTCCCGTAGGCGACACTGGCGCTGTAACGCTTCTCGGCATCGAGATCGTCAATGTCGAACTTGGCCATGAGCCTGTGAGCCGCGCTTGAGGTGTTGATGATGGTTGCGCGGCTGGCCACCAATGTCTCGATCAGCGCAGTGGTGAGCAGAAACGGCGCCAGGTGGTTCACCTGAAAAGTCTTCTCGTGGCCGTCAACCGTAACTTCCCGCGGCCCCATCACACCGCCGGCATTGTTGACCAGAACATCGATGCGCGGGTACTTTCGGGCGAGGGCCACCGCCAGAGTCCGTACTTGGGCCAGATCTGTGAAGTCGGCCAGGAAGTAGTCCGCTCCCAATTCACGGGCAACGGCCATTGTCTTCTCAGGTGATCGTCCTACGAGAACCACTTGGTCGCCGGACTCGGCCAACATTCGTGCCGCGGCCGCCCCGATCCCGTCGCTGGCTCCCGTAATGACTATTGTGCGTGGCATGGTTGTCACCCTACTTTGACCCGTCAATCATCCGGGCGACCTTTTGTTCCAGGGCAGCCAGGGTGACATCGGGCAGCACGATCAGTCCATCGAGTTCCTTGCGAGCCCGCTTGTAGGCCGTTTGGCGTTCGGCCGGGCTGGCAGCATCATTTTCGGCGATCTTCACAAGTTTGCGTGCAGTTCCCAAGCGCTGCCGTTCATCTTCATTGAAGGCAGAATCCTTGATCCGATGCGCCTCCTTCTCCGCCACCTCGAACGCCACCACGTACGCGTTCACAGCGTTGCGGTAGTCGTCCCATCGGCTCTTGGCAGAGATCTCGGCGCCGTCAAGCGGCCGCAAGGCATCGGCGTCGCGCTTTGCTCGCAGAAAAGCCACGGTCAGCGGCTCGCGGACATCGCTCATCATGGGGAAATCGATGAGCTTTGCGACGTCAAGTTCATAGCTGAGCCAACGCTTGTTGACGGCATCATGCTCGACTTTGATGTTGGCAACATCGGCCTGGGAGTAGCCGTCCTCCGGTGCGGAAAGTTCGACGGCGGCAGGCTTGTAAGCGGAAACGTCCAGGCCCGCGACCTCCGGATGCTGCAACCTGTACATCTCAATTTTCCGCTGGTGGACGCGCTCCCGGTTGGCGGACAGCGCCTTGAATCCACCGGCGACCATCCCGCCAAGGGGAAACAGGACCCACCAATAACCAAGAATTTCAGGAAAGACCATGCGTTCATCGTGCCACTTCGCGACCCGTGCGCCAATAATTAGTGGCGGCGCGTTGACACAATTGACGGGTGCACTAGTTGCCCGCGAGCACCCGGACACCTGTGGACGAATTGCAAATCAGCTGGAACGCCGCCTCGGTGATTTGTTTGGTGTTGGCCGAAGTCCCACCACGCAATGCGTCAAGGATCATGTTGTTGACCCCGCCCACCATGGCGACGCCTGTCAGCCGGGCAAGTTCAAGGACATCGGCGAGCGAATCGTCCACGCTGTCGGAATTGGCGGCCACCTTGGGGTTCACACCACCCAGAAGCAAGACCAGCTGGCTCGACTCCGCGGCGAAATCGGTCATTGACTGGTGGCGTTTAGCTTCCAACTCTGGGGAAACACCCACGATCTCCACCATAATGATCTGGGCATGGCGCGGATCATCCAACATGAAGTTGACCACGGTTGCCATTCCTGCGCGGACGGACTCGGTCAGTGTCCTACCCGGCACCCGAAGAACCTGGACCACCTGACGCATCAACTCTGAGGACAGGTGGTCATACACCGAGGTGAGCAGTTGCTCGCGGGATGCGAAGGATTCGTAAAAGTAACGCTCGCTGAGGCCGGCGCTCTGACAAAGGGTTTTGATCTTGGATGCGGCATAGCCGATCGAGCCAAACACCTCGATGCCGGCCTCAATCAGACGTCCGCGCCGTTCCAAGGCCCGATCCTCGGATCGCAGGCCCGAATAGACTCGGCCAAAAGCAGCACCCGTCGACTGTTCATCAGCGGTGGTCTTAGCTACCTTGGGAGCCTGGAAGGTCATTCGCCCATTCTAGTGGGCGTTCCCATTGTCCGCAGCCTCCGCAAGCGCCTCATCTAGGACGGCGCCGAAATTCTTTGCATCGTGGGCAAACCGGCCAAGGAACAGGCCCGATACGTGGTCAAGTTCGGGCAGGAGCCCCGGCTTGGCCGAACCACCATAGATGATGGGAAGCGAGCCCATGCCATGCCGCCCCAAAAGAATCCGCACGGCGTGAACAACTGCAGAAATATACCCGGCCTGCGCCGGCTCGTCAGCGCCGATCGCCCAAACGGGCTCGTAGGCAATGATGATTGACGCAGCCGCCCCCCAATCAACCACGGCTGCGGCAATTTGCTCGTAAACCACGGCGGCAGCATCGGCTGGCTCCGCATGTTCCAGCTCGCCAACGCAAAGCAGCGGAGAAATCCCGGCAGCCAACGCGGCCGTAACCTTTTTAGCCACCATGGCATCGTCTTCATGAAAATAACGACGGCGCTCGGCGTGCCCCAGCTCCACGAGGGTAACGCCCAATTCGGCGAGCATTGACGGCGCCACTTCCCCTGTCCACGGTCCGTCTGCCCACCCCGCGTTTTGCGCGCCCAGCACCAAGGGTGAACCGGCAAAAATCTCCGCCGCGGCAGGCAAGACTGGGAAGGATGGGATGACAAACGGGACCACCCGCCCGGCTGCAAGAGCCGGGCGGGTGTCCACTTCATGACGCACTGCCCGCAACCAGCGCAGGCTCTCGGCGTAGCCCATGTACATCTTGGTGCTAACACCTACATACCTGGTGGTTGCTGGGTGGGTGGAGTCTGCGGGACTAAGTTGCGTCACAGTTTTTCTACTTTCACGTGCTATTTGTTGCGGTCTACTTCTCGAGCAGCTCGTCAGCCTTGGTCTTGAAACGGCGGGTGCCCCACATCATCGCTGCTGCAACGAACGGCAGGATACCCAAGGCAACAATTCCCATTGCGCCGGATTCCGAGGCAAACGTCTCATTGATGTTGGTACGCATGATCGGTGCCACGAAGCCGCCAAGGTTACCCAAGGAGTTGATGAGGCCGATGCCGGCTGCAGCGGCCGTTCCGGTGAGGAACGCCGTCGGATATGACCATGTGATGGGGCCAATGGCAAGGAAGCTGCAAACCGCCAAGGTGATGAAAATGATGCCCAAGGCCGGGAGGTGGTTTGCCCCGGCCCATGCCGAACCGATGATGCACAGGCCGGTGGAGACGAACAACCAGGTACCCAGCACCCGACGTCGAATGACAGTTGTGGCGTACCGGCCGACGAGGATGCAAGCGAACATTCCGAAGAACCACGGCACGGCGGCGAGGAGACCAACGGCCATACCCACTTTTTGGCCGGTGAGCTGCGCAACCTGCTGCGGAAGATAGAAGGTCACGCCGTAAACGGCGATCTGCAGGCAGAAGTAGATGAGGGTGAAGTACCAAACACGGCCGCTGGACAGCGCCGCCCGGACACCTGTGGGGCCTGATTCCTTCTTGATGCCGTCTTCCTGTTTCATGGCATCCGTCAGCGCGTTCTTCTCATCCTGGCTGAGCCATTTGGCCTTCTGTGGACCATCGATGAGGAGGAAGAACGCAAAGATACCGGCGATGATCGCCAAGGATCCTTCAACGAAGAACATGACCTGCCAGCCGTGCAGGCCGGGCACCTGATCACCGATGTTAATGAGCCAGCCGGACAGAGGTGAACCGATGACCTGCGAGAACGGCTGAGCCAGGTAGAAGATAGCGAACATCTTCACGCGGTGCTTGTTGGGGAACCATTCGGCTAGGTACATGATGACGCCGGGGAACAATCCGGCTTCCGTCACACCGAGGAGGAACCGCAGTGCGATGAAGGAGGTGTCGCCCTGGACGAACGCGAAGCAGGCCGAGACGATGCCCCAGGTGATGGCAATGCGGGCCAGCCAGAACTTGGCGCCGACCTTCTTCATCATCAGGTTGCTCGGGATTTCGAAAATTGCGTAACCGATGAAGAAGATACCGGCACCCAGAGCGTAGGCTCCGGCGGTGATGCCGCGGTCCATTTCCAGTGCTGCTTCTGCGAAGCCAACATTGGTGCGGTCAAGGAATGCGACGATGTAAAGGATGACCAGCATCGGCATGAGCCGGAAGGTCGCCTTAGATATTGCGGATTTTAGTGCCGGAGATTCCAGCAATTTCGTTTCTTGCTTTAGTTGAACAGCCATTCAAAACTCCTCGTTGAGTCAAAATTGAGTCAAAACCTTGAAAACTTCTTTCTGACGCGTTCTGTATTGAACGCGGATGCGCTTAGCGCGGGTAGGCCATCATGACGATTGCGACGCCACAGATGACGATCCCCACCGCGAGGTACAACTTGCGTGCCATGGTCCACTTGGTGGAATTCGTGTTATTCATGGGATCCTCCTAGTGCATGTACAGTCCGCCATCCACATTCAGCGTCTGGCCGGAGATGTAGCCGGTGTCCTCGCTGATCAGGAAGTGGATAGCTGCTGCGATGTCCCGGGTGCTTCCCACCCGGTTGACGACCAAATCTTTGACCAATTCGTCTTTGCGATCATCTGAAAGCGTTCCGCCCATGATGTCTGTATCGATGGGGCCGGGAGAGATCGCGTTGACTGTGATGTCATACGGGCCCAGTTCGCGGGCAGTGGAGCGGGTCAAGCCAATGACGCCGGCCTTCGCCACTGAGTAGGCCGTCTTGGAGAATGTCCCGCCACCACGTTGTGCCGATACGGAGGAGATGTTTACGATCCTCCCGATCCGGTTTTTCACCATGGTTTCGGCGACGCGGCGGGTTGCATAGTGAACGCCGTTAAGGTTGATGTTCAGCACCCGGTTCCACTCTTCAGGAGTGACTTCCAAGTAGCCGACGGGCGAGCTGACGCCGGCAACGTTGGCCAGCGCAACGATCTGCGGCAATTCTGCTTCCAACTCGTCGATGGCCTTGCGAACGGATGCTTCGTCGCCGACGTTGGCGCCAACACCGTGAGCTTTGACCCCGAACTCTGCGGCGACTGATGCGGCCACTGTTTTGCAGGCTGCATCATCGAGATCGATGATGCCAATGTTCCAGCCGTTTTCAGCCAGGTAGTTGACGGTTGCCCGGCCAATTCCACGCTCGGACACGGCGCCGGTGATGATGGCGGTACGTTCCTCGGGGAACTTTACGTTCGTTGCAGACATGATTTCTCCTAAAAAGTTTGTGAGCCGAGGCCGATTAGTGAATCGGGGCCGGGCCGAGGTCTTCGAGCAAAGCCGACATGGCAACGTAAGCCTTGTTGCGGTAGGCGATGAGCTCTGCCGTCCGCTCAGCCGGGACGTTCAGGAAGCCAGCGCCGGTCTTGGTACCGAGCTTCCCGGCGTCGACCAAGTCCGTGAGGATCTTCGGTGTGGCAAAACGCTCCGGGAAGCCGGTCTGCAGGGACTTGTAGCAGAAGTCGTAAACATCCAGTCCGGCCATATCGGCAATCGCGAAGGGGCCAAAGAACGGCAAGCGGAAGCCGAAGGTCGTGCGGACCAGGGTGTCGACGTCGTCCGCGGTGGCGATGCCCTGCTCAACCAGCTGGGCAGCCTCGTGGAACAGCGCGTACTGGAGCCGGTTCAAGACAAAGCCCGTGACGTCCTTGACGACGGCCGTCTGCTTGCCCGTGGAGTGGACCATGTCGCGAGCGGCACCAACCGTGGCACTGGAGGTCTCAGCGTGAGGGATGATTTCCACGCCGGGAATGAACGGCGACGGGTTGGAGAAGTGAACGCCAAGGAAGCGTTCCGGGTTGATCACGGGCACGGCCAGGTCGGCGATGGAGATCGTGGAGGTGTTGGAGCCGATGATGGCGTCGGGACGGGCAGCGGCGCTGATGCGGGCCAGCGTTGCATGCTTGATCGCGAGAACTTCCGGGACGGCCTCCTCGATGAAGTCCGCGTTGGCGACAGCCTCCTCGATGTCCTTGGCGGCCCAGAGGTTCTTGCGCAACGTCTCGGTGGCACCGGCGGGGAACAAACCGTCGGCCACAAACTGGTCAGACTCGACCAGCAGGCGCTCGTAGTTCTTGGCCGCGATCTCTTCCGAAACATCGGCGAGTGCCACGCGGGCACCACCCAAGGCCAGAACCTGAGCGATTCCGCCGCCCATGTAACCCGAACCCACGACGGCGAACTGCAGCTGCTTCTCGGTGTTTTCTACGTTATTGCTCATGATCAGACTGCCTTCGTGTAAGTGGGTTCGTAGGAACAAATTGCTTCGACTTTTTCCGCCGAGGCCGATGCTTCATCAAAAGAGTAGGACAGCCATTCGGTGACCAATTTTTTAGCCAGTTCCAGGCCGATGACGCGCTGGCCCATGGTGAGCACCTGTGCGTTGTTGCTCAGCACCGAGCGTTCTACGGAGTAGCTGTCGTGTGCGGTGACAGCACGGATTCCGGGGACCTTGTTGGCGGCGATAGCCACGCCAAGGCCGGTTCCACACACCAGCAGCGCCCTGTCAGCTTCTCCGTCAGCAACCTTACGTGCCGCATCGACTGCAACGTGCGGGTAGGCGCGGGAATCGTTGCTTCCCACCCCGATATCCGTAACAGAGTGCACGCGGGGATCTGCCTCAAGGAGCGCTTTGAACGCGTTCTTGTATTCGACGCCGGCCTCATCGTTTCCTACGACAATCCGGTAACCAGTTGCTTCCGTGGCGCTCATGCTCGCGTCCCACTTTCCATTAGTTCTTGTTCAAAGTGTTGGCCCAGTCGCTCCACGATCAGGCCGAAGGAGACAGCCCCGGGATCGGGGTGTCCAAGGCTCTTCTCCGCCAAGGGGCGGGCTCGGCCCTTGAGCGGACGAAGTGCTGAGGTTGCCGTAGCCGCATCTCGGGAGACGACGGCGGCTTCCTTGAGTGAATCGATGACCTCGGTGCCCGAGGAGATCGCAGCCAGGAAGGCATCCCGGAACGGCAGAATCGCGTCAACCATGGTCTTATCCCCCGGTTCCGCCTTGCCCAGAGTGGTGATGGCGTTGGCGAAAGCACCCACGGCCTCGGCAGCATCCTGGCTGGAGTACGAATCCTTATTGCCCAACGCGGCTGCGGCGGCGATGAACGCCGTTCCCCACAAGGCACCGGAGGTTCCGCCAGCCTTTTCCGACCAAGCCTCACCGGCTGCTGTCAGGACCGCGGCCACCGAGGTACCGCCGGGAAGATCGGCCGTCTTCTGCGCCGCTGCTGCGGCTGCATCGACGCCGCGGCGCATGCCGATCCCGTGATCGCCGTCGCCGGCAATCGCGTCTAGGTTGCCGAGCGCTTCCTCGTGTTCAATAACAACATCGCGGATGGCTGCAACGGCACTCACGGCCTGCAAACCCAAGGCGGCTGCGGCCGGCGTCGGGATTTCCAGCTGAGCGGCTTCGACTTCAGCCGCCGCAGCCACATTGCGCTGAGCCCGCGGGGCTGAATTGCCCTTGCGGAACGCCGGGGTGTCAGCGGGTGCTGCCCAATATTCCTTGAGTTCTTCATCAAGCCACAGCAGAGTCAGGGACAGCCCCGACATGTCCAGGCTTGTCACCAACTCGCCGCATTCGGGCTCAACCACCGTCAGGCCAGCCGCTGTCAGGAGCTTTTCAATCCGGCCGAACAACAGGAACAGCTCGTCATACTTGACGGTTCCCAGGCCGTTTACGATCGCGACAACTTCGTTTCCAGCGTCGTCGGGCTTGTCCGCCAGCAGCTTCGAGACCAGCAGTTCTGCCAGTTCCGACGCCGTCGGCATGGGGTGCTCGGAAATGCCCGGCTCCCCGTGAATGCCCAAGCCCAGTGCCATCTTTCCCGCGGGAACGTGGAACAGTGCCTCCTCCGCGCCGGGCAGGGTGCAGCCATCAAAGGCCACTCCGAGTGAGCGGGTGCGGTAGTTGGCCTTGATGGCGAGACGTTCGACGTCGTCCAGGTTCAGACCCGCTTCGGCTGCGGCACCGGCGATCTTGAAGACCGTCAGGTCTCCGGCAATGCCGCGGCGCTTCTCCAATTCCTCAATGGGTGCGCTGGCAATGTCATCGGTGACCACGACCGTGCGCGTTTCAATGCCTTCTGCATTGAGCCGCACCTGAGCCTGACCGAAATGCAGAACATCACCGGCGTAGTTGCCGTAGCTGAGCAGAACGCCACCATTCATAGCGGCAGCCTTAGCGACGCGGTAGATCTGGCCGGCAGCCGGCGAGGCGAACATATTGCCGCACGCCGATCCGGCGGCGAGGCCCGGACCTACCAAGCCAGCGAACGCCGGGTAGTGGCCGGAGCCGCCACCCACAACGAGGGAGACCTGGTTCGGATTCATCTCGGTGGAACGAACTACTCCGCCATCAACTCGGGCGACGTAGTTCCGGTTTGCTGCAACGAAGCCGTCGAGGGCATCGTCGGCAAATTCAGCCGGGTTATCGAAGATCGTAGTCATGATTCCTTCTTGAGCCCTAGGCGCTGAGCAGCGCTGCGGAGGGAACCTGGCGGCCCTGGGCTACCTGGCTGGTGCCCAGTGCGTAGCCTGCGGTTTTCGGCAGAACCTGTGAACGCAGGTATTCCTGGTTGCTGGCCGTAACGCTGAGGCCGTCTCCGCCGTAGTGCTCCGTGCAGATGATGCCCTGGAAGCCAACCGACACCGCCACCTTGAAGGCTTCGCGGTAGCTGATCAAGCCGCTTTCCATGGGTGCCGGAATGGCCGTGTACTGTCCACGAGCCACGTTTTCATCGCGGATGTAATTCTTTACGTGCCAGTAGTTCGAGTACGGCAAGGTCTTCGCGACAACTTCACGCCAGTCCTCAATGGGACGGTGCAGGCGGATGAGGTTGCCAATATCCGGGTTCAGGCCAACATTGGCCAGATCGATGTCCTGAACGAGCTGAACTGAGGAGTCCGCGGTTCCGAGGTAGGTGTCCTCGTACATTTCCAGGGAGAGCAGCAGGCCGGCGTCGGCTGCGTGCTGGCCCAGTTCGCGGAGGCGTGTGACGGCCTTGTTCCAGGTTTCCGTGTCTCCGACGGGATCTGTGTGTCCCTGAACGGTCCAGAACCACAGCTGCTTCTGCTGTTCTGCCGTCAGCGCCTGGTGCAGGCCAACAGAGACAACTTCACAGCCCAAGGCTGCGGCGGCGTCGATGGTGCGGTGGCTGTAAGCCAAGTTGGCTTCCCAGTTCGCTTCTTCAATGACGCTGCTACGGATAGCGGAGATAACCGGGATTCCGATGCCCACGTGGTCAGCAGCTGCCTTGAATTCCTGCAAACGGGATTCGCTCAGATCGCCGGGGCGTACCCAGCTATCGGTCAGGTCCGCGTTGGCAAAGCCAGCATCCTTGACCTCCTGGAAAACATCAACCCATGCTGACGACTCTGCATCGTTGATGTGTACGCCGGCGGCGCTGGTTCCCGGGAACTGCAGCAGGGCCGCGGTGATGGGCCAATTTTCGGCTGTGTAAGCCATGTCTCTCACTCCTTCGTGATAAATCCTGTTTCCTATAGGATCTACTATCGTGAAGATCGGCGGATATGTCAAGCGTCACAATCTCGAGGGGTGGTGAAGGCATTGAATCCGTTCAACTGAACTCATCAGAGCGAACGGCGGCTGCTGCTCTAGGCGAGAAAAACCTGCGCCAATCCGCGGATTACTTGGCCTTGAAAGCCAGCGCAACCCGTTTCTGCGCAAGAGTTGGGCGCCCGCGTCACGGCCGCGTCACAATTCGTTCTTTGTGATGGCTACTGGTGGCGGCCTCGGTCAGGGCACAGCAAAGCCCGCCATGAAACATCACATGGCGGGCTGCAAATTTAGGGCTTCGGCAGGTTTAGGGACTCCGGCGCGATTAGGCCTCGGGTGCGTCAGCCACCGCTCGGGCCCGGACATTGGAGACATGCTCAGTCATCTTGGCAGCAGCCTTCACCGCATCACCGTCGCGGAGCGCATCGAAAATCGCATGATGCTCCGAGATCGCATGATTGGCGTCAGTGATGCCCACGCCACTGAACAAGCGAAAGCGTTGCACCTGGCCACCCAGGGCGTTGTAGGCCGCAAGCAAAAAGGGGTTCCCGGCGTTCTCGGCGATCAGCCTGTGAAAGCGCTCATCGGCATCAAAATAGTCCCGGAATTCCGCGAACGATGGTCCCCTAGGCGCCGTTTCCAGGTCATGGATGGATTGTCCCAGGGCCGCTAGGGTCTGCTCAGTCATCCTTTCGCTGGCCAGCTTCGTGTTGACGGGTTCGATCACCAACCTGGCCTCCATCAACTGGGCAAGTTCCTCCGCGGTCGACACAGGCGCCACCTTGTAGCCCTTGAGTGCCACACGCTGGACCAGCCCGGTGTGCTCCAACCGCGCCAATGCTTCCCGAACGGGCGTGGGCGAAACTTCCAGGTCGCGGGCGGTGCCATCGATACTGACCGAGTCACCGGGCATCAACCGCCCGTCCATCAACGATTCCAAGATCTCGTCATAGACGTGGTCTGCCAACACCTGGCGGTTGACTGCGTGGGATGCGTTCGATGACTTCATGTGGCAAACCCTATAGGATCGCCACCGACTTGGCGGAATTGATCTCAGCGTCCGGCGGGCGTGGAAGAATGAAATTGATTCACGATGACAGCGAGCACAGCACTGACCAGCAAACAGCAGCAGGGCGGCAATCAAGAGAAGCCGACCCCTGTTGCCAAGCGCACCCATCAGATTCCGGACGTCCCGCGCCGGATGTTCTTCCTGACAATGGGCGCCGCGGCCGTGACCACCGCTTTTCAGGCCAATATCGTCGCCGATGGCATGCTGACCGAACGCACCCAGTACCGCGTAACGACTCCGGATAACGCTGAAAATCAAGCTGCGGCGGCACGTTTCCCGGGTAAAACCTGGTATCTCCTGGGCGGCTTTCGGGTCAGCTACCGCGATACCGGCCGCAAGCTCGCGGCGCTGCAACCGGCCATGAATCAGCGGGCGCCGGCCTCGTACATTGGCTATTCCAACGACGGCATCGACGTCGCCCAGCTGTTCATCGCCATTCGGCGCGATGTGTTTGAGCGAAAAATCGACACCGTCTATTTCTACGGCGACAGTTTTGGCGGCATGGTTTCGGTGGTGCTGGGCTCGTTACTGACCCAAATCGGGCTCACCGTGAAATTGATCGTGATGGGTTCGAGCCCCAGCAACGTGGCCGACACTCTGGATCCCGGCAAGGAATACATCTCACTGGCCGGTCAAATCGTGCCGTATCTGGGCGTGCTTGGACGTTTGGGCGCGGGCCTCTGGGCCGGGCTGGCCAACCCGAACGGTCAGGGCATGTACAGCGCTGCCCGGCGCGGGATCGCAGGCTCCTTCGATCTGAACAGGAATTCGCTTATTCTCAGCACCAGCCAGGCGACATTCCTGCAGGCCTTCCCAAGACAGTACGACGGCGGAATCCCCACCTCCACCGGCATCGGACTTCTGTACGACCCCGGCGATTTCATTGTCGATGCCGCATCGGCAACCCGAGGCTGGGAGGCACTATTTCCGCGGAACCCACGCTTTTCCTACGACATGCCCAAGACCGGGCACGCCAGCCCGGAGATCAATCCGGAGATCTACCGGACGGCGTTGCGCGTGGTGTTGGATGAACTGGATCCGCCGCCGGTGACCTCGAAGCCGCTCCAGCCGATCTTCTAGCCGCTTCGCCGGGATCTCTTAAGCAGCTCCTGTGGGTGTGAACGTCGCTTTGGAATCGCTTAAGCAGCTCCTGCGGGTTCCGGAGGCAACTACCCACAGGTACTGCTTAATGCTTTCGGCGCTGCCCACAACACCCACAGGAGCTGCTTAACACATTCGGCAGCGGAAGCAATTTCCGGTACCTGAACGAAAAAGGTCAGCGGCGCTGGGTTTGTGCCAGCAGTTCCTCAAAGGGCAGCGACGTCATCTCCGTGCGTTCACGCTGGGCGCGCTTTTCCTTGTGGTCTGCGAGAACCACCGAAGGGGCGTCCGGCGTCGAGCCGTCCGAAGAGCCAGCCGATGCACCGACGGCCAGCACGGCCGCCAACTCCCCCGCACCCTGAGCAATCCTGCGTTCCAGAGTATTGCCGCCGGAACCACCCCAGTCCTCGGGCGATGCGTAGACGGCAGTCGCCATGGTGTTGGCGCGGAGGTAGCTGAACAGGGGGCGGATGGCCAGGTCAAGAACCAGTGAATGGCGGGACGAGCCGCCCGTGGCTCCAAAGAGCACCGGCATGCCGTCAAGGAATTTGGGATCGAGTACGTCAAAGAACGATTTGAACAACCCGCTGTAGGAGGCGCTGAAGGTGGGAGTCACTGCGATCATGGCGTCGGCGGCCTCGACACGCTTGACCACCTCGGCCAGTGCGGGACCTGCATAACCGGAGACCATATTGTTGGCGATGTCCGTGGCGTAATTGCGCAGGTCAATCACGTCGAGCACGGCCGTGACGCCCATCGCTTGCAGCTGCGACTGGACCTCGGCGCCCATCTGATCCGCCAACATGCGGGTGGAGGATGGGACGCCGAGACCGGCCGAAATGACTACTACGGTACGCTGCATTATGACTCCTCAGTTCATGCGTTTGCATCTACTGGAGTCAACGGCGCACCACCGAAGGTTATTCCCCTTCGCCTGCGTGGTGCGCCTTAACCGGGTGTCCGTGCGTGTCCGAGTGCCGGGCCGCAGCAATCTCGTTGATCCGGCCGCGGCTGAGGTACCAGCCGATGATGAGCGCCGGAACAATGACGACAATCGAGCCAATGGTCCAGGTTCCAACGGGGCTGTCGAACGCCATCAGGACCAGAACAGCCAGCAGGAATGCCAGTGTCAGGTAGCCCGTGTAGGGGGCGCCGATCATGCGGAAGGCCGGGCGGATGGCCTGACCCTTCTTCACCAGGCGGAACAGAGCCAACTGACACAGCACGATCATGCCCCACGAGGCGATGATGCCCAACGCCGCCATGTTCAACACAATTTCGAAGGCCTGGGCCGGGACAATGGCGTTCAAGATGACACCGAGGAACGCCACCGCGGCCGTGAGCAGGATGCCACCATAGGGCACGCCACTTCGGTTGAGTTTGGCCGTGAACTTGGGCGCCGAACCGGACAGTGCCATGGAGCGAAGAATACGGCCGGTGGAGTACAGCCCGGCGTTCAGCGAGGACATGGCGGCAGTTAGCACCACTAGGTTCATGATCGAATCCATGCCGTCCACACCAATGGAACCGAAGAACGTCACGAACGGGCTCTCGCCAGCCTTGTAGGCGGTGTACGGCAGCAGCAGCGAAAGCAAAACGAGTGAGCCAACGTAGAAGACGGCGATACGGATGATGACGGTGTTGATGGCCTTCGGCATAACCTTTTCGGGGTTCTGGGTTTCACCGGCGGCCGTACCAATCAGCTCAATCGATGCGTAAGCAAACACCACGCCCTGCATAACCACTACCACCGGCAGCAGCCCGTTCGGGAAGAACCCGCCGTTGTCGGCGATCAAGCTGAAGCCAACCTGCTGACCTTCGACGGGGGTTCCGAAGATGACGAAGTACGTGCCAACCAGCAGGAAGCCCACCAGCGCCACCACCTTGATCAGCGCGAACCAAAACTCCAATTCACCAAAGACTTTTACGGAAACCAGGTTCAGTCCCAGCACCAGCAACAAGGCACCGAGCGCCCACACCCACTGCGGCACGGTCCCGACCCACGGGATGTACTTGGCGAAGAAATGCATGTAAAGCGCGACGGCGGTGATGTCAACGATCGCTGTCATCGCCCAGTTGAGCCAGTACAACCAGCCGGAGACGAACGCGGCTTTCTCACCAAAGAACTCACGAGCATAAGAGACAAACGAACCCGACGAGGGACGGTGGATAACCAGCTCTCCCAGTGCCCGAAGGATCAGGAAGGCGAAGAAGCCACAAACCGCGTAGCTGAACATCAGCGCCGGACCTGCTCCGGCCAAGCGCCCGCCGGCCCCCATGAACAGTCCGGTTCCGATGGCACCGCCAATGGCGATCATCTGGATCTGGCGGGATTTCAGGCCCTTGTGCAGCCCGACGTCCTCCGCCGTCAATGCGGCATTGGGTGCATCTTGAACTAAGTCAGATGTTTCTAGTTGTTCCTGGTGTTGCATGGTGGAAATCCTTTTCGTCAGGCGCCGTCGGCTTCATTGCCGGCCGGCAGGGTCAGTCGCCGAGATTGGCGAGGTACTCCGGTCGCAATAATTCATCGAGTTGTTCGGCGGTCAGTAGCTTGTGTTCCAAGACGAGCTCGGCAACGCCACGGCCGGTGGACAGGGCTTCAAGGGCAATGGCTGTTGAGGTGGTGTAGCCCAGGCGCGGATTGAGCGCCGTGACAAGTCCGATCGAGTGTTCCACCTGGGCACGCAGCTTGTCCTCGTGGGCCGTGATGCCGCGGATGCACTTGTCGGCCAACGTCATGCAAGCGGCCTCGAGGTGACGCATGCTCTTGGTCAGGCTGTGCACAATGATCGGTTCAAAGGCGTTGAGCTGGAGCTGCCCGCCCTCGGCTGCCATAGTGATGGTGACGTCGTTGCCAATGACCTCGTAAGCCACCTGGTTCACCACTTCCGGGATCACCGGGTTGATCTTTCCAGGCATGATCGAGGACCCGGCCTGCACTGCCGGCAGCGTAATCTCGCCAAAGCCGGCACGCGGTCCGGAGGAGAGCAGCCGCAGATCGTTGCAGATCTTTGACAGCTTCACGGCCACGCGCTTAAGGACACCTGAGAGGTGCACAAAAGCGCCGACGTCGGAGGTGGCCTCGATCAGATCAATGGAGGTGGTGAGCGGCAGGCCCGAGATTTCAGCCAGGTGACGGCACGCCAGGGCGGAGTAACCCACAGGCGCGTTGAGTCCCGTGCCAATGGCGGTGGCACCAAGATTGATCTCGTGGACCAACATCGTGGATTCGGCCAGGCGGGCCCGGTCCTCCCCCATGGTCACCGCATAGGTATTGAATTCCTGCCCCAACGTCATGGGGACGGCGTCTTGGAGCTGCGTGCGCCCCATCTTCACCACGGTGCGGAACTCCACGGCCTTCGCCGCAAACGCATCGCAGAGGTACTCCATGGCAATCACCAACGATTTCGCACCGAAAATGGTGGCCACATTGACGGCCGTGGGGTACACATCGTTGGTCGACTGGCTCAGGTTGACGTGGTCATTGGGGTGCAGGTACTGGTATTCACCCTTGTTGTGGCCAAGGATTTCCAGGGCACGGTTGGCGATGACCTCGTTGGCGTTCATGTTCGACGACGTCCCGGCACCTCCCTGGATGACGTCCACCACGAACTGATCATGTAGTTTCCCGGCGATGATTTCCTTGCAGGCCGCAATGATGGCGCCGGCTCGAACATCATCCAGCAACCCCAGTTCATGGTTAGCCTGGGCGGCAGCCTGCTTGACCATGGCAAGGCCGGTGACCAGATGCGTGTTGCTGCTGAGCGTTGTGCCGGTAATCGGGAAGTTCTCCACGGCGCGCAGGGTGTGCACACCCCAGTAGGCATCCACGGGAATGTCGCGATCACCGATGAGGTCATGATCGCGGCGCGTCAAGACGGGATCGGATACCGGGTAGTTTGAAATGTTCTCAGTCATGGTTCTCCTTGATGGTGGCGCGTCATTGCGCAGCAGGAATCTTGCTTGAAAATGGGGGGGGGGGGAAGAGGAAAATTAGTTGGCGAGTGGCAGCCCGCGCAGCTCACCCACGGGGTGTCCGCCGCCGTAGACGGGCAGGTGGTTGAAGGGCGTCAGCAGCGCAGGGTCAACTCCCATGGTCAACAGGGCCGGTACTGCCGCTGGCATCCGGGCGCGGTCCCCGCCATCGGAAATCTTCAGGGCCAGGGCGGAGCCGTTCGCGAGGGCAATCATCTGGATGCCTTCGAATCCGTCCTTGGCCAGCAGCCCAGGAACGGCCTCCATCAGCGCGGTGACGTCCCGTCCGATTCCGGCCACCATGTCCGGATGTGCCCGCATGGCATCGGCCACCAGACGCTCCGGCGTACCAGGCGCGGCGGTCACCAATTTGCTGAAGGCTCTGGCCATTCCCGTCAGGGACAACCCGAAGACCTCGGTGCCGCAGCCGTCCGTGCTAATTACGGTCAGTTCCTCGCCGGTCAATTCCGACACCACCTCGCGTATAACAGTGGGCAGCGGATGATCCGCGTCCAGATACGTCTCCAGCGGCCAGCCGTTCTTGACGCATGTTGCCAGCATCGCGGCGTGCTTGCCGGAGCAGTTTTGGGCCAGCTGTGTTGGGCCCTTGCCCTCGTTCAACCAGGCCTGCTGTTCGGCGACACCATAGGGAAGATCGGTGGAGTTCCGCAGATCCTCGGGCACCACGCCTGCATCGGCGAGGATCTTGGCCGCTGTTTCCTGGTGCTGCTCGGAGCCCGAGTGGCTGGCAGCGGCCAGCGCCAGCTGATCGGCAGGAAGCTCCAGTCCGGCCCGCAGCATAGCCACGGCGATCAGCGGTTTCAGCGCGGATCGGGGGTACACGCGGGCGCCGGGCTCTCCCCGCGAAACGAGGCTCCCGCCGTCGGCCGTGATGGCGGCAAGTGAACCGAAATGAACACTTTCCACCAGCTCGCCTCGGGTCTGCACGGCGAGGGGCGCGTGGGCGGGAAATTGGTTGTTGGTCATGCTTGTTGTACTCCCGTGATGATGCTGAGTGCGGCGTCGACCGCGGTTAGATGGACGGCCATGGCGCGGCCAGCGGCTTCGGTGTCACCGAGGGCGATCGCGTCAAGGATCAGCTGGTGTTCGATGTTTGATGTGCTTGCGCGCCCGGTGATCAGGTTGATGGTTTCGGATTGCTTGGCCATGGCGTCGCGGATGTCGTTGACCACGCGTTCGAACACGTCGTTGCCGCTGGCCTGTGCGATGGCCGCATGGAAACTGGCGTCTAGGCTGACCCAGATTTCAGGATCGTCCTCCTCGGCCATGAGGGCAAGGATGCCGCGCATCTGATCAAGTTGCTCGGCCGTACGGCGGGTAGCGGCGAATTCGGCTGCGGGCACCTCGATGTGCGGGCGGGCCTCCATGAGGCTGCGAGCCGAATATTGGCCGAGGACCAGATCGCTCGAGGCGCGACTTGCAATAACGAAGGTGCCCTTGCCCGTGAGGGTTTCCGTCAGACCCAGGGCAGTGCAGGATCTCAGTGCTTCCCTGATGACCGAGCGACTCACGCCGTATTGCTGGGCAAGTGTTGTTTCGGAGCTGAGTTTGCTGCCGATCTGGAGTGCACCGTTTTCAATGGCTGTGCGGATGGCCTTGAATACGGCCTCGGCAGCACTGACCCGGACGATGGGCCCTTGTCCTGCTGTCCAGTTGTCTGACAGGTTCATAGTGGAAACTATGACACCCCTCACAACCACCTGTCAATACTCCTCCCCCAACGCCGCATCACTTTCCGGCTGTTTTTGACGGACGCTGCACCACTTTCAGGCGGTTCGATGCATGCTGAATTGATTGCTCGTCGGAACATCCTCACCCGGTCACTCTTGGCGCCCCAGATCGGTGAGCGCCCTTGCCCGTGCTCGCGGTGGACGATTACCGGCCGTAACGAACCACCATGGCTGGATCCGATTGCTTCACCAGAGCATTTTTCCGGGCAACCATCCTGATGACGCTGGCCCGGCCAATTGCGGTGCAGGCCGCGACACCGAGAATAATTGGCGTAAACGGCAGCACCGCTTGGACTCCCCCGAAAATCAACGCGAGAACCGCCGCAACTCCCCCAATTCCCACGGCGAAGCAAAGAACGTGGATCCATTGGTTGCGCACCTGCCGCAGCGGCCATGCAATCAAGAGGCACAACGGAAGTCCAACCACGACTGCCACAGGCAAGCCATACAGTAGTGAAATCGGAATCAGGTACCACCCGATACCTGTGTCGCCTCCGCCAAGAGAAGCCACAACTGAGAGTCCCACACAAAACAGCACGAAGGTGAGTAGCCATCCGATCAGTACGGCCGGGGCGCCATATTGCATGCGGAACTTCACCTCACTCATGAGAGCCGCCGGCAATGTCCGCGAGCGCCCCAGCCAATTCAGGATGCCGCCATTCAAAGCCAGCGTCTCGCAGTTTTCGCGAGGAGACCCAGCGGCTCTTCAGGACAAGTTCGGTCTCGGTTCGGATCATCACGGCGCCCAGCCTCAGCAACCATGCCGGCGTGGGCAGCCCGAACGGCGCCCGGTTCACCCGGCGGACGGCAGCCATGAGCTCGGTATTCGTCACCACCTCGGGTGCGGCGAGGTTCACCGGTCCGGTGATCTCCGGCCGACCATGAAGGAACAACACCGCACGGAACAAGTCGTCGACATGGATCCAGCTGTACCTCTGCCCGCCGTCGCCCATGTGCCCACCCAATCCCAGACGGGCCAGGTTATTGAACGGGCGCATCACACCGCCACCCGGACCCATGACAATCGTCATGCGCAACGGGATCTTTCGCGTCGCCGGCGTGGCCGCGGCAGCCAACGTCTCTTCCCATCCCCGCGCCACGTCAACGGAAAAGCCGGTGCCAAGTTCGCCGTCGTACTCATCTTGGGGACGGTCCCTGGCATCACGATAGATGGTCCCGGTGCTGGCATTGAACCAGTCGCGCGGCGGGCGGGCGCAAGCGGCGACGGCACGGGCCAATTCCGCGGTGGTCTCGAGCCGGGACCGGAAGATTTCCGCCTTGTTGGTGGTGGTGTAGCGGCACGAGACCGACTTTCCGGCCAGGTTGATGAGCAAATCCGCGCCCTCGAGCAACGCAGTTATGGCGGCCGTGTCACCCCAGACCGCATCCCCCGTGCGCCCCACCGTCTGCACCTGCCACCCGAGCTCGGCGAACTGGCGCCGAAAATGCTCACCAATAAATCCTGACGCCCCTGCAATGACCACCTTGTTCACGACTGCACCTTCTTCTTGAGCGCCAAGGCTTCCTCCACCATCGGCTTCACAACGGGCAGCCGCGAGAAGGAGATGAGCCTTGCGATCAGCGGTGCTGCACCATCGATCAGGGTGCGCGTACGGCGTTGATTGTCAGAGCGGTCGTAAACCCAGAACAACACCACGCCCATATACGCCAGCCAGAGAAGTTCCGGAAGTTGGGGGCGGAGAAATGGCGGGACCTTGGTGCCATCAATGACGTCACTGAAAATTCCGACGGCGTTCTCCCGGACTTGGCTTGATGCCTCACCGAAGGGGTTCGTGGCCGATTGCGGCGGGAGGGCGCTACTCATGAAGGCGCCGCCGAAGTCGTGGTACGGAGTCAGCGCGTCAACGCCAGAGTGCAGAGCGGCCTTGAGCCGGTCCGCCATTCCGGTGGCGCTCTCCAGCGCCAGCGATGCTGCTGCGCGTTGTTCGGTGACGGATTCCCGATATAGCTCCAGAACCAGTTCATCCTTGGATGCGAAGTAGTAATACGCACTGCCGAGTGAAACCCCAGCCTCGGTGGCGATGGCCCGCATGGTGGTTTTCGCGAAACCTTTACTGCGGAACATGCTGAGCGCCGTTGCGAGCACCAACGCCTTGGTTTGGGCACTCTTGCTGTCCATTGCCTTGCCAGCCATATCCATCCCCATCTTTTGAACGTGTTCAGTAATGAGTATTGCAGGCATTTTGAACATGTTCAAATATTTCTGACCGGGCATAATGGATGAATGAACTCAGCACCAACGGCCGGCTCCTGCACCGCGACGAAGAAGCAACAATGAGCGCCCCTCACATTCGGCCCATGAGCGAGAGTGACTGGGACACGGTGGAACGCATCTATTCCTTGGGAATTGCCACGGGTAATGCCACCTTTGAGGATCAGGCGCCTTCGAAATCCGCCTTCTTCGCGTCCAAGATCCCCGAATTGTGTCTTGTCGCAGAGGATGCCGACGGAACTGTCGCCGGATGGGCGGCTGCGTCATCGACCTCCAGCAGGGCCGCCTACCGCGGCGCTGTGGAACACTCCATCTACATTGATCCAAGCCAAGGCGGACGGGGCATTGCCAAACTCCTGCTTCAAGCCCTCATCGACGATGCTCGGACGCACGGCTATTGGACCATCCAGTCTGGGATCTTCGCCGAGAACACCGCCAGCCGGGCCCTCCACCTGAAAATGGGATTCCGCGAGATTGGCTACCGCGAACGGATTGCCCAGCTGAGTTCCGGACCGCGCGCCGGAGAATGGCAAGATACGTTCCTCTACGAAATCCGTCTCTAGCCGGATCGGCGAGTGGTTCAACGTAACCTAATACAGTGAACCAAGAACAAGACGAAGCCACCGTCACGTCCGGAAAGCGCCGCGTCCCAGATTCCACGCACCGCGCCGAAGCCTTGAAGGAGCGCATCTACGTCATCTTTACGGTGCTTGCCGTAACCATCGCCTTCGAACGCGACGCCTCGCATGCCACCGTGGGCGGCGCTGCGTTCACCATTGCGGTCACAGTACTGGGAACACTGTTGGCCGTATTTGTAGCAGACATCATCGCCCACATGGTGGCCCATAGTTCCCTCCCAACGCGGCGGGAACTGGCGCGTCTCCTTCATGTGTGCTTTGGATCCTTGAGTGTAATCGTGGTGCCAATGGCCGTTCTAGGCCTCTGCGCGATGGACTTGTTTGAGCTGAAAACGGCGCTTCGGACCATCACGATCACCCTGGTTGCCACACTGATTGTTGTCACGCTGATTGCCGTGCGGCGCCTCCCCGTCAGGAGCTTTCACAAGGTTCTGGTGCTGGCCATCGTGGCGGCCCTCGGTAGCGCAGTCCTTGCGATAGAGCTCGCCGTCCACTAACCGCGTCTGAGCAACACCGAACCGCTTCATGCTCAGCGGTGCCCGGTCACGAAGTACGTCCGCAGACGCCCTGCTAGTTAGAATTCAGGATGATCTCCGAAGCCGAGCTGTGGCCACCCTTTGAACTGCAACTCGCTACGCCCCGATTGCTCATGCGCCCCATTCGTGATGCGGACATTCCGGCCATGGTCCACGCTGCCTTGAGTGGAATCCACCCCGTGAACGCCATGCCCTTCTCCTACCCTTGGACAGAAGCCCCAGCTGACGAGCTCCCCGCCAATACAGCCCGCCACGTTTGGCGAACGCGTACCGAAATGACCAAGGACAGCTGGACCTTACAGCTGGGAATCTGGCATGACGACGAATTCATTGGCTGCCAGGATCTCGGTGCCAAGGATTTCAAGACCCTCAAGACTGTCGTGACCGGCTCTTGGCTTCGCCAGAGCGCGCAAGGGCACGGATTCGGGAAAGAAATGCGCGCTGCCGTGCTCAGTTACGCTTTCGATTGGCTGGGCGCTGAAGTCGCCGAAACCGATGCCGCGGTCTGGAATGCGGCATCCCTGGGTGTGTCAAAATCCCTGGGGTACGAACCCAACGGCGTCTTTCGGCACTCGTGGAAGCCGGATGAAGTGACCGATGTCCAGCAGTTACGGCTGACAACAACGAGCTTTAAGCGGCCCGATTGGACGCTATCGGTGATCGCAAGCGAAGCTACTGCCGCCCATCTCGGGATCGTGCATGTGAACACCGAAGACTAAGCTCTGTGTACTGTTGGATACAGACCCATTAGATGGGTATTCTTAGTGGCACTTGAAGTATTGCACCATTCCCAGAATCATCAACTGCCAGTCCGCACTCACGTCGCAGCTAGCTTTTGCAGCCCCTTGAACGGACATGAGCGCCTAGTCGGGAGATTCATGCCAATGTCACCAAATCTGATACGTCACGATGGAGATTCCATTTATCGTGAGCTTCGTGCGGAGATTCTTGCCGGCGCACTGCCTCCGGCAACACCGCTGAGGGAGGTCGCGATCAGTGAGCGCTTTGGTGTTTCGCGCACTCCTGTTCGCGATGCCCTCCGCCGACTCAAGCACGATCGACTGCTCGAACAGGGCGCCCGCGGACTACAGGTCCATCAGGCCACAGCCAAGGAAGCCATCCAGGTCTACGACGTGCGTATCCTTCTGGAACAAGAAGTAGCAGCTCAGGCGGCTACCTCTCGTGACATCACCGACGTGGTTCGCCTTGAGGGCCTGCTGGCACGCGACTTAGCCCTCATCAACCCCGACGACGCCACTCGAGCCTCGACTAACCTGGAATTTCACGCCGCGGTCTGGGCAGCCGCCCACAATCCGGTCTTGGAGGACCTTCTCCAACGACTCTCCACACACCTCATTCGCACACCTCACTCGACCCTGTCGGTTGGCGATCGTTGGACGGAGGCCCTGACTGAACACAGCCTTCTCGTTGACGCCATTTCAGCCAAGGATGAAGCTAGGGCCCGAGAGCTCTCCCGAGCACATATGGAAACCGCACGCACTCTTCGCCTCGGATTATTACGTGACTCCATGTCGCTCTAAAACTGGCGTAAAACCGGCGAATTAACCGCTTGCCGAACCCCTCAATAATCACTCAATGAGTCCTTCTGGATTAATTTTTCCCCTACTCCCCTTGCAGTGACTCACATCACCGTGTCACACTGTATTTCAATGTATACAGTCGTATCCAATCAAAGGAGATAGATCATGACAGCGATTACAGAAACCGACACCATCGTCGAGTTCCGCGGCGTTGGCAAACGCTTCGGCACGATGCAGGCACTGTCCAACATCAATCTGTCCGTTGAACGTGGCGAGGTCGTTGTTATCCTGGGTCCCTCCGGATCGGGAAAATCAACTCTGTGCCGCTGCATTAACCGCCTCGAGGTCATCGATGAGGGCGAGATTCTCATCGACGGCCATGTACAGCCACTTGAGGGCAAAGCGCTCTACAAGTTCCGTACCGAAGTGGGCATGGTCTTTCAGTCCTTCAACTTGTTCTCCCACAAGTCGATCCTCGACAACATCACCATGGCACCGCGCAAGATCCGCGGCATCGACAAGCACACCGCCGAGGCTCGTGCTCGCGAACTCCTCAAGCTCGTAGGGATCGAGAACAAGGCCGGCAGCCGGCCGTCCCAGTTATCCGGTGGACAGAAGCAGCGTGCAGCTATCGCCCGGGCCTTGGCCATGGAGCCGAAGGTTCTGCTCTTTGATGAGCCCACCTCGGCCCTTGATCCTGAATCAACGCAGGAAGTTCTCGCCACCATGAGGAGCCTGGCCCAGAACGGCACCACGATGGTGGTCGTCACGCATGAGATGTCCTTCGCCCGAGCATTCGCGGATCGCATCATCTTCATGGCCGAGGGACAGATCGTCGAAATGGCAGATCCCGAATCGTTCTTTACCAATCCCCAGAGCGAACGCGCCCAGGCGTTCCTTTCTTCAGTTCACTAATTACCCGCTCCCCCACCAACCACTCATTGATGCGACGAAGCATCACACAAGAGGAGTCCCAATGAAGCGCACTCGTTTACTCTCAGCTTTGGCCATCATGGCTACCCTCGCTTTTGGCATCACCGCATGTGGCAACGACGCTCCCGCAGCGACCGGCCCCGTCCAGACGTTCCCCGCCGGCAGCACCATGGCGAAGATCCAGGAGCGCGGCAAGGTCATCGTTGGCGTCAAGTTCGATCAGGCGTTGTTCGGTGTCAAGAACCCCGTCTCCGGCACCATGGAGGGCTTGGACATTGAAATGGCCAAGATCCTGGCCAAGGATCTCACCGGAAGCGCCGACAACATTGAATATGTAGAAGCCGTCACGAAGAACCGCGAAGCCTTTATTACGCAGAACAAAGTCGATGTAGTCATCGCTTCCTACGCCGTGACCGAGGCTCGCAAGAAGGTCGTCAGCTTCGCTGGACCGTACCTTGAGAGCAACGTCGCCCTTTTGGTGCGCAAGGATGACACCTCTGTCGAGAAGCCGGAGGATCTGTCCGGCAAGTCCGTCTGCTCGACCACAGGTGCCCGCGCCTCGCAGTTGATCGAGGAAGCCGTTCCGGACGCCAAGCTGGTGCTCTTCAGCACCTACAGCGAGTGCGCACAGGCTCTGAAAGACAAGCGCGTTGACGCCGTCACAACCACCGAGGCAATCCTCCTCGGTGTCCAGTCGCAGAACCCCGACTCGTTCCGCATTGCCAGCGGACACCTGGCCGACGCGGAAGAATTCGCCATCGGTTCAGCCAAGGACGACACCGTGTTCCATGATTACCTGGACGGCGTCCTCACCAAGGCCATTGCCGACGGCGAATGGCAGAAGGCGTATGACGCCACCATCGGCAAGGTCAAGCCGGGAACTGTTGTTCCCCCGAAGATCGTCCTCTAGGACCTCCCATGTCTTTCCTTTTCAATCACGCAGGCGACTTTGGCCAAGGTATTTTGCTTACCCTTGGACTGGTTGTGCTTGGCGGCCTCGGATCCCTGGTCCTGGGAACGCTCATTGCCGCCCTGAAGACCAGCCCGATTCGGGTTGGCAGGGCCGTCGCATCGGCCTACATCTTGGTATTCCGCAATGTCCCCTTGCCGGTGCAGATGGTGCTGTTCGTCTTTGGCCTCCCGCAGTTGGGAATCCAATTCTCGCTGTACGCTTCGGCAGCCATCGCCTTGGTTCTCTACACGGCACCGTTCGTGGCAGAGACCATCCGCGCCGGTCTGAACACGGTAGATCAAGGTGAACTGGAGGCCAGCCGAGCTCTCGGCTTCGCTCCCCTGACCTCGATGCGAATTCTGGTACTCCCGCAGGCTTTCGCTACCGTCATCCGACCGCTGGGCAACGTGTACATCACGATGCTCAAGAACACGTCCGTTGCCGCCTTGATCGGCGTCGCCGAACTGACGTTCCTCTCGGACAAGCTCGCCATTGACGAAGCGTCCCCGTTCCTGGTCTTTGCAGGAGCAGCAATTTGTTACCTGGTCATGGGCTTGGTTATCGGCCGGCTCATTGCAGCAATCGACAATAAGGTGGCGTTCAGCCGATGAGTAGAAAAACGCTTTTCGATCCCGCAGGACCTCGCACCAAGCGTCGTCACCTGGCCATTGAAATTGTGGCTGGCCTAGCACTAGCGGCACTCGCCTACCTCATGCTGGCAACGCTCACCAAGAAGGGTGTATTTAGCGCCAACGCGTGGGCACCGTTCAAGGAACTTGGACTCTGGAAACTGCTCGGCGAAGGACTGTGGAACAACATTGCCGCAGCACTCGTGGGCATGGTGCTCTCCCTCACCGTGGGTTGCATCCTCGCCTTTGGCCTGGTGTCAACGAAGTCTTGGCTCCGTCGCCTCAGCCGCATCTACACGGATGTCTTCAGCAGCATCCCGCTCTTGCTCCTGCTCTACTTCACATCCTTGGTCCTGCCAAACTACGGACTCAAATTGGGTGACTTCTGGTTCCTTGTCATTGCCCTGACCCTGTACAGCGGCGCCGTCATCGGTGATTTGATCCGCTCCGGTATCGTGGCCTTGCCGCCAGGACAGTCCGAAGCTGCTCTCGCTTTGGGTTTCTCCCACGTTGGAACTTTGATCCGGGTACTGCTGCCGCAGGCTTTGCGCTCCATGAGCCCGGCCTTGGTCAGCCAGCTCATCATCCTCTTCAAGGGAACGGCTCTGGCGTACGTCCTAGGTGGCTACATGGAACTCCTTCGATCAGCCACGGTCATCGGGCAGTACTACACCCAGTCACTCCTGCAGGCACAGTTCGTTGCAGCCATCGGCTTCCTGATCATCAACGTCCTCCTCGGAGCATTGGCAGATGCGCTCGAACGGCGACAGCGCAGGCTCGAAACCCAGGTTTCACCCATCGCCAGCATTCCCGCCATCTTGCTCGATAACCGCTAAGTAAACCTTTTCAAGGGATCCCCATCCCTTTCCGATTCAATGTATACATGCGAATACATTAGTATTCACGTCAAGAAATGAGACCCAATGACTACCCACAATGACGAACAGTCAACACAGTCCATCGACGCCGATGTCATCGTAGTAGGCGGAGGTAACGCGGCCTTCACCGCAGCCCATGCCGCGGCCAAGCGTGGCCGAAAAGTTCTCTTGCTGGAAAAGGCTCCTAAGGAACTGTTTGGTGGCAATAGCTTTTACACAGCAGGAGCCACTCGTATCCCTCACAACGGTCTCGCAGACCTGCAAAGCTTCATCGATGACGATGACCGGCACGCAGCAACCGAGGTGCCGCCCTATTCCGCAGCCGAATACACCTCAGACCTCGTCAAGGTGACAGAGGGCCGCAACGATCCGGAGCTCACAGCCGTATTGGTCGATGAAGCAGCCGATGGCCTGCGTTGGCTCAACACGCTGGGACTCAAGTACCGCCTGATGTACGAACGCCAGGCCTACAAGCGCCCCGATGGCACCTTCCTGTTCTGGGGCGGGCTGCATGTTGGCAACACCGGTGGCGGCGAGGGACTCATGGCCGATCATGTTCGTGTAGCCCAAGAACTTGGCACCGAGGTGCGATACGGTCAGGACGTCTTTGGCCTGATTCAAGAAGGCAACACCATCAAGGGCGTCAAGATCCGCCAGACCGACGGTACAGTTCAGGAAATCCGTGCTGAGTCCGTCATCCTCGCGGCCGGCGGTTTCGAGGCCAACGCAAAGATGCGTCAGGAAAACCTCGGAGAAGGCTGGGAAAACGCCAAGGTCCGTGGCACCCCGTTCAACACGGGTGAAATGATCACCGCAGCCCTGGAATCCGGCGCCGCCAAGGGCGGAGACTGGGGCACGTGCCACTCAGTTCAGTGGGACGCATTCACCGCCAATAACGAATCGAACCGGGAACTGACTAACCGGCTAACCCGCCAGAGCTACCCCCTGGGTGTCATCGTCAACCGCGACGGCAAGCGCTTCCTCGACGAGGGTGAAGACTTCCGCAACTACACCTATGCCAAGTACGGCAAGGTTATCCTGCAGCAGCCCGGATCCATTGCCTACCAGGTCTTCGACGCAACCCTGCGCCCGGCATTGCGCACAGAAGAATATGACATGCCCGGCATCTCCGTGGAGCAGGCTGACACGATCGAGGAACTGGCCGCCAAGATCAACGTCTCTCCCGAGGCCCTGGAGAAGACGATCAACGATTACAACACCTCGATCGACACCTCCATCACTTTGGATCCCACAGTGAAGGATGGCCGCCGTGCGGATACGGTACCCGTCAAGAGCAACTGGGCGACACCGCTCATCACCGCCCCGTTCTATGCCTACGGCGTTACCTGCGGCATCACGTTCACCTTCGGTGGTTTGAAGTCAGATACCCACGGCCGCGTCCTCAACGAAGGCGGAGAGTCCATCCCTGGACTGTTTGTCTGTGGTGAGATGCTCGGTGGCCTTTTCTCCACCAACTACCCCGGCGGCTCCGGGCTGGCCGCGGGTGTGGTCTTCGGTCGGCGCGCCGGAGCCCTAGCGTAAATAGCGCAGGACCTATGGGCGGTACCGAGGAAACCCTCAGTACCGCCCATTGTTGCACCCGTTGATTCCTCGCCGCCCGAGGAAATGGCGGCACTGCAAAATAGCGGCTCTAGGAAATAGCGGCCGAGGCGATGAGCACCGGTGAAGCTTGGCCATCCCAAACGGCCGTCAGCCCGTAACCTGCCGTCGGAACACCTGCCAGGTCCAGCTCACGCAGTACTCGGAGCTCAAGATTTCCTGCACTGATGGTGCTCACGCCGGCGACCGTCACGGTCTCGATGGCGCTGAAGGCCGGAACCGTCTCGAGCGGGACTCCCGTGGCAGCGATGGTGGCGGTCTCGGGCAGGACTGTTGTTTCGCCGTCGGACTCCTGGATCTGCACGGCCTGCGGGGCACCGGCAAGGACAGCGTCCGCAAGCGCGGCAACGTAGACGGGATCGCCCGTGGCGTCATACACCCAGCGGTCCCCCAAGACAGAGTGCTCCATGGTGCCGATCAGAAACGCCTCTGCACCTTCCAAAGGCGCTCCCCTGTACGTCAGGGGCACATGAAAAACGTTGCGGCCGGCACCAACAAGTTGAGTCTCAATACCCACCTCGCCCGCCGGATCATCGAATCGGAACGAACCAAGGCGAACCAGCTCCTCCTCGCTTGTCACAAACCAAGGCTGTTGGGGCAGCCAGACGGCGAGAAGTTCCATTTTTGAAGGGCGCAGCTGCGCAGCATAAACAATAGCCATGCCACCCAGTGTAGGGGCGGTGCTGCTTAAGCGAAGTGGATTACTGGCGTTTCCGCCCGGCCTCGGCTTCGGCGCGCACACTGGCGGCCTCAGCCGTCCTTCCAGCGGATTCCAGGCAATCGGCCAGCTGGTGCCGGATCACTTCCTGGCCCTGCAGGTCCTCGGCCAAGGAATCGATGACCTGCTTGTACAACGCGATGGCATCGTCATAGCGAGTCGCGTTGTCCAGCATGTGCGCCGCCTGGAGCAGCGCCCACGCAGTCTGCTGCTGCGCGCCGTCGAGCTTTTCAAAAGCGCTGGAACCCTGCAGGGCCTGCGCCACGGCACCGTCAACATCTCCGCTCCGGAAAAGATGGGTGGCCCGGATCAGGTAAATCTCCGCGCTCTGGAACGGGGAATCCACCTGCTGCGCCAGAGTCTTTGCCGCTTCGATAGCCTCCAGTGCGCCGGCATCATCGGCCATGCTCAAGGCCCCCGCCAACTGCATCTGGGCCGCGACGAGTGACTGCGGATCGATCTGTTGGTCCTCATCCGCCGACGTCAGCGCAGCAAGCGCGGCCCGCGAATGCTCCACGGCGGGTTCAAAATGTCCCGCCTCTTGATACGTGGCACCGATGGCCAGATGCAACTCAGCGACCCGAGAAACCTCGCCATTGGCCGTGAAATGTTGCAGGCCCATGGTCCACGCGCTCAAGGCACCGCCGAGTTCACCGGAGTTGCGCATGGCCGAACCGAGGAGATCGTATAGTTCGCCGCGATCATGATCGCCGATGTCAACGGCCGTACTCCGAAGCGTCTCGTCAATAAGTTCAATGGCTTCCTCATGGGAGCCGTACTCCACCAAATCCTGGGCCAGCGTGTAGCTCAGGCCAACCACAACAGGGGCCTCGGCGATGAGTGCCTGCTGAATGCCGAAGCGCAGCAGCGCGCGGAGTTCACCCGTGCGGCCCAGATCCATCAAGATCCCGGCGGAGAGCTGGATGGTCTGAAGTGCGGCATCACGGGCGCCAACGCTCAGCAGAAGTTCCGTTGCGGCGTCAGCATCCACCAACGCCTTTTCATTCTCACGCGTTTGAATATACACGCGTGAACGCATCGCCAGGAGGGAAGCCTTCCCCACCACCGATGTTTCCAGCTCAATGCCTTTCTCGAGCCATTCGCTGGCCCCGGCAGCGTCCTGCTCCTGGCCACACAGCTGCAGCATCAGGCCAGCATGTCTGGCCCGCGCACGGAGCAGAGCGTGTTCGGAGGAATGCCAGGGGCCTGCCTCCCAGACGGCAATGGCATTCTCCATGCCCTCAAGTGTGGCCCGTGCTGCCTCCAATTCACCGGTGCCGATCAGGATGCCACCAAGCACCGAGCTGAGCATGTACTGTGCTTCCGGGTGAGGTGACGGCGTATCCAGCTCACTGTTGATTAGCAGCAATTTGGCCTGATTTGTCTCCTCGCTTTCAGGCAAGGCGAGCAGCTCCGAGGCCCGTTCGGTCAGCCCAGCCATGACGTCATCCCCTGCCTCCCGCAAAGCTGCCGCTCGCAGCGCAACGGCTTCCCGCAAAGCAACAACATGGTCCTCGCCGGGCAGATGGGCGTGAATGCTGATGGCTGCATGGTGCAAAGCGGCGAGCTCTCGAGCGTCTTCGGTATTTGCCACACCCTGCGCATAGGCGGCAAGGGCGGCATCAAAATGACCCACTGAGCCCAGATCGAGTGCCCGGCTGCGCCATTCCTCGCTGGTCCGTGGTTCCTGTATTTGGCGCGGTGCCGTGCTGTGGAACGATTCGGCACTCAGCGGGAAGTCGTGGCTTTCCGAGATCATGGCTCTGCGGTTGGCGACATGCTGGGCATGCCAGTCATTGCCATTGCGCGCATCGAACTCTGCGGCCAACGCATCTGCGGCCGCCCAGCACATTGGCGCTAGTTGCGCTGCGCTAAGTACGCTTTCGCGCCGTCCAAAGAATGCATTGAGCAGGGCACTTTCGGATCCGCGGACAGGAACCTCGCCGTGCCCGGCCGCAATGACCTTCTCCAACAAAACTCCCAAGGCTGACAGGAAATTTAGGTGGCTGCGGTGGGCCAGCGGATCATGCGCCAGCCAGGCCAGATGCCGCTCAGCCATGGCCAATCCACGGGCCTCATTGCCCGTGACAGCGCAGAAGGCTACGTGGTTTGCGATGATGCCGATGTTGTCGGCATTGTCCCGGGCCTCACGGTAGCTGCGCATATGAAGCGAGAGTAGATCTTGGTGGTTCTCGCCGCGCAGCAGCGGCACAATGGCCTGAGAGATAGCATTCTCAGGCTCTTCCCCGCAGGTGAAGCCACCCTCCATGAGTGCAGTGAATTCCTTGAGCCCCAGCTCCACGGCACCTGTTCTGAAGTGATAATCCATGGCCACCGATCGGACACAGGCATCACAGTGGGAGTACTCGTCGCGGTCTGTGGCCGTGAGCTTGTCAAAGGCCTGGCGGGCTTCCTCGAGGTGCCCGTTGTGGAAGGCAGCCTCAAACCGGGCCATGGCCACACCGGAGAGCCCAAGGTTGGCACGCTGGTAGTGCTCCTCCATATCACCCAAGACGGCTTGGATCTGCTCCGTTGAGAACTGCGGATCGCCTCCCAGCACCCCCACCATCCACTTGAATTGCCACATGAGGTCGCTGCCGGCGTCGGGCTCGTTGGGAAACCTCACCGGGTCTTCGTCATGCTTGGCCAGGCACCAGGCAAAGTTCGTCAACAGCGCATCGGTGTCACCTGTCATCTGGGCGTTATTGCCCATAAGGAGGCGCACCCGGTACTCACCGGCCTCGTCGCCTTGCTCCTGGGCCAGACCCAAGGCCTTGTCCAAGACGGCGGAAAGCTCAGGTCCCCACATGGTTTCCGTTGCCTCATCGATCAGCTCTGAGAGCTCTTCGCTGGTATTCATTCCGTGGATCCCCTCACTACGCGCCTACGGCACGTCAAAACTTTTATGGCAGCAAAGCGCGTCAAACGGACTAGTGATTCAGGCTCAGCTGCACCAGGTCGCCCAACGACTCGCTGAGCAGGTTGCGCTGGGCAACACCCAGCGGCAGGTGCGCGGCCAGCATGGCCTGAACGTACAACAACTTGATAGTCCGGTTGAAGACTGCTTCATCGGTGCTCTTAGCCAGCGTGCGGATCAGCGAATTGTCCCAGTTGGCACACAGCGTTGCCTTGGCCAGCTGGCCGTTGATTTCGGTAGCTGCCCGTTGGGACTTCTCGGCCTTTGCCAAAACGTCATTCCACAACGAGCTGGCCACCCTGCGGGCGGCACTGCGCTGCATGCCCCGGAGCACGGCATCGTCGGCAAGGTACAGGGCAGAGACGTCGGAGGGCGCGAAACTGCGCACGCCAACCTTAACGTCGAAGGATACGAGAACGGCGCTGGCCCGCTGTTCAAATTCCAGCACGGCCGCCCGTTCGGCCAACGCCGGAACGGCCAGGGAATCCAGCAATGACGCCAGCTCAACCTTGTCAACGCTGACTCCCTCATAGAGGAACGGAAGGCGCCGAATAATCTCCGCGTCATACACATAGCCACCATTGACCACGGGGTCCTCAGCCGGCACAATGGCGGCGATCTGGCGGAACTCATCCAGCGATT
The DNA here is from genome assembly GCF_049897845.1 of Arthrobacter sp. TWP1-1. Classification (NCBI taxonomy): domain Bacteria; kingdom Bacillati; phylum Actinomycetota; class Actinomycetes; order Micrococcales; family Micrococcaceae; genus Arthrobacter; species Arthrobacter sp. TWP1-1. The sequence continues at coordinate 173,664 of NZ_JAFCXC010000009.1, forward strand.
CGGTGTAGCGAATGTGCTTCTGGTCCGCGACCAAGTCCGCGATACTCATCCGTCCGGCAGTTGTTTCAACGCTAAGCCAGCGGGTCAGGAACGAGGCAAGCTCGTCGTCGTGCGCTACCAGCGATTTCAGGCCGAGCTGGTGGATCGAGACAAATTCGGCCAGTTTGTGCGGCGCACTGATCCCCACGCGCATGATCCACGCCCGCAGCGCCGCGCCGAGTTCCTCGCGGGTCACCCCCAGGGATTCGTCAGCAACAAGGGATTCGCGTGAGGCCGTGGGCTTGAGCCCGTTCGAATCCACCACGGCACGCACAAAGAACGCCCACTCCGGCAGCAAATCCTGATTGCGTTCATCCACCAGCATGCCGCCCAGATATACGGCATGGGCGGCCCGGGCAGAGGGCGGCGGCGCATAGGGCAGGATGTAAGCGGTCCCCCGGGTTCCCGTGGAAGGCCCACCAAGTTCAATCACATCAAGCGGACGGGCGCCAAGTAGCTGCGTGCCCAACTCCAAAATCTCGTTCCGCTGCTCCCCGCGCGCTTCGCCCGTCAGGGCGAACACGGGTGCTCGATTGATGGCATCAAAGCCACCGGAATCATTCGCGATCAGGATGGGGACGGGCAGGTATTGCGCAAAACGTGTGGCCAGTTCGGTGACCTTCTTGTGGCTGCACCATTCGGCTTCATCGCCGCGGGGCCGCAGCCGCACGCTGGTTCCCACGGGAAGGTCGACGTCGTCGAGCACCGTCACGCTGAACGTCCCGGCCGCGGATCCCAGCCACCGAACGGCGCTCTCGCCGGCCTTGCGGGAGAGGACCTCGATCTCATCGGCGATCATGAAGCAGGAGAGCAGGCCGATGCCGAATTGCCCCAGCCTGTCCTCCCGCGGCAAATCAAAAATGTCACGCTTGGAGCTGCTGCCCACGGTAGCGAGCAGTTGGCCCATCTCGTCGGCGTTGAGCCCAACCCCATCATCGTCCAGACGGAATACCGGGTTCTCCGCGGTGATCGGGAAGATGCGGATCTCCCAGCGCCCGGGCCCCTCAAGCTCGTGCCGCGAAGCGATCGCATCGCGGCCGTTTTGAATCAGCTCGCGCAAGTACACCTGAGGCCCCGAATAAATGTGACGGCTCAACAGGTCCACGACGCCGTGCAGGTCAACTTGGAAAGGGCGGCTCTCGGAACCTACGGCGAAACTCATGGGAACCAGTCTATCGGCCGCCTCCCACACGTTCCCGCGGCCGCCCGCCGTCGAACGTCGAACGTACGGTAGATGCCGATGTTTTCGAGGCAAATTCATATGGTGGTTGCAACGCTCTGATAGATGGAGCGTTTCATGGTCAAGTTGTTTGCCCCGAACACCCGCACGGAGTTTGTTGATCTGGTGTGTGGTGGGGTGTCGATT
>NZ_JAFCXC010000010.1:0-170555 GCF_049897845.1 Arthrobacter sp. TWP1-1
GCGCCGATGGTACTGCATTCGTGAGGATGTGGGAGAGTAGGACACCGCCGGACAACACGTAACAAAGGTCGAGGCCCCACACCAACTACTTGGTGCGGGGCCTCCCTTCACTTAACAACCAAAAAATAGACCGGCCGTTGAGGATAGAAAAACGAATTTCTATCCTCAACGGCCGGTCTATTTGTTTAAGCTATTCACTCTGCAGGAGGAACTGCCGTACTTGTCCGCACCACCAGATGCGTGGGGAATTCCTCGGCAACGGGCTCATACGGCACCGTGCTGCTCTGCGCCGACTGTTCCAGCCGGGCCAGGATTCGCTTGGCTGCAAGGGCGCCCTGACCGCGTGGATTCTGGTCAAAGGTTGTAAGCCCAAAGACCTGCCCCAGCTCATGCCCGTCAATACCAATGACAGAGAGTTCCTCGGGAACCCGCAGGCCAAAGTCTCTCGCAGCGAGGATGGTACCGATAGCCATTTCATCCGAAGCGGCAAAGACAGCTGTGGGACGCACCCGGCCGGCACCCAAGAGGGCACGTGCGGTCGCGTAAGCGCCCTGAACGGTAAAGTCGGAGCTCTGCTGCCACGCGTCTGATGTGGGAAGCTTGGCTTCCTGCATGGCCATTTGGTAGCCACTCCTCCTAGTCCCCGGCAGTTTGAAGTCGGCGTCGTATTCATGGGCGCCACCAATATGAGCGATGCGCGTGTGTCCGAGACCAATCAAATGCTCGGTTGCTCGTTTTGCCAAGTGGAAATCGTCCACCCAGAGGCTGTCGGCACCAGGTAGCGGACCGCCAATGCCCAACACAGGACGGTGAATCGCCAAAAGTTGGCCGATCTCAGACTCGGTGAGCTCCAGCGAGACGGCAATGACGGCGTCGAGCCTTTTGCGCAGGAGGAAGTCGGTGAGGATGGTGGCGCGGTGACTCTCATTTTGGCTGGTGGTGTACAGGGTGAGATCGTAGCCGGCCTCGAGGAGTTCCGAGGAGGCGCCGTCGATCACCGAGGAGTAGAACCAGCGGTCGACGCCGGGGACCACGATGCCGATGTTGTGGTTCCTACCGGAGGCGAGGCTGGACGCAGCGTAGGACAACACGAATCCCAGCTCGGCGGCCGCGTCCTGGGCGAGTTTGCGGCTCTTGGCAGAGACGCTCCCTTTGCCGCCCAAGGCGCGTGAAACCGTGGCTATGGACAGCCCGGACAGTTCCGCAACCTCTTTGATGCCCGCCACTTTATTGCCCCTCGGTCCCTTGGTCACAGTTTCAGCCAGACAGCCTCGGACGATTCTAGTTGAGCATTGTCACCGAGGCCGGGAAGGGACCGCGCAATGACGGTGCCACTGGGCAGTTCCATGGCCTCGCTGCCGGTATTGAGAATGACAAGGGTGTCGCCATTGAGGAACGCCAGCGAATGCTCCGAGCAGTATTCCTCGGCCCACTGCAGCGACCCCGTGCCCAGCTTCAGCTCGCGCCGTGTCCGCAGCGCATGGCTGTACACGGCAAGGTGCGACGCCGGATCGCTCACCTGGGCGTCGCGGGCGTAGGTCTCCCAGCCAGAGGGCTGGGGGAGCCAAGGCTCGGACTGTTCCGTGGCGCCGTCACTGAATCCGGCGCTCTGGCCGGTCGCCCTCCACGGCAGCGGGATGCGGCAGCCGTCGCGGCCAAGCCGCTCACCACCGGTACGGGCAAAGGTTGGATCCTGCCGAGCATCATGGGGGAGCGTCGTGTGATCGGGCAGACCCAGCTCCTCTCCCTGGTAGAGGTAGCAGGCGCCGGGCAGGGCCAGCATAAACAACGACGCCGCAGCCGCACGTCGGCGCCCCAGCGGCAGGTTTGGCTGTGCGTCACCCGAACCGACGCCGTCGCCGTCGCGGGGACCGCCGCCGTCGTACCCGAAGCGGGTGGCGTGGCGGACGACGTCGTGGTTGGAAAGCACCCAGGTGCTGGTGGCACCGACGGCGTCGAAGGCGTTGAGGGAGCGCTGGACGACGTGGCGCAGCGCGGGCGCGGAGAACCCGGTGGTCAGGTAGGGGAAATTGAAGGCTTGATGCATCTGGTCCGGGCGTACCCAATCGGCCATGCGTTCAAGCGGGTCGACGTTGGCTTCGGCGCACAGGATTCGTTCCGGGCCGTATTCTGCCAAGACCTCACGCCAGCGGCGGTAGATGTCGTGCAGGGCCGGCTGGCCAAACATGGGGGCAAGGTGCCCGGGGAAGCCCTCGGAGCTGCCGCCCCACGCAGTGCCGCCCCAATCGGGCAGGCCGGCCGCCTTGACCAGCGCGTGGGCCACGTCCACGCGAAAACCGTGGACGCCGCGATCGAGCCAGAACCGCAGGATGCGTTCAAATTCGGCTTGGACCGCCGGGTTGTCCCAGTTGAAGTCGGGCTGGGTTGAATCAAAGAGGTGCAGATACCACTGTCCTGCCGCGCCGCCGGCCGTGCCATCGCCTGCCGAGGCATCTTCGGCGACAACCCGCGTCCAGGCCGGTCCGCCGAAGTGGGACTGCCAATTGTTGGGCGGCAAGGCGCCATCCGGGCCCTGTCCATCGCGGAAGATGAACATGTCCCGCTCCGGGCTGCCGGGAGCGGCCGCCAGCGCTGCCTGAAAGAGAGCGTGCTGGTCTGAGCAATGGTTAGGGACCAGATCGATGATCACACGAAGTCTCAACGCGGCCGCAGTTTCCATGAGCCGGTCGAAGTCAGCCAAGGTGCCAAAGAGCGGATCGACCTGGCAGTAGTCAGAAACGTCATAGCCGGCGTCGCGCTGCGGCGAGCTGAAGAACGGTGAGAGCCACACGGCGTCAACGCCAAGCTCCGCCAACTGGCCCAGCTCAAGGGTGATGCCGGCCAGATCCCCAACACCGTCGCCGTTGCTGTCGCGGAAGGAGCGTGGGTAGACCTGATAGATCACGGAATCGGCCGACCAATGGCTCGCACCCGCGGGCATGGCCTGATGTACCGGCGTCAAGTGGCCCGCAAAAGGTGTGGATGCGGCAGCGGAGGAGGGGACAGCGAGGTCCAAGGAGGTGACAGACATGGTTACTACTGTAAAGACTCCGAAGCAGAATGTAAACGTTCTCAAAAATGATTACGCCAGCTTCCAAAGTGTCGGCTGATAATCAAATTTACCGGAATGTCGGGCCGTAGAGGCAATCATTGAAAGTGCTCGCTAGTGCCGGATTGTGGGCCTGCAGGATGATCGCGCTCGATCGCCCCGAAGCTGGGGCTTCTTTTTGGAACCGTTTTCATGTATCTTGGAAAATGCTTACGCTTTGTGAGGTAGGCCACTTATGTGATTTTTTGCCCGAAACCGCTCTCCGGGGCGTTGGGCTCAAGAAAGGGACACCAATGAAGTTGCCAAATACAAGTGCCACCCCGGTCAGTCGCCGAATCTTTGCTGTTGGCGCATTATCCGCAGTAGGAGCCCTCGCGCTTAGCGCCTGCGGCGCCGAGGGCAAGGCCACGACCAATGCCTCGGCCACCCCGAAGGACCTGGCCGCAGCCGGCGCAACCACCATCACCATGTGGGTTGACGCGGAACGCTCGCCAGCGCTGAAGGACATTGCCGCAAAGTTCAAGACCGACACTGGCATCGAGGTGAAGCTCGTTATCAAGGACTTCGCTGCTGTACGCGATGACTTCATAACGCAGGTTCCCACGGGCAAGGGCCCCGACTTGATCGTTGGCCCGCATGACTGGGTTGGCAAGTTTGTACAGAACGGCGTCATCGCTCCGGTTGAATTGGGCGAGAAGGCCGCTGGATTCTCCGCGACGGCCATCAAGGCCATGACGTTCAACGGCTCAACCTACGGCGTCCCGTACTCGGTGGAAAATATTGCACTGCTGCGCAACACGGCGTTGCTGCCTGCCGCCGTCAAGACCTTTGACGAAGTCGTTGCGGCCGGCCAGGGTGTGGTTGACGCGGGCAAGGCCCAGTACGCCTTCCTCGTTGGTCTTGATCCAAAGCAGGGCGATCCCTACCACCTCTACCCGTTGCAGACCTCCATGGGTTCGGCCGTCTTTGGTCTGGACGCTGACGGTGGCTACGATCCAAAGAACCTGGTAGTTGGCGAAGCTGCCGGCGTTGAATTCGCCAAGAAGCTGGTGGAATGGGGAGATACCGGTTCCAAGGTCTTGAACTCCAACATCACCGGAGAGATCGCCAAGGAAGAGTTTAAGAACGGCAAGAGCCCGTACTTCTTGACCGGCCCGTGGAATGTCCCGGAACTGCAGAAAGCTGGCATCAAGCTGGCTGTTGACCCGCTGCCCACCGCGGGTGACAAGCCCGCGCAGCCTTTTGTTGGAGTGAACGGCTTCTTCATCAGCGCCAAGAGTGCCAATGCGCTGGCCACCACGGAGTTTGTCACCAACTACCTGACCACCGAGGTCGCTCAGGACTCGATGTTCACGGCAGGCGGGCGCCCTCCGGCCTTGAAGGCTTCCTTCGAGAAGGCCTCCTCGGATCCCATCGTTGCGGCCTTCGGTGCGATCGGCGATAACGGCGTTCCCATGCCCGCCATCCCCGAAATGGATGCGGTCTGGAATGACTGGGGAGCCACTGAGCTGGACCTCATCAAGGGCAAGGCGGATCCTGCCACTTCCTGGCCGAAGATGGCGGAGACCATCAAGTCCAAGATCGGCGCCTAAGCTCCATTGCCAGCAGCGGTGTGTGGCGCTCGGGCCTAGTGCCTGCGCGCCACACACCGTATTGACCAGCTTGAACCCCTGCAAGAGGACAGTCACGTGACGCAAGTTTCCAAATTAGCCAACGACGTCGGACCCGGACCCCGGGATGCCAGCGGCCAGCAATCGCCGCAACAGCGGGCAACGAAGAAGAGTTACAACCTTGACTCCGTCAAGGGCGCCCTGGTCAAGGTGGTGCTGTTGGGGTTGGTGGATGCTTTTGCCGTCTTCGTCCTGATCACGCTGTTCCTGAATGAATCATGGGCCATCCTGGTTGTCGCGGCAGTTGTCACCTTGCTCGTGAACTGGATTTACCTCCGCAAGGGCGGGCTGCCTGCCAAGTACTTGGCGCCGGGCGTCTTTTTCCTTGTCGTTTTTCAGGTGTTCGTTGTCTTCTACTCCGGCTACATCGCGTTCACCAATTACGGCGATGGGCACAACAGCAGCAAGGATGATGCCATCTCGGCGATCCAGCTGACGGCGCAAAAGCGCGTGCCGGATTCTCCGTCTTTTAAGACGACTGTACTAAAACAAAACGATGAACTGTTCCTCCTGTTCACTAACCCCGACGGCGCGGTGACGGTTGGTTCCGCATCGGAACCGCTGGCCACCGTCACCGATGCAACGCTCGATGGCACCGGGAAGGCAGTCTCCCTCCCCGGCTTCGAAACTCTGAACTTCGCCCAAATCGTGGCGAACCAGACGGCGATCCTCGGTATCTCCGTTCCGGCTTCGGATGACCCGGCGCAGGGCAGCCTGCGTACGGCCGACGGCAGTACCGCCTACGCGTTCAAGCCCAACATGGTCTACGACGCGAACACCGATACCTTTACCGATGTTGAAACCGGGGTCACGTTCACTGACAACGGCGAAGGCGCTTTTGTCAGCGAGAACGGCGAACGCCTGGCAACCGGCTGGAAGATCAATGTAGGTTTCGATAACTTCGTCCGGGCCTTCACCGACCCCGACCTGCTGGGACCGCTGCTAAGCGTGATCGCCTGGACCTTCACCTTCGCTATAGCCTCCGTGATCCTCACCTTCAGCCTTGGCCTGTTTCTGGCCATCACCTTTAACCGTGACGATTTGCGCGGCAAGAAGGTCTACCGGGTGCTGATGATCCTGCCCTACGCCTTCCCCGCGTTCCTCTCCGGCCTAGTGTGGTCAGGCATCTTGAACCCCCAGTTTGGTTGGTTGAACCAAACCCTGCTGGGCGGCGCCGAGATCGGGTGGCTGACAGATCCTGTCCTAGCCAAGATCAGCGTCCTAGTGGTCAACCTGTGGCTTGGTTTCCCCTACATGTTCCTTGTGTGCACCGGCGCCCTGCAATCGTTGCCCACCGAACTGGATGAAGCGGCACGGGTTGATGGTGCAGGCGCATGGCGAGTCTTTACATCCATCAAGTTGCCGCTGTTGCTGGTCTCAATCGCACCGCTGCTGATTGCCTCGTTCGCCTTCAACTTCAACAACTTCAATGTCATCTACATGTTGACAGGCGGCGGACCCCGTTTCGAGGACACCACCCGGGCCATCGGCTCCACGGACATCCTCATCACGCTCGTTTACAAGGTGGCATTCGGGCAGGGCACCGGGCGTGATTACGGCCTGGCCAGCGCGCTGGCCATTGTCATCTTCGTCATCGTGGCCACCGTATCCGCCGTCAGCTTCAAGCAGACCAAGGCACTTGAGGAAGTGAACCGATGAGCACCACCACCATTCCCGTGCAAACCACAGAAGAGCTATTTCGAGCCAAGCGCCGCCCGTTTGGCGTGTGGTTCAAGGACAAGGGTTGGCGTCACCTGGTGGGCGTGGTTGTCACACTCTTTGCCATCTTCCCTCTCCTCTACGTGCTTTCGGCAGCGTTGAATTCCAATGGCACCTTGGCCGGAACCAAGGGCCTGTTCACGCAGATTGACGTCGGCAACTTTGTGAAATTGTTCAATGATCCTTCCCGCCCGTTCGGCCGCTGGTTCATCAACACCCTAGTGATTGGCGTCGTCACCTCCGCTGCCACCGTCTTCCTCGGCGCCATGGCCGCCTACGCGTTTTCCCGCATGCGCTTCAAGGGCCGCCGGATGGGCTTGCTTTCGCTACTCCTGCTGCAGATGTTCCCGCAGCTGCTCGCCGTCGTCGCAATTTTCTTGCTGCTCAACGGCATCTCCGATGTCATCCCGGCACTGGGGCTGGGCAGCCAGCTGGGCCTGATCATGGTTTACCTTGGCGGCGCGCTGGGCGTGAACACGTACCTCATGTACGGGTTCTTCAACACTGTTCCGCAGTCACTGGATGAGGCCGCAAAGATCGACGGCGCCTCCCACGTGCAGATCTTCTTCGGCATCATTTTGCGTCTGGTCACCCCGATCCTTGCCGTGGTTGCGCTACTATCCTTCATCGGAATTTCCAGCGAGTTCGTAATTGCCTCCGTAGTCCTGAATGATCCCGACTCGCAAACGCTGGCCGTGGGCTTGTATTCCTTCGTTGCCGATACGCGTTCCAAGAACTGGGGCATCTTCTCAGCTGGCGCAGTTCTGGCCGCGGTGCCTGTCATGGCCCTCTTCCTGTTCCTTCAGCGGTACATTGTCAGTGGACTTGTACAAGGTGGAGTAAAGGGGTAAACATGGCTGCTAATCAACCGCATCATGACGGTTCGGCTCTTTATGTGGGAAGCTCGACGCCGAAACTAGGCGAACGTTGCACGCTGCGGTTGCGGGTGCCTCAAGATTGGGGAACGGCCTCGCGTGTGTGGGTGCGCAGCGTCCAGGACGCCGAACCTCGGTATGACGAGGCGAAGGTGGTTGGCACCGATGGCGGTTGGACCTGGTGGGAAGCCTCCATGCTCCACGTCAATCCGGTGGCCCTGTACCGCTTCCTTATTGAGATAGCAGGGACGGATGGTGAGGGGGCCAGCTACTGGAACCTCAATAACGCCGGCCTGCACGACCGCGACACGTCTGACGTCAACGATTTCCGTATCACCACCGCGATTGCGGCCCCTGAGTGGTCGCGCGAGTCCGTCATGTACCAGGTGTTCCCCGATCGGTTCGCTCGCTCGGAACACGCTGCGGAGCGGGAAACCCCCGAATGGGGCGTGGCCTGCGAATGGGACACACCTGTTCAGGGGCGCGGTGCGGATGTGGCCCGCCAGTTCTATGGCGGTGACCTGGACGGCGCCACCGGGAAACTGGATGAACTGCTCGCCCTCGGCGTCGACATTGTCTACCTGACACCGTTCTTCCCTGCCCGCTCCAACCACCGCTATGACGCCTCGACGTTCATGGAGGTGGACCCGCTGTTGGGTGGCGACGAGGCGTTGATCCGCTTGGTTGAGGCGGCGCACGCCCGTGGCATGAAGGTTATGGGCGACCTCACCGCGAACCACACAGGCGATGCCCATGAGTGGTTCACGCGTGCACAGGCGGAACCGGCCAGTGTCGAGGCCGGATTCTTTTACTTCAACGAGGACCACAGCGATTACGAGAGCTGGTGGGGCGTCAAGTCCCTTCCAAAATTGAACTGGGCCTCGCCTGCCCTGCGCGAAGCGTTCGTCACGGGTGAGGACTCCGTCGTGGCGCATTGGCTCAAGGCGCCCTTCAACCTCGATGGCTGGCGGATCGACGTCGGCAATATGACCGGGCGTTTGGGCGCCCAAAACATCAATAAGGAAGTGGCCGCCCTCATCCAGGAACGCATCCTTGAGATCAACCCCGACGCCCTGCTCCTGGGCGAGGAAACCTCCGACGCCGGGGCGGACGTGGACGGATTCGGCTGGCAGGGTGCCATGACCTACTCCAACTTCACCCGCCCCATCTGGCAGTGGCTGGGCGATCCCAACGCGCGGGTCGACTTTTTCGGCACCCCGCTGCCGGGCCCCAACAAGGTGAGTGCCGACGTCGTACTTGCCACACACAAGGACCTTTCCAGCGCCTTCAGCTGGCCCGTGCGCAACGCGACCATGAATGCGCTTAACACCCATGACACGGCGCGGGCTGCGAGCGTCATGATTCCCGGCGGGCCCGTGGTGGCGGCGGCCATGTCGATGCTGCTGCCGGGCATTCCGGTGATTTTTGCCGGCGACGAGTTCGGACTTGAAGGCGATGTGGGGGAGGCTTCGCGAACGCCGATTCCGTGGGATGAGCCGGAGCGGATCGTCACAGATCTGCGGGCCTCGTATGCGGCGCTTGCGGCTCTGCGGCACGAAAGTCCCGCGGTGTCGGAGGGTGGCATGCGTTGGTTGATGGCCGACGGCGATGTGCTCGCCTTTGTACGTGAATCGCCCGAGGAATCGCTGTTGCTCATCGCAACGCGGGCCGCGGCCAAGGTATCCGTTGAGCAGCTTGGCTTGGATGCTGGTAGCAGCGACGCGCTGCGGGCGGCCCCTGCGTTCAGTGTCGGTGAGTTTACGAGTTCCGCGACGGAGCTGGCTTTGTCGGGGCCCGGCGTCTATGTGTGGCGACTGCCAGGGATTAGCGTTCCGGACTGAATTTGGTGACCGGCTCCGGCGTCGGCCGTGTGCACAGCTTCTAGACTGGAGAGATACATACGGCTTTGACGGAGGGGTTGCGGGAGACATGCGCGCACAAGAGTTTCATCTCGATGAACGCTTCGAGGTCCTACTGCGCAGCTCGCTGCGTGGGGACCAGATCAGCGTCAGTGCGGCCGATCTGCGGACGCATGCCATCGACCAGGGACCCGTCACCGACTATCACGAACCGCTTGCCGTGGTGTGGGCCGAGAAGGTGGCCGATGTTCAGGCCGTGGTGCGTGCGGCCGCGGCTCACAACGTTCCGCTCGTGACCCGCGGCGCCGGGACAGGGGTCTCCGGTGGCGCTCACGCGACGGCCGGTTCAGTGGTGCTGAACCTGACCCGCATGAACACAATTCTTGAGATCAACGCCGAAGATGAGATCGCTCGGGTTGAACCCGGCGTCATTAACGGCGATCTGAACGACGCTGCAGCCAAGCATGGCCTGATGTTCGCCCCGGATCCGGCCAGTTTCAAGATCTCAACCATTGGCGGCAATATTGCCACGAATGCCGGCGGGCTGCGCTGTGCCAAGTACGGTGTCACCCGTGACGCCGTGCTGGCCCTAGATGTGGTCATGGCCGACGGTTCGTTGATCCATACCGGTCACCGGACGTTCAAAGGCGTGGCCGGCTACGACCTGACGAGCCTCTTTGTGGGATCCGAAGGAACCCTGGGCATTGTTGTGGGAGCAACGGTACGGCTGCGGTATCTGCCAACTATTGTGCGCACCCTCGCCGTCTTTTTCTCGGATGTGCAAACAGCCGCGGCCGGCGTGCTGGCCATCGGTGCCGCCCGGGTTCAGCCGTGCATTCTTGAATTACTGGACGGAGCGTCCTTGCGGGAACTGGACTTCCGCAATGGCAGCAAGCTGTCGCTGCGGGGGAGTGCGCTGCTCCTTATTCAGTTCGACGGATTGGCCGCCGAGCAGGAAGAATCGCTGGCTGCAGCAGCCCTGGAGAAGCAGGGTGGCCTAGTCAGCCGCGAGGATCCGGCCGAGGCGCAGCGGTTGGTTGAACTGCGGCGCAATAACCGTGGTCTGGACGTGGATGCCGAAAACCGGGTGGGCGAGGACGTGGCTGTGCCGCGCTCGCAGCTGGTCCGCTACATCAGCGCGTTGGAGGAGATGGCTGTCCGCCACGGCGTGGATTTGCAGGTCATTGCCCATGCCGGCGACGGTAATCTGCACCCAACGTTCTCGGTTCCCGGCATGGACGGCATGAGCCTTAAAGCGCTCAACGATGCTTTGGACGAGTCGATTGCCAAGGCGCTTGAACTGGGCGGCACCATCACGGGTGAACACGGCATTGGGCAGTACAAGCTGCGCTGGCTGCCGCTGGAGCAGGCGGAGCAGGTGCTGTCGATCCAGCGCCATATCAAGGCGCTCTTTGACCCGCAAGGAATCCTAAATCCAGGCAAGGCAATCACCTCAGCAACCCCCTAGACCCTCGCTCAGTTACGGGGCATTAAACTCTGACGCTCGCGCAGATACGGGGCCTAAATTGAGAACCCTCGCTCACTAACGGAATCGTTAGTGAGCGAGGGTTTCTAAAAAGTGCCCCAGATGTGAGCGAGGGTCGGGAGGAAACGCCCCGGAAGTGAGCGAGGGTTGGTGTTAGTCTCCGAAGGCGGCGTCGGGGAGGACTCCGCCTTCTAGCATCTTGATGGTGTCCGTGTCGGTGCTGAGCATGATGGCGTCCTCGTCGCGACGGAAGCGCAGGATGTTGTCCACATACGACTGCACGGCTTCCGCCAGTGGGACGTTGCGCTCTTCATCCTTTGACTTGAACCAGCGGTGCTCCAGAACCTCGTGCACCACCTCGGCCGGTTCCAGCTTGCCGCCGAGCTCGCGCGGGATGGAGCGGACAATGGGCTCAAAGACCGAGCTGACCCATTCGTGGGCGCTGATCTCCTCGTCCCTGTCAGGGGCAACGTTGTTGCGGAAGGAGTCCATGTCGTTGAGCAAACGACGGGCCTGGTTTTCCTGGGCGTCCAGGCCGGTCAGGCGCAGCAGGCGGCGCTGGTGGTGGCCGGCGTCGACCACCTTGGGCTGAAGCTGGATGGTGGAGCCGTCAGGGGTGGTCTTGATGGCGTACTCCTCGACATCGAAGCCCAGCTCGTTCAGGCGGCGGATGCGGGCGCCCACGCGCCAGCGATCCTCGAGCTCGAAGGATTCCTTCTCGGTGAGCTCTGCCCACAGGCGGCGGTAGCTGTCCATGATGAGCTCGCTCGTGGCCACCGGATCCACCTTCTCCTCGATGAGCCCGCCCTCGAGCAGGTCCATGAGCTCACCTGCGATGTTGACGCGCGCAATCTCAAGATCGTACTCGCGCTGACCGGTGGACAGATCCGGGTAGAGCTCGCCCGTTTCAGCATCCACCAAGTAGGCGGCAAAGGCGCCAGCGTCGCGGCGGAACAAGGTGTTGGAGAGGGAAACATCGCCCCAGTAAAACCCGACGAGGTGCAGGCGGACCAGCAGCAGTGCCTGGGCGTCGATGAGGCGGGTCAGGGTGTCGCGGCGCAGCTTCTGGGAGAACAGTGCACGGTAGGGCAGCGAGAACTTCAGGTGCCGGGTGACAAGGACCGGGTCCAGCGGAGCGCCGCTGGGCGTGGTGCGCCCCGTAATGACGGCGACGGGCTCCACACAGGGAACATCGAGCCGGGCAAGCTTGCGCAGCATGTGGTATTCGTGGCGAGCCACGTGCTCGGACGTTTCCTTGATGGCAATGACAGAACCGTCGAGGTGGGCAAAGCGAACCACATGGCGGGAGATACCACGGGGTAGGGCGGCAAGGTTCTCCGACGGCCAGTCCTCAAGGCGGATGTGCCAGGGCAGGTCCAGCAGGCCGGGATCGGCGCTGGCGGCCGTGATGTTCAGCGATCCCATTACGGAAGCAGGCGGGGCGCTCTGGCGCGGGAGCTTGCCGATCTGGTCAAAGTCGGTGGGCTCGTGGTTCCACTTGGCGCCTGGTTGCTCAGTCATAGTACAAATTCTCTCTTAAATGATGAAGCGCGGTGGCCTGCTGGAAATGTCCAACAGGCCACCGCGCCTTACATGGTGCTAAGTCTCGATGATTTCGACAAGCTCAATCAGCGAGGTCTCGACAGGCTCGACCAGCGTTAGTCGCGGATTACGGCCTTGTCACCCAAGCGCAGGCCGGAGGTTGCATCGAAGAGGTGGACGTGGCCAACCTGCGGGCGGACGTGGATGGTGTCGCCCTTCATCGGTGGGCGGCGACCGTCGACACGAACAACCATGTCGCGCTCGGTGCCGTCGATGATGGCGTGGCCGTAGACGTAAGCGTCGGCACCCAGCTCTTCAACGACGTCGGCCTCTACTGCCAGGCCTTCGCCGGCGCCAACGATCTCGAGGTCTTCGGGACGAATACCAACGGTTACCGTGTTGCCTGCAGCCTCGCCGAGAACGGCGGAAGGTACGGGGTAAATTGATCCACCGAACTTCACGCCGGCATCAACAACGGGCAGTTCCAGCAGGTTCATGGCGGGGGAGCCAATGAAGCCGGCAACGAACACGTTCTGCGGGGCATCGTAGAGGTTGCGAGGGGTGTCAACCTGCATCAGCAGGCCGTCCTTGAGAACTGCAACGCGGTCACCCATGGTCATGGCCTCGACCTGGTCGTGGGTCACGTAAACGGTGGTGACGCCCAGGCGGCGGGTCAAGGAGGCGATCTGCGTACGAGTCTGCACGCGGAGCTTGGCATCCAAGTTGGAGAGGGGCTCATCCATGAGGAATACCTGCGGGTTACGCACAATGGCGCGACCCATGGCAACACGCTGACGCTGACCACCGGAGAGTGCCTTCGGCTTGCGATCAAGGTAGGCCTCGAGGTCGAGGAGCTTTGCGGCTTCCTTGACGCGCTTGGCGCGCTCTTCCTTGGAGACGCCGGCGATCTTCAGGGCGAAGCCCATGTTGTCGGCAACGCTCATGTGGGGGTACAGCGCGTAGTTCTGGAAGACCATGGCGATGTCGCGGTCCTTCGGCGGAACGTCTGTGACGTCGCGGTCGCCGATCAGGATGCGGCCGGCGTTGACATCTTCCAGGCCGGCGAGCATACGCAGTGAGGTGGACTTGCCGCAACCGGAGGGGCCGACGAGAACCAAGAATTCGCCATCGGCGATGTCGATGTTGAGCTTGTCAACAGCGGGCTTGGTGGTTCCCGGGTAGATTCGGGTTGCATTATCAAAAGTTACTGTAGCCACAGCAATAAATCCCTTCATCGGCAGGTACGTGCCGAACGATCCGTAGTGAATGGTTGTTAATGCAGCAGCCCAATAACCGCCAATGCGGTTGGTGGGCTGACTTTTGAAGTATGACACATTTTTGCTATGACCAACATCACGTTACGTGGAAAGGTAACGTCTGCGGGCGGCCAACAGGAGTTCGAGCACCGCCGGAAGATCGTGCGGCTTCGGTATGCGGAACTCGGCGTGGGTTTCACTCTTGCCGACCTTGACGCCCACATCGCCGGGGCGCAGTACCTCAAAGCCGTGTTCGTCCGTGACATCGTCGCCCGCGAAAAACGTGGCCGTTGCCTGCGTGTACTCCCGCAGAGCAGCCAGACTCTCCCCCTTGTTGGCCTTGATGACTGACATCTCCAGCACCTTTTTCCCTGTGGAAATATGGATATCCGGGTTCCCAGAGAGTGCTTCACTGACAAGCTCGACGGCGGCGATCCCGTCGGTCTTGCTGGCCAGCCTGTAGTGAAGGACGACGCCGGCCGGCTTGTGCTCCGCCAGCGTCCCGTTAAAGCGGGTGGTTGCCTGGGCGACGGCGGCGCGGGCAAGTTCCAGCGTCGCTTGCTGTTCCGCCGTGAGTTCCAGACCGGGGGAGTCGGGCCCTAGCCAGCTTTCGGCACCGTGGCTGCCAACCAAAAGTGTTGGTTCCGGAGGGGTGGCGACCAGACGCAAACTTCCCAGGGCGCGCCCAGAGACGAGTGCCGTCGTCGTACCTTCTAAGGCAGACAGCGCGGCGAAGGCTTCCGCCGATCGCGGGAGGGGACGGGCGTCCTCGGCGTGCTCAACGATGGGCGCCATAGTCCCGTCAAAGTCGAGGGCCAGCAAAAGGTGCGGCGTTTGGGCGATGCGGTGGATGGCGGCTTCGAGTTCGGCTGGAAGTGGGGCCAGGGACTTGGTCATTGCAGCTCGGCCTCCAGTTGGAGTGTTGAGAGGAACTCTTCGCTCCAGCGCTGGACGTCGTGGGCCAGGACTTGCCGGCGCATCGTGCGCATGCGGCGGCTGGATTCGCCGGGGGAGAGCCGGACGGCGCGCATGATGGCCGCCTTGAGGCCGTCGATGTCGTGCGGGTTGACCAGGAGGGCGGACTTGAGCTGATCGGCGGCGCCGGTGAATTCGCTCAAGACCAGGGCGCCGGTGTTGTCGCCGCGCGCCGCAACGTATTCCTTGGCGACAAGGTTCATGCCGTCGCGCAAAGAGGTAACGAGCATGACGTCCGAGGCCAGATAGAGGGCCACCATTTCCTCCACAGGGTAGCTGTGATGGAGATAGCGGATGGCGGTGTTCAAGATGGTGTCGAATTGGCCGTTGATGCGGCCCACCATGCCATCGACCTCATCGCGCAGCAGACGGTAGGATTCCACGCGCTCGCGGCTGGGGCTGGCCACCTGGATCATGGCGGCGTCCTCGACCTTGATGGCGCCGTCGGTGAGGAGTTCGCCGTAGGCCTTGAGACGGTGGGTGATGCCCTTGGTGTAATCGAGCCGGTCCACGCCAAGCAGGATGGTCTTCGGGTTACCGAGGTCCGCACGGATTTGCTTGGCCCGGGCAATCACGTCTGGACGAACGGACAGTTCCTGAATCTTGGCGACGTCGATGGAGATGGGGAATGGCGCGGCGCGGGAAATGTGGACCACTGCGCCGTCTAGATCCTTGATCTGAACCTGGGAGGCCTTGACGCCGGCGCCGACAAAGCGGCGGGCCGAGCGCAAGAAGTTGGCGGAGTCGCTGGGGCGCTGGAAGCCGATGAGATCGGCGTCGAGCAGGCCGGAGATGATCTCGCGGCGCCACGGGAGCTGGGCAAAGATCTCCGGGGGAGGGAAGGGGATGTGGTTGAAGAAGCCGATGCGCAGATCCGGGCGCAGCTGGCGGAGGTAGCGGGGCACCAACTGCAGCTGGTAGTCCTGCACCCAGACGGTGGCGTTGGGAGCTGCGGCTCCGGCGGCGGCCTGGGCGAAGCGCCGGTTGACGGTGCGGTACGTGTCCCACCAGGTGCGGTGGAATTCCGGGGGCGCAATGACGTCGTGATAGAGCGGCCAAAGGGTGGCGTTGGAGAAGCCCTCGTAGTAGAGCTCAACCTCGTCTGCGGACAGGGCGACGGGGATCAGATCCATGCCCTCGTGGTGAAAGGGTTCCAGCTCCTCGTCGGGGGCGCCATGCCAACCGACCCAGGCGCCTTCTCGCGCAGCCATAACGGGGGCCAACGCGGTGACTAGACCGCCAGGCGAACGCCGCCATCCGGCGTCGGAATCTTCAGTGGAAACTCTGTCCACGGGCAGGCGATTGGAGACAACAACAAAATCGGAACTGCCGGGGTGGAGGGCCGGTTTGCCGATCATTTCTTCTGGCACGTGCAACTCCCATGGTAGAACTCAGGTTTGTGCCAGCTTAGCCTGTGGTGTGGGTTACGTGCGTTGGGGCTGGTAATCATGAACTGCCAGGCAGGGGTGTAATTTTTGGGTATTCTCCAAGGTTTCTCACCTAAGATGAGGAAGAACTTGCCGTTATTCGGCCCTTTTTCATGCCCAAAGACTTGAGGAACTATGAGCCCCAACAATGAACCGCGGTTGTCCAAAGCTGAGCGGACGGCACAAGCCCGCGACAAGGCACGGCTTATTCGCGATGCCCAGCTGAAGAAGCAAAAGCGCAACGGCTGGCTGATTAAGGGCGGCGTGCTGGTAGCGGCCGTGGCCATTGTTGTCATCATCGCCATGATTGTCATCAACACCCAGAAGGCCAACACACCAGTTGCCGATACCGGTCCGGTGCCGACCAACATGAACGCTTATGGTGGAATCACTCTGGGCAAGGACGGCGCGGTTATTGCGCCGACCACCACGGAAAAGACCGTGGACGTCAACGCCCTGGGTGCTTCCCCCACGGCCTCTGTTGAGAAGGCTATCGACCTGGATGCGATCGGCATCAAGGCAACCGGCGCCGGCGAGCCCATCCAGACGGTTATCTACTTCGACTTCATGTGCCCGTTCTGCAATGACTTCGAGACGAACTACGGCGCGCAGCTGAAGTCGCTGGCCAGCGAGGAAAAGATCACCGTCGAGTACCGCGCACTTGGCTTCCTTGACCGCTTCTCCAGCGGCACGAACTACTCCTCACGTGCAGGCGCCGCTGCGGCCTGTGTCGCCGAGACCTCTCCGAATAAGTACCAGGCATTCCTGGACACCTTGTTCGCCAACCAGCCTGCTGAAAACAGCAAGGGCCTGGACAACGCAACGCTGAAGAAATACGCCACCGAAGTTGGCGCCGCGGACATCAGCTCCTGTGTTGATGAGAAGACGTTCCGCCCGTACATGGCGAACACCTCCGGACTGGCCTCGGTCCACGGCGTGAACTCCACGCCCACCGTGTTCATGGACGGCGAGCAGTGGGTCTCCACCGAGAAGTTTGACGACTTCTCCGCACGGATCCTGGCAGCCAAGAAGTAACTTGTCTTGATTGCGGGATGTGCGCCTTGTGCGTGCGCTCGCAGTTCTTGTAGTTACGGATTTTCGGACGACGGCGTGAAACCGGCTTTCCCGGGTGGCTTGGCTACCTGGGGAGCCGGTTTTCGTTTTCAACAAGGCTTACGGTAGCCTTATCAAGCGCTTGATTGCGTTTGCCTCCTTAGCTCAGCTGGCCAGAGCACCGCTCTTGTAAAGCGGGGGTCATCGGTTCGAATCCGATAGGGGGCCCAGAAAGCCCGGAATGACGGGGATTTTAGTTGTAGGAATGGCCCCGAGAGGGGCCATTTTCAACTTAACTCATTAAAAACTCATTAAATTGACGCTTCTTTTTGCTGTTGAGGGTCCGCTGATTACTGCTGTTTGCCAAAAGTGGTCGACGATTTTGAGGCTCAGCGCGGCAAAACGAATCATCCCATGGCATCAGAGTCGGAGCCTTCGGACTGGGCCTGAAGTGACTTTTTCGCTTCGATGGCCAAGGGAGAGGCGAATCCATCGAGAACAGCGCGCGTGTCCAGAGCTTCCTTGTATTCCTCGATGTAGTGCTCTTGGGTCATCGCGATTTTTGAATGCCCGAGTTGGTAGGCGGCGGCTTCGGCACCCATGGATCTCGCGATGACGGTGGCATTGGACTTTCTCAAGGTCCTGAAGGTGACCCAGTCGTAGCCGATGCTATCCGCGGCCTTCCGCCAGACCTTGCCCACGTTGTTTGCATCGATGAGGGTCCCGGTGGACGAGGGAAAGACTAGGTTTATTGGATTCGGCGAACTGGTAGTTTCCTGGCGTAGTCGCCTCTTTCGAAGTTCGGCAACCAAGAACGCCGGTAGGGTCAGGCGGCGGACGCCGTGTCTGGACTTCGGATGGTCCTGGATCCGCACACCGCCACTGGTGGTTCTGATCACCGTGGCGCTGATCGACACCGTGGGCGGGTCAGATTCTAAATCGATGTCCTCCCAGTGGAGCGCGAGGAGTTCGCCCGGGCGGAGCCCGGTACTAACGAGGAAGTCGGCAATTTCGTGGAGCTCTTGGGTGCGCGGTCTGCCAAGGGCAGGTGCCTGCTCCCAAACGATGAGTTTTCGGCGAAGGTCTTGATATTGCGTCATGTCGAGCGCCTTGGGCTTTGCTGTCGAGTTCTTGGGGATCGAAACGCCGACGACGGGGTTTACGGTGACTGCGTCGTGGCGGAGCGCAACCTTGAACATCCACGACAGCACGGCCCCACACGACCTAGCGGTGGACGAACCGACGTCGGACACGAGTGTCCGGATGAAATGGTCAACGACACCCGAGGTGACTTCGCTAATGCGGACAGAGCCGAGTGCGGGTTTGATGTATTTTTTCACGCAATATGAGTACTTATCCTTTGTACGGTCTGCCTTGTCGGAGGCTTCCATCTCAACCAGGAAAACGTCAATGAGCGTGCTAATTCTGTCTTTAGCAGACACGACTCCGTACCGGGGTGTTTGGCGTTCCTTCAGCTTCACTTGAATGTTGCGCTGGGCCGCCGTAGACGATGGGCCACGTGCCTCGACCAGCCGCAGCGCGCCGTCCATGTCGCGATAATAGGCGCGGGCACGCCAAGAATGGGGTGTCATCCGTTTTGTCCGAATAACACCCCAGTTTCCCAAGGGGATGGGTAACCTGGACATGATGATTCCGTCGGTTCTGCAGGGCTTAGGGATCCGACCGGAGCGAGAGCCAAGCGTCGAAGTCTGTCCGGCTTACGCGCAGGTGGCGGCCGATCCGGTAGGCGTGTGGGCCGATGCCCTTCGCGCGCCACTGGTAAAAGGTCTGCAGCGGAATCTGCAGTTCGCTGCAGATCTCAGTTGGGGAGAGCCACTGGGCTGCGTCGGAATCGATGTGGTGGCTGTTCTGGGTGGAGATGCTCATGTCAGTACCTTCCTCGGGTCCTACCAACGTCAAAGCGCCGGCAAGTTGGATTCGATACCTAACCATGGTTGAAATTGAGTTTTACTACATGACCGCAACGAATAGTGGGTCGTGATGGCTCACAACCACGGAGCGAAGAAAAGGCGCGCCTGTGCTATTTCCTGGAGAACTTGGGGATGGTCGACGGCGTAAGTCAGGGGAGTGTCCTCGATTGTGGTGTCTGTTCTGCGGATAATCCCTGCCTCGGACAGCATTCCGAGTGCCCGGCTAACGGTGGCCTTATTGAGGCAGAGCGCGGTGGCAATATCCGGGGCGGTAGCAGGGCCGTGTGCGACCAGCATGTGCACGATTCGGCCTCGTGTCAGATTCATCAATATTGAAGGTTCCATGGAAAACACTCCTGGGCAGCGTTCAAGACGCCTTTTTTGGATCTGTCTATTTTAGAATTTACTCTCACTAGGTCATGGTGTAAACGCCGCTATTCGACATGACTGTGGATAAGTCGGTGTGGACAGACGTCTTCCCGACGGGACCATTCGGAAGGCTATCCCATGAACAAACATCCTCAAGTCGAGGCATTTTTGCGTGCCGCGTCGTCCATGCGCGAGAACCGGTACTGGGCGAGAAACCCGCGGGAGCAACTCGCCTTTCTTGGTGCCCTCCGCGACGTCATGACCGAAGTTTGTTTTCATGTTGACCGCAACCATGTACTTGACCCGATTGGGTTGGCGGCATTTGCGGCGGCTGCCGGAACTCAGAAAGTTGTGCCGTGGCTGGGCGCCAGTGCAGAGACCGTGCTTCTGCCGGCCCTGGAAGAAGTGATCCAAAGATGCCTTGCGGCGGTGGAAAGCACAGACAATACTGGAGGAGATGCGACCGCGTGGCCGGCCAGTGGTGGCCCGCCCGCCCCGCCATCGTGAGGAGTCTGCCGTGAGTGCTGGACGTGGAGACACATCTGGTCAGCCATCGCCGCAGACCGTTATGGGCAGACGCATCAACCTGCTTTTGGACGCTGCGGCAGAAAAGCGCGGCTACGAGGTTCTCTTCCCTGAGGTTAAGACTGAACTGGCCGCGCGTGGCGTTGGCATGTCACGGGCCCGATGGTTTTACATGAAGGACGGCACGGGCCCGCTAGTCAAGAATCGAACAGTCTTGACTGCTATTTGTGGCATGTTCGACGTCGATCCGTCGTATCTATTGGACTTGGACTCCGATGAACTCCCCGAGAGCATCCAAGCCAGGCTTGGGTTCGTCAAGGCATTGCGGGCGGCTCGAGTTCAGGCGTTCGCTGCACGCACCTTGGGTGACGTTTCACCGGAGACCTTGAATGCGATCACCGAATTCCTGAGCCGCGACATTCCGAAAACTGATGACGGTACTACTGGTTTGGAACCGTCAAATAATTAGCATGGGCTTCGAAGAGTTCCCTAATCCGTTCCGGATTGACTGAGTATCTCGGTGCTCGGCCGTGCCGACGCCCAGGCTCAACGTCTGCACCCACGACGCCGGCGTTTTCTAGGATTACCAATTGTTTGGCCACGCTTGCGTCGCTGGCGTCCACATTTGCCACGATTTCCCCGCGCGGCTGGGGGCCATGCTCCAGTAAATAGCGGATGATCTGATTGCGTGCTTCGTTGCCAAACGTGGTCATGGCAATGGCAACTTCGGGAGACCAGTCCTTGAGTGCTGGCTGGATATTGTGCGGCATGTCTTCATTCTGCACCAAAGTTGTCCACAGAGTAAGAGTGACGCCCCTTGACAATATATTCCTGATACTCGCACACTATAAATAATACCTTTTGAAGAGGGTTGTCCGCGATCGTTGACCACGCCCAGCCCGCTGGACCCGGCACAAGCCGGAGCGATCTTGTCGCCACCAAACGTGTCCCCAGGATCTCCTGCGAACGTCTAACGGCGTCGCGCTTGATATTCAGGCAACGAATGAAGCGGTGATCATCATGGGTCTTAGGGCCAGCGAAGCTTATGAAGCACTCGAAATCATCACGGTAGATCAGTCCCTCGCCAATCCTCCCGATCCGGACATTCCTGTCGACCAGCTGATGAGGGCTGTCGAAGGTGTTCGTCCCTATGTGAAGATCCATCTGGGCAAGTTTGGGTTCTGCGACGATGTGGACGACGTGTTGCAGGACATTCGTCTCGCCGCATGGCAAGGCACTGTGCGCGGCACTTACCGGGCTGTCCCGGGAGTGAAGTTCGATGCCTGGGTCCAGGGGATTGCCTGCAATCTGTGTGCGCATCACGTGCGCCGGAGTATCGCCAAGTCGGCACTGCCGCTGGACGAGCAGTTCGAATCCAGGGCCAACAGCCTGACTGACATCCAAATGATGCGCCTCGATGAGCAAGCCACTAACCACGTCTGGGCCACGGAGGTTTTGCAGTTCGTCAAGACTCATGTGCCTGAGCGCACGTGGGAACTGGCTCTGAGTAGCCTGTCTGATCGGAAGGCTGAACCACTCACTGCGTTGACCGCGGGTCCATCAACTCGCACGTGTTGGCACGCCATCTTCGTGGTGCGTCAGATGGCGCTGACCGTGAGCCATGCCCTGGATGTCGATCGGCAGCAAATTGGTGACCTTGCAACACTGCGAACCCACACCGTTGCCGCACTTCCGAATCCGCTGCTCCGGCTCATTGCCGACGACGTCGTTCTGCCAGCAGTCCTTGGCAAGGCCCGTTCCGCCGCAATCGCCGGTGTTGCTCGAGATGCCGGGGTCAGTGTGCGTTACGTGAAGGTGCAAGTCGGGCTAGTGCGAAACCTTGTCGTGGCCGCCGGAGAAATTCTTCGCGCAGGCACTGGGATTGAGGGTTCAGTCATCAATACACCCGCCACCCCGACGCTCCACTCTGTATCCAAGGCTTGATCGGCACAAGGCGATGAGGTGGAACCATGAACGCGGGATGGCTGACACGCAGAGGCAAACCAAGCAGGCGTCGGGCATGGGTGATGTTGCTGGTCACTGTTCTGGCTGCCGCCGGAATTGCGGCGGTTCTGTCACTCCGGACACCAGAGGTGAGTCCTGAAGCGGGTAGCCGGACTCCGTCGAGTGCGCCTCCGATTTCGCCCTCATCCGCGGCTCCCACAGCAGTAGTAACGCCGGTGGCGACAAATGCTCCACCGGCGCCGCAGGAATTCTCAGCGGATGAACCGTCCACCTTGGACTTTCGCCAGCTGGCAACCGCAGCGGCTCGCACCATCTATTCCTGGGATACGAGAAAGGCCACCTACTCAGAAACGTATGGAAGTATTCGCGCATGGTGGCACGTGCTGCCGGACGGCTCAAACCCGCTGACAGTCTTCGCCGAGCAATTCGAAGCCACGGGCACCAACGCCGCAGCCTATGCGTCCCTCACCGGTGCTCAGGGCTACCGCACTACGGCAGCAGTTAATTCCACTTGTGACGCGCAACTGGCTCAATATGTGCAGTATCCCCCGCCTTGGGAAGGCCTGCATGTCTGCACGGTGACCCTGAAAGTGACGGAGCATGCAACCTCGGGCACGAACAGCTACACGGCTCCTGTCAGCGTCATGGTGAATTGCCCGCCGGCTACCACAGCTCCGGCTGATCGTTGCGAGATGGTGGGGTTCTACGCGTCGTCCGATCGGATCGTGTACTGATGCCGGCCCCGGCGCTCCTCCTTGGAATGATCAAGAGGCGAGCAGCGCTACGACTGATTGGCGCAAGTGTCAGCGCATTGGCACTGTGCTGTGTCATGGCATTCAGTGGTGCGGTCGCTTTGGTGGCGTTCGCTTCTCAGGGCTCGACGGCGGCTTGTACGGTCGCCGCGGCCTTCCCAGGCGCCGCGATAGCATTCGAGGTCCCTGGACAGGCGCCTGTCTCGCTGAGCGAGTCCCAAGTGACGGTGGCGAAGTCGTATATTGCCGTCGGCCGCGCCAGAGCAGTGCCGAACGACGGCATTGTGATTGCCCTGATGATGGCGCTGCAAGAATCTGGACTTCAGATGCTGGCCAATACTTCCGTGCCTGAGTCTCTGGAATTTCCGCATGACGGTGTCGGCGGTGACCATGATTCCGTTGGTAGCGCCCAGCAGCGGACTTCGGCGGGGTGGGGGAGTGTCTCTGCGCTAATGCAACCGACCTACAACGCCGAAGCGTTTTATGGTGGACTGCAGGGGCCCAATCATGGATCACCTCGGGGGCTTTTGGATGTCCCTGGGTGGCAGCAAATGGACAAAGGTGCCGCGGCCCAGGCAGTTCAAGGGTCTGCGTTTCCGGAGCGATATGCCAAGTGGCAGCCGGAGGCTGAAGCGATTCTGGAGGGGCTTGGTGCTTTTACTCCACCAGCTGCGTGCAGTCCAGACAAATCGGGCGTCACCCAACCCGCACTGCCTTCCGATTTGAGTTCGGTTCGGCGAGAGATCCTCGCATATGCTCAGGAAGGAGTTGGTGGAGCGTATGTTTGGGGAGGGACCGCATTCAAAGAATGGGATTGCTCAGGCTACGTCCAATGGGTCTACGGGAAGGCTGGAATCCAGCTGCCACGGACGGAGCAGTGGACAGGCGGAACGCCCACTACAAGTCCGCAACCCGGTGATCTCGTCGTTCAGAATCCTGATGGCCCGAACCACTGGGGTCACGTCGGCATCTACGCTGGCAATGGCATGATGTACAGCGCACTGAATCCGGTTGTCGGGACACTCCTGCACCCTGTGGTTTGGAATGCTCGCAGCGAATATTACCGTATAGCGCCTGCGCTCTAGCCGCGAGAGGCTGTTGAACTAAGAATCGGTCGGTCCAAACCTTCCTCAGGTCAAAGTACGTGGACAACTTCGATAGTTGCTGCTCCCTTTGGGCCATTGGGTTCCACGAATGCCAATTGCGCTCCAGCGTTTGTCTTGTCAAACATGAGTGTATAGAGGCCAATTGCTCGATTGACCAGGTCTGTCTTTGACATCCCCGTCTCCTCGGCAAGCCTTGACAATTCTTCCGATCCACGGCGGGTTAAACCCACTGTGATGCGTTCCGCGCTCATACGCGGTAGTACCGACGTTGACGGACTCATTGAAATTTCCTAACTTAGTTGTTTCCGCTGTTGGGACGGGACGACCGTCCCAACAGCGGAATCAAGCAAATCATCACATTCAGCCCTTAGGGCGTCGAATGGCGATTACGAAGAGAAGGGCCAGCTGGACAGTAGCAATCAGTAGAGCCTCGTGTGTCGACAATGTAACTTGCGTTGCAATGAAGAGCAAAGGAGGACCTGCGACGATAGCTGCCGCTATGACCATGGACAGCAAGATTCCGGACTGGTGCCCGGGCATTTTGATGTCAACAGCGTATTTCGGATTCACCCGGAAGTGAATTTCGGCATTGGCCGTGGGTTCCTCAGGTTGAGAAACTGGCTGGATATGGCCACTGGTCGGAGGGATGGGGGGCTGTGAGCTGCTCCGATTTGACACGGGTAGCTCCTTTCTGGCGCCCGTCGCTCTCGGCCAGTTTGGCCAAAGTCCTCGCGATCGACTGCCCGTCCCCTGCCAGTGAAGAACCTGGAGGAGGAGATCTCTTAGTGAAGGTCATTGTCGTTGACATCATTTGACATATCCTCTTTCCGGTTGTTAGTAGCCAGACCGTATGGCCTGCACTTCAAGCATAAGTTATGCATCAATTTGATGCAACAGCTGTCTAAATAATGTGGGATATTGTTTTCAATCGGTGCGCCAGCGCGATTTCACGGCGACCTTAGAGCTTCATCCGCCCGTCATGTGCATTCGTGTGAAACACACAAGATAGGTGAGTCATTGCGGTCATGTAGTTTCCCCGCCCAATCGCCATGAAGCATGTGAACGAAACGTCCACGCCTGTGGACAACCAGCGATTGGAGTTCACAATGTTGTATCCGGCTGTGGTGGATCCCGGGATCACCCCGAACACCAACTTCCCATTCCTCGAGTCCCTCAAAGAAATAGGTGGCGGCATTCTCGTCGGGGCGTTCATCGTGATCGCCATCGTGGCGATCATCGGCGCCGCGATGCTTTTGGCTGGCAAGCTCAGTCAATCCTCGCGCCTGGCTTCCGGCGGCGGCATGATCCTGCTCTGGACAGGACCGGTCGCGGCCATCCTGGGTGGCATCAACGGCTACATCCTGTGGTCGCAGAACGCGTTTAACCTCGGATTCTAGGCGTGAACCATGCTACCGATGGTCAAATGCAATCTGGGTGGCTGGTGGCCGCCTGGCTGCGGCATCGTTTCCCAAGCCAACGATGACTTCGCCGCGTCCGTCACTGCCTACATTGCGGGCATTCTTGAGAGCATGGCGTCGTGGATGTGGTCGTTCATCTCAGGTGC
Organism: Arthrobacter sp. TWP1-1; assembly: GCF_049897845.1. Taxonomy (NCBI): domain Bacteria; kingdom Bacillati; phylum Actinomycetota; class Actinomycetes; order Micrococcales; family Micrococcaceae; genus Arthrobacter; species Arthrobacter sp. TWP1-1. The sequence goes on from NZ_JAFCXC010000010.1 coordinate 25,124, forward strand.
CTTCGGTGTCTCAGACATTGACGCAGCGGAATGGGGCATTGTCAGTGGCCTAACCAATTGGTGGGTTGTCGTCATGATGACGCCATTAGTTGTGGTCATGATCGTCCAGCTCATCGCAGGTTTGGTCAGTCAACAGCCGCGGCGTATCGGGCGGGCACTCCTGGGAGGCGCACTTGCCATCCCGCTGGTCTTCCTCGCAACGAGCCTCATGGCAAAGCTCTCCAGCTTCACTGATTCGGCGTCCACGGCCTTGCTGGCCACTCTCGGAAATGATCCCTACGTCGTTTTCATGAGACTGTTCGGCTTCCAAAAAGCCGAAGCTGGTTCGGGACGCGAATGGGACGTCGTTTCGCTCGGCAGTGGAACAGCAAACGGCCCGACAGGAGCTGTGGTTGTTACAGCTATCGCCGTCCTAGTTGTGTGGATACTGTCGTTCATCCTCATGTGCTCGATGATCTTCCGATCCTTCGCCCTCATTGTCTTGGCAGCCGTGGCACCTGTCGCCCTCATGCTCTTGCCATGGGAGCGGACTAAGTCCTGGAGCAGAATATGGTGCGAAACGGTCATTGCGCTGCTGATTGCGAAGCCTCTTGCCGCCACCGTCTTGGCCGTCGCGGTGAAATTGTTCGCGGATTCGACGTCGTTCAGCGGACTTGCGTCTGGCGCCGTCGGAATGGTCTTGGCCTGCGCGGCACCACTGATGGCACTCAAGCTCGTCAGCTTTGCTGGCGGTGAAATTGCCGGAGCTGCGCAAATGGCGGGTGGCGGCCATGTTGCAAGCCGCGCTGGAAGCTTCACGAGCCGGCAGCTCGGTCGCCAGTTCGGCGGCAAACTGCACATGCCAGGCGTAGGTGGCAAAGGGCCGGCACCAGTGGCATCCAGTCACTCTGCAACGCCCTTACACCCCGCCGCCATGCACGCCGGCGCAAGCAAGGCGTGGATTGGAAACCCTGCACAGGCTGCGGGGCCGACCCCGTCGAGTCCCAAAGTACATGGGTCGGCTTCCAGAGGCTCACCGAGTCCAGATCCAGCAGCATCAACTGCTTGGCCCATGCCGTCTGGCCCGTCGGCCAAAGCAGGACGTGCAAGCGCGACCTCAACCGGCGCCCCACCAGCTCCGCAATCAGGCAGCCCGGAATCGACATCCTCGTCATCAGGCAGGGGACCAACCACGTCCCGCTACCCGGGCAAGATCCGCGGACCCCAAGCCAGCCCTTCAATGCATGGCCCGTCCACTCCGGCCGCACCACCCGTGAACCATCCACGTCCAACACCGCCAGTCAACCCCAGGCTCCCCGTTGACCCGTCCATGAACCTACCGAAGAGCCCACCCAGCAATGGAGATGGTCGTCATGACTGAAGACACCCGAATTTTGCAACCGGTCCGCTTCCCTCGCCACGAACGGCACGGTCTGTTCATGGGGCTGCAGTGGTACCAGCTTTCATTGGTCGCCTTGGGCATGCTGATCGCTGCACTCTCATCGGCTACAGGCGGGCCTCTTGTCTTCATACTGACAGCGCCAGTCTGGTTGGGACTGATGCTCTTTGGCGTCCTGCAGTACGCCCGAATCCCATATCCGGTGTGGGCTCTGACAGCGTCGGTGTTCTTCCTACGCTCGGTTTTGAACGAGACTCGCTATCTGGCGCGACCGGAGCAACCGCAAAAGGTCGGCACTATGGCCCTGCCGGGAGGCCTGGGCAGCCTCAAGCTATTCAAGACAACAAAGGGTGAAGGGTTCATTCTGGACCAGAGTGGCAACGAAGCCATGGTCTCGCTTCGTTGCACCACGACGTCGTTTGCCCTGATGGACAGTGACGATAAGGCGTACGCCGTTCAATCTTGGTCGCGGGTGCAAGCGGCCATGGCAAGTCGGCCGGCCGTCGCGCGCATTGCAATTCAGGACTACACGGTGCCATACCCCTCGAGCGCACTGCGGGCCTACTATGAGCGTGCCGTTCCGCCGGAGCGCATTGCAGACGCGCAGTGGGGTGACCTGTCCTATCTTGATTTGATCGCCGCCGCCGGTTCCTCCATGAGCCACGAGATCATCATGACGATCGTCCTGGATACGGCCAAGGCGCGCCGCCGGATCAAGGATGCCGGGGGAGCGATGGCTGGTCTGGAACATGTCCTGCGCTCCGAGGTTGAGGCTTTCAGCACGGGGCTTAAAACACACAGTGTGATCGTTACCGAATGGCTGTCGGACACCTCTATAACGGCTGTGGTCCGCGGGGCCTTTGACCCAGAAGCGGTGGCGAAGTGGGCGGCAACAACCGGAGACGGCAAAGGTAGCGCTCCAGTGTCGCCGGGGCCGATGGCCACTGACGAGCATTGGACGTACCTCCGAACTGACTCCGGCTTTCACCAAACGTTTTGGGTCGCGGAGTGGCCTCGCCAACAGGTCTATCCAGGGTTCCTGCAGCCGCTGATCTACGTGGGGGATTTCCGGCACACCATCTCCCAAGTCATCCGGACAGTGCCCACCGACCAGGCACTGCGGGATATCCGGTCGGCGCAGGAGGCCCATGACACTCGACGCCGAATCAACGCCCGGCTGGACCGACCCCTGACCCGCGAACAGCGGGCTGAGGAGGAGGAAGTCGCCCAGCGTGAAGATGAGATCGTCGCCGGTCATGGGGATGTCCGTCCCGCAGCCTATGTAACTATCACAGCCGAAACACTCGACGAGCTGTCTCGCTGCCGACAGGAACTTGAATCTGCCGCAGCCGGTTCTTTTGTGGAGCTGCGGTTAATGGCCGGGCAGCAGTGGCCGGCGTTCATTGCAGGGGCTTTGCCCTTGGGAAGGGGATTGAAATGAACAAGCATGTGGCAGCGGTCAGTATTGCTCCCGCTGGGGAGACTCATGGCCAGCGGCAAGCGCGACGTCGGGACGAGCGTTTCGTGGCAGCGGAACCAAAGTTGTCGTTGCGTGAGCTGCGGGTACAGCGAGCTGCTGAAACCGGCGCCAGCGGCTCGGCTGGGGATTGGGGAAAAAGGGCGGGGGCCACGCTCTGGGGCCCGCACCGGGCTCACCCGTCCCCGCACCGGGCCTCGACCCTGACCATGGCGGCAGCGTACCCGTTCCTCACCGAGTCTGGGCTCGGCCCGGAGGGTACCTACATCGGTACGGATCTGTTTGGTTCCGGCGCATTCTGCTACGACCCGTGGGTCATGTATGACAAAGGATTCATCAGTGGCCCGTCCATCGTTGTCATCGGCACCGTGGGCACTGGAAAGTCCATGTGCGGGAAGTCCCTGGTCACCCGCTCCATCACTCTCGGCCGCAAAGCAGCTGTAGCCTCGGATCCGAAAGGAGAATGGGTTCCGGTAGCCAGCGCCATCCCTGGCGGCAAGGTCATCTCGGTAGGGCCCGGACGGGCAACCAGGGTCAACCCGCTCGACGCCGGTCCCCGCTCCAGCGCACTGTCCGATGCACAGTGGCTGGCAGTGGTGCGGCAGCGACGCCGGCACCTGCTCGTGGCTTTGGTTTCGCTGATGCGTCCCGGTGTCCCGTTGAGTCCGGTGGAGCATACGGCGCTGGACATGGCGTTGACGGATGCCGTTGCCGCCAACAGCACGCCGACGCTGCCCATGGTGCTGGAATACTTGCTCAACCCCACCCCAGCGACGGCCGCACTCGTCGGACCCAACGGTGGGACCGGCGTCGGACATTCACTGCGGAGAACAGTCTCAGGGGATCTGGAAGGCATGTTTGATGCACCCTCAACCGTAGCTTTCGACGCCGATGCCCCGATTATGGTCATGGATACCTCGGCTCTGATTGGAGCCTCGGAACAAGCGCTGTCTCTGGCGGCTGCCTGCGGTGCGACGTGGCTTGAAGCTGCCGTCACGAATCCCGACGGGGCCAAGCGGATCGTGGTCTATGACGAAGGCTGGCGGATGCTCGCTGATCCCTACATGCTCGCAAAAATGAGTGAGCAATGGCGTTTGGCCCGTAGTTATGGCATTTCCAATCTGCTCATCATGCACAAGATTGCAGACCTCAATGAGATTGGCGACAGCACCAGCGGACTTCGACAGAAAGCTCTCGGCCTCCTCACCGAAGCTGACACCAGAGTTATCTACAGGCAAAAGCACGACGCAATGCGCCTGACCAAGGAAGCGCTGGGGCTGACCGAAGCCGAGTGCGAGCATGTTGAGAAGCTACCCAAGGGCGTCGGCTTATGGAAGGTCGGCAACCGGTCCTTCATCGTCGCGAACCAGGTCACGACTGACGAACTGGCCGTGTTCGGTACCGATGAGAGGATGCTCTGATGCCGCGGCGCCTCGACGACGGCAACCCGTTGGTCTCCACCGGGTTGATCGCTACGTCCATTTACATCGTCCTGAGCTTCCTCATCCAGGCTGCTGCCCACATCGCCTATTTATCGCAATGCGGGGCACCAGCCCCTTGGGACTTCAGCCCCGCCGTTCTCCCTGGACTCATCACCGGACGGATGCAGTGGATTCTGCCTTCGCAGGGAACCTGCATTATAGGCACAGGACAAATCTGGCTCATCATCGCACCTATCTTGATCGCCATGGTTCTGGCAGCGCTCGCAGGCATGGTCGGCTTACGCACGTGGCGGCAGTCCGGAGCCTGGCTACGGCAGGACATCCTGAGCCGCGACGGCGTCGCACGGCGGGCCGAAATCGCCCGCGAGTTCGGTGCCAAGGCTGCGCTGAAGCGAGGTCGATACACCCGCCCCGGAGCCAAAGATCCTAAAGTCGCGGAGGTCTCTTGGACTATCGGAAAGTCCCGTGGCGTCACCGTCCACGTCTCCACAGAAGAATCCCTCGTTATCCAAGGCGCACCCCGCTCTGGCAAAGGCCTGTATGTCATCATCAACGCCATCCTTGACGCACCCGGCGCCGTCGTCACCACCTCCACCCGCGCCGACAACCTCGTTGTCACCATGAAAGCCCGAGCCACCAACGGCCGCCCCGTCACCGTCTTCGACCCTCAAGGGATGTCCGGCCTACCCTCAACACTGCGCTGGTCACCTGTGCGCGGCTGCCAAGACCCTGATGTCGCTACCCGCCGCGCACTCGTCATTTCAGCCGACTCCGCCCTCAAAGGTGAAAACGCCGCGTGGCAAAAACGATCGCAGCTAGTGCTGCAGTGTTTGCTACATGCGGCGGCTCTTTCGGGCGACGGGGTGGTGGCCTTCCGTCGCTGGGCATCAAACCCCGTGCTTGCTAGGGAGGCATTGGCCGTACTAGGTGAGCCGGAGGCAGCGCTAGGTTGGCAGGCGGACTTGATGGGCATTATCGACGACGACCCACGCAACACCTCCAACTCCTGGATTGGTGTGACTGCCGCCGCAGCGCCCCTGTCCTCACCGAAGGTACTCGCCGCGCTGAACCCGAGAGTGAATGGCGAACAATTCGACCCCAAGGACTTCATCGAACAACGAGGCACCCTGTACTTGATCGGCACGAAGAGTGGCGCAGCTGCCGCTGGACCTTACCTGTCCGCACTGATTGACGACATTGATTATGCCGCCAGGGAGATGGCGTTTGTCTCGGCCGGCGGCAGGCTGGATCCACCGCTGTCACTGATCCTGGATGAGATCGCCAACCTCTCTCCCTGGCCAGGCCTGCCGGTGGCGCTCTCTGATGGAGGCGGCATCGGCATCTCCACACTTGTGGTTCTGCAGTCACTCTCTCAGGCTCGCTCCGGATGGTCGATGGATGAGGCAGCCACTATTTGGGATGCGGCGATTATCAAGGTCATCTTTGGCGGTGGTTCCGACGAACGCGATCTCCGCGCACTCGCGGGACTGATTGGGGAGCGGACGTTGACGTTCAACACCCGTTCATGGTCGTCGCAAGGCCGCCAGGACGGAGAGCAAATCAGGGAGTCTCCGGTGATCCCACTGCATGAAATTCGGCGTCTACCTGCCGGGACAGCCATCATGCTCGGTCGCCGCAGCCGCCCCATCCTGCTGGACCTGCGCGAATGGCACAAACGCAAGGACGCAGCTCAGTTGGGCCGTTCCAAGGAGCAAACAGAGCTCGAATTGCTCACCGGCCACCTCAAACGGCAACACGAACAACAAACGCCCATCCCCGTACAAGAACAGGAGCCCTAGCCATGGACGAAGACGAATCCTTTGAATACGACGTCGAGAACGGTGCCGAAGACAATTTCGCGGCGCTGCTCTTCGGCTCAACGCGCGGCCTGCGTTCCAAAAGAATACCCATGACGTATCGGTGGCGGGACATGGACCCGCGAACCGCGGAGACCGTGTGGAACCACCTCGGCAGTTGGGTCCGCTGGCTCGTGGAGACCTACCATCTGACAACGTCTGTGATTCCCGACTGCTGGTGGCGGCACTCGGACATCGTGGCTGAGCTGTATGCGCTGCAGCGGGCGGAGCAGGCTTCCTACACCGAGGACGACGGCGGTTTCGGCCCCTTGGGATTTCACGAACGCATGGAACACAGCGTCTCCCGATTGCGAGATCTAACTAGGGCGGCCGGCTGCGTCAGTCTGCAGCAACACCGCGAGCCGCCTGTGCGTCGGTTGCCTGCCGACGGTCCCGCTATGACGGGCTTGCCCCTTACTGGCGTGGACAGGGCAAATCAGCCTGATTCGGGAACACCTGGCATTCCGGATTCAGGCACCACCGATTCTGGGCAGTAACGGAGGAATGGAACCATGCAGGTTGCGCCAGAACCAACGCCACCAAGGCTGGTATCCGTCGACACAAACGGGGGAGTGCCACCAGCGACCCACCTGGGCCCCGAGCAGCGCGTTGCAGAGCTGACTGAAGGGCTCTACGCGCTGCTCGCGGACGCTGTTGACCACCCCCAGCAATGGCACCGCCTCCTCGACGCTTCGGCGACCATGTGGCGGTACTCGGGAGGTAATGTCGCACTTTTGATGATGCAAATGGCCCAACGAGGTCCAGAGAAGCCGAGCTTGGTTGCGGGGTACAAGGATTGGGAACGGCACAATCGCTACATACTCAAGGGTGAACGTGCCTTGTATGTGATTGCGCCAAGAACGGCCCGAATCACATCTGCGGATGAGCAAGCCAGAACATCAGACGCACGGGAACCAGTCCTTGCGGAGCCGGGCGACGGCATAAGTAGATCTCGCATCGTCGGATGGCGTGGACAGGCAGTGTTCGATGTGTCGCAGACCGAGGGTGAGCCGTTGCTTGTACCTGTTGCCGGTCAGCCAGATGTGCCGCTCCGAGCAGATTCATGCACGCAGCTGTGGGAGTCTCTCACGGAAGTGGCGCGGAACGCGCGCTACAACATCGTAATCTCGGAGATGCAGGCAGGACTGGCGGACGGCTACACCGACCACGGACGCCGCCTTATCAACGTTGGATCCTGGCTGGATGCTGAGGATCGAGTTGCAACGCTCGCGCACGAACTTGCCCACGCCTCATTGCACGTTCCAGGTGACGCCATCGGAGCCCTCTATGGCAGCAGCGCCGAACACCGGGGGCTTGCTGAGATCGAGGCGGAATCAGTCGCGTATGTCGTCTTGCAGGCTCGCGGCATTGACCGGGGCCAACAGTCCGCGGCATACCTCACAGGTTGGGCCGACGCTGTACTGGAGGCTGAGGCAGATTCGATACTCCGCTGCACCCGCTACAGGAAGCCCATGTCCCCAATTGATATCGCCAAGTCTGTTTTGGGCCGGGTAACCTCTGTGTCCAAAACGATCCTGGAAATGACAAACCCGGCAGGATTCGGAGGAAGACTGGGAGCTGCTGATCCGACTCTCTCTCTGCTAGCCACTCACAAACATCATCTGTCGCAACGCCTAGAAGCCGGTATCTCACAACAAAATCCTCTTACCCGTTGAGGTCATTCCGTACGCGGTGGTCTGCATGTAATCCCACGTTCCTCAGGGCCACAGGGACCATCGCGTTAAAATTCGTGCGACCATCCCATAGTTATGCCGGCACTCTCAACCTGCGATGCGCTAGGACTACCTAGAAAATAACGGCTCATTGCAGATCCGCGGCAACCCACCCGTCAAATCGGGAGGCCATTAGTGGCTCAGTTTCGGATAAACAGGGTCTATTCCGGTAATATCGGGACCGTTGGCCCAAAATCGGGGTCTATGACTCAAGGGAGGTCCGAAGTGACCGAGGCATGGCTATCTGCTGATGACATTTCCGTTCATCTCGGCGTCACAAAGGACACCGTCTACACCTGGATCTCCGAGAAGGACATGCCCGCCCACAAGGTTGGCCGATTGTGGAAGTTCCAGGCCAGCGAGGTTGACGACTGGGTTCGAGGTGGCGGTGCGGCAGTGGGCCGTGACGCGGTCGACCGAGCTACGCCCCATTGAAATGGCTTCCGGCCTCAATGTCGGAAGCTCCGCATATTCTGATTGACGATCTAAACCCGGATGGAGGTACCCGTTGGTGATAATTACAGACACGCAAGATCGCTATGCATTGTCGTTTACCACCGGGGGCCTCTTGTCGCGTGAAGCTGATGTGGTTGCCTCCGCGTATTTGCGTGAGCGTGACTGGGGGACTGTACGTCGTGTCGTGACGGAGAGAAATCTGCTTCAAGCGCGCACGGAATCGTCAAGTTTGCGCGTGACGCGTGAGACGATTCAGCGGCTCAGTGTCTTTGAAGACGGTGAGTTGGAATTCCTCGCTGTGTCGAGTCTTACCGAGCGCTGTCATCTGATGTGGGTGGCAGCGTGCCGCCGATACGGGTTGATCGGAGCCTTCGCCGAGGAGGTCCTCCGTGAACGGTACCTTCTGCTCACCCCAACGCTCGGCGTCGATGATTTCGATCGGTTCATAACGGGGAAGACTCTATGGCACCCGGAGCTTGATGAACTGAAGGCGTCTACTCGTACCAAGCTGCGTCAGAATGTATTCCGTATGCTCCACGAAGCTGGATTGAGTAGTCCCGACGGGGAGATCATTCCGGCCGTACTCTCCGAGCGAGTTCACGAGATGTTTGCTGTTCGTACTCCGAGTGATATTCGATTCCTCCCGACCCACCTACCGGCCGATGTGAGCCCACGATGACTACCAAAGCCCAGCGAAATCTTCAGCTAGAGGAAGCCCACGTCTATGAGGTACTGCGTAGCCGGCGGTTCCTTAAGATGGAAGGCCTTTCCAAAGAAGTGCCGTTCTTCATCTACCACTATCCGCCGACGTGGGCATATGACGTGGATGCCGCCCGTGACCGAGTGATTACTAAGCTCCGCAGCGATGATGGCCTCAGTGTCGTCGACATCAACCTGTATGACCTTGCTATCAAGCTTTTAGTCGACCGTGGCGTATGGCAGCGAATCCTAGACCTTGAGCCAACGCAGGATAAGTACGAGTTCCGCGAGACCCTTCAAGGGATGCTCGACCCGCATGATCATCTCGCGCCCGCGATCCGTGAGCAGCTGGCCGAGAACCCCAGTGACATGGTCTTCCTCACCGGCATCGGCGAGGTCTTTCCCTTCATTCGCACCCACACTGTGTTGGAGAACCTCCAAAGCGTCGTGGTCGGCAGACCGATGCTCGCGTGGTTCCCGGGAACGTACGAGTTTACCCAGGCAGGCGGTCACCAGCTGCGTGCGCTGAACCTCAGCGCCAGCGACAGCTACTACCGCGCCAAGGACATTTTGGAACAGGAAGCATGACGATGACCAAGACCAACGAGATCTTCGCTAAGAACATCCAGCGCCCGATCGAGGGTGTCATCAAGGCAGATGACACATCCCAGCTTGGCGTCGAGGTGGAGGAGTACGTCCTCACCAATGAGGCAGCTAAGGGCGTTGAACAGATGCTCGAGGCGTACACGAACTACACCAACGCCAACGGTGTGTGGATTTCGGGTTTCTTCGGCTCTGGTAAGTCCCACCTGCTCAAGATGCTCGCCCACCTGCTGGGGGACATCGACGGTCATGACTACCCGCGCGGTCAGGTGTCCGAGCATTTCCGCGCAAAGGCCGACGACGCGTTCCTCCCGGCGCTGATCGCCAAGTCCGACAGCATTGCGGCCAAGAGCCTGCTGTTCAATATCGATCAGAAAGCCACCCTGATCAGCAAAGATCAAAACGACGCGCTGTTGAAGGTCTTCGTCAAGATCTTCAACGAGTCCCGCGGATACTACGGAAACCAGGGGCACATCGCTCGTTTCGAGCGAGACCTCGATGGTCGCGGGCAGTACGGCGCGTTCAAGGATGCATTCGCGCGCATCTCGGGCATCGCCTGGTCTCAGGGTCGAGAGCAGAGCGCTCTGGAAGCGGGAAATATCGACAAAGCGTTTGCTGAAGTCAACGGAAGCGCAAGCCCCGGAATCATCCGTCAGTACAGCATGTCGTACTCGGTGTCGATCGAGGATTTCGCTGATGAGGTTGCGGGTTGGCTGGAGCAACAGCCCGACGGGTTCCGCCTCAATTTCTTCGTCGACGAAGTCGGCCAGTTCATCGGCACCAACACCCAACTGATGCTGAACCTGCAGACCATCGCCGAGTCTCTAGCCACGAAGTGCAAGGGCCGCGCCTGGATCTTCGTGACCTCACAGGAAGACATGGAAAAGGTCGGAGGCGATCGCACCAAGAGCCAGGCGAATGACTTCTCCAAGATTCAGGCCCGCTTCACAAACCGTCTCAAGCTCACCAGCCAGGATGTTGAGGAAGTCATCCGCAAGCGTCTCCTCGCCAAGAACGATGCAGGCGCGGCCCATGTTGCCGAGATCTACGCGGCAGAGCACGCTAACTTCAAGACTCTGTTCGATTTCGTAGATGGCGGCCGCTATCCGAACTACCGCGATGAAGAGCACTTTGTTGGCGCGTACCCATTCGTGAGCTACCAGTTCCCTCTGTTCCAGGCAGCGATCGAGGGAATTTCGGATCACAACATCTTCGAAGGCCGTAACAGCTCAGTTGGCGAGCGGTCTATGCTTGGCGTCGTGCAGGAGGTCGCGAGTGCGCTTGCCGACAAGCCATTGGGGCAACTCGCCTCGTTTGATCAGATGTTCGCGGGCATCCGGGCATCGCTGAAGTCAGCAAACCAACGCGCGATCTTGAACGCCGAAAGCAGCGGCAAACTTAGCGAGCTGGCAATTCGGCTACTCAAGGCGCTCTTCCTGGTCAAGTATGTTGACGGTTTTAAGGCGTCGCCTCGCAACCTCACCGTGCTGGTCTACGACCGTTTCGGGGCCGATTTGACGGCGCTTTCGAAGGACGTGATCGAGGCTCTCGCGGCCCTGGAGGTTCAGACCTACATTCAGCGCAACGGTGATGTGTATGACTACCTCACCAATGAAGAGCAGAAGATCGAGCAGGAGATCAAGAACGTCGACATCGACTCTTCCGAGGTGTCAAAGAAACTTTCGGATCTACTCACCCAGTCCGTCGTGAAAATGACGAAGGTTGTCTATTCGAAGAACGGTCAGAACTTCCCGATCGGTTACAAGCTCGATGGCCAGTCGATGAGCAAGCAGTACGAGCTGGCATTGCACTTCACGAGTCCCGATACGGAGTTCAGCCTGGAGCAGATTAAGGCGCACAGCGCCGGGCTCGACGAGCTGCGGGTCGTGCTTCCGGGTGACAGCGAGCGGATCCTCGCAGACCTGCGTCTCCAGCTGAAGACCGAGAAATACATTAAGCGTGCCCACGGCAGCAGTCGCACCGCTATCGAGCAGACTATTCTGCAGGCCAAGGGCACCCAGAACGCCGAGCGTGAGAAGGAGATTGTCGAACGCCTCCGCGCCGCCGTCGGACGCGCGACCCTTGTTCATAACGCAGGGGTCCTCGACGTGTCAGCAACCGAGCCGGTGGGCCGGATCAGCGACGGGTTCCAGCGGGTGATCGCCGCCACGTACACGAACCTTGCCCTGTTGGGCAGCAAGACGTTTGGCGAGCAACAACTCTCAACCCTGGTCAATCCGCCCGACGGCGGGCTCATCGACGATGTGGCGAACCTGCTGACGGTGCCCGGCGACGATGTGCTCGGCCACTTGGAGATGCGCGGTAAGCGCCATGAGCAGGTCACGATGAAGCACCTTCTTGAGAAGTACACGATCAAGCCCTACGGCTGGGACCAGTGGTCGGTCGCAGCAGCCGTTGCCTACCTCGCGGGTGGTTCTAGAATTGAGATCACGCTCAACGGCAAGCTACTCAAGCGCACCGAGATAACGGGAGCGCTGCGCAATACGCAGAGCTACCCGAACATGGTCATCGCGCCACAGCGGGTGTTTGACCAGAAGACTGTCACCGCGTTCCGCAAGTTTGTCGTCGAGTTCACCGACGAAGGGGCGATTCCGAAGGACCCGCTGGAGCTTGCTCGCACTGGCAAGGAACTCCTCGACAAGAAGCTCGTCGAACTCCAGGGGCTCACCACGGGGTCGCGATATCCCTTCATCGACCAACTCGACGAACCGGTTGCGTTGCTCACCGATCTGTGCGATCACGCTGCCGAATGGTTCATCTCCGAGTTCCCTGGGGCGGACGAGCTACTCGATGCCAAGGACAGCGTGATTGATCCGATCAAGCAGTTCCTCAACGGCGCCCAGCGAGGAATCTACGACAACGCCACGGCGTTCATGCAGGCTAACCAGTCGAACATCGGCTACCTAGTCGTAGGGGCGACGGATCCTGTTGCACTGCTGCTCGAAGATCCCAAGGTCTTCCGTGGCGCCAGGATCAGTCAACTCGGCACAGCGGTCTCTGCGCTCGAAGGGCAGATCGCCGCCATCTTGGACGCCCAGCGAGCAGAAGCTACAGCGGAGATCAACGCGCGCTGGGAACAGGTTCCCGCCAGCAAAGCGTTCTTGGACGCATCCGCCGCTGCGCAGCGATCGGTCACAAGTAAGGCGCAGGGCGTACTTACCCGAGTACAGCGTGAAGCACAGATTGGGGTCATCCGGAATGTTGCAGCCTTGTTCGCTGATTTGATCTATCCAGAGATCCTAGACGAACTCGTCGACGCAGCACCATCGCAGGAACTGCCAGGAACACCGTTCGCGGGCGGGGGTAATCACCCCGCACCGGTGTCAGCCCAATCGAAACAGACCATCGCAATCAAACGTCTTGCACTTCCGGGAGCCGGAAAGGTGCTGGAGAACGTGGACGACGTCGATCGCTATCTCGATCAGCTCCGCGAGAAATTGCTGGCCACAATCAACGACAACAAGCGCATCGCACTCTAGGAGAGATATATGGACACCAAACCCTTAGAGCGCTTCGCCACCTGGGCCCGCCGCGAACTCATCAACGCCGTAGATGCCCAAGCAACCGCCGTCCTCGCAATCGGATCTGTCGCACGCAGCGAACGAGCCGAAGTCATCAAGAAACTCGAAAAGGAGATCGCAAGTCACGGCCGCCAGCAGGTCGTCGACAAAGTCGCTTACATCTGGTTCAACCGCATCATTGCACTGCGCTTCATGGATGCCCGCGGCTATACCGACGCCGCAGTCGTCTCACCCGCTCAAGGGCAGGCACACGGGCAGCCTGAGATTCTCTCCGACGCCAAGCGCGGCAACCTTGACACCGACGTCGTGACGAAAAGGCGCACGGCCAACGCTATCATCGGCCTCCTCGACGGCACACGTCGTAGCACCGACGCCGAGGGTGAGGCCTACGCCCTGCTCCTCACTGAATACTGCCGCTACTGGCACAAGTCGATGCCGTTCATGTTCGAACGTGAGGGCGACTACACCGAGCTGCTTGTGCCCGCGAACCTGCTCGCCGACGGCGCGATCCTTGCTCGAGCCCGCGAGGTGCTCAAGGAAGACGTCTGCGATGACGTCGAAGTGATCGGCTGGCTCTACCAGTTCTACATCTCCGAGCGGAAGGATGAAGTTTTTGCCGGGTTCAAGAAGAACAAGAAGGCCGGATCCGACGAGATCCCCGCCGCCACACAGCTCTTCACCCCGCACTGGATCGTCCGCTATCTCGTCGAAAACTCTCTCGGCCGCCTATGGATGCTCAACCGTCCGGCATCAAGTCTCATTGACAAGATGCACTACTACATCGCCCCTGTTGACGAAGGGACTGAATTTCTGAAGATCAACGGGCCTGAAGAACTGACCCTGATCGACCCCGCCTGCGGATCGGGTCACATGCTCACCTACGCCTTCGACCTGCTCTCTGCGATCTATGCAGAAGAGGGCTACGGGCCCTCCGAGATCCCGACCCTGATCCTCACCCATAACCTCCATGGCGCCGAGATCGACCCCCGCGCCCGAGCACTAGCCGCCTTTGCATTGACCATGAAGGCCCGGGCCCAGGATCGCCGCTTCTTCAGCAAGGAAGTCGAACCGAAGATCTGCATGATCGAGCCGATCTCGTTCGAGCCTGATGAGCTGGACATCCTTGCGACCAGTGGTGGGGATCGCGACACGGAGGAGGCCTTCTGGAACCAGTTCCGGGACGCCGACACGCTGGGTTCGCTGATCCAGCCTGACGCTTCTGCAACGAAGCAGTCAGCCGCGGTCTTGACCGGATTACAGGACCATGAGGAAACGCTCTACGCCGACATGCTGGCGCGGGCACGAAACGTCATAGCGCAGGCTGCGGCTCTGAGCCGCAGATACTCTGTCGTCACTGCAAACCCGCCGTACATGGGCAGCAAAAACATGGACGCGCGACTTATACGGTTCGCCAAGGATTTGTACCCGACGACCAAACTCGACCTCATGACAATGTTCATGGAGCGCGCAAGCACGCTCACGGTATCGGGAGGCTATTGGGCGATCATCAATTTGCCAGCCTGGCTGGCGGCAACGAGCTACACGAAACTCCGAACTTGGCTGCTGTCCGACCAGACAATCGACTCACTCGTCCAGTTTGGCCGAGGTGTGTTCGGGTCCGACTTTGGCTCAGTCGGCTTCGTGGTTCGCAACGCCCGCCCGTCAGGCGAAGAGCGCGGCACGTATCGCAAGCTCTTCGATAATCACGTGGATGTCCGCTCTGTTGAAACGATTGAGTCTCTCTTTCTTGATCGTGGCTACTCTAGGTACGAGAGGCGCCAGTCGGACCTTCGCGGCCTTCCAGGGGCGCCCATTGCCTTCTGGCTCTCCGATGCAATGCTTATGGCCTTTTCTCGCGGTTCATCGCTCGCGGAGTTCGTGCCGACGCGCGAAGGGCTGACAACAGGAGACAATGACAGGTTTCTGCGCAGGTGGTACGAAGTTGGCTCATCAGCGGCAGGTGGATGGGCGACGGACTCGGTCGCGACAGACCGTCGTTGGTTTCCCTATCTCAAGGGTGGAGAATACCGGCTTTGGTGGGGCAACCACGAGTATGTGGTCGACTGGGAGCACGACGGTGCAAGGCAACGTCAGAATGTCGATCCTGCAACAGGCCGTGTGCGGAGCCACAACTACAATGGTGAGTTTGCGTTCTTACCAGGGTTTACTTGGACTGGTTTGAGTAGTGGCGGCTTCTCCGGTCGACTAGTACCGGAGGGGTTCATGTTCGATGCTAAGGCGCCAATGGCGTATGCGGCGGGACGTGCACAGATTGAGGCGCTGCTCTCGATCCTTAACTCGTCGACGGGTGCTGAGTTCCTCAAAGTCCTTGCACCTGCCCTCGACTTCAAACTTGGCACCGTGATGTCGACTCCCGCTCCGGGCCGTACCTCCGAATCTTTATTGTTGGATGGCCCCCGAATAGCGGAGCTTGTGTCTGTGTCGCGCAAGGATTGGGACGATTTTGAGACGTCCTGGGGGTTTGGCGCGCCGTCGTGGTTGGTGTCCAGCGGGGCAGGCGCGTCGGTGAAGCTCACCGAGCTATTGCCGAGATGGTCTGCCCGTCGGGCCAGCGTTGCGAGGGAGCAGGCTGAACGCGAGGTCGAGAACAATCGGATTGTCGCGGAGTCCTACGGGCTCTCTGAAGAAGTCGCGGTTGACCTGCCATTGCATCGGGTGTCTCTGACTCGCAATGTTGAGTTCCGGTACGGCCGCGGCAAGACTGCATTTGAGTATGCGGCGCTGGAGCGCGCCGATGTCGCGTCCGAACTTGTTTCATACGCCGTGGGTTGTATGTTTGGCCGCTACAGCCTTGATGAGCCCGGCCTGATCCTCGCAGATCAAGGCGAGACGCTTCAGGACTACCTCGCGAAGGTGTCGTTGCCTACATTCGTGCCGGACGCCGACAACGTGATCCCATTCGTCGACGACGGCTGGTTTGAAGACGACATCGTGGAGTGCTTCCGCCAGTTCCTCAGGGCAGCGTTCGGTGCCGAGCACTTCGAGGAGAATCTGCGCTTCGTCGAGGATTCTCTCGGTGTGAAGATGCTGCGTGACTACTTCATCACGAGGGCTGGCCGGTCGAAGTTCTACGACGACCACGTGCAGCGCTATAAGAAACGCCCAATCTACTGGATGTTCTCTAGCCCGAGAGGGTCTTTCAACGCGCTGATCTACATGCACCGTTACACACCCTCGACGGTGTCGACGGTGCTGAACGAGTACCTGCGGGAGTATCGCGCCAAGTTGGAGGTTGCGCTTGCCAACGCTGAACGGGCTGCAGTGGGCAGTGCGTCGGCGAAGGAACAGAAGGAAGTTGACCGGCTTCGCAAAGTGCTCGTTGAGTTGGCGGAGTACGAGCACGACGTGCTCTATCCGCTGGCTACGCAGCAGATCGTGATCGACCTTGACGACGGCGTGAAGGCGAACTACCCGAAGTTCTACCCTGCGCTGAAGAATATTGCTGGGCTGGAGGGTACAGAGTGATCAAAGTACTTTCGATTAAGGAACACATTGCCGCGCGGTTCGATCGGCACAGGCTGGTGATCTGGCGCGACCCGGACGGCAGCTACGCCGATGACCTCGACGCTCAGACTCCGCACGCTGTGACAGCGTTGCGCATCTCGAACGACGAGTTTGCGATTAAGTACCGGGTGCTGCAGGAAGAGCCTTCAGCGAAGTTCTTGCTCTATCGCTCTGGTGCCGTGCCCGAGGGGGTAGACAACTGGTTGCTCGACTTGGAGTTGGCATACGGCGTTTTCAGCGCCGACCGGGGTGCGTTGATGCGGGCAGATCTCGGTATCACCGCGCCCGGTGCTGACGAGCTGATCGCTGCTCACAAGACGTTCTTCGGTAATGCCAAATCGGTAGGCAGGCTCAAAGCCCTGCTCCGCGACGGAGAAGACCTTGTCACAGTGCAGGCCAAAATGTGCGCCGTCGTGCTCGGGCAGAGGGAACACAGTTTCTCGGAACTCACCCGCACGTTGCTGATCCAGCACGCAAGCGACGAGCATTCAGGCTACGACGCGCTCGTCGAGCAGAGCCTCGCGAACTTCCATTGGGGTGGGGCGGTGAAGATCTACGGCTTCGAATCTGATTCGCCGAGCATGGCCGGCTTTGTCCTCTGGATGTTCAAGCACGCTAAGATTGGCTTTGCCGCGTCGACGTCGACCGCGGCACGCAACCTAGAGATTGACTTCCGCAGTTTTCGCGACAACCGACAGAGCACCCACGCGTTGAAGACGCTTGCCAAGCAGGCTGAGAGGGACCTTGACTACGCCGACGAATTATCCTCGGCGTCGCTGAGTGATCTTGTCGCCACGGACACCTTCGATGCGGGCGAGAAGGAGATCATCCGTCGGCTGATCGACGGTGTCTCTGCCCAGACAATGCCAGCTCGCGACATCACTGAGACGATCCGGACTCGGCGCCGAGACAGCGTGTGGTTCGAAGATTACGCAAGACTGTATGCCGCGCTCGGTGCTGCGGCGGAGCTGATCCCGGCGATCAGATCCGCGCGGCTCGATGTGTCCAGCTTCGATGAGGGCATCATTAGATACCGCGATGACCTTTATCGGATTGATCAGCTGTACCGCCAGTACACATACGCGGCGCAGACGGCGGAGTTCAAGCAGCCGCTCGAGGTGCTGACCGAGCGGGTTGAGAACGCGTACGTTACCGATTTTTTGTTCAAGCTAGGCACGAGTTGGCAGAGTCAGGTAGATGTGGTGGAGCGGTGGAGGACGCCCTCGGTTACGTCGCAAAGTTCGTTCTACAGCCAATACGTTGCGCCGATCGTGCGCGGTGGCCGGAAAAAGGCAGTCGTGGTGGTCTCGGATGCCATGCGATACGAGGTCGCCCACGAGCTGCACTCACGCATTCGTGGTGAGAACAAGTTCGAAGCTGAGATCGAGGCGATGATCGGGGTGCTCCCGAGCTATACCCAGCTTGGGATGGCATCGCTGTTACCGCATAAGACGCTTGCGCACTCGGAAAACGGTGACCCTGTACTGGTGGATGGGCAGCGCTCGGATGGCACGAGCAATCGGAGCAAGATCCTCGCCGCCGTTGATGGGGTCGCCATCCAGGCCAAGGACTTCTTGAAGATGAAGCCCGCTGAACGGCGTGACCTCTACGGGGCCAACCAGGTGCTCTACGTTTACCACGACACCATCGATGCGACCGGTGACAAGGCGGTCTCCGAGCACCGTACGTTCAAGGCTGCCGCCGATGCGATTGAGGAACTCGTCGGGATCGTGAAAGCGCTCGCCAGCGCGAACGCGACGAATATCTTCGTTACGGCCGACCATGGGTTCCTCTACCAAGAGAGCAAACTGGCACCGCAATTCAACCTCACAGTCAAGCCACAGGGCGACGCAATCTTGGTCGAGAACCGACGCTATGTGCTTGGGCGTGGACTTAAGTATGACCCGGCGTTCCGAAAGTTCTTGCCAGAGCAGATCGGACTCGCAAGTGATCTTGAAGTCCAGATCCCGAATTCGATCTGCCGGATCATCAAGCCTGGCGCTGGGTTCCAGTTCGTACACGGCGGTGCCTCATTGCAGGAAATCGTGATCCCGGTGATCACGATTAACAAGGGTCGCTCCGACACGGTCGAGCCGGTCAATGTGGACATCCACCCAGAGGCCGACAAGATCACGACCGGGCAGGTCGTGGTGAAGCTATACCAATCGATGCCGGTTGCAGATCAGCGCACTGCCCGGAAGCTGCGGGCAGGCCTTTACTTTGGAGACATGCTGATCTCGAACCAGCCGGAGCTGCTCTTCGATACCGAGAGCGCGGAGGGGCGCGACCGGTTCCAGAACGTGCGGCTGCTGCTGAGCAAAGATGCCGAAACGGCCAACAACCAGACTGTGGAGTTCCGTTTGGAGCAGCCAATCTCCGATACGGGGGCCTGGAAGAAGTACAAGAGCGCGCCCTACACGATCAAGCGCTCCTTCACCTCTGACTTCGACTTCTAAGGACTACGGATGAGCGACGATATCGACCTTTCCCAAGCAATGCCCACTGAGGAGCGTTTCACAGCTGAGGCGCCCGATGAGCGTGCGCAGCCGAGCGAGCTGGATCGCAAGATTAACGAGCACTTCGCCGGGGCGGTGGTTCGCAAGGACCTCGTTAAGGCGGTCAAGGGCAACGCGATCGTTCCGTCGTATGTGTTGGAATACCTTCTTGGCCAGTACGCGGCATCCGACGACGAGGCGACGATTCAAGCGGGCATCGACCGCGTCCGAGACATCCTCGCCCAGCACTATGTGCATCGCAACGAGTCGGAACTGGTCAAGTCAAAAATCAAGGAGCGCGGGCGCTACCGAATCATCGACAAGGTCAGCGTCACACTGAATGAGAAGGACGACGTCTACCAAGCCTCGTTCGCAAACCTCGGGATCAGTAGCGTCGTCGTCGATTCGGCTACCGTCACCGCGCACCAAAAAATGCTCGTCGGCGGGGTCTGGTGCCTGTGCGACGTTGAGTATTTCCATTCCGATGATGCCAAAGTCTCGCCGTGGATCCTCGGATCGCTCAAGCCGATCCAGATGTCGAACTTCGACTATGACGGCTACCTTGCCGCACGGGCAGAGTTCACCACCGACGAGTGGATCGACCTACTGATCCAGTCGATCGGATTCGACCCCGAGATGTTTGGTCGACGTGCGAAGCTGCTGCAGCTGGTTCGCTTGATCCCTTTCGTCGAGCGAAATTACAACCTTGTTGAGCTGGGCCCCAAGGGCACGGGCAAATCGCACATCTACTCGGAGTTCTCACCCCACGGCATGCTCATATCAGGTGGAGAAGTTACCGTACCGAAGCTGTTCGTGAACAACGCGAACGGACGCCTCGGTCTCGTCGGGTACTGGGACGTTGTTGCGTTTGACGAGTTCGCGGGCAAGAAGAAGCGCACCGACAAAGCGCTGGTCGACATCATGAAGAACTATATGGCGAACAAGTCGTTCTCCCGTGGCGTGGAGACGCTCGGTGCCGAGGCATCCATGGTGTTCGTCGGCAACACGTCGCACACAGTTCCATACATGCTCAAGCATTCAGACCTCTTCGATGAATTGCCGGAGAGTTACCACGACCCCGCTTTCCTCGATCGCCTCCACTTCTACATACCGGGTTGGGAAGTTGAGCCGATCCGCAGCGAGATGTTCTCCGACGGCTATGGGTTCGTAGTTGACTATATTGCTGAGGTGCTGAAGTCGATGCGTAACTTGGACTATTCGGACCGCTATCAAAAGTACTTCACTCTCGGATCCGACATTTCGACCCGCGACCGCGACGGCATCCACAAGACCTTCTCGGGGTTGATGAAATTGCTTTACCCACATGAGAAGGCCGGCCCCGATGAGATCGAAGAGATCCTACGCCTCGCGGTTGAAGGTCGCAAGCGGGTCAAAGACCAGATCCTTCGTATGGACAAGACGATGCCAGGCGTAAAGTTCGGATATGCCGACAAAGTTGCTGGCTGGCGCCCTGTCACGACTTTGGAAGAGGACGAGTTCCCCAACTACTACCGGACCCAACAAAGCGAAATAGATGGGGACGCGGCAACTGCGAATGAATTGGCCAGCCTTGCCTCGCCGACAAAGGTCCCTAAAGCGTCGTTGGGTGTACCTGCAGCGGAGAGTTTACGAGAGGGGCATCTCGAATTCCAGGAGAATCAGCGTGGTATCTCCTACGACACACTGCTTTTGCCATATTTGCAAGGGTCGTCCGAGATTTCGATTATTGACCCGTATATCCGGCTCCCACACCAGGGCCGAAACTTAGTGGATCTGCTGGCGTTACTTGCGGTGAAGAAGGAACCTGCAGAAGAGATTTCGGTGACTCTTGTGACAAAAGAGGACACTTCTGACCCGGAACATCGTCAACTACTCATGCTGGACTATATTCAGGGCAGTGCGGCAGCTTTTGGTATCAAATTTAATGTTGCATGGGATGAGACGATTCATGATCGATCGATCCGAGCCGATAACGGATGGAAGATATTGCTTGGACGAGGTCTCGATATTTTCCAGAAGGGCTCCAATAGTCATTATGATCTCAGCTTCCACAAGCAGGAATTCCGTCAAGTAGCTGCCTTTGGCATCACTTATATTCGCGAGATTCGGCATGATAGCGATGGAAGTAGCTCCTCAAATGGTGGGATAAGGGGATAGGAAATATTCAGATGAAAATCAAGTCGATCGAAATAGCAAATTTCAAGGCGATCAAGCGTGCCAAACTAGACCTTCATCCGAATTTCAACGTTTTAGTTGGAACAAACGGGTCGGGTAAAAGCAGTGTATTACAGGCGTTGCACTGGATGTTTCAATCTGGTCGTAATCCGGCTGTGAAACCCAGAGCTGCTGGGGAAGCGTCGACTCTCTCAGAGAGAGATGCCATCTATATGCCCTCGCAGGAGTATAAAAGTGCGGGTCATGGCAGCGACTACGGTAACTTCAAGAATAACCCTCAGCTGGATCTGGTCGTGGTCGCCATTGATGGTAATGGCGCGGAAGTCCAGGCTGATATGTGGCTCAAGTCTGCTCGAAATGAGGGAATTTCTGTCCACGTCCCTACCGGAAACCAGATTGTTGGCCTAATCAGGGATCGAAAGCGCGAAATTAGCGCTTATATCCCTGGGGTGGCCGGGATCCCGCTTGTTGAGGAGAAACGTTCGAAACAGATTGTGCACAGATCTGCTGCAGCAGGCGACGCGAACACGGTACTCCGTAACATGCTGGATCTCCTGCGGAGAGAGACGATAGGCGGGAAAAATGGGCTCGAATTCGTCTCGGAACTTGTGGCGCGAGTCATGGGAGATTTTGCGCTCAAGGTTGAGTTTGACGACGATCTCCATTCTCACGTGATCGCATCTTTTAGGGTAGGCGAGATGGGCTCCTCGGGAGATAAGTCCTTTCGGCCACTTGAACTTGCCGGAATTGGCTACCTCCAGGTGCTTCAGATTTTCTGCTATCTTGTCTATTTTCAGCCACTTCTACTACTGGTTGATGAGCCTGATGCTCACCTCTATCCAATTGCTCAAGAGCGCTTGGTCGAGGTACTAAGCGAAGTCGCTCAAGAGTTTGGTTCCCAAGTTCTCATGACTACACACAGCCCGTCAATCGTTAGGGCCCTCCCCCTTGACTCCAAGGTGATCTGGATGAAGGGCGGGGAGGTCGAGCCGAGTGGGGACGCTAACGCCCGCCAACAGATGGGATGGGGGCTCCTCGATCGCAAGATTATTCTCCTTACTGAGGACTCAAAAACCGGTATGCTCCGCTCGCTGTTGTCTCAATGGCCGGAGCTTGAACGAGTCACCGCTATTTGGCCATTCCATGGAACAGGTAAGCTTCCGCAGGCTGAGGTACTTGACGGGCTTAAAGTCCTTCTAGGTAATGGCATGCGCCTCGTAATACACCGAGATCGTGATTTTTTGATGCCTGAAGAAATTTCAAAGCTAGCTAAGCCTTACGAAGCTCATGGTCATCGAATCTGGGCTACAAGGTATTCGGATATAGAAGCGTACTGGGCGACCCCTGAAGCCATCTCCGCCCATTTTGGGATATCGGTGGGCGAAGCTACTCTATTGCTCGAATCTGCGATCAGGGAAGCCAACAAGGACGAGGAGGCGACAACTAAGAGACGGAACAAGCGGAGGGACGCACTGAACAAGCTGAATGATGATGGAAAGCTCCCGCAATTTGGTGATGTGGAGGTGCTCGAGGAAGTAGCGGCTGAAGGTCCTCAGTTTGGTGTACTCGGAAAATCCATGATTGGCTGCATCAGAGCAGCCGCGAGTAGGTCACGACTTGACAAGATCGCCGGCTTCGGGAACTTCATCCCTGCGGGCTTGACATCATTCATTGCTGATGACTTGCGTGTATTGCTTGAGTCGCTCAAGTAGGAGCTATCATGTTTCGCCTTTTGTGACGATTGCAGGATTCCGCCGAAATGCCCAATTCTTGACATGCTCTATCGATGGAATACTCCGTCACGACATGTTGTAATTAGTGATCGCCTCGGCGATATTGTGCGTGAGAATTCAGTTGGGAACGGTAGGGAGGACCTTCCGCAGCGGATTTCGTCGAGTGAAGTTGACTAAACTTACAGACTCAGTCGACGAGGTTTTTGGACCTCGGGCCTCGGCATGATGCTCTGGTGGTGTTAAGTTTTAGGGCAGAGCTTTTGGTAGCCCAAGGAGGGCCGGGTCGCCGAGGGCGGACAGTCCACGTGTGCTCGAATCTGGCTCCACTTTGGTATGGACTGAGACCACGTGAGCCTTGACCTGATTGACTCCCGTATTCCGTCTATAGGGTTGTTCCCAGCCGAATCAAGGAGTGGCTATCGGCGCTATCGCCAAGCAGGCATGCGATCGGAGGTAGTAAGTTAGTGGCCAAGGTGCGCCAACCTGGATTTGCGTCGGATCAGGCCGGATGAGCAGGACGGAATCTGGCCAGATGGCAAAGGTTCCGTTCTCGATCCAGGCTGGTTGAACGTAACCAAATTTGTTCCAGCGGATGGTTGCCCAAGAACCAGTTGGTTGGATTTCTTCGAAACTGAGGACGGTGATTTCGGCCGTAGCTTCATGTTCACCTTTGATCCGGGCCAAGTATTCCCACTGCCTGTCGGAGAACTGCTGCCATTGTCGCCTTTGCTGAACCCGTAATGACCAGCGCCAAGCGATGACCCCTGCGGCGACGGCAGTGACGGCCAGCATGATCCACACACTGGTTGGAGGTGGCCATGTGAGAGCAACTGTGGCGAATAGGCAAAGCAGAACAACTCCAGTAATGACAGTCATCGCGATGAGGAACCCACCGCTGAGTTGTGGCCGGATCATTGGGTTGGTGTCCATCGTGCCCTCCTCTGACTTCATTCTAAATTTCCCATCCGACATTGGTAAGGGCAGCGGCGATATGAACCGTCTTGATTTCCGCTCCATTGCTGGTGGCTGTTGTGCTCTGCAGGTGAGCAAGTTCAGCTTCGAGTTGTCCTCGGTCGTTGGCGCGTTCCCATTCGTAGTCGGCAGGAGGCTGTCCCAACGGTTCCGGGTCCTCCTTGATAAGCCAGCGGTCCCGGTATATGGCAATACGTTCAACCAGCGTGTTTCGATCAATCGCCGTGATGCCGTCGGGAAGCGAATCTGCCAGCTCCCTTGTCCACGTGGCGGTACCAGACAGGGCCAGCACTTTCAGCTCGTCAACCCGGAGTGCAGCGAGACTGCGGACTTGGGCAATCATGTCTGCCAGATCTGCCCTGCTACTGTTGATGTCCTCCTGCAACAAGTCACCTGTGCCAGACGACTTGCCGCCACCGATGAGGCGGAGCCGTGAATGCAGGATGGCCATGACGTCCTTGGCGTCGCCCGGGCGCCGAATGGCGTGTTTCAACGTCGCAGCGGCCGCAAGTGGCTCATGCGCCGAGGCGCGTCTCCACGCCGCGACACCGGCACCCCACGAGAGCGAGCACTCCAGACTGCTCGCAATACCCGGTCGGACACCTTCGACGGCGGCACGCAAGTCATCTGCCGCGGCAATCTGCGCGAGATAGTCGTACTCAGCTGCGAGGTGGTGAAGAGAATGAAGGTTCCTTTGTTCCTCTTCATAGACTTCGTGAGCTGTCCGCTCGGCCCCCTGAGCGGCCAAGACCTCACCCATGATTTCCAACCAGGACGATTCAGGCACCTCGCGCAGCTCATCGTCGTGGGCCGGACTGGATTCGCAGACGTAGGCGGTGTTGCTGTCCCGCCCGCGCGTCATGCCAACATAGAACAGTTCGCGCGTCAGACATCCCTGGGTCAGCAGCGTGTGACCGGTGTCGACGGTGACGCCTTGGGAACGATGCGCAGTCGTCGCATATCCAAGCTCAGTTGCCTCAGCGAGGTATTCGCTGCTCAACCGGATCCCCTTTCCGGTGTCGAGCCGCCGGCCCATCACCGAACCATCGTTGCCGGGCTTAGCCGTGATTTTGATGAGGGTGCCATTGCGGACGAAGTCACCGGATTCATCGGTCAAACGTCGATCGTTCTTGCGGGCAATGATGGTGTCACCCCGGCCAGCACTGAGCCCGTCACTGAGTAGCACCGTCCGCACGGCATCAACAGCGCCCTGGTCCACCAGCTCTGCATGGGCCCGTTCATTGAGAACAGTGACCGTCTCATTGTCCGGCGCAATGAGAATGGACGAGACCCCGGCACGAATGTCCGAGGCCCACCGCTCATAAGCCTGATCCACCATCGCGGTGTACTCACCATGGCGAAAACGCCCATGCAACGCGTACTCACGGATCGCCGCGAAGTCACCCACCCGCAGCAGGAGCGACGCCGGCCCCTCCCACCCATGACTGAACCGCTGCACACTGGTCAATTGAACAGCCTTGCCCTGACGATCCAACCACCCCAGGATCCCACCAGCATCGATCGCATCCAACTGCGCAGGATCACCCACCAGCACGATCTTGGCACCAGCATCACGTGCCTGATGGACCAGCGCCGCCAACTGCACGGTCGAAACCATCGACGCCTCATCAACAATCACCAACTGATTGCGCCGAAAACTCCACTGCTCCTGCCGCAGAACCAAAGCAGCCATCCGCTGCGCCGTCCTGACCCGCTGCCACCACAATTGCGAACCACCAGCCTCCAAATCCCGAAACTGCTCCGCCCGATGCGCAGCACCCTGGCCCACCGTCTCATACAACCACTTCGCCACATTCTCAGCCGCCAAACCCAGCTTCCGACCCAGCACCTCCGCGCTCGCAGCTGCCGGCGCAAGTCCGACGACGCTGTCCGCACCGTACGCTTTCTCCCAGCCGTCGCGGATGGCGGCCATGGTGGTGGTCTTGCCTGACCCTGCCGGACCGACGACGGCGTCCAGGAACCTGCCGCTGGAAAGCACCTCGTGCGCTGCCGCGCTTTGGTCCGGCGCAAGCGTCAACTGGCCGAGTTCTTTGCTGTCTTGGGTGAGGAATATGTTGGTGAGGTGGGGCGCGATGGCGGGTCCGCCGTCGTCGTTCAGGGTGTCCATGACCAGCTGCTCATTAGTGAGGATGCCGGCGTCTGTGTACAGGCGGGCGCCGTGGAACTCGAAGACGGCGTGGCCGGCGAAGGCGATGTCATTGCCGGCATTGAGCGGGACCTTGTAGCGGTAGGCGTTGAGCGCGACGCACTGGGACTCGGCGGCGGTGGTGACGGCGTCGATCATGTGGCGGCGGTCGGCGGGGGAGGCGCACCGAATCTCGGCGCAGATGCGTTCTGCCTCGGCCAGAAGGTTCCAGCGGTTCCATGTGGCGCGGCGATGCGCCACTGCCTGCCGCGCCGCGGCGGCAGCTGCGGTAATCCACGGTTCGGTGAGGTCGGCGGCGGTGACGGGGCGTTCGTGGGAGCGGTCGATGATGTGGCGAATGACCTGGGCGGGCTCAAAGCCGAGCCGCTGGGCTCGGGACTGCCAGCCTGTGGCAAGATCGTTGAGCGGCAGGGGGTCCTTGTCCTTGGACTGTCTGGTGGACAGCGTGGCCTGCTGGCGCAGCTTGACGATCACGGT
Organism: Arthrobacter sp. TWP1-1; assembly: GCF_049897845.1. Classification (NCBI taxonomy): domain Bacteria; kingdom Bacillati; phylum Actinomycetota; class Actinomycetes; order Micrococcales; family Micrococcaceae; genus Arthrobacter; species Arthrobacter sp. TWP1-1. The sequence goes on from NZ_JAFCXC010000010.1 coordinate 51,854, forward strand.
GGTGGAGGGCTCCCTGCCGTGTTCCTGCGTCCAGATATTGATGAGCCGGTCCTTCTCCTCATCGATGCGCCGGGACCGGTTGGAGAACTCGTGAATGAGGGAGTCATCCACGCCTATGAGTTCGTGGCGCGGATTGCGCACGCGGTTAGTGGGCGGACGAAAGCCCGGCACTGCTCCCAGCCTTTCCTGCAGACGGTCAAAGAGTAGGCCGTTGTAGTGTTCGCTGGCCGCCACAGTGGCCTTGTAGAGGGTTCTCGAATCCAGGGTGGACCAGACGCCGTCGGTTGCGCGTTGCACCCGGTTGGCGATGACAACGTGCGTGTGGAGTTGGGGATCGCGGGCGCGGGACTCCCAGTGGTCGAAGGCGGCGGCGACTGCGCCCTTTGTGGCAACGTGGGCGACACCACCACGACCGGTCCGTGTGTGGATGGCAGATTCCTCGAGCCATCCGAGGACCTCGTTGACGGCGTCGTGGTGGGCTGCGAGGACCTGCTGTTGGACTTCTCGTGTGGCCAGCGCCCACAAGACGGAAACGGATTTTGGGACGCTGAAGGTCAGGTCGAATCCAGCAACGGCGACGCGCTGGATTTCCTCGCCGTTGCGGTGGGCGATGGTGGTTTCGCCGTGGTGACGGCCCAGCGGTTGGTGAGTGTCAGGGTGGTCGGCGTCGGTAAATACGCTGCTGGCGTCGTCATTGGTGACGGGGTCCATCCTTTCGCGGCCTATTCCAGCCAGGCCTCTGCCGAGCCAGCGACCTGGGGGAGTGCCGGCCTTCATGTAGTAGCCGGTGGCATCGCCTGAGGTGAGGGGGACGTCGTCGTGCATGGTGGTCTTCAACAGATACTTGACGCCACTATTCGCCGTCAGGCGGGCGATGGAGACGGTCATCGGGAGTCGGCCGGGATTTTCGTGTTCCAGCCGCGACGGCGGAAGACCTCGGCGGTGGGACGGTCGAGGGGGATGCCGAGATGGTCGGTGAGCTGGAGCATGCCAACGGCGATCTGCATCAGATCCTGTTGGTCAGCGCGCCTGTCCTTCAGGATTCGCGAGACCTCCAGCTTCAGCTCGACGCATTCGGCCTTGGCTTCTGCGAGTTGGCCGGACTGGTCAAAGTACTTGGTGGCTAACTGCTGCAGCTGGGCCCGTTGATGGTCGATGACTCTTTCCCTGTCCAGGATGGTCTCCTGGGACTTGGACAGGACCACGGACGTTCCAGATTGCAGGCTGCGCCTGTAGTTCTTCTCCGCGTTGAGCAGGCGTGCGTTCCCGCTGGCGCGTTCAATTGAGACAAGCGTTTGGGTAGTCGATCGTTCCGTGGCACGTTCCGTGTCTCGGTGACGGCGTTGTCGGGAGCGTCCCGAGCACCTGGCCGAGCAGTACAGCTGGGTGGGCCGCTGTGGTTCAAACTGGGTTTGGCATTCGAGGCACATTTGCGTTGACATACAGATTCATGGCCGCTGGGGCCGTGGTCACCATGACTGCCCGTGACACTTTCTGTCACGGGCAGGTCCTTGGATGCCAGACGTGTGAAGTTCCTTGGCCGGGGTCATTCGGGCGGGGCGCGCGGACAAGATGGTCGGCAAGGGAACGCGCTATGCAGGATCGGTGGCGTTGGTGGAGCAATGCCCATCTATCTCGATCGAAAGTGGGCTCGGGCGGCGGGACTATCGCTGTGGAAGAACGCTCAGTAGACGGACACCTTCCGGCAGCATGCGGCGCAGCTGTTCGAAGCCGGAAGTGTAGTCCTGGCATTCGACGGTTGTGGTCTCGAGCTCACCGGTCTCGATGGTCTCCAAGGTTGCTGTGATGATCATGATCTAAGGATAGGCCAGCCTTCGGACACTGTATCTATGTCAGAACCTTCGTGCATACTTTTCTCGTGAATAAGTTCGATCCTGAAAACAATGCAATCCTCATGGCCATCATCGACGCCGAGGAAAGACACCCCAAGCCAACGGATGGGCCAACTCACCGTTTCTCGGTCTGGAACACCCCACTCGTGAAAGTAAACGAGATGTATGGATGCGCCTACGCATGGACCAGGTCATACGGACTGATTGGCTGGCGAGACGACGCTGGCAAGCAACACTTTGAATGGTTCCCGGCCGGACTGATCAATCGGGTGGAGCGCAGCGACTGGCACGGCCGCTGACAAAGCCCGTCTTGTACTTTAGGGTGGGTCCATGTCGCCACAGTCGTTTTCACTTCACCCGGCGTGGGATCGAATGTACACGTCCGGGATGACCGTTCAGGAGATCGCGGACTTTACCGGCCGAGCCCGTTCCACCGTCCACCGTCACCTGCAAGTCCGTGAGGATGCGGGCGCGAGACTGCGTGCCGTCCATGAAGCCGCACGATTGGCCCGCGGTCCAGACTGGCCGACCACACGTTGGCAGCATTGCTACAAAGCGGCCCAGGAATTCTACAAGTTGAACGGCAGACTCCCGATCGACGACGACGTGGCAGCCGAACATAAACTCGTCGCTTGGCTCGACTCCCAGCGCGCTACGCACCGCAGCGGAGCCTTGTCCGCCATCAAGGTCACTCTCATGGACATGATTCCGGGCTGGGAGGGGACGGCACCCCAGACGATTCTTGACGACCGATGGCGGCAACGTCTCGAGGAGTTGGTGGCCTTCGTGGCTGAGACAGGGCGCATGCCTCGTTACAAACGGCACAGCAGCGAGCATGAGCATGCCCTAGGCGTGTGGATTCATACGCAACACCAGCGACGTGCAGAGTGCCGCCTGCTGGACTGGCGACTCGCTGCGCTCGATGCCGCAGTGCCAGGCTGGCACAGCTCCATGTAAGGGTAGGGCATCTATCCCATTCCGATGCCACCAATTTCGGGGCCGCGGATGTGCGGTGGTTGGTAGGCAGTTTGTCGGTCGGTGGCCCAGTCGGAGAGGATGCCGTCGCGGACGAGGAAGTCGGTGAGTTGTGCCAGGCGGTATTCGGGGTCTGCCTCTAGGGCTCGTTGGAAGCATGCGTGGGCTTTGCTGCTGTGACCTTCCCACCACTGGATGACACCCAGGCTGGTGAGTACGGGGGCGGCGTCGGTGCCGTCTGTGCGCATGTAGAGCTGGAACAGGAGCTCGGAGGCGCGGTCGACACGGTTCCAGTGCGGGCTCTGTTTGGTTTGACCTAAAAGGATGTCGCGCATGCTGTCCTCGATACCGGGAATGTCGGCCAGCAGCCGGTCTCGGACGCTGATGAATTTGAGGTTGGCGATGAGTTCCGCGGCTTGGTCGTCGGTGGGTTCGTTGCCGCCGTCGAGCATGGTGTTCCAGAGGATTCTGGCTCGGGTGATGGCGGCTTCCGGGTTCATGGCTTCGATGCGGAAACAGTGTCTGAGGATTTCGTTGTTGAGGTCGGCGCGGGCTATGACGGGGATATGGAATCCCGGGGAGGCCTCGATGCTGGATCCGCGGAAGACGAGTTCTGCGTTGAGTTCGCTGGAGAGGATTCGATCCAGTGGTTGGCTGGTGGCTGCGTCGGTGCCCATGCGGAGGTAGCTGGTGAAGGATGTGTCACCAATGAGCCAGCCATCGCGAACGATGATGCCCTTTTGACTGAGTCTGCCTGTGAGCTCTTCCATGACATTCTCGTGTGGGCGGAGCTCATTGGGGGACCAGGACGCATGGGTAAAGATTCCGAACACGACGCCGGTCGCTTCCGTGTCTGTGGTGACGTAGTGAACTACTTTATCTACCAAGTACGCGGTGTCGGCGCCAGGGACGGGAAGATCGACCCGGAGTGTGGTGCCGATGCGGCGCTCATTCAGGGTGACGCAGACCAGGCTTTCCTGGGGCCAGAATCCCAGGCTGTGTCCCATGAGGGCGATGACGTCGTCTGGGGTTTTGATGCTGAGCTTTTCCATGATGCCTCCGCATGCGGGTACTGCTGGCTGATGCCGGCTACACGTGTTCATGGTTGGCGAGGGCGAAAAGTCCATGACCGTACTCGGGTGGTTGCTTTAGCGTCCTTGGAGAAGCTGCTCGGCTTGGTTGACGAGGATGCGGTCGCGGGGGAGGAGTGTCATGCCGCGTAGTTGGCAGTCGCGGATCTCAATGACGCGGCGGTGAAGGTGCGCAAGGGTGTGCCCGGCGACAGGGTCTAGGAGTGGTGTCCAGCGGTTGCGGAGGAGGTATTTTCGTTCGGTACTGCTGCGACGCCAGACCGGGGTTAGCAGCACCATCAGCCAGCGGGAACGGATGCTGCGCCGTAGCTTGTGTGTGGATTCGCGGAAGCGGGGCAGCATTAGGCCGATGCTGACCAGGAGCACTGCCATGGTTTCCAGAATCGGAAAGGACCAGTTGAGTCCGCTGACGAATGGGCTGGCGTGGGTGGGGGATTCCTCGATGAGCCCCAGTACCAGCCGGTTCGTCAGTGCCAGGGCCATCAGGATGCAACCGGCCGCGAAACAACTAACCCCGGACTTGAAGGATGCGCCCCGCATTTTTGGCAAGAACCGTAGGCAGTTCTGAGCGACGTCGGCGCAGACCCAGATGATGAACGCCGATCCCACCCAGAGGAAGAGTTGCATCCCTGGCTGGTTCCCGTAGGCAATGGGTAGGTTCTGGTTGGTCTCCGCCACTTGGCTAGTTGAGAAGCCGACGACGACGCACGTGCTGGCCACAGCGGAACCCAGCCGTCCGCGCAGGAGGTGGTGGCGCCGTCGTGCTTGGTCGGTGAAGACGGCAAGGATCGTGGCGGTGTGGAATTGCCAGAAGCCAGCGATGATCGTCAAGACCAAGATGAGTCCGACGCGGTTGTGTCCACCGAGGAGGGGATCTACCGCGTTGTAGACGGCGGGGATAAAAAGGGTGCAGGCGACGGCGGCGAAGAATGTGGCGCGCAGGACGGAGGCCCGTTCTTTATCTGTGGCCGTGGGAATCCTGATGAGGGTGAGCAGCCACAACATTGCGGCCGGCACGTAGTCCATTAGCCAAAGACCTTGTTGAATCCCGACGGATCATCGGGCGGGGTTTGCTGGTGGGCATGGATTCGGGCGGTCAGGAGGTCGGCCAAGTATTCTGCGGTGGCTTCGGCTTCGTCGTCGAAACTGGTGCGTCCGAGGACTTTCAGCGGGGTTTCTGGGAATCCTGGGAGGCGTGCAAGTTCCAGGGATGTGGCGGTGAGCTGGTGGTTCAGGATCATGTGGGAGAACTCGTGGAGGATGATTTGTTGCCCTTGCCAGGCTGAACGTGGAGGAGCGTGCACGACGACGTCAAAATCCTTGTAGGAAACGTACATTCCGCAGAGGTCGTTGCCACGCAAGGTGGGTAGTTCCACGATGGTGATGGGCCGGCCGGTTTTGGCTTCGAGCCAGGACTGGATGCTGTTCAGGTTGGTGTGGGCGCCGAGTTGAAGTCCCTTGTTGGCTTCTTTGGCGTCGTGGCGGCTCTTCCGGTCGCTCACGGCCGGACCTTGATATTGGCGGTGTACTTTCTTTTCGGTTGCTGGAGGACGTGCATGTGGGGATCCCCTCGACCTATTTCAGAGACTGTGTCGATTCGCTGTGTACTTCATGCTAAATCCGCCAACCGAGGACTGAACAGGGGCGAGCTCAATTTTGCTTGCTATTTGCTGTTGCTCTGCCGCGCCAGGTAGTTTCTCAGGCCGGTTTCTCCTTGGCGCATTAGCGCAGCATGGGCGTAGGTGAAGGCTGGTCTTGCAATAGGGCTGAGGAATGTCATCCATCGGCTCGTGGGTCGTACCCGCCATTCGATGTCCATTTGGGTTTGGCCGTCGTTGTTTGTTGAGAGGATTACGCGGCCGTTTCCTGCGAGGTCTCCTCCGGCGTCGAAGACGACTTCACGGGGGCTGTCGACGACGGTCGGATGGTAGGACACCGACAGCGTGTATCCGAGTGAAGCCTTGAAATTCAGGGTGGCCGTGGTGGCAAGGAGTACGTCACTATCTGTTGGGCCCGTAACCGGTGTCCGTTCCAATGGTTTTGCCAGTGTGCAGCCCGGCCACCAATCCGGCCATGCCATGTTCGGGTCAGCAATGACGTCCCAAACCTCTTGCTGACTGTTAGAGAATGTCCAGGAGGAAGAGAGGTCGTATAGGCGAGCTGTCATGAGCATATTGTTGCACGGCGAATGTGATGCGACGTCTTTATGCTAATCCTTGTCAACAGGCACCGGAGCAGACTCGGCTGGGTTGGTCACGTACATGCTACATATAGGGCAAGATTGATTTGTGCCCTCACCCGTCAAACAAATACGAAGCGTCACGATATATTGGTTGATCCCGGTGTCCGTCATCTCAGCAGCCATCGGCGCCTATCTCGCGGTCACTCTGGCTACCTCGAACTTGGCCGCGTGGGGGCAATGGTTACGGGACTTTGCCCAGAGTCCAGGCGCCGCGGCATTCGCAGCGCTGATCGCGGCGGTTATCGCATTCAACGGCATCTCCAGACAAGTCTCGGTCTCGCGGGAGTCACTCGCTCACCAGATGCAAGCCTCAACGGCCGACGCGTGGTGGACTATGTTCGAGTGGGCATCCGAACGAGCAATCCCTTCTCGTCCTGGAGACCAGCCGCTACCGACAAGCGTTATAGTCCGAACCCTTCAGCGGCTTGCTGACGACGCAACGTCAGAGGTTCAAGAAGCAGCATGCGCTGGTGTCATCGACGTCCTGACCAAGAATATTGACTCTGCAATGTCCGAACCACACCAGGGCGATGCCGATGGGGCATCGTCAGAACGTGATGAATCAGCCATCGCAGCCCTCGCGTCCTACGTAGATTCAAGTCGAGGAACACCCGCTGCTTCTGCCATCGCGGAAGCGCTGGTCTACAAGAACAATGTAATTAAGTCGCTTATCTCGCTGGCATGGGATGACCCCACAATTAAGGTGTTTCCTAAACCGTCTTTGGCCTCCGATGCAGGCTTCGACGCAATTGCTGAGGTCAATGGCCACCGAGTCGTCATCGAAATCAAAGCTCATCGCGGTGCAGAACGACTGAGCAAAACGGCGTCTCAAACCATCAGTCGACTTCGCGTAGAGGGCGCCGAAGCCGATGGATATTTACTCATTACTCCGTTCCCGTCGCCGCTGGCTCCAGGACAGGAGAGTGAGTTGCGAGCCGTCGCGACTCAATGGTCCAAACCTGAAGACACGGCTTCTCTCTTAGAGGCACTTCGGCGCGCGAGCCCTCTGTAACGTGGGATGTCAGCTATTGACATGGCCACGGAACGACCTGCTAGGTCCACCGTCGCTCTCACAGTATGGTGAATTCAGATGTACGCGACCGCACCAGTCGTCGGATTGAAAAGCCTGAAGTGGGTAGCCCTAACCTGCTAACCCGCGGTTTCTTGTCAAGGGATGTGACAGCGAGATGTACCGTTCTCACCGAAATCATTAAATTGGTTCTGGTTCGGGTCCGGCCACTTCTGGGGAACTCTATGGTTAGGCTAACCTAGTGGTACTAAGTTCTCTTTGTCATATTACGGAGGGAAATGAACTCCCGTTGACATGGTGTTCTCCTACACTGAGATATGACTTTGGAGATGTTGACACTCGGACGATCCCTCGCAGGGCTGCTTGTGGACGGTGTAGATTCAACCCTTTGGACGGGGGCGACGCTCAAGTTGGAGGCACCGCATGGCGTTGTTGTGGAAGTACCATAAGTCCATCGGGGTGATTCCGAGCAGTTCGCTCACGTAGATGAGTGGTTTGAGACCCAGTCCCCACCTCAGAATTTATTCTTAGAAACACCGGAGGGAACTGTCGGCCTCTATGGCATCCATTGGCGGGGACACATCGTCGGGTCTGGTGTGTCATTGGGGAAGCTTGCACCCAGAGAAACGTTGCTCGGCAGATGCGAGGCGCCTCTTGGCGATCCTTTGGTCGTTAGTGAGGTTCATAGCCGCATAGACGGTCTGCGAGAGTGGACACAGATGAAATCCATCGAGTTCACTCCTGAAACGGACGAACAAGGACTGGCTAACGGGCTGACTGTCAACGTACGTTCTCTAGAAGGGGAAACGTGGGAGCAAGGTGATGCCTCGGTGCAGTTCAGGTCGGACTGGCGGACTTCACGCCCGGATGACATTGGAGAGACTGGGCTAAATATCGCAGACGGCACGGTGTTGGTCACGAAGTTCACCACGCCGCGACCGTTTATGGACCACCTAGCCGAACAACGAAAAGTAGTGAACCTCCTCACGCTCGTTTCCGGGCAGCCAGTTCACTTTCGGCAACACAAAGTCTCTGCAGAGTCCATAGTCGATCGTTCAGCAGGCGGGACCATCTTGTCGCACCCGAGGGTCCAACTCATCAGCGCAGACACTGTCAGAGGCTACAGTCAGCCGATGCTGAGTAAAGACGATTTGAACCGTTTCCTTGCCCATCTCCCAGAGGTCGGCGCTGCCGGAATGATGCGGTGGGCCGGCCAACACGATCGATGGAAGCGGTATATCTTGCCTGCGGTCGGGGTCCTCCGCCGCAAAGGGGCGTATGCCGAAGACGTGATTATCTCCATGTCCATGAGTATCGAAGCGGCAGGCCAGATCATCGGTGAACGCGACGGCGAGGAGGCAACGCACAATCGCGAACGACCCACTACTGCTACATACGTCTACCGGTGCCTAAACGTCCTCGGTGTTAAATGGGGGATGTGGTTGAGACCGATGTCGCCCTTGCCCGAGCTATCGCCAAGGCCTACAACGACATCAAGCATTTCGATCGGGGAGAATTCCCAGAACCTGATGTCTCTCACCTAATCAGCGTCATCGCACGGTATATCGTTCGACTACTAGCACTTCACATTATCGACGGCACAGGCGCACTGCTCGTCCCATTCCGGGAGGAACGAGCACTGTGGCGTGTTCAGCGCTATCACGAGACGTACGGACTCTCATTCTCTGAGGACGGGACCACTTTGCGAACGGCATCAGTAATCGGCGCCGGGGACTAAGCGCTTTCCCTCAGGCAGAACAAGGAGCCCTCGTTGCCCTCGATTTCAGAGAGACGAACCAGGGGTTCTGTAGCAACCGGCGTATTACGGGGTCAGTGCATTCCTGGAAATGGCGCTAAGGTATGGTGTTGTTCATGCGTGTGCGAATGAGTTGTCGACGATACCGGGGGACGTGGCTTCCATCTTGCCGTGTAACGGACTGGCGATGACTCGGCAGCTTCCAGAGCCGCCGCAGCTGTTTGCTCGCTTCGATTCCGACAACAACTCCGACGGCGCCGCACGGGAGCGTTTCGAACAGTTTGTTACAGACCTGATTGCGGTGCAGTGGGTTGACGCAACAACTGTCGCGGCCAAGAATCACAATGACTGGGGAATCGACACTTTCGTTGGTGATCTTGGCGGTGGGGGCGTCCAAGTGTGGCAGTCTAAGTATGTTCTGGAATGGCAGGGCAAGTCCCCACAGAGTCAAGTTCGAAAGTCGTTTGATTCGGCGGCTACAAAGGCGAAAGAGAAAAAGTATCGAATCGTAGAGTGGACGCTTGTAGTGCCGGCGATCCTTCATCCGGAACAGATGAGGTGGTTTCAAGGCTGGGCCCAGCGCACCCAACGGGCTACCAAAACTAGGATCAAGATATGGCAAGGTGACATGCTGCGCCGGCGTTTGATGAGCAGCGAGGCTTTCGACGTGCGCCGTGAGTACTTCCCGCACACGATCGCATCGATGCTCAGCCAGACGATCTCGGCTCCAGATGTCGCACTCACGGAAAACTATTCGTTATTTGAAGACGCCCTATTCGTCCGGCAACTTCAAGCAGCCGGTTATTCCGAGACCAGTGCAGCATGCGGCATGTACTTTGCCACTGAGGCGTTGCGGCGCGATCTTGAGGCCAAAGAGTCGGTCTCAGAATTGCGGGCGTTGCGGACCATTCAGTTGGACGTCCATGGTATTTGGGAGATGCGTTTCAATGAGCAGGCGCCTGCCGCCTCAACTGATGGCAAGATGACAGCTTTGTACAGCACTGTAATCACTGAAGCTGCCGTCGTTCCGGATACGGCTGGTCTGGTCCTTCAACGAGCACACAAACAAGGTGCGGTGCACATGCTCGTTGAACAACAAAAGGCTGGTTGGGTCAAAGACTGGCGAATGGTAGCCGCGGATCACGCCGCCAATCGAGTGGAAGCCGACGCACCAATGCAGCCTAGCTCCAATGAGACTAAAGCAAGTCTGGGGGCAAGCAGAGTCGACAACTCCGAATTACTTGGTCCGAACAGGCTGCCATCTGAACCAACTGACTGCTTGGCAACGACCGAGTGAAAGAACACAAGATGACCGAGACAACTTCGCCACCGCCCGCAACTGGTGAGGAATTCGTTCCGGAAAGCAGCCGCACATTCCGTATGGCCCGGATGCTTCTATTGCTATCGACCGCGCGACGCCAAGGTCGTAGCATCGAGTCTCTCGACAGGCTTGCCTACTATGAGTTCTTCGCTGACAATCCATGGGTCGTGGTCGCCGGCGGCTCCGCCGCTGACGTTGCCGATCGGGATACGTTGCGGCTTGCGGGATTCTCTCGGACCCAGTTGTCCTATGCATCTACAGGGCAGCGATTTGTGTCTCGACGGCAGCGGATCCGAGGTGACTTCGCACAGCTTTCGGCGTACGGCCTCGCTGAGCTCGCTGGTCGCCGATTCGCCATTACCGACCGCGGTGAAAAAATCTGCGATGAACTCCAGTCTTCATATGCTGACGGGTATCGCGCATCCGCAGATGTCGTGCTTCGTAGGCTCGTCCGGCTACCAAACCGGGCGCTCGAGGGCCAGGTTGAAAAGTGGCTCGGACATTCTTGGCTGTTGTTGGATCTTCTGGATGACGTTCGCGATGCTGACGTTCCTGCGCTGCCCGTAGTAGACGAGGCGACAAAGGCCAAAACAAGACTTACGGAAGAGGACTAGACGTGGGTATTCGAGTGAAGCGGCTGCGTTTGGCTGGAGCATCGGAGACAGCACCGCCGTACGAGGTGTCGTTCCAACCAGCCGGTGCGAGCGAGGGGTATCGGCCAATGTCGATCATTGCCGGTCCGTCGCTTACGGGGAAGACGACAATCGTCGATTTCATTGCATACTGTCTCGGTGGTAGCCACTTGCCTCCACACGATGAGGTGCGACTAAACGTGCGGTCGGCCTTGCTGGACGTAGACCTTGACGATGCGCCGACGGTTATCGAACGCTCCGCTGCTGGATCAGCGTCAACTTTCGCTACGGCGTGGAATGCGACCCTCGAGAGCATTGATACAGCCGCTGAACGTCGCTTCCCCATCGAGCCGACTGGCGACCCCGACGGACTATCACAATTCGTCCTCGCCGCTTCCAATCTTGACGGGATCCGGCTGTCGGACTCCGTGGTGAAGGAAGACACTGGGTCTGCGATGCTTTCGATCCGGGATCTATTCAAGGTGATGATTGTTCGGAACGAGCGACTAGATTCCAAGAGCCTGGTCTACGAGAATGACCCGCACATGGTGGCGCAGAAGTACCGCCAGACAATAGAAGTAATGTTCGGCGTGTATGACAACGAGGAGTCGGTCCTCGCTGAGCAGCAGAAGCGCGTCACGCAACAGCGGAACAAGGAGCAGGCGCGTCTTGAGGCACTCAAGATCACCGCTGATCGCGACTATCCAGACGGGCTCGGGGCCTTGCAACAGATAGTCGACCAACTGTTTGTCCAGCTCACAGCACTTGGCGTGCAGCTACAGTCACTTGACGCGCAGCGACGCAGCACGGAATCAGCTTCAGTCGATATCAGACAAGCGCTCGAAACTGCACGTCGCGCCGAATCGGAGTCTCGGATCCGGGTTCGGGATCGAGAATCATTGCTCGACCGACTCGATGCGCTTCGCATGCAGTACATTGACGACCGGCGCAAACTTAGTTTCCTGCTTGACGTTGACAACCTGTTTGACCCACTTCGTGTCACCGTTTGTCCGGCATGCTTCCACCCGCTCGAAGTGGCGCCGTCGGTTGACGATGGAACTTGCTCCCTTTGCCACCACGTGGCTGATGAGTCTCATCCGGCAACTGCTTCCAGCCACGAACGGATATCGCCTCTCGAGTTGAACCCGGCGGCGGAGCGTAGCTCGCTTGTTGCGAGCGAACTCAGGGCAGTGAATGCTCGGATCAATAGCCTTACAGATTACATGTCGCGGCTGACCACCGATAGGGACACGCTAGTCCATAACGCGGACCAGGCCACGAGGCATGCAATTGACGCGGCGCTGGCAGTCGACGAGATCACCGAGAGCCCTGCCCCATGGCTCGCATTGCGGGACCGAATAACCAATGACATCACCAGCACCAAACTGGCGAAGCAGGCTGCGGAAACTGGGGTGAAGGCATGGAAATGGGTTGAAAAGAGTGAGGTGCTCGTTGCTTCTCTGCAGGCCGAGGTCAGTGGCTTGTCACAGCGGCGACGCAAAGCACGACCTGACCGCGACCATATTGTGCGACTCCTGTCTGACCGATTTGCGGCGATCCTCAAGGACATGGGTTACCCGAAACTCAGCAACGCGTACATTGACTCGAATTTCATCCCATACGTCCGTGGACTGGAGTACACCAATGCGAGCAGTGGAGGTCTTGTGGTCATTGCCCTCGCTTGGAACCTCGCCCTATGGGAAGTAGCCTTCGAGCAGGATGCCGACGCGCCCGGCCTCCTGATCATCGACAGCCCGCAAAAGAACCTGGGCCATAACGCCCGTCCCGGTGACGACTTCGCTGACGCAACCTTGGTTGACCGGTTCTATGCGCATGCAAAACACTGGCTTGCGACAGAAGGGCAAGGTGCCCAACTCATAATCGTGGACAACAGTCCGCCCGAGTCCCTCTCAGACGATGTCGTGATCCGCTTCACCCGACGCGTGGACCACTATCCGTATGGGTTGATAGCTGATGCCGTCAATTGAGCGCGAGGCAACGTAGCAATTGGTGCTGTATCTAACTCATTAGCCAGTCATTCAAAGCCCATTGGGGCTCATTAAAGTGATGTCGCATTGGGTCGGTCTGCATGCAAGCAACGCAATGGCACGCGCGGAGGGAGCCGCGGATACCACGCAAATTAGCGTCCATGTTCGTCACGACATGAATAGAGAACAGTGCATGAAGGAACCAGATGAATGGGGGCATCAATGAACAGGCGGCAATCGGCTGTGGACTGGGCAGCAGAAGCCTATCGGGGCGCGAGTCTCGAGGACGAGATGCGAGTACTCCCGTTGAAGGTAACGGCAGGATTGAGTGACGTGTTGAGGGGCGCCGCTGAAGCCACGGAACGTGCTGTTGTTCTGTCCCGGGTTGAGGCGTATAGAGACAGGTCGCTTCGTCGGATTGAGGCAGCTCTACGTGTCTTGGACTGTGCGGCAGCGCTTGATTTGAAGGCGTTTGACGCGGCTGCATCAAATTCAGCTGCGTCCAAGTACGTGAGTAATGCCGGATTGAATCGCTTTGTTTGGATCCTCGCAGTTGGCGGGAACGGGTTGGATCGGAGTGCCGAAAAGATACAAGAATTCACTGACGCCTGCGGCGCATGGTTGGCCACGTCCGAAATCATCTCGAGTTTGAGCGATTTGGATTCTGACTTGGAACTCGGTCTCCGCCATAGTTCTCGGCGAGAAAGCAGGCGAAGGACAGCGGCGGTTGTGGTTCATTTTCGATGGGCTTCGGAGCTATTTTGCACATCTATGGCTGCGGAAATCGAAAGTAACCGCGGTAAATACGGCGAATTGGGATTTGTTACGAAACGAGCCGTTCGAGACCTGTTCAAATGGGTTGAAGCATATGTAGAACAACTGGAACGGGCGGCTGGAGGCGAAGTGTGCGGGAGGTTGCCGTCACCGTCTGCTCACGCTAGTCCCTTGGTTGACGCATTGACGCTCCGAGGCGGAGATTACTGGGCTGGGCCAGTCCTTCCACTGATGACATCGTTGGACATCGAGGCTTATCCATTTGTCGAGATCGAGGGCCTTACCCGGCCCGTCGCTTTTCGCGAGGCTACATACGGCGTGGAACTCGCACTTTTGAATTTGGCACGCCGAAGACTTGCGGACGATAAGGACCGGTCGGACCTCTTCGAGGAGGCCGTCAAGCGATCTCTCACCAAGATCTTGCCGCACGGAGTTGAACTTCCGTATGCCTCAACTTTTATTCCAATAGCTGGAACTGAGAACAAGGGGGAGACGGACTTCATTTTCCGTGATCCAGTAGCTGGGACATTCATTGGTGAATGCAAGGCCATGACCGCGGTACATGCTCCAGATACCGTAATCAACTCCTTTACTGATCAGGTCGGGAAGGCGACGAAGCAGCTTAGATTGCGCATGAATGCAGTGAAGAATGGTGGCGCAGTGATAGTAGATGGGATTCCGTGGACCGCACCAGCAGACGATGTCTTCGGGATCGCCGTTACGATACATTCCTACGGGGGTGCGGTTTGGAACCATGAGTGTCTTCCTTACGCTGAGGGCAGCCACCCAAATATTGCGGTCATGCCGATCCACCAGTTGCTCGTCGTGGTGAGGGCGATGGGAAGCGCTAGTGACCTTGCTGAATTCATCAGGTTTCGTAGCGCATTGCTCGACATGAACATTGAACTCCAGGACGAGTTGGACATTCTTGCGGCTTTCGTTTTCAGCGATGCTGCGAGGATTCGCGCCTTGGTCGATGATGCTCCTCAACACGGAATGAGAGTAATTCGCGCATACGGGGTCGACCTCAATGTCTCTTTGAACGACACCATGCCAACAAACGCTGAAGCGTGGCAAAATAGGCTGAAGCGGACGCTTGTTTAGAATGTTGAGCTGTGCTCTCGCCCCTCAAGATTGACTTGGTTTTTCTTCGAGTCAATTAGGTCCGGGGCGGAACCAGAGGCAACAGTGTTGTGTATCAGGCCATGAAGCAGCCAGTCGAGATAGCCAATCGATTGAGTGAAAGCACACGTGCTCATCTTCCGCCATCTGGCTGGCGGATAGGCTCGGTTGGTACCGGTAGTCCACGATCTAGCGAGATTACACACCAACTACATGGACTACCGGTACCAAATAGGGCTATCCGCCAATATGGCCAACGGGAATTGGGATTTATGGAGAAAAATGCGAGGTGAGCTGGCGGTGATCGAGTGTCCTACGGGCACGCCCCTCGCGTTACGGGGCACACTTCGATGCTGTAGCGAGTTGGCAGTGCATTCATCGTCAGATAGCTGTCGGTGTCGGCCCATCCGGGGCTAAGACACCGTCCCATCACCAGGATGGTAACCTCCGCGGCCCCAGCGGCCTTCAGTGCCATACTCACCGATTGGGCGTTACTTCCGGTTACCCAGGTGTCCTCTAGGACAAGCACATGCCTCCCGAGTACCGGGGCGCCCAAGGGCGGGCCACCCTCCTCTGGAGTTTCCCCCGGCGGGCGTCCCGTTTGTGGTTTACCTACTGTGAACACGGACTGGCGCAGGACCCTTTTCGGTATTCTTGCCGCGGCGTCGGTATCACACCCCACAGTGAACGGAATAAAAGGTGCCCTTATAGGCAAGAATCGCGTGAGGCTGAGCAAAGGGTGATCCACCCGGCCCTTCGTGGACGGCACCGGGACGACCCCATCGATTGGGCGGGAGCTCAGACCCTGTATGCAGTCCCAGTGATACCGGCTCACTAGATACAGTAGACATGCCTGCCGTATCGCCAGAGGACTGTCGATTCCTTGCTGCTTGTAAAACTCTAGATCGACGTAGCCTTGTTCCCCCTTCACGGCATGCGTCAGCACCACCACCCGGTCGGCCATGCCTGGCTGTCCGTGGTGCTCACGGCATCTGTTGCATAGACCTCCGCCCGTGACGGGTGTAGAGCAGACCGGACAGAACCCAATCCCGAAGAAGCTGCCCTGTGCAGGCAAAGCAGCAGCGACAGGATTCCTGCAAATATTGGCAATTTGGGCCAGATACTGATTATCCGCGACGTCAAATTGTCGCATTAGGCGATCATCCGCGGCAGGGCCGGGTGTGTAGCCTGCTGGGCAAGACGCAGCGCGTCACGTTCGTCGCGCGCGACAAACACGTTGTTTAGGGGGTCTGCAGCGAATTGGCGGCCCCATGTGGTTCCGTCTGCGACTGAGGCAGAGAGGATCACAGGACGTCCGTGCTTGACTGCTTCGCGCACCTGATGGCGGGTCCCAGAGGACTCGCTTGCCTGCACGACAATTGTGACGGCGCTGTAGCCGGACATGACTGTGTTGCGCATTGGGAAATGGTGCCGCGCTGGGCCATCGTCCGGCAGGAATTGGGAGATTAACAGGCCCCTCTCGGCCACCTGCTGCTGAAGGCGGGCGTTCGCGGCAGGGTAGTGGTTTCTGATTCCGGTGCCGATGATCCCCACGGTGCGACCTCCAGCCTCGAGGGCGGCGGTATGCGCGGCGGAGTCGATCCCTGCGGCGAGGCCACTGACGACGGTGACGCCGTTGGCGCTCAGTTCGTGGGCTATTGCGCGGGCCGCTTCCAGCGCCCATGGGGCAGCGTTCCGGGAGCCGACAAGGCTCACGCCGAAATCACGAGTCCCTGCGGGCATCAGGGTGCCACGGGCGAAGATGTACAGCGGGCAGTTGTGTATGTCATGCAGCTGTGCAGGATAGGCCGAGTCGAGGACCGTCAGGAACGAGGTCCCATCTGATTCCCACTGTTTGATGCGGTCTCGGGCCGCCTGTCGTTGGTCGTCTGCGGCAGATCCGGCGCGATCTTCGAGGAGTTCGCTGTAGGTTCGATCGGTGGCGGCCAACCTCGCTTTAGACGGAGTCAGCGGGTCTGGCCCGACGAGCAGCGCGACAAGGGAGGTCCGCTCTTTCTCTATTGCAGAGGGATTCATGACGCTCCTTTGGGGATTTGGGGAATGGGGGTGGACGGGCTACTTCTAAGCTTAGAGGGTTTTGCGGATCGCAGGTTTGCCCTGCTCAACCTTTCGTATGTTTGGCTGAGAAGAATGAGAGCAGTATCAGTTTCCACCAGTGACTATGCGCTAACTACCTGTGAGTGATAGTTGGCGTGGCTGTTTGAATTCGTGCATGGGCAGCTCGACAGTGTTGAACGTGACTGCCCGGACGCTGGGTAAAGCGTATGGCATTTCAGCTGAGAATCGCTGGCTAGCCGCTACTTTTGGTTGGTTGTGAGTCGTGAGATTCAGCTGCTGAAGGTGGTCCGCTGAGAACAGTAACGGGATCTGACCGACTCATTAAATACTCATTAAATTGGGTGGTAAGCGGTGGATCTTCAGTACCATGTATTGTCATGCACATGCCTCGGCAACGAGGGTCAGGAATGGTTTTTGACAACTCGTATTGGACGATAGAGGCGACAGCGGGGGTCATCGGTTCGAATCCGATAGGGGGCCCAACATATGAGTGGGCCCAGAAAGCCCGGATTTACAGGGTTTTTGGCAATGACGAGACGGGTATCCGTCTCGTCATTGCGTGTTTAAAGGCCAGCGGCGTTAGAACGCAAAGGTCCTCGGTTCGAATCCGGCAATGGGAGGGGTAGTGCCGCTGATCTGCGGTTTTAGCATGGGGGAATGACCCGTGAGCTGCCATTTCGCCCGAACTCATTAAAAACTCACTAAATTGATCCCGGCCCGTATCGGGTTGGCCCGTCCTGAGGCGTCCTTTGGCGATGTCCAGGCTCGGCACATCACGTCGTCAGACAAAGAGACTGCCCACCGTCATTCCACTGCGGCGCGCAACAATCCCGGCGGTCAGGAGGCCCATCTGGGGCCGGTTCGCGGAGTGATGCCGCGTGGCATGAACACGCACACTTCAGGGAAAACCTTGCGGTTCTCGCTAGACAGAACGGAGCCGACTACCGAGCCATCACGGTGCGTAGTGTGGATCAGCGCCGAAATCGTCCCAACACGGGCGTAACTAAGTTTCGAGTCCCATGGCCGCATCACAGGTTTGGAACCTGAGATCTCGGTGTAGATGGGCCTAACGTCAATGCACTTGCAGCCGGCAACTGGAAGCAAATTACCGGTGGATCGTGGCGCGCTAGTGCTTGGTTCGCGTCGGGATCGCCTCGGTGTCACGGCCGGTCCAGATCTTGACTATGGCCCACGCGACGGCGGTCAAAGGCACGGAAAGCGCGGCGCCCACAAGGCCGGCCACAACGGTACCTATTGTCAGTGCCAGCAGGATGACCAGGGCATGCAGGTTCAGGGCTTGTGCCATCACGACGGGCTGCAGGAAGTTGCCCTCAAGCTGATTCACCAGGATGACCACACCGAGCACGATCAGTGCGACAACTGGGCCGTTGGCCACTAACGCTACGAGCGTGGCAATGATGCCGGCGAACGTTGAGCCGACCATCGGGATGAACGAGGTAATGAAGACGATGACCGCAAGCGGAAGTGCTAGTGGTACCTGCAGGATCCATAGAGCTATGCCGATGCCCGCGGCGTCAACGAGGGCGATGATGGCCGTGCCGCGGATGTAACCTCCCAGCGTTTCAACGGTGCGTGTGCCGCTGGCCCGCCACTTGGCCTCGTGGCGGCCGGGTATCCATGAAAGGAAGAATGCCCAGATCTTGTCGCCGTCTTTGAGGAAGAAGAACAAGATCACTAACAGCAGAACCAGCCCGGTGAAGAAGTTTCCGGCGGCGGACAGCCCGGTCAGGGCGCCAGCGCCAAATTTGCTGCTGGTGAGGAAATCCGTCACGGCAGTCACGCCGTCGTCAATCTGTTGCTGGCTAATCTGCAGCGGCAGGTCTTTCACCAGGCCTTGCAACTGTTGAAAACCCTGGGCCGCTTGGTCAACTAGGCCGGACCACTCAGCTCGAACGGCGAAGACTATCCCCGCACCCACGCCGCCGATGACCACCAAAGAGCCCAGAAACACGGTCCAAGCGGCGAGCATGGCGGACATGACCTTGCGCGCCAACCGCACCAGAGGCCACAGAGAGCTGGAGAGAATCAATGCGATCAAAAGTGGCAGCACGGCGAGGCTAACCTGAGACAGCCCGAAGACTGCCACGCCGGCTAATGCCAAAACGAGCAGCAGCTGAGCAGCCCGGATCGCAGTGCGTCCAAGCGGGTTGGACCACAGTAGCGCCACACGGCTGGCAGGTTCCGCCAATGTGTATGACGGATCGGGGTGGTTGCCATTTGCCTGTTGGGCGACGTTGTTCAATGGCACAGCTGATACGGGACCGCGGGCGGCACGTCTGCGTAGGGGACTAAGTCTCATAGTTTCCACTCTAAGGCCTCGATTACCCACAGGGCGGTTCCCCTGCGGGCACGTAGCGGTGGCTAAGCAGACTGCCGCAATTCTTCTGGTCGGTTGTGGACAACGATCTTTCGTTACTCAACCAGCTGACGCTCGCGATTGATCAGAAACTGCTTTCAACTTGAACCCACCATCCCTAAGTATCTCGGCGGTATCGGGCTTGACGGTCGTCGCCGTCGGCCGCTTTGATGGGCACTGCTTGATGAGAACTGATTGAGGACGGCCAGGCACCTTTTACGGGCCGGGGCGCAGATCACCCGTTGGGGGTTCCCCTATATGGAAGGTTGATAATGGGTTTATGGCGATCAGCATGTCCATTGGTGACTTCTCACGAGCAACGCTCTTAAGCGCGAAAACGTTGCGTTTTTACCACCAAGTGGGCCTTCTCGATCCAGCTCGGGTTGACCCCTCGAATGGGTACCGCTTTTATGACACGGATCAAATCAACCAGGCCCAGGTCATCCGTCACTTTCGGGCCTTGGACATGTCGGTCGAGACAATTCGAGAGTTACTGGCGGTGCCCAGCATTGCCGACCGCAACGAGCTGATCGGGATGCATCTGAAAAGGATGGAAGCCCAACTTGAAGAAACCCGCTCCGCCGTAGCCTCTCTGAGAAACCTTCTCCAACCGTCCGCGGATCAGCTCGAGGTCCGTCACATCAGTGTTCCGCCCACGCCTGCAGTGGTAGTCCGCGACATCATCAAATTCGCTGATCTAGGGGTCTGGTACGGCAATGCCATGAACACACTGACCGCGGTGATTGAAACTACTGATCTGCAGCCCGCGGGCCCGCGTGGTGGGATCTGGGAGACAGAGCTGTTTCTTCACGAGAAGGGTGAGGTTGCGCTTTTCTTCCCGCTTTCAATGTTCGACGGCGGGCTCCCACACCCCGGTCTCCCTTACCCCGGTCCTGCGCAGATCGAAATGCTGCCGGCCGTGGATCTGGCAGTGGTTAGACACCAAGGGCGGGATGAAACGGTCGCCGAGGTATATGCGGCACTTGGGAGCTACGTTGCCCGTCACGAGATCGGTGTAGACGGCCCACTTCGGGAGTCGTACATTACCGAGCGCACTCCGGAAACGCCGGAAGCCATTACGGAGATTGGGCGGCCCATCTTCCGCACGGCCCGCTAGGCGGAATGAGCCGATACTTGACTCTCCCCTTACGGGAAGGGGGAGAGTGAAAACATGAGCACTTCAACGCAAAAAACGTCATCTACGTTGAAGAGCCAACAAGCTATCCCCATGAAATGGAGTTCACCATGACCGAATCCTTCACACGCTACGACCCCTTGATCTTGCCCGCGCCGGTGGTCACCTTCCTAGATGCCCATGACGAGAAGCGATATGCCGAGGCCTCGGCCACCTTCAGCCAGGACGCGACCGTGATCGACGACGGGAATACATACGAGGGGATCGATGCGGTCAGCGCATGGCTCCAGAAGGCCGCCAGTGAGATCACCTTTACGAGCATGCGTACCGGACAAATGGTCGACGACGAGATTCATCCCGTCGTGCAGATCCGGCTGGAGGGGAACTTCCCGGGCGGGACAGTCACCCTCCGCTACCAGTTCGAACTTCATGTTGGTTTGATCAGCAGGCTGGCCATTGAAATTTAGCCCGCTCAAGTAACGCAAGCCATCCTGGCAAGCCCATTACGGGCGGAGTCAGCGCAGCCCCATCGCGTTCCGGACTTCGTCTAGGATGTGGTGGACGGCGGCCTCCGCCATCACAGCGTCACCGCGGGCCACTGCCGCCGCAGCATCCTCATGGGCCTGCAAGGCTTCGTTCCGCGGTTTGAAAGGCATCAGGCCCTGCTTGGTTCGGCTGGTGAGCACCTCGGCCACCATGCCTTCGAGCGCCGTGAACATCTCATTGCCGCAGCTTCGGAGCAGCAGGCTATGGAACTCGATGTCCACCGTCAGGAACGCCTCGAGTTCGCCGGCTTCGCCCAGCCGCCGTAGCTCTGCAGCCAGGAAAACAAGCCTGGCCCGTTCCTCGGCGCTCGCCCGGCGGGCAGCGCCGGCAGCAGCAATAGGCTCGACGGCGATGCGCAGCTCTGTGAGGCTGCTGTACTGAATATCGCGCCGGACAGAGCCCAAACGCCAGCGCACCAGCTTGGGATCAAAGACATTCCATAGCTTGCGCTCCTGGACTACGATGCCCACTCGTCGACGCGAATACACCAGGTTCATGGACTCCAGGACCTTCACAGTGTCCCGCGAAACGGTGCGGGAAACGCCGTACTCCTGCTGGAGACCCTCAAGAGTCAGCCGGCTGCCCGGGGGAAGGGTCCCTGCAGCGATGGCGGAGCCAACCGCCTCGAGAACGCGTTCGTGCATGGCGGGGGAGGCCCCGCCGTCGTGCGCGTCATCCGCGTCTGGTACTGTCGCCTTCGACATTTTCCCTGCTCTCCTCTGCACTTGCGCGCTCCTCGATCGTACCGACAAAATTGCAAAGGTATGACTTGTGACACTCAAAGGTAGTATCTATTGACCGAAATGGTGATACCTTATTTTCAGCGCACTTCGTTGTGAGGTTCGCGACAAACTTTCTTCACTCGGCCAACGGCGTCTTCTTTGGAGTAAAAACATGCAGTATTCAGCCACACACCTGGTGGTGATGGGCGTTGCCGGTTCCGGCAAGTCCACCATTGCGGCAGCTCTTTCCCAGCACCTTGGCTGGGCCTGTGCCGAAGCGGACGAGTTCCACCCGCAGTCCAACATCGACAAGATGACCCAGGGTATTCCCCTGCAGGACGAGGACCGCTGGCCCTGGCTGCGGGAAATCCAGGGCTGGATGACCGCCCAAGCAGATGCCGAGAAGAGCACCGTGCTCACCTGCTCCGCGCTCAAGCAGAGCTACCGTTCGCTGCTTTCCGAAGCAAAGGGCCGTGTCCTGTTCATCCACCTCGACGGCGGCGCCGAGTTGATTGGCGAGCGCATGCAGGGCCGCGAGGGTCACTTTATGCCGCCCACGCTCCTGCCGAGCCAGCTGGCCACCCTAGAACCACTGACCGCCAACGAACTTGCCGCAGGCAGCCTTCGCCTAGACATCTCCAACTCCCCGGAGGAGATCGTCGCCGCCGTGTTGGCTGGCCTCACACTTCCCGCTCAGGCTGAGCTCAGCTCCTGCTGAGCCCGGCCACCAAGCTTGTCTAGTATTTCCCCAATCCTCAAGTAGTTCAGTTCAAAGGAGAACCATGGTCATCGAAGGATGGACCCAAACGCTAGGCGCAGCACCTCTGCTGATCATCGCGGCGGCATCGATCGTCGTATTGCTGTTCCTAATCATCAAGCTTCGGATGCATGCACTCGTCGCCCTGATCGTGATCAGCCTCCTCACCGCATTCGCCACCGGAATCCCCGCCAACCAGGTGGTTCCCGTGTTGGTCAACGGGTTCGGTACAACCCTCGGCACCGTGGCTCTCCTCGTAGGCTTGGGCGCTATGCTTGGCCGCATCGTTGAGACCAGCGGTGGCGCCAAGGTACTGGCCGACTACCTGATCGGCCTGTTCGGCGAAAAGCGTGCCCCGTTCGCCCTTGGCCTCGCCTCCTTGATCTTCGGCTTCCCCATCTTCTTCGACGCCGGCCTGGTAGTTATGTTGCCCGTCGTGTTCGCCGTGGCCCACCGCTTGGGCGGGGGAGTGCTGCGTTACGGCCTCCCCGCCGCCGGTGCCTTCTCCGTGATGCACATCTTCCTGCCGCCGCACCCGGGCCCGGTTTCCGCCGCTGCCTTCTTTGATGCCAACATCGGCCTGGTCCTGATCGCCGGCCTCATCACCGCCATCCCCACTTGGTATGTCACTGCCTACCTGTTCGGCCTGTGGACCGGCAAGAAGCTGGTCCTCCCGGTTCCGGCAATCCTGGGCCAGGCCAGCGCCGATGCCGAGTCGCACCCGCCGCGCTTCCGCACCATCATTGGCCTGTTGCTCCTGCCGCTGGTCCTGATCTTCATCAACACTGGCCTGAACACCCTTGCGTCCTCCGGTGTGCTGTCCGAAGATGTCAAAAAAGAGCAGTGGTTCCAGATCCTGCGCACCATCGGTGAAACCCCGGTTGCCCTGCTGATCGCCGTTCTGGTTGCCGTGTTTGTCCTGGGCACCCGCCGCGGCCAGAACGCTGGCGCCATCGAGAAGCTGCTCGAATCCTCGCTGGGCCCGGTTTGCTCGGTCATCCTGATCACCGGTGCCGGTGGCATGTTCGGTGGCGTGCTCCGCGCCTCTGGCATCGGCGCGGCACTGGCCGATGTCCTGGGCGACCTGGGCATTCCGCTGATCCTAGCGGGCTTCCTGATCGCCGCCATCCTGCGCATCGCACAGGGTTCCGCTACCGTTGCCCTGACCACCACCGCTGGCCTCATCGCCCCGGCCGTGGCCATCGCCGGTGTGAACGGCATGCAGGTTGCCGCCCTGGTTATCGCCGTGGCAGCCGGCTCCGTGGTGGTCTCCCACGTCAACGACTCCGGCTTCTGGCTGGTTGGCCGCTTCTTCGGCATGGACGTCAAGACCACTCTGAAGACCTGGACCGTCATGGAAACCCTGATCGGCGTCATGGGCTTCGCCATCGCCGCGGTCATCTTCCTCCTGGCCGGTGTAGCTGGCTAGCGCAGTACCTTCAGCCTCGGCTGATGAAGTACGACGGCGGGGCGTCCAGAGAAATCTGGGCGCCCCGCCGTCGTTGTACCCCTGGGATATCAAGCTGTGGAGACGCCGTTGAGCTCCACCATAGGCGTATCGGTAGATCAGACTGCACCAATATGCCTATGCATAATGGTTGATCAAGGAATACCGTTGCCGCCTTGGCAAGCTAACATCAGTCGAGGTTGTGACAATAAAAATGACCCCTCAGCCGGCCGCCAAAATTTCAGCCCAAACTGTCGACTAGAGCAGGCCCAGCCTTCTCGTTGGTAGTCGTTCTGGTTCAGGCAAGAGTTAGGAAAACGACGATGAACGCTCCTTTGCATATGCGGTGGGATGACCGTGGGCAGCAGTCGTTGCTTGCCCGGGCCGAGACGCTTATCCAGGCCCCGGGGCGTTCCATTCTTGGTATCGCTGGCGCCCCTGGCGCCGGTAAATCGACCATCTCTGAATGGCTCCTTGAGCACCTACTTGCACGTTATCCGCGCCAGGTCGCACTCGTGCCAATGGACGGATACCATCTGGCTCAATCGGTGCTCGAGGCCCGTGGACTGGAGCACCGAAAGGGAGCCCCGGACACTTTTGACGGTGTCGGCTATGTGGCGATGCTGACTCAGATACGGGCGCAAACCACTCAAGAGTTCTATGCGCCGATCTTTCGACGGGACTTGAATGACGCGATTGCCGGTGCAGTTCCAATCCCACCTGAGACTCGGCTTGTTATCACCGAGGGCAACTATCTGCTTTTGGATGAAGCCCCGTGGAACAATGTTGCCGGCCTCTTGGATGAGACGTGGTTCGTGGAGCTCGATCAGGACGAGCGCCTGCGTCGACTCACGGCCCGCCACTTGATTTTCGACAACGACGCTGCCATCGCCGAGAGGCGTGCAACAGGCAACGACGAAAACAACGCTCGGCTGGTGGCCGCTGGAAACCACCGGAGCACGCTTGTCATAGAGCACACGCCCTCAGTTGTAACGACTGGATCTGGCGAATAACAGTCAGAATCGAAGTGCGGCGAAAATTATTTCGCCGCACTCTGACCTCAACAGTGGTCCTAGCTGGCACCGCGATATGTGCGTGAGAGTCAGGGCCGCTGTCCTAACGAGGTGTCAATCAAACCTTGGTCAGACCTCTTCCCTAATTCCAAGTCGTTCCGTAGGCGCCATCGTGTCACTCTGCTGCATCGTTTTTGGCTACTCATATGGAATCTGGGATTTGGGGCTCTTCCCGGCCATGGTGATTACCGCCATCGCCGGAGCCGTTTGTGGTGCCATCAACGGATTCCTGGTCGCTTACATAGGATTCCCGCCATTGATCGCAACGCTCGCCACGTTCTATGCGTTCAAATCGCTGGCGTTGGTCGTCAGCGGACAAAAACCCATTAGTACCGTACAGATTCAGGACTTCTTCTCGGCAGCCCAGTCTGTGGAGATCCCCGGCATCGGCCACAGCCTGCCAAATGTGCCGCTGGGCATCTTTACCTTCCTCATTCCCACCGCCCTGCTCGCCTGGGTGCTGCTGAACCGAACCACGTTCGGACGCAGGCTGTACGCGCTCGGAACAAACGACGTCGCCGCCAAGTGGGCGGGCGTGGACACCCGCGCCAATCGAATGATGGCCTACGTGATCGCCGGACTGATTTCCGGCCTCGTGGCCATCGTCATCGTCGCCCAGTTTGCCTCCGCGCGGCCGGACGCGGGCGTATCTGGAAACGGCTTGGCCCTGCCCGCAATTACCATCGCGGTGCTCGGTGGAGTCGCCATCACCGGCGGGATCGGCAGAGTATCTGGGATCTTGCTAGCCACCCTGCTCGTCGTTTGGCTCAATGATGGCATCCTGCTGGCGTTCGCCGGCAACGAAGGCACCCAGTTCCAGCTGCTCGCCCTCGGCCTGCTGCTCATCGGTGCCTCCCTCCTGAACAACCTGACACGCAAGAAGTTCGGCGTCCTGCACTAAATCGCACCATTGCGGCGGATCCCTATGCAAGGGCTCCGCCGCGGGTGTCCCACTCGACCACCGGCGGGCGATGAATTCAACTTCCGCCCGCTGACCGCAACTTGAAAGTACTTACGATGAATCCTTCTGCCGCAGCTTCCGACGCTTTCGACGTAATTGTGGTCGGTGAAGCGCTAATCGACGTAGTTCATGCCAATGGTGTTATCTCCGAACATCCTGGCGGTTCGCCGGCCAACGTAGCCTTTGGCCTGGCACGGCTCGGAATGTCTACCGGATTCCTCACCGCCATCGGGAACGACGCTCACGGTACCGCTATCCAAAACCACCTCGCGGGCGCCGGCGTCACGCTTCTGCCCGGATCGCAGTCCATGGCCACCACATCAACAGCCACGGCAACACTGGCCGACGACGGATCTGCCGGTTACGCTTTTGACCTCACCTGGGACTTGGGATCAGCTGCAGCCGCATACCAGCCCAGGCTTCTCCATGCCGGTTCGATTGCGAGTTTTCTCGCCCCGGGAGCTGCAGAGGTTAAGGCCATCTTGGAAGCATGTGCTGGAACCAGTACCGTCACCTACGACCCGAACATCCGGGCGGATCTGCTCGGTAGCCACCACGAGGCCCTCTCCATTTTCGAAGAGCTCGTGCCTCTCACAAACGTTGTGAAACTCAGCGATGAGGACGCGGCATGGCTCTACCCCCACAAATCACCTGAAGAGACCGTACAGCACATACTCGCGCTCGGTGCCGATCTGGCAGCAGTGACCCTTGGAGCCAAGGGCTCGCTGTTGCTCACAGCGGACTCGGACGTCAACGTTCCCGCTGTACGGTCTGTCGTTGCCGATACCATCGGTGCCGGTGATTCCTACATGGCCGCACTGATCTTTGGGCTACTCACCAAAAGTACCAACGGCTGGACACCTTCCGTCCTGGAATCGCTGGGCCGGATGGCTACCACGGCGGCTGCCATCACCGTCCGGCGGCCAGGGGCCAACCCGCCCTCTCTCGCCGAACTACAAAATAGCCTCGCCTAGTCGTAACAGGCGTCGGTCTTCTTGAGCGTCATGTCAGTGCTCTTCTGAAGCTACTCGAACCCCATCCCACAGATTTCCGGGTAGAAGCGGGACGCGCTTGGGGGTGTGCCGTAGTCGGACGGTCGTTCCGACCGAGTCACACAAAACTCATCCATTTGAAGGCCCAACGACCACTATTTAGTATCTTGCATTGTTGTAATACCGTCGTACAGAAAAAGCCACAAACGACCTATTGGCAGGTCTAAATCGACTGCTGTTCCGCAAGCGGGGGTCATCGACTCAAGTCCAATAGGCATCCAGAATGCCCGGAAGTATCGCTGGTCGAGCTTGTCGCGACCCGGTTTGATTGGCCCTGATAGGGGCGGCTAGGCGTCCTTTAGCTCTCCACTCATCGACCTGCATTTTCAGCGGTAGCCACCTTGTCGGTGGAGGTTGCAACCGCTGCGGCAACTGGCTGGAGGTGATCCCAAAATGCCGACGAATATTGGAGCTCTTATCGACCGCCTGTACCTGCTGTCGCAAGCCTTGGTAGGGGCAGAATGACGGTTTGAAAAGAAAATAAATCACTAAAGTATTGAGTTATTTTCATTCTATCCTTTCCAACATTCGCAGCACCGATGCAATTGGAGGGACCCCAACAAGCCAGACTCTCGTATAGTGTATATATGAGTGAAATTGCGGCGAAAGCCTTCCTGAGCTATGCCCATGCCGATAATGAACGCGAGGGCGGTCGCATAACTCATCTGGCGGACTTGATCCGTTCAGAGTTCGAATTTCTAACTGGCGAGACGATAGAAATCTTTGTTGACTCGGCAGAAATTCAATGGGGACAGGATTTTCGGGCTAGGCTCGACGAGGCAATGCAGAGCACGACTTTTTTCATTCCAGTGTTGACTCCTACGTACTTCTTGAGAGAAGAATGCAGGAAGGAAATGGTCCAATTCGTGTCTTCGGCTACGTCATTGGGGCTACAGGAACTCCTGCTGTCGATCCGATACGCCCCGGTCCTCGAACTGTGCGAAGGAAGTAGTGATGAGCTCAAAGATATCGCTGCTCGAATGCAGTTTGAACCATGGGATGATGTACGCCTTCTTGACGAGGCATCGTCACAATATCGGACACGTGTAAATAAGCTTGCGACCCGTCTGGTTCAACTGACTCGCGACCTAGAAGCACGCCCTGTCAGTCTCGCTTCCGGGGTAAGAAGCATCAAACCGGGACCAGTAGATTCTAAAATAATTCCGGGGGCGATCATCTCCGTCTCGGATAGTCAACCCGATTCTGGCGAAGAGGACGAAGACGCCCCCGGCTTTCTCGAATTAATGGCTGACTTTCAGCCAGCGACAGAAGAGTGGATACAGACTCTTTCCTCTTTCGAGGCGGCTATGAATGATTTTAGCGGTCATTTTAGTGAAGTCTCCGTGAAGATGAGCGAAGCGAATAAGAAGCCGAACCCGTTTGCTGCCAAAATTGTTTTAGCACGAAAACTTGCAAGCGACGTTGCCCTTCCGCTTGAGGTCATGGAGAAGATGTCTAAAGAATTTTCGACCGGATTACTTCGAATTGATCCAATAATTAGAGTTGTTCTGGAGAAGTCTAAGGTTGAAGAAGATGAAACTGTGAAATTGGAGGCAGTGTCTGGCATTCAAGGGTTGGTTGTCTCCTCGCGAGAGGCGATGGCCTCCATCGCAGGTGCAGCCGATTCTGCAAAGGCTAACTCTGGCATGAGCCGTGATCTTCGGCCAATCCTTAGAAGGTTTGAAACAGCGCTCAGAAATGTAGTTGATGGCCAAGACATAATTGAGGGGTGGGTTCCGCTCATCGACAACACTCCGTAGCGGTCGAAGGCCGTCAAAACGTCGTTGGTGTCCATACGTAGGCTCGGACCAAGAGTAGTCCAAAGAGGCTAGTTTTCTGGCACGGTCAGTTGTTTTTCACAGTTTGGTCGGTTGATTCTGATAGACAAACCTTGGATGCCAGGCGTGTGAGGCATGAGGTGAGAACATACGAGTCATCTTGAATTCGTGAAGTAGGAGAGGGCTCACTCCGGAAAAGGCTAATAGAAATTTGGTCCTGGATCGTCAAACCCTGTTAGATGAACTGCTGGAGTACAATTCGATTGGGAGTTTTAATGTCTTTATCTACACAAACGAGAAGTGTTGCGGCGCTGGTCACCGCGGGGCTGATTTTTCTAACGGGTTGTTCCTCAAGTGAGCCGTCCCCTGCGAAACCTCAACCGTCCGTTGAGGAAAGCCTAGTTTCACTTCAGGACGTGATCGATTCCCACAGTTATCTTTCCGATGATGACTGCAACGAACCCACGACGAAGAGGGTCTCTGAAATCTTGACCGTACAAGTACTTGAATGCGATGTAAAACCGATACTAAAGCTGGTAGCTGTAGTCGGCGACACGACTGAAGGGTTCAGCTCAAATGTCGATCGATTCAAGGGGTCCGCACAGGCGATGGGCAAAAATTGGATGGTTTCCGTTTTCCCTAGCGAACTTGCCAAGTCGGACTATGCGATTTCTGGAAATGACAAGACAGAACTCGAGGCCGAAGGAATCGCTGAGAAACTAGGTGGTTGGGTTGAAGTCAGCCCGAACTTGAGTGACTTCTATTCCAGTGCCAACAACTAGTTCGTCGGCTATGTATTGCCACGCCAAGCTGTGTTGACACTGAAATTTTCATCCAACTGTGTGAAACGACTTTGCAAGGCCCCGATGGACGCACGCTTGCAGATTGAACTGAGTGGTCGGCTAGCTATTTTGCTGCATTTTGATTCGGGACGCATGGTGGCAGTTTTGCCGGCGCTCCGTGGTTCGTGGTGAATTCCATTGTTGTCCTGGATGATTCACCACGAACCACGGGGAGTCGACAAAGAGGGAATATTTCTTGAATACTCTCCTTTCATGGCTCTTCCCTGTTGAACCTTCAATTTTCTCAGGAAAGCGCAAAATTGCTATTTCTAGGAGTGATACGGGATCAAGGATCCTCCGGGAGAGCCTGTCCCGTGGGGCATGCTACGGTGAAATCATGTCTGATGATTCTCTGATTGTTGCCCTGCGAGCGTTCGTCTCAGAACGTGAATGGGCCCAATTCCATAGCCGCGCAAACTTGGCGAAATCAATCTCGATTGAGGCTGGCGAGCTGCTTGAATGCTTCCAGTGGAATGATGAGTCAGATGCGGAACGAGTTGAGGCGGAGTTGGCTGACGTACTGACGTACGCATACTTACTTGCAGACTCGCTAGGGCGCCATCCGGATGAAATCGTGGCCAAGAAGCTGCAAGAGACTCGTACTAAGTACCCTGTCGAGAAAGCTCGTGGGCGGAGCACGAAATATGACAAGCTTTAGGATCGAGCGGCGAAACTTTACAACCGACGGAATCGATGACCTCAGCCGGGCCGGGAATCAATTCACCAATTGGCCAGTCGTCTACACGCTCAATGATTCAAATGAAGTGTATGTTGGCGAGTCGCTAAGTGTGTCTACCCGCATGCGTCAACACCTGAAATCAGATGCAAAAGCGGGCATGCAAAGGATGCATCTTGTCATCGATGAAACATTCAACAAGTCCGCTTGCCTCGACCTAGAGTCTTTTCTGATCCGATTGTTTGCTGGCGAGGGCCGCTACCAAGTTGTGAACGGAAATGGCGGAGTTACAGACTCTGACTATTACAACCGCCAGCAATACACTGCATCATTCGACGAAATTTTTGAAAAACTTCGCGCCGAGGGATTGTTTGAGCGGAGTATCCCGCAGATACAGAACAGCGATCTTTTCAAGTTTTCCCCGTTCAAGGCGCTCAACCCTGATCAAGCCGCTGCGGTCAGCGACATATTGGACGGGCTGCTTTCGGCCCTTGAAATTGGTACATCAAGCACCATCGTCGTACAGGGGGATCCTGGTACAGGGAAGACGATTGTTGCCGTTTACCTCATGAAGCTACTGAGGGACATCAACGCCTCAGTTGATGGCGAGAATCTTGACAGCGACTCGATCTTTTCCGATTACTTCCAAGAGGGTAACCGTGATTTTCTCGTCGATCTCAAGATCGGTCTGGTCATTCCCCAGCAATCATTGCGATCTTCGATCAAAAAGGTCTTCAAGAAGACGCCGGCCCTTGAAGCGTTCATGGTACTTAGCCCCTTTGAACTTGGAAATAACGGCGAAAAGTATGACTTGCTGATTGTGGACGAAGCACATCGACTAAGCCAGCGCGCTAACCAACCGTCGGGACCTCAGAACAAGAAGTACCGAGAAATCAACGAGGAACTTTTTGGAAAAGATGATTTAGAGCTCACCCAACTTAATTGGATCCTCAAATGTAGTGACCATCAGATCTTTTTGGTGGATTCGGCGCAGAGCGTCAGACCAGCAGATCTGCCCGAACACGTATTGACTTCCCTGCTTGAAAAGGCGAAGGGTGAAGAACGATTCTATAGACTACGTTCACAAATGCGTGTCCAAGGCGGTGCCGATTATATCGACTACGTGCGGTGTCTCCTTTCGCCAACTCCGCCCGAACTGACGCAGTTCACCAACTATGATTTCAGGTTGTTCGACAGCCTCGAAGCCATGCAGATGAACCTGGATCTGCGAGAAACTAAAAGTAAACTTGCGAGACTCGTTGCTGGGTACGCGTGGGAATGGAAAACGAAGACTGACCCAAGTGCTTTCGATATCGAAATTGACGGGTGCAAGCTTCGCTGGAACCGGACCCAAACCGACTGGGTGAACTCATCGACTTCGACTGAAGAAGTCGGCTCTATTCATACTATTCAAGGCTATGACCTTAACTACGCGGGCGTGATCATAGGGCCGGACCTTCGTTTCGATCCGGTTGAACAACGCATAAAAGTCGACCGGGCCAACTATTTCGACAAGAAGGGTAAGGAAAACAACCCAAAACGAGGCCTCGTGTACAGCGACGATGACCTCCTTCGTTACATCACGAATATTTACGCGGTCCTAATGACGCGGGGGATTCTGGGGACGTACGTCTATGTCTGCGACCCGCACCTTCGCGAATATCTTCGCAAATACATCCCACCAGCCGTTAGTGAGCTCGCTAATAGCTAGGACTTGACTGTGATCCTGATTCCGGTGGTGTCTTGATGGTCAGCAGAGCCTCGTTGTTGGCCCTGTATCTCTGGAACAGAAGCCAAAAAGCTGTAAATGGCAACTGCGTAACGGCACTCGAGTCCTCACGCGGGTGGCGTCGATCGGAATCTGACAGGCACCGAAAAGGACCCGAATGACGGGATTTTGGTGTTGCATTGGCCCATCAGAGAGGGGCCAATGCAACACCAAAAACCGGATCCGGCCCACCTATCAAATGACCCGTTCTTCACCTCGCAACACCCACGCGGCATTGTTCGGTTGCAGCCAGCCGTCCTTCAATAGGGGAGCGGCGCTGAGCACCACAGTTCCCACGGGCAGCTGCACCGCTTCGGTGCCCATCGCGACGGCGACGAAGAAGCCGGCGTTTCTTTCGCAGATCAGCAGGTTCCCCGCCTCCACGCGCCAAGATCCGGCGTCGTCCGCGCCAAGAATGTCCATGGCCAACAGCTTGCGGCGCAGTTCCAATGCAGTGATGGTCAACGCCAGTGATGACTCGGCATCGCTCTGTTGGAGGTCAATGGCGTGCGAGCCCCAACCAGAGGGGATCGGCAGCCACGGTTCAGCGGCCGGCCGGGTTCCTGAACCAGCCAGCGTGAATCCATGATTCTGAGCAGCATCGGCAGTCCATGGGAGAGGTACCCGGGCCCCGTCGCGGCAAACTCCACCCCGGGTCCACATGGGGTCCACCCGGGCCTCGAGGGGAACATCGGCTTCAGGTAGTCCAAGTTCCTGCCCCTGATAGAGGTATGCCGGGCCCGGCAAGCCCAACAGAGCGACTAGTGCCGCCCTCGACCGGTCGCTACCGAGTTCGCCACCGCCAAAACGCGTGACGGACCGGACGATGTCATGATTCTCCAACGCCCATGTTGGCGCGGCACCTTGGGGCTCGCGGGCCGCTTCGAGTTCATTGCCAGCAGCCGCCCACGCCGCGGCATCCCAACTGAGCTTCACGAAGGCAAAAGCAAACGTCTGTTGCATCTCGTCGGCACGGGTGTAGCGGGCTGCCCGGGCTGGTTCCAGATTGACCTCACCCACCAGAAGTCGGTGTGGCTGGTAGCTTTCGGCCAGAGCACGCCACCTGCGGTAGACGTCATGGACTTCTTCCTGGTCCGAAACCTGCGGATTGGCCCGCAGCCCGTCCACCAGATCAAGCGTGGCGGGTGTGTCTGGCAGTCCCTCGGCCTTGAACAGGGCATGCGCCACATCAATACGCAGTCCGTCCACGCCCTTGTCGAACCAGAATCGCAGCACGTCATCGAAGTAGTCCCCGACGGCGGGATTGCGCCAGTTCCAGTCCGGCTGGCCCGCGGAGAACAGGTGCAGATACCAGTCGGTGTCCGTTTGTGAATCCGGCACGGCACGGCTCCACGCCCTTCCACCGAACACGCTTTGCCAGTTGTTCGGCGGGACGTCGTCGGTGCCCACCGAAGTCTGGTCGGTGCCGCCAGACGCGATATCTGCTGGCCCTTGGACGAAGTGGAATAGGTCCCGTTCCGGTGAACCCGGGCTTGAGGCAAGTGCGGCCTGGAACAGCGGGTGCTCCGAGGAGCAGTGGTTGGGGACGACGTCGAGCAATACGCGCAGGCCGAGTTCATGGGCGAGCTGGAGCAGTTCATCGAATTGTTCCATGGTGCCAAAGAGGGGGTCAACGCCGCAGTAATCGCTCACGTCGTAGCCCTGATCAAGCTGGGGAGAGGGCTGGAATGGAGTCATCCAGATCCCGTCTACGCCGAGGGTGGCGATATACGGCAGCCGGGTGATGAGCCCGGCGAGATCGCCCACGCCGTCGCCGTCGCCGTCGGCAAAGGAACGGGGGTAGACCTGGTAAATGACGGAGGACTTCCACCATTCATCAGTAGCCACGGCTGTAGTTCCGGCCGCGGCGCTAACTTGCGCGTTCGGGGTCACTTGCTTGCTCCTGCGGTGAGGCCCTCGACGATGCGGCGCTGGAAGAGCAGCACCATGATCACGAGCGGGATGGTCACGATGACGCCGGCAGCCATCTGCTCGCCGAACGGAGCCTGGAATTCAGTGGCGCCGGTGAACTTGGAGATCGCAACAGTGGCCGTCTGGAATTTCGGGTTGTTGATCATGGACAGCGCAATGATGAATTCGTTCCAGCTATGGATGAACGTCAGGATCGCAGTGGTGAAGACGCCCGGGGCGGCAAGGGGCAGCAGCACGCGGCGGAAGGCCTGCCACTTGGTGCAACCATCAATCATGGCGGCCTCCTCGAGATCGAACGGGAGGGACTTCATGAAGGTGGTGAGGTTCCAGACTGCCAGCGGGATGGCGAAGGAAAGGTTGGGCACGATCATGGCCTGGTAGCTATTGATCCAGCCAATATCCGTGAAGAGTCGCAGCAGTGGAACCACCACGGAGATTCCGGGGAACATGGACGTGGCGATGATGACGCCGAGAATGAGGGACTTGAAACGGAAGTTGAGACGGGAAATGGCGTAGGCCGCGAAGATACCCAGAATCAAGGCGAACACCGTGGTGGTACCGGCCACGATCAGGGAGTTCAGCAGCGCTTGGCCAAACATGGTGCTCCCGCTGAAGACCTTCGCGTAGTTCTCCAGCGAGAACGGCGCCGGCAGCAGGGTGTTGTCGAAGATGTCCGAGGTACGTCGCAGGCTCGAGACCAGCATCCAGTAGAACGGGGCCAGGCAGTAGATGAAGATGACGGCGAGTCCCGCATAGACGCCGTAGGAGCGCCACGTGCGTTTGGTCTTTGGCTTGAACGAGGGCGGTTCGTGGCTGGTGGCGCTGTTGGCGCCAGAGGACTTTGCTGCGTTGCGGAGGTCGGAGATGGTCATGAGCTGGCCTCAGTCTTCTTGTCTTCAGTCTTCTTCAGTTCAGGGTTCACCGGTGTTTGGCTCAACTTGCTGCGAGACGCCCCGGCGCGGTTCTTCTTGGAGAGCAGCTTCAGCTCCTTGGCTCCTGTGACGTCAGCGCCCAGTACCTTTACAAACACAACGGCCACAACGGCGACGTACAGAAAGAGCATCACCGAGAACGCAGCGGCGGGTCCGTAGCGAAGCTGGTTGGATTCATCCCAGGCAAGCATGGACAGTGTTTCCACGGAGTCCTTTCCTGGGCCAATCAGCATGAAGGGCAGATCAAACATGCGCAGGGCATCGAGCATGCGGAACAGGATGGCAACCAACAAGGTGGGCTTGACCATGGGAAGCGTGATGGAAGTGAGCTGGCGCCACCAGCCCGCGCCGTCGATCTTGGCGGCTTCATAAACCTCGCCGGGGATGACCTGCATACCGGCCAAGACCAAGAGGCCAATGAACGGTGCGGTCTTCCAGACTTCGGCGATGATGACGGCGAGCTTTGAAGCGTTGCCCTCAGCCGTCCAGAGAATTTCGGTGCCCAGCAGAGTGTTGGCAATGCCATCGGACTGGAAAATCCAGCGCCACAGCAGACCGGAAACGGCGGTGGGGACGGCCCACGGCACAAGAATGCTGGCGCGCAGGAAGGCCCGGCCCCGGAAGGCGCTGTTCATGGCGAGTGCCAGGCAGAGGCCAAGAACAGTTTCGAGGAAGACCGTGGTGACGGTAAAGAAGGTTGTGTTCGCGAAGGCGTTCAGGAATTTCTTGCCGGACTCCCCAACGAACATGTCAACATAGTTGGCCAAGCCAACGAACTGGTCCACTTCCGAGACGAAACCGTCTGCGTCCAGACCGGATTCCGCACGAAACAGTGACTGATGCACGGCGGAGAGTAACGGATACATGATGACCAGGGCCAGCACCACAATGGTGGGGGAGAGCAGCATCGCGGCCATGCGGCCTTCGCCGGGGGAGCGCTTGCGGCGCTTGGCTTGACCGTGTTTTGGTGGATTGCCCGTCTGTGGGCTGGCGGGTGGGGCAGTGGTAATCGTCATGCTGGAACCTATCTGGAGTTGCAGTGCGCCTGGCCGGCAGGGCGGGCCGGCCAGGCGCGTGGTTAGAACTGCTGCGTTATGAAGCTGTCTGAATTACTTGAGTTACTTGGACAGCTCGGTGAGCTTTGTCTGCAAATCAGCCAAGGCCGTGTCAGTGTCTTTCGCTCCGGTGATGGCCGCGTAGACCTCTTCCTGAATGGCCTTGGTGGTGGCGCCATACTGAACTACCTTGGGCCGCGGCTGGGCGTTCTCCAGTGAGGTCAGCAGCGTGGGGAAGAAGGGGCGCTTTGCAATAACTGCGGGGTCAGCGAAGAGGGAGGCGTACACAGGTGCACGCGAGCTGAGCTCGAGGCGCTTGGTCGACTGCTCTTCGCTGGTGAAGAACTTGATGAACTCCAAGGCCGTGGCCTTGTTGGCGGTGTACGGCGAGATAGCCAGGTTGCGACCACCAAGGGTGGAAACGCCGGGGCCGTCGACGCCGGGGATTGAGGTGATGCCGAACTTGCCAGCGACCTTGCTGGATCCGTCAGTGGCGCTCAGCGAGGCGTGAAGGAAGGGCCAGTTGCGCATGAAGACCACTTCGCCGTCCTGGAATGCGCGGCGACCCTGCTCTTCGAGGAACGTGATGGCGTCCGAGGGGAACATGCCGTCCTTGAAGCCATCAACCAGCAGGTTCAGACCTACCTTGGCTTCAGGGGTGTTGAGGGTGGGCTTGCCCTCTGCATCGACCACTGTGCCGCCGGCCGAGGCCACGGCCTCTGAGAAGTTGACCGTGAGGGCCTCATTCTTGTCGAACTGGCCGGCATAGCAAGACATTTTTGCGGCTTCGGGGAGGGCGAGGATCGCGGCGCAGGCGGTCTTCATCTCGGCCCACGTCTTCGGGGGAGCGGCAATGCCAGCGGCCTTGAGCAGATCCGAACGGAAGTAGAGGAGGGCGCCGTCGGTGTAGTACGGAGCGCCAACCAAGACGTCGCGGTACGTAGCGGCGTTGACTGTTGCCGGAATCATCTTCTCGGTGGGGATGGAGTCTGCCGGGAGCGGCATGATCCACTTGTTGGCGGCGAATTCGGAGGTCCAGACGACGTCGAGATTCAGCACGCTGAAGGTGTCCGACTTGATCTGGGCGTTCTGAATGAGTTGCTGACGCTGCTGGTCGGCGGAGTCGGGCAGTTCAATGAACGTCACCTTCTCCTCCGGGTGGGCGGCGTTCCATTCGTCGATGACCTTATTTGCGGCGCCCGAGGCGTCGCGGTTGGACACGTAGTTGATGGGGCCCTTGCCCGTGAAGGAATCGGCGCTGACAGCCGCTTTGTCTTTGACTTCCGTCGTGGAGCCGCTGCAGCTGGTGAGAGCCAATGCCGTGACGGTCAGTGTTGCGGCGGTGGTGAGAAGAGTTTGCCAGGTGTGGCGGCGCTGCCTCATGTGTTGCTCCTTGTTATTTAGGTAATTTGTTGATGCGAATGACTGTTTTGTGGCACGGAAAACCGGCCGACATCACTGTCGGTGGTGTGCTTTTGTGTGTGGGGTTTAGTTCGTTGACGCCGTTTGGCTTGGCCTTGCGGAACTGACTGGTGCGGTTGATCCGCGCTCAATCAGCCGGTGGGCCATGATCTGTGGGCCCATGTCACGGGCTCGGAGCAACTTTTTCACTGCCGTCCGCCCCATTTCCTCGAGCGGTTGGGCCATGGTGCTCAGCTGGGGATTTACATGGAGCGAGGTGGAGATGTTGTCGAAGCCTAGAACTGACACGTCTTCCGGTACCCGGAATCCGCGTCGCTGCAGTTCGTTGATGGCGGCGGCACCCATTTCATCGCTCATCGCGAAGAATGCGGTGAGTCCTGGTTCCTGCTTCAGGAGATCATCGACGCAGGCGGCGCCGCTCTCGTAGAAGAAGGTGCCCGTTGCTGTCACTGGCTTGCAGCCGGCTTCCGTCATGGCTCGCTCGTAGCCGCGTTTGCGTGGCTGGGCGACGTAGATGGACGCCAGATTGCCAGTCAGTAGACCTATCCGGCGGTGACCAAGCCGGAGCAGATGACGGGTTGCGTCATAGGCTGCCTGCTCGTCATTGATAGCAACACTGGGTGAGCCGGACTTGTCGCTGATGGCGACGGAGATGACTGGCACAGTTGGCCCCAGCAATTGCCTGATCTCCGGCGTGATCACCGCGGAGATGAGGATGACGCCGGCTGCCCGGTAGGTCCGCAACGTCCGCAGATAATCGGCGATGTAGGCCGACTTGGCGCCCGTACGGCCGAGCATCACTGCGTAGCCGCGTTCCTGAGCCTCAATTTCCACGCCCTGCATGACCTGGGAAGTCAGTGCATCCGAAACCATGGGTGCAAGGAGCCCGATGACCGAGGTCTGCCGAATCTTTAGGCCTCGGGCAAAGTAGTCCGTTTCGTAGCTCAGACTTTTGACTGCTTCTTCGACTCGGAGCCGAGTTGCATCGGAGTAGCCCACGAGGCCATTGACCACTCGGGAAACTGTCGCCGGGGATACGCCAGCAAGCTCGGCGACATCGCGAATAGTGGCCACTGGATCCCTTTCCCATAGTTGATTGCTGCTTGCCCAACTCGTCTTCGTAGGTTTACGCAAACGATTACGTTGAGTGCAGGCTTAACACTAAGTGCTGTGACCGATAACGCATTACGTTTCGTAAACAGCTGCGGGAATGGGCCGGTCGCAAGGCGAAAATAGGCGACAGAACCGGCGGTGCAGAGGAGTCGATCTCAATCTGGCGGGTGACCAGAACTCGCATCGTTGCACGGGTTGATTTCTGAAACGCGATCTATGGGCCGGCCTGCCGAGGAGGGGACGTTCATGGCCGCCGAGATAACGCGGCGGCGCGTTACAGCTCGGCGATGATGAGCTTCTTCATCTCCAGCATCCGAGCAAAGGCGCCCGGGTGCTCCATGAGCTCGCCCATGTTCTCCGGCACGATTTGCCAGCTCACGCCAAAGCGGTCCACCACCCAGCCACATTGTTCGGCC
This sequence comes from Arthrobacter sp. TWP1-1, assembly GCF_049897845.1. NCBI lineage: Bacteria > Bacillati > Actinomycetota > Actinomycetes > Micrococcales > Micrococcaceae > Arthrobacter > Arthrobacter sp. TWP1-1. Next base: position 90,721 of record NZ_JAFCXC010000010.1, read on the forward strand.
TCGGGCACGCTGGAGAGTACCTCCCACAAGCGATCAATCTCGTCCTGATCTGCACAGGAAACTTCGAGCGACAGCCCTGGTGTGAACGTGAATTCGTGATCGGTGCCGCCATCCATGCCAGAGAACCACTGCCCGGCAAGTTTGAATTCGGCGAACATGATGCCGTTGGCCTCGTCCGGGTGGGCCATGACCATGCCGGTGCCTGAATCCGCGAGAAGCCCGGTGTAGAGCTCGATGGCCTGCTGGGCCTGGGCAATGGGGCCGGTGAAGAGGAACTGTGGAATCACCAATGGCCGTAGCTCTCCTGTTGACTCACTCAACATCAGCTGCCAGTTCACGCCGAAGCGGTCTTCGACCCAGCCGTAGAACTTGCTGAATGGATATTCGCCCAGCTCCATGCGCACTTGACCGCCCTCTGCGAAAGCCTCCCAGATGCTCTGGATGCGGGCGCGGGCCTCATCCTCGCCGCCGTCGAACACTTGCGGATCCATGTTCAGGACGAACGAGATGGCAGGGTTGGGGCGGAACTCGGTCCCGGCATTGATGAGGCGGATCTGGTAACCGCTGACGGTCACATCCACGACGAGGGGTTGCCCGGCAAAATCGCGTTGGAAGTCCAACAAGCCTTCTGTTGGGTAGTTCATGGTTGTCTCGGCTGACGTCTGCGGAAGCACCGCAGAGTAGAAATCTCCGACCTCCACCGCGTTGCCTTGACACCATACGTTGGGCACGATCCGTTGCATGATTCCTCCTCGAAGTGACTCATTTCAGCATGCCACGGCAGTCCTTGGCCTTCAATAGATTTGAGGGCGGCGATGCGGATGCCGCTAAGCGTTGACGGCGCTCGCAGCCTGCGAGGAAACGCGAGTCGAGATCTTGAGTAGGACAACCACGAGTAGGCAGAGGCCGGCCAGTGTCGCGGCCGCGACTATCACGGCGGTGCTCAGGGTTCCCGAAGTGGCCAGCGCCCCGACTCCGATGGCCGTCACTGCCTGGAAAAGGTAAGCGACAAGGTAGAGCAACGAGAGTGTTGCCCCTCGGTGGCGTGCGGGTGCGACGCTGTTGATGAGGCCCAGCCCGCCGGTGAAGGTCAGGGAATAGGCGCTGCCACCTATCAGGCACCAGCTCAGAAACAGGGCGCTTGATCCAAACGTGCTTGCACCAACCATGAGGGCCAGACTGATGACCGTCAGCACGGCCCCGGCCCACACCTGGGTACGGGCTGGAACTCGTACAGCCAGCAGTGCGGTAAGGCAGATTGCCACAGATGAGCTGGCCAGGAGCGAACCGACCACCGCCCGGTTGTCGGTCTGGACGAACTGGGCGATCATGTGGGCACCAAGGGAAAGAAAGATCGCGCCCACGGAATAGGCAAGTGCCACCGACAAAGTGGCGATCACGAAACTCATCCTGATTCCGTGCGGAACCTTGGGGGACTGGGGGCGCCAACGCTGCCGAACCTCGGGCCGGTCGCTCGGGGTCATGAGCAGGGCTGCCGCCGCCGCGATAGCCAGCACGAGCAAGACGAGGTAGCTCAGGACCAAGGGCAGCGGCGCATATTGCGCCATCAGTCCGCTGACGAAGAGGGCCAAGGTGAGCCCCGTCGCTGTGGCAACTGTCGCCGTCGTACTGGCAAAGCGTGGGCTGATCCGGGGATTGTTCTCAATCAGCGACACGGTTGCCGCTCCCATGGCCAGGCCGGAGCCAATGCCCTGCAGCGCCCTGCCGGCGAACAGGAACCCGACGTTTGGTGCGAACGCGAACAGTAGCGTGGAGAGTGCAATGAAGGCGACGCCGCCGATCATGACCCAACGACGACCGTATACGTCGGAGAGGTTGCCGAAGAGTGGCAAGACCACGATGAGGGCCAGGGGATAGGTGGCGAAGACGCTGGTCATCACCACCGGGGCGAGATCCCATTTTTCGGCGTAGCTGGGGTACAGCGTGCTCGGGGCTCCGGAGGACCAAAGCACTAGGGCGAGCACGGATGCGGCGGCGAGGAATGCGCCACGCTTGCCTAACTGTCCTCGTTTGCGCGCCGGCAGTAGGCGTTCGATTGGGACTTGGTGGCTCACTGCGCGGGGCCCATGGGGATGATCAGGCAGGTGCTTGATGCGGTGGCCAGCACACGGCCCTGGCTGTCGCGGATATCGGCCTCGACGAAGGATGCGCTCCGGCCGCGGCGGGTGACCCAGCCGTGGGCGGTGACGGTTCCCGTTTCCGCGGTGATGGGCCGAAGGAAGGACACCTTGATCTCCAGGCTGGTGTAGCCCACTCCTGCTGGCAGCGTGCTGTGCACGGCGCAACCGCAGACCGAATCAAGGACGGTGGCAAAGAATCCGCCGTGAATCGAGCCGATCGGGTTGTAGTGCGATTCATCTGGTTGCGCGGTCATCACGACGTCGCCCTCTGCGACTGAAACGAATTCCAGCCCGATGTGGCTGCTAATGGGTGGCGGCGCAACGGTCCCGTCAGAGAGGGCGCGCAACTGCTCGAGTCCGGTCCGCTCAAACAGCTTCTTCTTGTCCGGCTCCGGACTTTGGTAGTGAATGGTGCGCGAACGGTTCGTCGGCACCTCAGGCTGTGGAGTCACGGGCTATCCTTTGGTTTCTCGGAACAGGACTGTTTGCTAGCGCGGCAAGAGCGATTCGCATGGCCGGACGGGCTGGATCAACCATAACGAAGCTAAATTGGTTATGGCAACCCAGCTGTAACAATTCGGGTTGCTGGTGTGTTGCCGATGGACCGATGCTACAGCGGGTCAAATATTGCTGCTGGATTGGTTGTGCAGATTCAAGCTACGGTTGGAACATGCCTCGTAAGTCAGCAACCCTCGTGAACGCACTCGACAGCCAATGCGGTATCGCCAGGTCACTAGGCGTTCTCAGTGATTCCTGGAGCTTCCTCCTGCTCCGCGAGGCATTCTTCGGGAAGCGCACCTTCGCGCAGTTCCGGGACTCCTTGGGCATCGCCAGCGACGTGCTCAGCACGCGGCTAAACACACTCGTGGAGCACGGCGTCTTGGAGAAGGTTCCCTATCAAGAACAAGGCCAACGGACGCGCGATGCCTACGAGCTGACCGCGGCCGGCAATGAACTCAAGCTGGTCCTCGTGGCCATGCAGCAGTGGGGAGACGCGAATGTTCCTCGCGGGCCAGGGGTGAACAGGCGACCCGTGACTCGGGACGGCCAAGAGCGTGTGCGAGCTGTCCTTGTCGATGCTAGCGGCGTGCACGTGCGGCACGAGGATGTAGATTTTGTTCGGGTCGACGTCGCTGATGTGGACCCGGCGCCGAACTGATCGCTGTTCACGACTAGTGGCCTTCGTGTGGTCATCACACACCTTTCAGCAGGAGCGCCGTTCCCTGGCCCACGCCAACGCACATGGTTGCCAGACCGAGTTTGCGCCCGCCGGTGGCCAGTTCGCGCTCCATCCGCCCCAGCAGGGTCACGACCAGCCGAGACCCAGACGAACCCAGCGGGTGGCCGAGGGCGATAGCGCCGCCGTCGGCATTCACCATCCCCGCATCCAGCTTCAGCTCCCGCATGACGGCCAGCGACTGTGAGGCGAAGGCCTCGTTAAGTTCGACGGCGCCCAGGTCACCGACAGCCAGCCCGGCGCGCTCCAACACCTTCCGCGTTGCAGGCACCGGGCCGATCCCCATGAGCTCCGGGGCCATTCCGGCCGAGCCGCCCTCCAGAATCCGAGCCCTCGGCGTCAAGCCGTACTTCTTAATGGCGGCCTCGGAAGCGACGATGATTGCCGATGCCCCGTCATTAAGTGTTGAGGCATTGCCGGCCGTCACCACGGAGCCACTCTTGACCACCGGGCGGAGTCCGGCAAGAACGTCCACGGTAGTCCCGGGCCGAGGACCCTCATCGGTATCCACCACAGTTACGGCTCCCTTGCGCCCCTGGACATTGACGGGCACGATCTCCGCGGCAAACCTCCCCGCAGCAATCGCCGCCAACGCGCGTTCGTGCGACAGGGCGGCGAAGGCGTCGCAGTCAGCCCGCGAGATACCGTAAACCCGGGCAACTTCTTCTGCCGTCTCCGGCATCGAGAACGCGGCCTTGCCACCGCGGCTGCGCTCGCCGTCGAGGAACGCGGGATTCGTAAAACGCCAGCCGATCGAGGTGTCGAAAACGGCGCCGGGCTTGGCGAAGGCCTTGTCAGGCTTCTCCATGACCCACGGAGCCCGGCTCATCGATTCCACCCCGCCGGCAACCACAATGTCCGCGGCACCGGCCTTGATCATGTGGCTCGCCATGATGATGGCCGATAACCCCGAGGCGCACAGCCGGTTGACGGTAATCCCAGGAACGCTGTCCGGATAGCCATTCAACAACCACGCCATCCGCGCCACATTGCGATTCTCCTCACCGGCACCATTGGCGTTGCCGAGGATCACCTCATCCACCGTGGCCGGATCAATGCCTGCACGTTCGACGGCGGCGCGCACGGTGAGTGCCGCGAGGTCGTCGGGGCGCACAGAAGAGAGGGAACCGCCATAGCGGCCCACGGGCGTCCGCGCACCGCCGATCAGAAAGGCCTCAGTCATGACATTTCCTTGTCCTATTTTCATGGTGCTTGGGCAGCTGGGGTATGACCTGGTTTTCTAAACGTAGCCCGTTGCCACCCCGAGGGTCACGTGTTTTCCCGCTTGCTCGCCAATTTGTGCGCGACACTTGACCAAGAGACCCAGCCAAGCGAGCAGCCACGCATCAGGCGGGTTCCGCCCAACGCAAGCGGACGACGGCGGGAGGTTCCGACGTCGTCCGCTGCCCACCCCGAAAAACCAGACCATCACCTCGAAAGGCCCCACGATGACCGATCCCAGCGACCTCATAGATTTTGATTCCCTGCTCTCAGCGGAAGAGCGTGGACTGCGCGATTCTGTCCGGTCATTCGTGGACAGTGAGATCAAACCAAACATTGCCGGCTGGTATGAAAAGGCCGTCTTTCCGCTGGAAATCGTCCCGGAAATGGCCAAGCTCGGCCTGCTCGGCATGCACCTGGACGGTTACGGTTGCGCCGGCCGTTCCGCTGTGGAATATGGTTTGGCCGCCGCAGAGTTGGAAGCGGGGGACTCCGGCCTGCGGACGTTTGTCTCAGTGCAAGGATCCCTAGCCATGAGCGCCATCTACAAGCACGGTTCCGAGGAGCAGAAGCAGGAGTGGCTGCCAGCCATGGCAGCTGGTGAGGCGATTGGGTGCTTCGGATTGACCGAACCGAGCGCGGGCTCGGACCCGGGAAGCATGACCACTTTCGCGCGTCGGGACAAGGGTGACTGGGTGCTCAACGGCAGCAAACGGTGGATCGGCCTGGCCTCGGTGGCCCACGTCGCCATTATCTGGGCCCAGACCGATGAAGGTGTGCGCGGTTTTGTGGTGCCGACCGCGACTCCGGGATTTACGGCCACTCCCATAGAGCCGAAACTGTCCATGCGCGCCTCCATCCAGTGCGATGTGGAACTCGTTGACGTTCGTTTGCCCGGATCGGCCGTACTGCCGAACGTTACTGGGCTCAAGGGTCCCTTTTCCTGCTTGAACGAGGCGCGTTACGGAATCATCTGGGGAGCCATGGGGGCAGCCCGCGACGCTTTCGAAGCCGCCCTCGACTACTCGGGCACCCGCTTGCAGTTCGACAAACCACTGGCCGGGTATCAACTCACCCAGCAGAAACTCGTCAACATGGCCTTGGAAATCAACAAGGGCTTCCTGCTCGCCCTGCACCTGGGCCGCAAGAAGGACACCGGCACGCTGGCACCGGAGCAGATTTCTGTTGGCAAGTTGAACAATTGCCGAGAGGCCATCGAGATTTGCCGGGAGGCGCGAACCATTCTTGGCGGCAATGGCATCACCCTGGACTACTCACCGCTTCGCCACGCGAACAACCTGGAATCCGTGCGCACCTATGAGGGGACGGATGAGGTCCACCTCCTGATCCTGGGGCAGAAGCTGACGGGGATCGCCGCGTTCCGGTAGGGAACAGGGCTCGTCCTTGGCAACAAATGATTCATACGTCAGAGGAGTACGGCATGATTTCGGTTCCGGCTGGGGTTCAAGATCAGCGGCAGCAGCGCCTCCGGTGAGGATGCAATAGCCGCGGCGCCCGCGGATTCTTCCGGGTGTCCGTATCCCCACGTTACGAATATCGAAGGGATGCCGTGGGCGGCTGCACCCCTGACATCATATTCACGGTCCCCAATCATTACGGGATTGGAGACGTCGATGCCCTGCGCAGCAAGACGCTGCAAGAGTTCTGCAATGACATCGGTCTTATCTGCTCGCCCAAGCTCATCCGAGGCTCCGCAAATGTTGACAAAGTAGCCGCCGAGATCAAAGTGTTTTGCGAGGCGTTCGGCCTGATCCTCCACCTTTGATGTGGCTATAGCCAGGGGGATCCCGGCGCCATATAGCTGATCCAGCAATGGAATGATTCCGTCGTAAACCTCGGACTGTATGGCGCCGTGATCAGCATAGGCTCGGCGATAGTGTTGGAGGGCGTGCCTTGCCGTTTCATCGTCCAGACCTGAGACAGTCCTGAATGATTCGATCATCGGCGGACCTACGAACTTGCGTAGCTCACTGAGGGATGGAACCGGGGCGCCTACAGCAGTCAGAGCTTCTGCAGCACTAGAGGTAACTCCGGGAGCTGAATCCAGGAGTGTTCCGTCCATGTCGAACAGGACGCACGTTATGTCGATGAGATCCGGATGGATTTGATCTGGAAGTATCATTATCTTGAAAACTTTCTGTCTTGAGAGTGGCTTAAATCGGCTTGCGCCAAGGGATCAATTGAGGTGAACGGCGAACATGGAGCGAGCGAGTCTTGACCAGATAGACCAGAAGATCTTTGCGGAGCTCTCGAAGAATGCGCGCATTAGCCACTCTGAGCTGGCCACGAAAGTGCTCCTTTCCCGCAATGCAGTTCGGCAACGGATCGACCGGATGGAGCGGCACGGCCACATCCAGGGGTACACAGTTGTCACCGGGCCCTCGGGTCAAAGCCCCGTGTCGGCGTTCCTCATGGTGTACCGGAAAGACAGAGTGCGTGGCGCGGATGTCATCAGCGCACTGCGGTCGATACCTGAAGTGGTTTTGTGCGATGTTGTCAGCGGCGACTTCGATCTTTTGCTGCGGGTTGAAGCCCGGACATTGGAGAGAATTCAGGAGATTTGGGAGCAGGTTGCAGCGCTTCCCGGGGTAACAAATACGGTGACTGCCCTGACGCTTTCCAGCGTAATTCGCCGAGACGCAGCAGCCGTCGCCGAGGCCCACTGAGTCAACGTTCCGCGGGTGCAACAGCGGCGTGAACCGGCAGTGTTGCCGATTCAAGGAGGGCCTGAGTCTCAGCCTTGCTCAGGAGGTCCCGGCTGGTGACGATATCAATGATCGACGATCCGGTCCGGAGAGCCTCATTGGCAACCGCTGCTGCAGCCGCGTAGCCGATGGCCGGAATCAATGCGGTTGCCAAACCTACCGAGGCCGCCGTCTGACGGGCCAGCAGCTCCGTATTCGCTTCAATCCCATCCATGCAATGCGTGCGAAGAGCGCGGACCCCCTTTTCGAGCCACGAGATGCTCTGAAGTAGCACATGAGCAATGACGGGCTCGAAGGCATTGAGTTGGAGCTGACCGTTATCTGCCGCCATCGTGACCGTGGTGTCCGCCCCGGCCACGGCAAATGCAATCTGATTCATGGCTTCTGGGATAACTGGGTTTATTTTCCCGGGCATGATGGATGAACCTGCCTGCCGCGGTGGCAAGATGATCTCACCAAAGCCGTTCTGCGGACCACTGGACAGCAGCCGCAGATCACTGCTGATCTTGGACAGCTTGATGGCAGTTCGTTTCAGCATGCCGGACAGGTGCATGAAGACCCCAACATCCGAGGTTGCCTCGATGAGATCAAGTGCGGGAACAACATCTACACCAGAAGTCGCCGACAATGCTCGCAGCACCAGGTGCTGATATCCCGGTTCTGCGGTGATCCCGGTGCCGACGGCGGTTGCACCCAGACTGCATTCGCGCATAAGCGTTGCGGACTCCATGAGTCTTGTGCGGTCTTCCTCCAGGGTTGCGGCATAGGCGTTAAATTCCTGTCCGAGCGTCATCGGTACGGCGTCTTGAAGCTGTGTCCTGCCCATCTTTACGACGACGGCGAATTCCGTCCCCTTGCATCTGGCAGATTCGGCCAGCTTGCCAAGTTCACTGTTCAGCCCGGTCACGGCGTGAATCAAGGCAATTTTTATCGCGGTCGGATAGGTGTCGTTGGTTGATTGGCACCGGTTGACATGGTCAATGGGGTGCAGATGCTGGTACTCGCCGCGACTATGGCCCAGTTTTTCCAAGGCAAGGTTCGCAATCACTTCATTGGCGTTCATGTTGGTGCTGGTTCCGGCACCGCCTTGGATGACATCAACACAGAACTGCTCGTGGTGCTGGCCGTCCTGGATTTCTTGGCAGGATTCTTGGATTGCCCATGACTGCCGGGGTGTGAGGGTCCCTAGCTGGCCGTTCGCCTGCGCGGCGGCGCTCTTGACCATGGCCAAGGCTCGAACTAGGTGAGGGTGGCTTGATACCGGAATGCCACTGAGGGCGAAATTTTCCAACGCTCGGGCCGTGTGCGCGCCCCAGTAGACGGTACTTGGGACGGCAATACTGCCGAGCGAATCAGTCTCGATGCGGGTGGACATGGGTTCCATTCGTTATGCAAAAAATCGATGAAGGGGCATGTTGGATGCGGTTGGGTCGTGAAAGTTCGAAAAAGGGGCTGGTTCATCTGCCAGCCCCTTTTACGAATTCCTTAGTCCTTGATGCAGATAACCTTCGGCTGAGTCATCTCTTCATAGGCAAAATGGACGCCCTCCCGGCCCATGCTGCCGTATTTGGATCCTCCGAATGGCATGCCATCGAAACGGTAGTCCGAGGAATCATTGATCATCACGCCGCCTGCCTCGAGGCGGCGAGAGGCTTGCATAGCTTGGCTCAGGGAATTGGTGAATATGCCTGCATGAAGGCTGAATTCGATGGCATTTGCAATGTCGATGGCCTCGTCAAAAGTATTGAAAGCCTGCAGCATGACAATGGGGCCGAAGGCTTCTTCCGTCCACAGCCTGCTTGTGGCAGGGACATCCTCCAGAACCGTTGGATAAAGCACATTGCCATCAATTTCGTTTCCGGCCAGCAATACGGCGCCGGCGTCGATTGCTTCATTCAATTTCGCTCGAAGTTCATGCAACGCAGTCTGGCTGATCATGGGCCCAACATCGGTTCGCTCATCGGAGGGATCCCCCGCGAGCAAACGTGCCGTGGCCGCCAGGAATCGGCGACGAAACTCGATGTACAGCGGCTCGGCAACAAGAATCCGCTGCACGCCCACACAATTTTGTCCGGCCGCCCAGAACGCCCCTGAAACACAGGATTCGACGGCGTCGTCAAGGTCAGCATCGCTCATCACGATAACCGGCGCATTCCCGCCAAGATCCATGGAGAGTTTTTTCAGGCCGGCCGTCCGGGCGATACTCTCGCCGGTAGAGAAACCACCGGTGAATGACACCATGCGAACATCGCGTGAGCGGATGATGGATTGGGCCACCTCCCGATCGCCATGCACGATTGTGAGAACCTCCGAGGGGAGCCCGGCGTCTACGAGGGCATCCGTGAGTAACTGGGCGGACAGGGGTGTCAGGGCAGAAGGCTTGAGGATGACCGCGTTGCCACCGGCGATTGCCGGCCCAATTTTGTGTGCCACTAAGTTAAGGGGGTCATTGAAGGGCGTGATTGCTGCAATGATGCCCAGCGGCTCGCGGGAGTACCAGCCTGTCCGATCTTCGGAACCCTCATAAGAGTCAAACGGGATGACCTCGCCGGCATTTCGCCGGGCTTCTGCTGCGGAGAGCCGCAAGGTGTTGACCGCGCGCAGGACTTCCTTCCTGGCTTGGCGAATGGTCTTGCCGGACTCGGCCACAATGGTGCGGGCAAACTCCTCGCTGCGGTGCTCGATGTCCGTTGCGGCTCCGTCCAGGATCCTGCCACGCGAGTTTCGAGATAATGACCGCGCCTTCCTGGCGCCGGATCGGGCAGTTTCCAAGATGGCCTCGCCGGCAGTGGCCTCGGTCAGCGCAACTGTTCCGACAACTCTGCCATCGTAGGGGCTCGTCACCATCCGGAACTGGGGGAGCGTGGTTTGTGGTGGGCAGAGAGTGGATTCAGACATCGGCACCCACCGCCGTCCTTGCGGCGTGGATGGCAATGATGTCGGAAAGCAATGCGTAAGCTGTCTCAATTCGACCAGCCCCCGGGCCAGACACGGTGACGGGGCCAAGAAGATCGGTGTCGAATGACACGGCGTTCGTGGCTGCCGAGATTCCCGCCAGTCCGTGATCCAAGGGGAGGGCAACGGGAGCCACTCCGGCCGAGACTGTCCCATCAGGGTTCCTGCGCGCGGAACCAACCAGCTTCCAGCGTCGCCCTTCCAAGGCTGCCTTCTGAATGTCAGTCGGGGTCACTGACGAGATTCCTTGTCGCTGAACGTCCTTGAGTTCGATGCCGGCATTGAGAAGTTCATTCGCAAGGATCAGGACCTTGAGCTGCACGTCGAAGCCTTCGATATCTGCGGCTGGATCGGCCTCGGCATACCCTAGGTCTTGAGCTTCTTTGATGGCCGCCTCGAAGCCTAGGCCGGCTTCCATCCGCCCTAGAACGTAATTGCTGGTGCCGTTGAGGATTCCTTCGAAGCCGTTGAGTTTCAATCCTTCCAGCACGGTCTTTGCCAAGCGGATTACTGGTGTGCCGCTCATGACAGCACCTTCGAACTCGAAGCGGACACCGTTCTGCCTCGCCAAAGCTGAAAGTTCCGCGCCACGAAGGGCAACCGGGCCCTTGTTCGTTGTGCAGACACTCTTGCCCGATTCGAGCGCCCACTGCACGTGGGACACGGCTGGCTCGCCGTCGAGGGGGTTGGTAAAGGTGGCCTCGCAGATAATCTCCGCGGTGCTGGTACGAATGACAGTTTCATTGTTGGTATCTGCGGATCCGCCGTGGTCGGCGAAGGTTTCGTCGCTGTTGCCAAGATTGAGCGCCATACCTAGGTCGATGCCTTGCGGCTGGAGGAGGGAGCCAAGCCGAAGGTCGGTGATGGCAACGACCCTCAAACCAAAGCCCAACTCGGTTTGCAGCAGCTCACCGCGTGTGGCGATAAGTTCGGCCAAGGTCCTGTTGACGCCGCCAAAGCCGATCAACGCAATGTCATAGGTGGTCATGATGCTCCTTCAAGTAATCAACTAGCTCGGTTATCCAAGCTTGATTGCATTCGGCGTCAGTTGGAGTATGTGATTGTGACCGAAGGGCAGGGCAATCTGACCATCCCGATGCCGATCTGACATGCATCGCAACAAATCGTCCTTGTGCAGCATGCGCATGATTAAATGTTCTTAATGACCAATGGGGTACTTTTGTGTTACCTTCATCACTATCCCGTCGCGTAGCCGAACCATATTGTGGTCGCTCAACCCGGGGCACTACACGACTTCTTTAGTTTTGGACCTGATTACACTTGGGAGACACCATGGAACCATCAGCACGCGTCGTACTAGAACCCCCGCAGGCATCGTCGCCGCCGGCCGAAAACGGGCTTCGCCGGTCCATGGGTGCTCGGCATTTGGTCATGATCGCTATGGGTGGGGTGATCGGATCGGGGCTGTTCCTCAGTTCCGGGTACACCATTTCCCAAGCCGGGCCGCTCGGTGCCGTCATCGCCTATCTCATAGGCTCCTTTGTGGTCTACCTGGTGATGACCTGCTTAGGTGAGCTTGCCATCGCCTATCCGGTCTCGGGTGCGTTCCACATTTACGCAGCGAGATCAATTGGGCCCGCAACCGGATTTGCAACCGCGTGGCTCTATTGGCTCTGCTGGGCTGTGGCAATTGGATCCGAGTTCACAGCCTCTGGGCTGCTCATGCGCCGCTGGTTTCCAGACATTGACGTCTGGGTCTGGTGCATAATTTTTGCCGCCCTCCTGTTCGGTCTCAATGCAATCTCCTCAAAGTTCTTTGGCGAGTCAGAATTCTGGTTCGCGATCATCAAAGTCGCTGCGATCATTGCCCTCATCGTCTTAGGCGGCGCGGCATTGTTTGGCTTCCACCCACTCGCCAGCGGCGGTGATCATCCATTCTTGTTTGAGAACTTCGCTACCAGTGGCGGTCTTTTCCCGAACGGCTTCACCGGCGTCCTGGTCACAGCTTTAGCGGTGTTCTACGCGTTCTCGGGATCGGAGCTTATTGGCGTTGCGGCGGGCGAAACTTCGGACCCAGCCACCAATATCCCGAAGGCCATGCGAAGCACCGTTATACGCCTGCTGATCTTCTTTGTTGGAGCCATTGCAGTTATCGCCGCAACCGTTCCCTTCGAGCAGACGGGACTGGATGAGAGCCCATTCGTCACGGTCTTTTCATCCATCGGCATTCCTTATGCTGCCGACATCATGAACTTCGTCATCATCACGGCCCTCTTATCAGCCGGCAATAGCGGACTCTTCTCATGTGCCAGGATGCTTTACTCACTCGCCGATGAGGGGCATGCTCCGCGCAAATTGAAGAAGTTGACCCGACGAGGAATCCCGTTGGTTGCGCTCTCCGTCAGCATGCTTGGTGGCCTTGCCTCTCTGATCAGTAGCGTGGTCGCTCCTGAAACGGTGTACCTGGTTCTGGTCTCAGTGTCCGGTTTCGCCGTCGTCGGTGTTTGGATGTCCATCACGGCATCGCATTTCTTCCATCGCAGGGCCTTTGTTAGGAACGGTGGCAACGTTGCCGAGCTTCCTTACCGGGCGCCGTTCTTTCCATTGGTTCCGATCTTGGCGTTCTCCCTATGCCTGATTTCCCTCATTGGCATTGCCTTTGACCCGAATCAAATAGCGGCACTCTACTTCGGAATTCCCTTCGTGGGAGCCTGCTACGCCTTCTTCTACTTCAAGTACGGCCGCAAGGCACGAACAAGCGAAAAGGCATAGCACGCCCCTCCATATCACTTACCCAGCCTCGCGCCTGGGGCTTTGCTGGCCCAGGCGCGAGGCTGCTTAACGAATGACAAGATATGAATCCACAACAGCTTTTGACAGATGTAAGTACCTCGATCCAGAACGTCGGCACGTGGCTGGAGATTGATTCAGACGCCTTCGAATCGAATGTCCGCGATGTCCTTTCCATGCTTGAAGGTCAGGCGCTCCTCTGTGCAGTGGTCAAATCTGACGCATATGGCCACGGGGCTAAGCTGCTCATGCCATCGCTGGTGCGGTTGGAAGTTCCGTTCATAGGCGTAGGAAGTAATGAGGAAGCAGCCATCGCCCGCCGCTGCGGCCACAAAGGCCGGATTATGCGCGTCCGGGCCGCCGCTCCGCAAGAGGTTGAAGCGGGGCTGGAGCATGACATCGAAGAGCTTGTTGCCGACCCGCAGAGTGCATGGGCGATACAGGACATCGCTGCCACGTCGGGAAGAGCAATCAAGATCCATCTGGACATCAATGCATCCGGTATCAGTAGGCACAGCCTGGATGTTTCGACGGCGTCGGGCCAGGCCTGCGCGGTGGAAATCATCAGCCAACCGGGACTTGAACTGGCTGGAATTATGACTCATTTCCCCCGTGATGATGTACAGCACATAGAGCAAGCCATCCTGCGTTTTCAAGGCCAAGCCATGACCCTGCTGCGGCTCACTGGGACGCGCCGGGAGGATGTTCTGCTTCATTGCGCAAATTCCTATGCCGCGCAGCATGTCCCCGGATCCTGGCTGGATATGGTTCGCACTGGTGCGGTCATCTACGGAGATTCGGATCCCTTGGTGGGGGCGTTTCGGCGGTGCCTGACCTTCAAGGCGCGGGTGGCCTCGGTCAATAGTTATGCGGCTGGCAGCAACGTGGGATACGGCCAGTCGCATGTCCTGACACGAGACTCTCTGCTGGCGTCAGTGACTGTAGGCTACGGCGATGGCTACCGGCGAGCACTGGCAGTTGGTGGTGATGTGCTCATCCACGGCAACCGTGCCGCCATCGTGGACCTGGTTTCCATGAACTCCATGATGGTGGACGTTACAGACCTGGCCGGTGTATCTCCGGGGGACGAAGTGGTACTTTTTGGTCGGCAAGGAAACGACGAAATCACACCCGCCGAACTGGAAAAGGCCAACTTTGCAATCCTGGCGGACCTCTACACAGTGTGGGCCGGTGGCCACCGCTTCCTGACCACCGCGAAGAGCATGTCAGAATAGGCTGGGCTAACCGGACGGAAGGAGCATGAAGAGTGGAAATTTCCTCAGAATCATCGTCCATGTCCCAGGGTCTTAGAATTGTGCGGCTCGTTGCGGACCGGGAAAAGTGGGGACGGCAGCTCCTTGGTGTTTCGCAGCTCGCCTCAGAGTTGGGAATGGAGCAAAGTAGAGTGTCTCGGCTGACGCGCGAATTGTGCGATCTGGGACTGTTGGAACGTGTTGATAAGGGCCCATTTCGGACCGGTTCCCGCTTCTTCACCTTGGCGTCCTCGCTCAACTCCGGCTGGATCCGCGAAACCCGAACCGAGTTGGAAGCCCTTGTGGCCCAGTTTGGTCTCAAAGGTAGAGTTTCGGTCCGGGACGGCTGCCGCGTCATTCTCCTGCGATCATCCACCAACGAGGGACTGCCAGGAAGTTTCGTGAAGCCCGGCATGGTGACCCCCGTCTGGTGTACCGGATCGGGCCGGGCGCTCTTGTGGGAGCACAGCGAGGACGCCCTGGAATCCTTGCTCACTGACGTCAACTTCATCGGCGTCGGCGGTCCGAGTGCCGCTCATGCGCCGTCGGAAGTCAACGAACTCATGGAACGCGACAGATCGCGCGGCTTTGTTGTGGCCGCCGAGGAGTTCGAGCATGGCGTCTACGAACTTGCCGTTCCCATCCGGACCCCGAACGGCAATATCCTGGCCGCGATCAGCGTCCTAGGTGACCGCGCCGAGGTTCGTTCCAAGGAGAAAAAGATCGCGAAGGCCTTGATCAATGCTGCCGAACGGCTCACCTCTTACGCCAACTAGAGCAAGAGGCCCTGCAGAGTCATGCCTGGCTGGTGTTATTGCTGCGGAAGTGAATAGCCAAGCCTGGACTCTAGCCACGTTCCCCACTTCGTCAGAGCCGCGGCGCAGTGCTCTGTCCGGGGTTCCAAGCGCGTTTTTGGACCCACTATTTGTAATGCAGCCACCACCTCACCCTTGAAATCACGGATCGGTACGGCCAAGGAATATAGTCCGGGTTCTGCTTCCTCGTCGACGATCGAGTATCCACGTGCACGCGCATCATTCCGGCGTGCCAAAAAATCCTCGACGTCGATGGGTGTGTTGGGGCCGTGACGGACGAATGCCGCGGCAGGAAAAACCGTTCGGACTTCGGCGTCCGAGGCTTCCCATAAGAGTGCTTGGCCGGCGTCACTGCAGTAGGCAGGGTATGGCCGGCCCAGCCAAGAGCCGATCAGATTGCTGCTGGCGGGTACCTGCTCTCCGATGGTCACCGTGCTGTCCCCGCTCAGCACTCCCAAGAAACACCCTTCGGACGTCTCGCCCGCCAGGCCTTCCAAGGCTGTTGCGCCGTCGGCCTGTAAGCGCTGGTCGGTGAGGAGTTGGGCATCGGTGAACAGTGACCAGTCCAAGGTGTAGGACCGCTGATCTGAGCGGTCAAGGAAACCCTCCAATTGCGCGCCGCGCAGGCTTCGGGAAACCTGGCTGCGGTCCTTGTCGAGATCGGCTGCTATGTCGGCGACCGTTCCGCCAGGAAGGCCTTGGGCGTTTCGAGTACCGACGGCGAGGAGGGCCTGAATGCCACGCCCCATACTTGATGTCTTTGGCATGAATCCGATTCTAGCCGTGGAATGGTGCATCCTAGTGGATGGCAAAAACCCGGGCCGGGAAGCCGCTGCCATGCAGTGGCTTTGGCCATGTTGCGATCAGGGCAGCACCGGTCTCCGGGAGACCAGCCAGGTTCGCCAGGAGCTCGATCTGCCATCGGTTCTGCTTCAATACGTACGTTTCCAGGCTGAAATCATTGCGGGAGGTAGCCCCGCCCGGATCTGTGTCGGTCTGCTCATGGCCTACCGCGGAAACGGATCGATGCTCCAGAAGGAAAGTGAGGACCGATTGCGACCAGCCTGGAGTGTGGCTGATGCCTTCGTCGTCCTTGTTGGCCATGGCCTCCACATCTGGCCAACGTTGGCTCCAGCCGGTCCGCAACGCCACGAACGAGCCCGCAGGGATGGTGCCGTTACGCTTTTCCCAAGCTTCGACGTCGGCCATGGTGGGAGAGGCATCGGCGTTGCTGCGAACTTGCTCGGTGATGTCCAGTATCACCAGGGGCAGGACCATGTCATCGACGGGTATCTGGTCTAGGGTCCGTCCGCCGCGGATAAAGTGCGACGGAGGGTCCACATGCGTGCCCCACTGGCCCACGATCGAATAGCGGTGGGCGGTGAATCCATCTCCCTTTTCGAGATCAAACAAGGCCTCGCGGGTCTCATCCGGGAAGGCCGGGAAATGCGGTTGTCCGGGATGGAAGGCATGCGTCAAGTCAGTAAATGTTCGGCCTGCGAGGACGGGGCCGAGGCCATCCCAAAGCCTGTTCGTCGACTCTTCACTCATGATGTGACCTTCTCGGCGCGGGCCGCTGAAGGCACGCTGCCGGAGATAGTGACGGGGCTAGAGAGTTCGATGACAGGCACTTCCCAAGGGTGGATTTCTATCATGCGACTCATAAAGGATTCCACAGCGGCGTCATCGAGGGCGGCGTCGAAGTACGTTGTAAAAACAAACGTTGGCGACAATGTCCGCTGCCCCACTTGACCCAGGGTGGGGTTGGCCCCGGCCGTCACGGTGAATCCTTCGAAGCCAACACCGGATTCGAAGACATGCCGGTAGTTTCCAAAATCGCCCAATTCAGGTGATTCGGCCAATGCCTGAAGGAGTGTTGCTATGCCTTCGTCCTCCCGGATGGCTTCAGCCTCACCCATCGCCAGCCGGGAGAAAGACGTTGAGTCTATGGGCCAATGCACGCGCAGCTTGCGAACGGACTTCATCTGAATACTCATAGGGATACCTCTTCCTTAAGGTTCTCGCTGGATTGCTTGACTGCCATAGTGACACACTGTGATAATCATTACAAGCATGAAAACTTGCTTATAAAGATCACGAACAACTTTGGCGAAGAGTCAAAAAAACCTGGAGCTACAGCCATGCCTCTCACTAACCCGCTTTCTCGTATGCTCCTTGCCGGTGCTGATTTGACAGTGGATGGGGCCTTGGCCACCGAACTGGAAACGCACGGTTGCGACTTGGAAGATTCGCTGTGGTCAGCCAAAGTTCTTCTGGAGCAGCCGGAATTGATCAAGCAGGTTCATCGCGACTACTTTGCCGCCGGAGCCCAGATAGCCATCACGGCGAGTTACCAGGCCACGCCGCAGGGGTTTGCGCAACGGGGCATCCTTGAAGCAGAAGCCCTAGAGCTGGTGGCCCTGAGTGTGCGGCTGGCGCAGGAAGCGCGTCGTGAGTTCCTGGCTGAGAATCCCAGTGCGAAGCCCATGCTGATTGCCGGTTCGGTGGGTCCCTATGGAGCTTTTCTCGCTGACGGTTCCGAGTATCGGGGTGACTACGTGCTCAGCGCCGACGAGTTCAAGGATTTTCACAGGCCTAGAATCGCAGCATTGGTAGATGCTGGTGCGGACCTCTTTGCCTGCGAAACTCTGCCGTCGCTTTCGGAAGCCAGGGCCTTGTTGGAACTCGTGGAAGAGTACGGCGTCGAGTCTTGGTTCTCGTTCACGCTCAGAGATGGCGGTCATATTAGCGACGGCACAACCTTGGCCGACGTCGCCCGTCTCTGCGGACAGTATTCCCATGTGGCGGCCATTGGAGTGAACTGTGTGCCATTGGAGTTGGTTTCACCAGCCCTGGACGCGCTGGCCAAGGCTACCGACCTGCCGTTGATTGCGTATCCAAATTCCGGCGAAAGCTATGACCCGACAAGCAAGACCTGGGGGCCAGCCCCTGCGACGGACGGCGTCGAGGGCGCCCAGGCTCAAAGTCTCGCAGAACTATCGGACTCGTGGAGGGACGCTGGCGCCCGGCTTATTGGCGGATGCTGCCGAACAACGCCGCGGGACATAGCCGCCGTCGCCCACGCTTTAGCTCGCAAGTAGCGATCAGGCAGTAGGCAGCAGGACCTGGATCTGGGTTCTGATATCCGCTAGCAGTTCCTCGATGGTCTTTGCGGCGTTTCCCGTGGCGGACATGGTCAGGAACATGATGGCGGAGATGACGTGCGCCCGGGTAGCGGCTTCCTCGGAATTGATGCGCTGATCTCGTTGAAGTACGACGGCGACGGCCTCCTCTGTCTGAAAGGAGAGACCGAGCGCTTCGCGGCGGTGGGGTTCCTCCGGGTCGCCAAAAACCATTTCACGTAGGTAGGTCCGGCCGTTGTCCACCTGGATGCGGTTGCAGTGGACCACTTCGGTGAGAATCGCCATGACGGCCTCAAGTATGTCGGGAGTCTTCTCCGCGGCAGTCCTGCCCCGCACGAGTGAATCGGCGTAGCTGGAGTTTTGCACCATCAGGAGCAGCTCGCCCTTGGACTTGGCATAAAGGAACAGGGTGCCTGCTCCGATGTCGGCCTTGTCGGCAATTTGCTGGGTGGTGACATCGTCGACCCCATATTCGGAAAAGAGCTCGCCAGCAGCGGCCACGATGCGGTCCATTTTGGCTTGCTTGTTCCGCTCACGCCGTCCGAGGGGCGGGGAAATTTCTGGCACGATGGTCCCTTCCGGAATAAAGTCTGATTGT
Source organism: Arthrobacter sp. TWP1-1 (assembly GCF_049897845.1). Taxonomy (NCBI): domain Bacteria; kingdom Bacillati; phylum Actinomycetota; class Actinomycetes; order Micrococcales; family Micrococcaceae; genus Arthrobacter; species Arthrobacter sp. TWP1-1. The sequence goes on from NZ_JAFCXC010000010.1 coordinate 109,561, forward strand.
GCTCAGTTATGAGTATAGTCGGTACAACGTGGGCTCGGATATGGGCCAACTCATTCTCCCATGACGGCCCGGAGCTCCCAGCTTCGCGGATCGCAGCACCGGCGCAGTGCCCTCCCTATTTAGAAGGAACATTTTCCCCATGACTTTGTCTTCTCTGTGGCAACCATTCACTCTGGGCCGTGTGGAGCTTTCACACCGACTCGCGCTGGCACCGATGACCCGTAACAGGGCTCATGCTGACGGAACTCCTGGCGATCTTGTCGCCGAATACTACGGTCAGCGCGCCTCTCTGGGGCTGTTGATCAGTGAAGGTGTCCAGCCCTCGGCCGGCGGGCAGGGCTACATGAACACGCCCGGCATCTATACCCCTGAGCACATTGAGGGATGGCGGAACGTCGCCGATGCCGTGCATGCAGGTGGCGGATCGTTGTTCCTTCAGCTGATGCACGCCGGCCGGACCTCGCACCCGGACAACACCCCTCACCACCGTCAGCCGGTGGCGCCGTCGGCCATTGCGCCCGGCGTGGACATTGCTACCCCGAGCGGACAGCAGCCCACGCCGGTGCCGCGCGAACTGAGCCTCGAGGACATTCAGACCACGATCGCCGACTTTGTTCACGCCGCAGCGTCTGCGATTGCGGCTGGCGCCGACGGCGTGGAGATTCACGGTGCCAACGGGTACCTGCTGCACCAGTTCCTTTCCCCGAACGCGAACCATCGCACCGACTCCTATGGTGGATCGATCGAGAACCGCTCCCGCTTCGTCATCGAGGTGGCCCGTGCCGTGGCGCAGGAGATCGGCGCAGACCGCGTTGGCATCCGCCTGTCCCCGTCAATGCCGTTGGGTGGCATCAATGAAGGTGAGGTTGCCGATGTGCGGGCGCAGTACCGTCACCTGGTCGGCGAGCTGGCCGGCCTGAACCTGGCTTATCTGCACCTGCACCACGTGGGTGACGACGAGTTGTTGCAGTCCTTCCGTGAGGTATGGCCGACGGCGGTTCTCGTGGTCCGCTATGGCCGCACCCGCGAGCAGATCGCCGCCGACATCGATGCCGGCTTTGCCGATATTGCTCCTGTTGGGCGGATGGCACTGGCCAACCCCGACGTCGTCGAGCGTCTGCGTGCCGAGGCTCCGATGAACGAGCTGGACCCTGCCACCATCTATGCGGGCGGCGCGTCCGGATACACCGATTACCCCGTCCTGGCGAACGCCTAATACTCCTTAGATTCAGAAAGTAGGAAAAATCATGCCCTCACTTAAGGGAGCAGTTGTTCTTGTCACCGGAGCCAACGGCGGCATTGGAACTCATTTTGTTAATCAAGCCCTGGCCCGTGGCGCGGCTAAGGTCTATGCCTCAGCCCGCAACCCGCGTGAGTGGGACGACGAGCGGATTGTGCCGCTGACCTTGGACGTCACCGATTCGGCATCGATTCAGGCCGCGGTTGAGGCTGCAGGTGATGTGACAGTGTTGATCAACAACGCCGGAGCCTCCACCCCTACGCCCGGAATCCTGAGCCACACGGACGAGGAGATTCGGGCCAACGTTGAAACGAACTTTTTTGGGCCGGTCTTTTTGGCCCGCGCCTTCGCACCGATCCTCTCGGGCAAGCCAGGAGCGGCAATCATCGATATCCACTCGGCACTGAGCTGGTACGCCGTGGCTGGAATCTACAGTGCTACGAAGGCGGCACTGTGGTCGGCAACGAACTCCCTGCGCCTGGAGCTGGCGCCCGCCGGCGTTCACGTGGTGGGAGTCCACGTCGCCTATGTCGATACAGCCATGGCCGCCCACTCCACCGATCCGAAGAAGGATCCGGCGGAGCTGGTTCACACAGTGTTCGACGCCGTCGAAGCGGGGGAGTACGAGGTCTTGGCTGACGATACTTCCGTGCAGCTCAAGGCTGGACTCAGTGCTCCTATCGACAAGTTCTACCCGCAGCTGGCTACTGCGGACGCGTAAGCACTGAAGGAAAAAACGGGGCCGCGCATCAATGTGCGGCCCCGTTTTTTAGACCACTTTCGGGGCCCAGATCAGGGTGGTCGAGCCCGTCGGGACCCTTTTCGAGTTACTGCCTAATGAACCAGGTTAGTGAACCAGGCGGTAACCCACGCCTCGGACGGTCTTGATCCAGCGCGGATCCCGCGGGTTATCGCCCAATTTCCGGCGCAAATTCGCAACGTGAACCTCAATGGTCCGTTCGTCAGCATCGCTAATGTACGTGCCGACATCGTATTCCTCCCCGCGGAGCCGGCGCACCAAGTCAGACTTCGTGCGCACCTGCTTACCGCTGTCCACGAGGGCGTGGAGAATATCGAATTCGGTGCGGGTCAACTCCAATTCGGTACCGTCCACTTCCGCGGTGCGGTCCCCGCTGTTCAACACTAGGCCGTTCACCGCTTCCGAACTGCCTGACGCAGACCCGGCTGAAATTTCGGCTGCTGCAGCGGCCGCTGCTGTGGGCAGCCCTTCGCCGGTAAACCTCGGGCGGCGCATCATTGCACTGATCCTTGCCCTCAGCTCTCGGGGCCGGAATGGCTTGGTGATGTAATCATCGGCTCCGGATTCCAACCCCAGCAGGGTGTCCATTTCATCAGCGCGGCCCGTGAGCATAATGATGTAGGCATCGCTGAACAAGCGGATTTGCCGTGCGACTTCGAAGCCGTCAATGTCCGGCAGTCCCAGATCCAGGGTCACGACGGCAGGATTGTTGAGCCGTACGGCTTCCACACCGGTGGCACCGGTGCTGGCAGCGTGAACCTCGAATCCTGATTGGTTGAGAATTACGCTGATAAGTTCCCGGATATCCTGGTCATCTTCAATGATGACCGCCACACGAGGAGTGTCCATTTTTCCCCCACTAAATCACTAAAACGCTGGAAAATGGTGCCCCAACTAATGGCAACCGGGCCCCAAGCCCGTTCCTATCTCCAGTATGGCATCATCTAAAGTAGCGGCCCTGTGGTTCTTCCCGTTCCGGTCATCAATTTTGTGTATCGGACCCGCGAATGGCCCATGGCGCCAGCACAACAGCCAAGGGAAGAACGATTATCAACGGAAGTAATCTTGACTGACACACCTGCAAATCAGCTCATTGGTCGGCTTTTCTACCAGCGATCCCTGCGGGTGCGAGTCACCTTGTCACAGCTGCCATTCTTCTTGACCGTGGCCTTGGCTGCCTTACTAATTGGCGTCCTGGAGCCGGGGCTCTTCGGCAATTCACAACTGGTCGTCAGTTTGTGGTTGAACGGCATTTTGACGCTGGCCTGTGTCGTAGTCCCCTGGGACAAACTGCACCCGGCGTCGTATCTTGTGATTCCCTACCTGGATTTTGTTGCGGTTGCATTATTCCGTGACGGCATCCAGCCACTGCTTTCTGCGGCGGGCATGCTTGCGCTATTCCCGGTATTTTGGATCTGCGCCGCGGGTATGGCGCCCAAAACTTCGGTGGTTTCCAGTACCTTGGCGAGTTTGCTGATTGTTTGGAATCCGGTATTCCAATCGGGCCAAGTGAGCGCCGACGCCCTGATCAGGCCTTTGCTCTTTCCCTTCATGATGCTCGCCTTCGCGATTACCGTTGTGGTGCTAACCACCAGCATGGACGGGCAACGCGATTCCTTGCTGGAGAAGGATAAACTCCTCCGTGCAGCGCTTGCGGAAAGCCAACACCGTGAATTGCTCCTTGAGACGGTTGTGGACACCGTGGGGGTTGGCGTGGTGGTTGTGGATGATGCTGGCAATGATCGCTTGATGAATTCCACCCAGGTAGCCATTCACGCTTTGGGCCGGCCGCATGACATCGCTGACCCCGAGGAGAAGGAACTCCTGCTCTTTAGTCCGGACAAGGTGTCACTGGCACCCGAAGACCGCCCCGTGAGGCGCGCCATCAATGGGGAGTCATTCACGAACTACCAAATCTGGATTGGCTCCGGCGAGCGGGCCCGGGCCCTGTCCGCGACAGCTCGCATCATGCGAACTGACGATGCAAGTAGTGCCGGGGCCGTCATTGCCTTCCATGATGTCACCGACATGGTCAACGCCTTGTCCGCGAAGGACGACTTTGTGGCAAATGTTTCGCATGAATTCCGAACACCCTTGACGGCAATCCGCGGCTATCTGGACCTGGTTCTGGAGGCGCCGGAGGAATTGCCGAAGGATATCCGTAATTATCTTGGTATTGCTTCGCGGAATGTGGATAGGTTGAGTTCGCTTGTCTCGGACCTGCTGACCACCGATTCGGTGACACTTGAATTGAGCCGGACCGAGGTTTCCTCACTCGTCGCTGAAAGTTTGGCCTCGGCTACTCCGATGGCGGAACGCAACAAAGTCACACTCATCTCGCGGGTAGAGGCGCCCATGGAGGCATTTATAGACTCCCGAAGAATGGGGCAGGTGCTGGATAATCTTGTATCCAACGCCGTCAAATACTCACCCGACGGCGGAACCGTATCGGTGACTGTAACGGCGAAGGGCGCGGATCTATGGTGCGAAGTCCAGGACACAGGTATGGGAATGGATAGCGGGGAACAGGCTCTGGCGTTCAGTAAATTTTTCCGAGCGAGAACGGCCGTACGGAGTTCAATTCCGGGAATCGGTTTGGGGTTGATGATCTCGAAAACGATTGTTGCCAAGCATGGCGGCACTATTAGCCTGCTCAGCAAACAGGGGGTTGGCACCACCGTTAGTTTTGTCTTGCCGGGGTGTCTGAGCCCGGCCAAGGGAACCCCCGCAATTTTTAGTGCGGGTGAACCTGCACTCGACGATGCACCTTAAGCATGACGTCCTAGATCTTTTGTGAATACTCAAGAAAAGATCAAGATACATAGTAATTCGGCCAAGATACTTGCCAAAAGGTCAGCGGAAAAGGCGTTCTGTGGCTGTTTACTTAATCTTCACACAAGTAGCTGCTCAAGAGTCAAGATACCCGTTACTTCCACCCGGCGGGGCGTTATTGTTGATACTCAAGTCAGGTCTACTAAGGCATCATCACTCGGTCGGGAGGCGTGCGAAGAGAATGGGTATTACTAAATTGCCCCTCGTAAACGCGGCAACCCTTCACTCCTTGGAGGAGTCCTTCGATGGAGAGCGGGACCTCTGCCGGAATTTTGTGTTCAGTTATGTACAGATGTGGCCTGGGCGTTTTGAACGGATTTACGTAGCTGTCTGCTCTGGCTGCGATGAGGACGCTATGGACTCAGCCTTGAGCCTGCGTAGTTCGTGCCTGATGGTGGGTGCAGTCCGGCTGGGGCAACTGACCAATGACCTCATCCATCTCTTGGGATCCGGGCGTCCCTCGGCGACAGCCAAGAAATTGGCCGCGCTGCGAGCCTGCGGAGATAAGACGGCCTTGCGGCTCACCACCACCTATGTTGATGCGGCCTAGGGTACAAGTTTCTGAGCCACAAAGTGGCAGGCGGCTTTAGCCCAGTGCCTGCTAGGTGGCACTCATTCGGCAATCCCGTGAGCCATCCCGGGGCTAGTCTTGCGCGCTCCTTGAGCCAATCTTGAGGTAGTCCTGTTTCATTCCTGACGTTTTCTTGTCTGTTGGTTAAGTTGCTCCTGCGAAAGTAAGAGGCTGCGGCTAAATACGACCCGCTAAACAAGACCAGGGGAGGACGCCGATGCAACTTCAGACAATGATTGATGCACGGGATCTCCCCAACACGTTGCAGGTGGCCACCGCGGGAATTCGCCGTGGCGCCCATCGTGCCGGTGGCGGCGTAGTGACCGTTCTGGTCCCCGCCCACAATGAAGCCGAAGCGATTGTCGAGACCCTCGAATCCCTGGGACTGCAGACGCGCCGTCCCGACCGCGTGATTGTCATTGCTGATAACTGCACGGATGCCACAGAGCAACTCGCTACAGATTTCGGCGCCGAAGTGATCAGCACCGTGGGAAATACCGACAAAAAGGCCGGAGCGTTGAACTTCGCCCTGAATGGGATCCTAGCGGATGCCGACCCGGACGATCTGATCCTTGTACAGGATGCCGATTCCCAGTTGTCGCCGGACTTTATTGAGAACGCCGTGCGCCACCTGAGCGCCAACAGCAACCTTGGCGCCGTCGGCGGTGTCTTTCGCGGCGGGCCAGGCGGCGGATTCGTTGGTCACCTGCAACGCAACGAGTACGCCCGGTACGCCAGGGACGTGAAACGACTCCACGGGAAATGCCTTGTTGTCACAGGCACAGCAGCGCTGTTCCGGGTTGGCACACTCCAAGGCGTGTCTGCCGCCCGGATTTCGGGGATTCTGCCTGCCGGTAATGGTAACGGCGGTATCTATGACACCTCGGTACTCACCGAAGACAATGAACTTTCGTTCGCGCTCCTCACCCTTGGCTACAGCATTGCATCGCCCGCCGATTGCACCCTGGTCACCGAGGTCATGCCCACCTGGCGTGAGCTGTGGGCGCAGCGGCTCCGGTGGAAGCGCGGTGCGGTGGAGAACTGCGTTCAGTACGGATGGACCAAGATCACCCGTCCCTACTGGGGGCGCCAGTTCCTTTCGATGATTGGCGTCATTGTCACGATTGCATATTTCTCCTCGATCGCCGTCGCTCTTGGATCGGGGCAGGGACTGCACATTCACGCGTTCTGGATGGCAGTGACCGGCGTGTTCATCATCGAACGGGTCGTGACCGTGCGGCTCAGGGGATGGAAGTACATGCTGTTGGCCGCGACCATGTACGAAACAGTCATTGATCTCTTCCTGCAGGTGGTTCACGCCAAGGCCTACACGGATGCAATTTTTAACAAGAAGAAGGTTTGGTAATAGACATGTATAACAACCCCACAGCTCCCGTGGCCGCAGGCGCAGGATCGGCGGCTCTTGCCATGACCGGAGCGGGCCAGATGTTCTGGATCGCGCTCGCAGCATTCGCGATGCTGGCACTGGGCATGGCCATCAAGCGCATTGTTCCCGTGCGAACCCAGAAGTCATAAGCTAGACGAGATCTACCTGATGCGGCCGAGAAAAGTGGGCATCCCTCACGATTCCCGGCCGCATCTTCCGCATTTTTTGGGGTTAGGCCACGGGTCCTGTGGACGCAGAGTACTTGGCGACCGTGGTGTAACCGGTTTTGGAACCCGTGACACGTACCTTGATGGTGCCGTTTTTATCGGCCTGAACGAGTTTGTAGCTTTTTGCCGTGGCTCCCGGGATGGCTGTTTCCGAGCGGTACCACTGGTACTGCAGTGTTGTTCCTGTAGTCCAGGTTCCCGTATTCGCAGTCAAGGTAGAGCCAGTCCGTAAGGTTCCGCTGATAGTTGGAGTCGGCGCTGTGAGCGTCAGGGGCGGAACAACCCGCGGAGTAAAGGAAAAGTCACGGAGGATCACGGTTTCCGGCGCCACATGCGCCGGATCACCGCCACCGCCGCCGGTTACCCAGAGGTTGAAGTGGATTGCTTCCTTGGCCGGCACGGGAACTGTGGCGCCTTCCATGACAGTCCTCTTAATCAAGGTGCCGGTGTAACCCTCACCGGCATACGTTTCGAACGTCAATTTGCCCGGTTCCCACACCAACTTGTGAGTCAGGATGAGCTCGTTTGGCACGTCAAAGGTGATGGTGCTGTTGCCCTCACCGGCCGGCTTGCTGGCATCAAACCAGTAGCCGTGCCCTTGGGTTACAGGCCAGGATTCCCCGTAGCTTGCGCCACCTCCCCAAGCAGACGCCTCGCAGAGGTCGATCTCGTTGAAACCTGGTGACGCATCTGGGTCATAAGGGAAAAGGCAACCCCAGACCACTTCTTTTTGGAGCAAGTTGATGTTCTTCTCCACGGTGGTGCTGTAGGTTCCATAACCGAAACCTTGGCGCGTGGACTGGAATTCCGCTCCCGCCGGGGCTGATCCGCTCGGGTTGGATATCGTCAAGGCCACGTAGCCGTTGGCGTCAGGGTTGCTGACATTGGCCGGATCAAAACTCTGGTTGAATTGCGGAGCCCCACCCCAGAACCGCTTTTGCCAGTTGAAACCCTTCCACGCAAAACTTCCTACCGGACCGGGATCCTCCGCCGCCGATGCCGTGTTGCTAGCGTGGGACGGAATCGCTCCTGCCAGCATGCACATGCTCACCGCCACGAAAAGGGCTAGATGCCTTTCTCTCTTTGCGAAGATTCGTCCAGTCAGGGATGCTGACGTGTTCCTCCTGTGGATAAGCGCCATTAGCGTGCGTGACATTGCCGAGACCTCCGCTTTTCAGATACCCGGTGACCGCTATGGTCCCGTGGTAGGCAAACCGGCCTGGTGCGGTTTACCTGCAAGGCTGGGCAGTCACCCAGACCTTCACCGCGCACCCCACCCAAAGCATGCGACTCCTTGATTATGGGACACATCACCCGATTTCGTAGCGAAAATTGGGGTGGAGTTCCTAAAAGACCAAAATTGAGTCGGTGATGAAGGGCGGCGCCGTTTGCGCGGACGGCATTGTTACCGGTTAAAACACAGCAGGTGCCACACCCGAAAGGTGCGGCACCTGCTGTGTCACGAGTGGCTAGTGTGCCCCGACGGTGATGGCTATTTCGTTGGGGACCACGTCCATCTTCTTGGAGGTGGTGATCTTGCCGGTGGTGAGGTCCACTGCGTGAACCGTGTTGGCCGCAGGTTCAGTCACGTAAGCAGTGTTGCCGTTGACCATGATGGCCGGGTGGGCGTCCTGCCATTCGGTGGGACCTTCCCACGCCTTGATCACGGGGAATTCATTGACGATCTTCCCGTCTTTCGGGTCCAGTACGTGAATGGATCCATCCGTGGAAAGAATGTAAGCCAGGTCCCCGGGGCCCCGGGCAACGTCCCGGAACGTGTAGTTGACGGTGTCGGGAAGCTCAACCACGTTGTAGCTGTGCTTCTCGGTATCGATCAGAGCTACGGAGTTGAGCAGGTAGCCTTCGGCGTCGGGATCATTTTTGTAATCGCCAACCACGATCGGGCTGGTTTCGGAGACAAAAGCGTTGCCCATCCGGCCGTACTTGTCCGGCGCAGTGAACTTTTCGAACTTGCCTTGGTGGTACAGCAGCGCACCATCCTCGCAACCGAAGACCACCGCCTCATCGGCGGCAGTCCCTTCTCCGTGAATCCCCGGGCATTCCTTGCTCTCGGCTATGGGGTCCCAATGGTCCTCATGAGCTTCCAGGGCAACAGCCCCGGGGCGTGAAGTCTTATCACCCAAGGTGGTGAGGAGCGTCCCGTCCTCCAACACAATTGATACGCCATGGTGGTCCGCATCTGCCGTGTACGTCCGTGTCTCCGGCAGTGCCCCATTGAGGTTGCTGAGTTCCTCGGATTTGAAGATAGTGGTGGTGCCTGTTCCGTCGTCGAAGAGTACAGTGTTGCCGGCGTGACGGACCACGTGGCCCGGCGCGGTTGCATCGACCACAAGATCTGTGAGCTTTGCTTCGGCCATGTCCAGCAGCTGGAAGCCGGCCGTTGTGGTGACGAAGACGTGCTTGCCGTCTCCGGCGGCGTTGAGTCTGGTGAACTCCTCGGAATCAAACTTCTTTACGGTCTCGAGCGTCTTTCCGTCGAGGACGCTGATGCCGCCCTCGTAGGAAATGGCGACGCGTCCGTTCGCTTCAGTGGCGGAGGTGTCTGGCGCCTCGGCTACGGCGCCGGGTGCGCCGGAGCCATTGGCGCAGCCGGTGGCCACGAGTAGGATCCCGGCGATTGCGGCGGTGACTCCCAGTCGGGTGTGTTGTTGGCGGAGCATGTGATGATTCCTCATTTTCTGTTGGGTACAAGTTCTTTTAGGTGCAAGAGCGGTTGTGTGTGCGTGATCAGGGCGAAAGGCCCTGGACGATTCGTTGAGTATTGGTGCGCATCATGTCCACGTACGTTGGCGCTTCACCGTCGGGGCGGCTCAGGGACTCCGTGAATAATTCACTGACCTCCACGTCGATGCCGGCCTCGCTGGCCAGAACTTGGACCAGACGGTCGGGTTGGGATGATTCGGCAAAAATGGTGGGCACTCCGGCGCTGCTGATCGCTTCGCCGAGCTGGCGCAGATCGGCGGCGCTGGGTGCGGCGAGCGTGGTTCCACCCGGAATGACGGCCCCGATGACCCGGAAATCGAACCGTTCAGCGAGGTAGCCAAAGACGTGGTGGTTGGTGACCAACGCCCGGCGCTCCGCTGGAAGCGCCGCGAAGGCTGTCGTCATCTCGGCATCGAGTGCCTCCAGTTGGGCCCGGTAGGCGGCCGCGCTGGCGGCCAACTTCCCGGCGTTGATCCCGTGGATCTTGCCTGCGGCGGCCTCGATCGCGTTCACGACGCTGAGCATGGCGGCCGGATCGGTCCAGAAGTGGGGGTCCGGCGCACCTTCCGCGTCACCGGAACTGTAGGGTACGACGTCGATCACCTCTCCGGCGATCAACGTGGGGGCGCCGGCAGCGGCAGCCCTGTGGAGATGCTGCTGCAACCCTTCCTCCAAGCCAAGACCATTGGAGACCAGTAGATCCGCGTTGCCCATGAGAGCCGCCTGTTGGGCGGAAATTTCAAAGGAGTGCGGATCAGCCTCCGGCTGCATGAGCGTTGTCACAGTTGCCTGGTCGCCAAGAACCTGACGCGTCACGTCGCCCAGAATGTTGGTGGTGACCACAATCTGCGGTCCCTGTGACGCTGGCGCTTGCGAGCACCCCGACACGATCATCGCCAGCACCGCCGCGATGGACAGGAGCGCGAGTCGCCTCATCGGCCGGTCTCCACGAGATGCACGGGCTGCGTGGGGAGGGTCAGGGTCCGGGCAATGCGGGCGCCGTCGGCGTAGTCAATCTCAAACACCACGCCCTCCGCCGGTGCGCTGACGTAGGCGCGCTCGCCGTCAACGGTGAGCTCAACCTTCCCTGTCAGCTCCGGGCTGGCCAGTGTTGCCGGCATCAGCGGCTTCGTTGTTGCTACGCGCTCCTTGGTGTTTTCGTCATACACCTGGACTGTGCCGTCGGAACCGAGGACGACGACGTGCCCGGCGTCGTCGTCCACGGCGGCAGCGGCGAGCACGGGGGTAGCGGTGGGAAGCCAGTCCCACTTCCGCTCCCGGGTGTTGAGCAGCCACACGCCTTGATCTGCTCCGATGCCGGCCACAGTGGGGCGGCCCTTGCGTGCGTCGAATGTGGTTGACGGTGCGGCCGCTCCTGCTGGGTATGGCACATGCTCCAGAACCGGCGTCGCCGCATCGCTGGTGGCGATCACGGCACCATCAGCACAGCCGATGACCAGACCAACCCGGGTGGTGATGGTGCCCGCGGCAGCTGGGCACTCCGCCGTCGTCAATTCCTTGCCAGTGGCGTCAACGGCACGCAGGCGCGCGGCCATGCCATGTCCATCAGCTTCGGTGACGACGGCGCCGTCGCCCAGCGGAGCAATGAGACCGGCATGCGGTTCAACCACCAGGCGGAGGGTCTCGGAAATTGTTCCGGCCGAAAGGGCCGAGTTATCCACAAGGACGGCGGAACCGGAGGACGGGAAGAACATGCCCGTGGTGCCGGCCGTGGAGAGCAATCCTGTGGCGACGGTCGCCGCGCCCTCGCCGGAGACCGTGCCGAGTGCCGCGGGTTCGGACCGGTAGTAGTGGAAGTGGTCCACGTGATCCCAGGTCCACACGCCGCTGTCGATGATGTCCACGCCTTTGGCGTTGGCCGCGAAAACATAGCGCCCATCACTGGTGACATTGGCCGGCGGCTGCACAGACCCAAGCTGGGACTTGGTGCCGTTGAGGAGATCCAGCATGGAGGCTTTGCCGGCGGCGTCGATGGCCACCAGATGAAGTTGTGGTTCGGCGACTTGTGCCACGCCGGCGATTACGCCGTGCCCGGGCTGGGCATTTTCAGTTGCAGTGGCTTGCGATGTCTGCGGGCCAGGTGCGCCGCCGCATCCGGCGAGGGTAAGTAAAGCAAGGGCGGCTAGGACCGCCTGAGGTGTTCGGATATTCATGACAACTTTCCAGAGAGTGGCACGGAAACGGGGAGGGGAGTGGGCTCCGCGGCGGTCGAAACAGACGAGCACCGCCGCCACGTGCTGAGGCTTGCCGCCGCATTCGAGAGGGCAGCAAGGGTGATGGCGGCCGCGGCAATGGAAGCCCCTGCCGCAGTGCCTCCGTACCAAGAAAAGAGCAGACCCAGCCCGACGGCGAGCATGCCAAACGCAGATGCGAAGACCATGCGGGCGGGGATGCTGGAGGTCCACGGGGTGGCTGCGACGGCCGGGGCCAGCAGTAAACCAACCACCAACAGGGACCCGACAGCCTGATAAGAGGAAACGACCGCAAGCGTCACCAAGCCCACCAGGGCCAGCTGCGCGATGTGGGGACGGAGCCCCAGTGTTTGGGCTATGCGGGTATCGAAGGCCGCGGCGACAAAGCTGCGGTGCAGGGCCGTGGCAACAACGATCGTGACGATCGCGGCGCTCAGCAGGCCGAACAGATCCCCGTTGTTCATGGCGAGGATGTCCCCGAACAGCATGGCCGTTGCATCGGTGGCGAAGGATCGCGAGTGAGAGACGATGATGACGCCCAGGGACAACATCGCGACAAATAACAGGCCAATGCTCGTGTCATAAGACTGGCGACCACGTCGCTGCAATGCACTGATCAGCGCACTCATAACGATGGCGCTTATGGCCCCGCCCACGACGGCGGGAGCCCCGGCAATCGTTGCCAACGCAACGCCCGGGAGCATGCCGTGACCAATCGCCTCGCCTAGAAACGCCATGCCACGGACAACAACCCAGGTGCCAATCACCCCGCAGATGATCGCAACCAGGGCGCCGCCGAGCAGCGCTCGCAGAAAGAAGTCTGCCGAGAAAGGTTCTATTAGCCAATGCATGTGACCACCCTAGATGCTAATGATAATGATTATCAAATAGGGTTAGAGTGAACTGTGATTTCTTCTGACTATGCCCTGCGCGGGCGAGACCTGTCCTTCAGCTTCGGGGATCTTCCCGTTCTTACGAATGTCGATGTCGAGCTGCAATGGGGCACCATGACCGCGATTGCTGGGCCCAACGGTGCCGGGAAATCGACCTTGATCGAGATTCTTGCGGGCGTACGCCAGCCGCTGACGGGCGTGGTGGAACGCGCCGATGAGGTGTCGCTGGTGGTCCAGCGGGTGACTACGCCGGATGCGTTGCCGCTGACTGTCAGGGAAGTGGTGGCGATGGGAACCTGGGGTGTTTCGCCGCGAGGTTCAGGGAAAATTGACGCCAAGGAGCGAAGGGCCCGGGTTGCCGAGGCGCTGGATCGTGTGCAACTCGCGGACCTGGCCGCGGCGCCCTTCAATGGCCTCTCGGGTGGTCAGCGCCAACGTGCCTTACTTGCCCAGGGGATTGCCCGCAGGGCGCGCATCTTCCTCCTTGACGAACCCGCTGCGGGGCTCGATGCGGATAGCCGGAGGCGCACTCGCATCATGCTTGCCGAGGAGGCTTGCCGCGGTGCGGCGGTGGCCTGCGTCAGTCACGACGAGGAATCGATCGCTGCCGCCGACTCCGTAATTCGGTTGGTGGCCGGACGGCTGCTGTGAGACTTGGACTGAGCTCACGAACCCTACGTGATCTGCACAACTAGGCGCTAAGTGAGCTGCGTTACTAAACGTAATATGTTTCTTAATGAAATACAACCGTTGACTCTGAGGAAACTTTGGGTTTACAGTTACGGCACCGAAAAGCTGGATTCCGATCCACGCGTCGATTTCGCAAATGCAGCGTGAGCCCTCCGGGTGCAATCCACCCGTGACGAAACGCCGTCCCCGAGCCAATGATGCTCACAAGTTGCCAAGCAATCCTTGCCTAGCCGACGCCGAAAGGCTATTTCGCCATGACACAAAACAGCTCACCTTTGGTCAACCGCCGCTCTCTCCTCAAGGCGGCAGCGCTAACTCCGCTTGCCGGAATGGCGCTCACCAGCTGCAGTACCAAGTCATCCACGGGTGCACCTGCCAACTCGACCGTGACGGTCACCTCTTATGGCGGCTCGTATAACGATCAGTTCACCCAGACCATCCTTGATCCGTTTGCCAAGCAGTCAGGCATCAAGCCAACTTTGCTGGCCAATACCAGCCTTGCCGCCCTCAAGGCGCAGGTTCAGTCCGGCGATGTGCAGTGGGACTTGGTGGAAATTACGGCACCCGAGTATGAGGCCGCCGTGAAGGAAGATCTGCTGGAGAAGTTCGATTACGACATCATCAGCGACAAGGGTCTGCCCGGATATGCCAAGGCCGAATATGGCATCAAGTACCTGAGCTTCCTGTTCGTGATGGCCTGGGATGAAACAGTGATCACGAATGGCCAGGCGCCCGCCGACTGGTCGCAATTTTTCGACCAGAACCGCTATGACACCAAGCGTTCAATCTACAACCAGCTCTCCGACAGCTCGGTGCTGGAAGCTGCGTTGATGGCCGACGGTGTCCCGTTTGATCAGATCTACCCGCTGGACGTTGACCGGGCATTGCGTGTGCTGGCCGCGACTCCCGGCAAGGACCGCTTGCTCTACCACGCAGCCAATCAGGAGCCCATCCAGCAGTTGACTTCCCGTGAAGTATCGCTTTCCACGAGCTTCAACAACCGGATCAATGCGGCAAGGGCGGATGGCGCAAAGTTGAACTTCTCGCCGCAAAACGCTGTTCTTGCCGGCGACTACTTTGTTGTCCCGAAGGGCGCCAAGAACAAGGAAGCGGCATTCAAGCTCATGAACTTCATGTCCAACGACGCCGAGGCTGGCGCGGCGTTCGACAAGGTCACCAATCTGACCCTCGCCAACACCCCGGCGCTATCCAAATTGCCACAGGAAATCGCCGACACTCTGCCGACGAGCCCGAAGTTGGCGGACAAGATTTTGGTTCGTGACGACAAGTGGTGGGCCGAGAACTTGAAGGCGACCGAGCAGAAGTTCAAGCTCTGGCAGGCCAGCTAACATGTCCAACGCAACTCTTGAAAGGGCTCGGCCCCGCGCCGGTAGTCCGCCAGGTGAGCGCCGCACGCGGCGGCGCGGTGGATGGCTCTTGCTGTTGGCCCCCATCATTGTTTTTGACGTGTTGTTGTTCCTCGCCCCATTGGGAAAGCTCGTCGCCTCAAGCTTCACCGACAACGCGTATGGGCGGGTCCTAGCGGACCCGCTCGTCACGCGGTCCCTGATCAATACGCTCACGATCGCCTTGACGACAACAGTCGTCACGGTGGTGCTCGGCTACGCCATCGCCTTGGTGCTTTGGCGTAGCGGGCGAGTGATGCGCGTGGTCTTGTTCGCCGTCGTCCTTTTGCCTTTCTGGACAGGCATCTTGGTGAAGAACTTTGCCTGGGCAGTGTTGTTGCAGGACAACGGACTGATCAATGGTTTCCTACAGAACATTGGCCTGATCGATGCTCCCCTCGAACTGTTGCACAACCGCTTTGCCGTCATCGTCGGCATGGTCCACTGCCTCTTGCCCTACGCAGTCTTCCCGATCTTCTCGTCCCTGACCGCCATCGACGACCGACTCGCGCTGGCCGCAAGATCCCTCGGGGCCAAAGAGACGTCTATCTTTGGCCGCATCACGCTTCCGCTCAGTGTTCCAGGTATCTCAGCTGCGGGGCTGCTGGTGTTCATCGTCAGCACCGGTTTCTTCATTACCCCTGTGGTGATGGGCGGTCCCGGCGACATGATGATCGCCAATGAGATTGACTACTACGCCCGCCAGCTCACGGACTTCTCGGGTGCCGCTGCGCTTGCAGTCATCCTGACGGTCCTGGTGAGCATCATCGCCGCCATCTACCAGCGGGTTCTCAAGGCCGGAGGCCAGCATGAAACGCTCTAAGACGTTCCAGCCCGGCAGGCAGCGAAAACTGCTGTCACTGCTGGCGCTACCAATCTTTGCCTTCTTGGTTGTCCCCACCTTGATCGTGGTGCCGGTAGCGCTGAACGACAGTCGCTACATTACGTTTCCGCCGGAGGGTGTCTCGCTGGCAGCCATCCAGGGGTTCTTCGCGGATACGGCCTGGACGTCGGCACTGTCCGCGAGTATGCAGGCCGCCGGGATCGCCGTTGTGCTTGGTGTCATCTTCGGCGCCAGTGCCGCTATTGGTCTTCACGGCCGTAAATTCCCCGGCCAGCAGGCCGTGGTGGGGCTGGTACTGGCCCCCATGATTGTGCCGACAGTGGTGCTGGCGCTTGCCTTCTACCAGTTCTTCATCTCGGTGGGACTCGTAGGCAGCATCATCCCCATCGGCCTGGCGCATGCCGTCATCGCCACCCCGTACGTGTACCTGACCACCCGCGCCAGCCTGGCCGGCCTCAACCCGGCTTTGGTCCGTTCGGCGCAAAGTCTCGGGGCCGGAACACTTTCAGTCTTCCGCCACGTCTATCTGCCCGTCATCTTGCCCGGCCTGATTTCGGGTGCCTTGTTCGCCTTCTCGGTCTCCATCGACGAGACGGTCATGTCATTGTTCATGCAGTCACCCAGCGCCACAACGCTGCCCGTGAAAATGTTCACAGACATCCAGTTCAACCTCACGCCAAAGATCGCGGTTTCCTCGGCCCTTCTGGTCACCGTGGCCACGATCGGCCTGCTCATTCAGGTGGTCTACCTGCTCAAGCGCCGGTCCACCGCCAACCAGATGCCCCTGGCCGTCTAGATTCAATCGCAAAGGATTCCCATGAGCACCTCAGTTATTGACTCAACCACTGAAATACCCAGCACGACGGCGGCTCAAAAGGGTGCGATCGACCTCCGCCAGGTGCGCAAGACCTACGGTGACGTTGTCGCCGTCGACCAGCTGGACCTTTCGATCCAGCCTGGCGAATTCGTCACCCTCCTAGGTCCCAGCGGCTCCGGAAAAACCACCACCATGATGATGGTGGCAGGCTTCGAGGAGCACACCTCAGGATCCGTCATGATCGACGGCGTGCCGGTGGACTCCCTGCCGCCGCGGGAGCGCAACCTCGGCGTCGTCTTCCAAAACTACGCGCTGTTTCCGCACATGAGCGCCCGCGAAAACGTTGAATTCGCGCTCCGGATGCGCAAGATACCCAAGGCAGAATCACGCCGTCGTGCGGAAGAAGCTCTTGACCGGGTGGGCCTGTCAGGTCTTGGCGCACGCAAGCCGCGGCAGCTTTCCGGCGGCCAGCAGCAGCGTGTGGCACTGGCACGGGCGCTCGTCTTCAACCCCGCAGCCTTGCTCCTTGACGAGCCCATGGCCGCACTGGATAAGCGCCTCCGCGAGCACATGCAGGAGGAGATCAAAACGCTGCAAAAATCGTTGGGCATCTCCGTCCTCTTCGTCACCCACGACCAGGACGAGGCCATGGCCATGTCGGACAGGATCGTGGTGATGAAAGACGGGCGGATCGTGCAATCCGGCCCACCCGAAGAGGTCTACAACTACCCCGTGACGGACTGGGTGGCCAGCTTCCTTGGCGACACGAACCTTATCCCGGCCACCGTCATCAGCCGTGAAGGCGACGAGGCCATCGTGGACCTTGGCGTCTTCGGGACAGGAAGGGTCCGCGACCGCGGCGCCCAAGGCGAGCGGTACGCCGTCTCAATCCGACCCGAGCACCTGAAATTCCGCACCGGACCCGCGCAGGAGAATGGCGCCACAGGAGAATTGCTTTCCTCAACCAATCTGGGCGCCACCATTAGGCACCGGATCAGCGTGGGCGAGCACAAGCTCCAGATCCGCGAGCTCAGTTCCGAATCGGGCGCGGCCGGGCGTACCGTGGGCGATGACGTGCAGATCGGCTGGGACGCCGACAAGGCACAGCTGTTGGTGCTGGAAGGCTGAGCGCGCCCGGGGGAGTGCGGGTCAGTTATTGACCGTTGACGATCTCTTCGGCGTGGACATTGATCCAGTCCAATAACGGGATGAGGAGCGCAACAAGGTCGTGGCCGCGGCTGGTCAGGCTGTAGTCGACCCTGGGTGGAATGACCGGCTGGGCGTCTCGATGGACGAATCCGTCGCCTTCGAGTGTTTTGAGGGTTTGGGCCAGCATCTTTTCGCTGATGCCTTCGGTTCGACGGCGTAATTCGCTCCAACGCTGCGGGCCCTGGGCCAAGGCCACGAGGATGAGCACACCCCATTTGCTGGAGACATGATCGAGCACGGTCCTGCTCGGACAGGCGGCCGGAAAGATGCCGCCTAGGAGAGGGGCGAGCGGCTGGACTGTACTAGTGCTTACCTTCATGTATGTACCTTACCTTTAAGTGCGTACTCTCCTTTCGGAAGAAATGGCGCACACGTGATGTTGGCACAAGTGAAAGACTTCCTCCAACGAACGGATTCCTCATGACAATCCTCATCACCGGCGCAACCGGCCAGCTTGGCCGCCTCGTCGTCGAAGCACTCCTTGACCAGAACGTTCCTGCCGGAGAGATCGTGGCCACGGGCCGGGATCTAGCAAAGCTCGCAGACCTTGCTGACCGCGGCGTTCAGGTTCGCCCGATCGATTACAGCGACCCCGCATCCCTGCGCGAGGCATTTTCCGACGCCGACAAGGTCCTGCTGGTTTCCGGCAGCGAAGTTGGCCAGCGGCTTCCGCAGCACCTCAATGTCATCGCCGCCGCCAAGGAGGCCGGCGTGGGCTTGATTGCCTACACCAGCATCGCTAACGCTGACACGACAGGCATGGCGTTGGCCGGCGAACACAAGGCCACAGAGGATGCCCTGCGCGAGTCCGGTCTGCCGTTCGTCCTGCTGCGCAACGGCTGGTACCTGGAGAACTACACCGAGCAACTTGGCAACTTCCTCCAGCACGGGGCCGTGCTCGGCAGTGCCGGTGAAGGCCGCGTCAGCGCCGCCAGCCGGGCAGACTTTGCTCAGGCCGCGGCAGCGGTGCTTATTGCGAAAGATCAGGCCGGTAAGGTCTACGAACTCGGTGGCGATACTGCCTTCACACTTGCTGAGCTCGCCGAATCGGTCGCAGCGGTCACCGGCCAACAGGTGGCCTATCAAGACCTGCCCGCGGAAGGTTACACGCAGGCTTTGGTCGGGGCTGGAGTACCCGAACAATTTGCGCAGATCCTGGCTGACAGCGATCTGGGCATCGCCCGTGGCGATTTGCTCGTCACCGGTGGCGAGCTGCAGGCACTGATCGGCCGTCCCACAACGCCGCTATCCGTCGCCGTGCAGGCAGCTGCCGACGCACTCTTGGCCGCAAACGCCTAAGGGCGAAAAACAGCACTGGGCGTAAACAGTACTGGCCTGTTTCGGGGACGAAACAGGCCAGTACTGCTTAATGCCGGCTGCGGGCCAGTGCCAATGACGCACCGGATCGCGTAGTGCGCGCCGATGCTGCTGGCTGGAACCCGCAGTTCATTCCGAGTGAAGGACGGTGCGGGTGCTGCTACCTTCCGAATTTGCTGTTGAAGCGATAGAGGAATGCGGCAGTTGCATCGCGTTGGACGGGCAGGCCGGGGCGGAATGTCACGGTGTTGTTCGGCTCGGTCCAACCCTTTGTGATTCCATTGGCAGCCAACCACGTGATCTCTTTGGCGAACCTGTTGGTGGTGGAAACGTCAGTGAAATTGCTGGATCCGGTCACGGCGGGGCTGCCATTAAGCCGGTACAAGAAAGCGGCAAAGGCGTCACGGTTTACGGGCGAGTAGGGACGGAAGGTGCGGTCGTTGCCAACAAGGTATCCGGTGGTGATATTGCTGGCAAACAGCCAGGTGATTTCCTTGTAATACGGGGCAGTGGTTGGCACATCGCTGAAAGGGGAAACTGCAGGGGGCGCATATGCTGGACTCCCCTTAAACCTGTACAGGAAGGCGGCGATTGCATTCCGCGCAACAGGCTGGACGGGACGGAAAGTCCATGTGTTGCCGGCTTCAGCCCAGCCTGTGGTGATGTTGTTTTCGGCCAGCCACGTGATCTCGGTGTAGAACGGGGAACTCGTTGGCACATCGGTAAATAGTGTTGGCGTGGGCGACGGGGGTGGCGACTGCGACTGCGTCGGTGAAGGTGACGGCGATGGTGATGCCGACGGCGTTGGCGTGGCGGTTGGCGTTGGGACGGATTGGACTCCCATGGCCTGGGCCACGGTCTGAACGGAGGTAGTCCCGTTTGCGGTACGTGCCGCCAACCACGTTACGAATTGTTGGAAGAGCGTAGGAGTAATGGTCAGGGTGGGATCCCCTCCGACGGCAATTCGGTGGAAGGTGAGTTGAACCCAGCCGCCGGTCGTTTCGGCGTTGGTCACCGAATCCTGCAGGTTCTTCAAGGTCCAGGTGCTGTCAACCTGGTCCGGTGCCTTGATAATCATCGGATCGGCCGGCGGCAGCGTCTCGGCAAAGGCGCAGTCAGAGCAGCTCGCCGGGGAATGCAGATCACCGAGCCCACGGGCGCTGGAGTAGTTGCAGCTCTTGACGTTCTGCTCGACGGAGGCGTTCTCCGCGGCGAACGGGTACGCAAAGCTTTCGACAGCGAATCCCCAGCTTTGCAGAGTAGTCCTGCTGTTACAGATTTCCGCGGTTGCGGCAGCGGAGGAAAGCGTTGTGAGATCCGGGTGGGTGACTGAATGCCCGCCGATTTCATTGCCATCGGCCACAAAACTATGCAGATCCGCCTGCGTCAGGTACCCCGCGTCACCCACCCAGCTGGTGGTGATGTAGAAAGTTCCGACCAGCCCGCTGGCCTTCAGCACCTTCTCCGCCGCCGCTTGATCGGCATTGCCGTCGTCGAAGGTGAGGCTAATAATCGTCTTGGGCGCAGCGGCTTGGGCCGGAATGATTGAGATGGTTGCCGTGGCCCCGATAACCAGCAGGGCCATTGCCGCGGCGCCCCACACGAGGAAGCGCCGGCCGCCACTTTGTTTCCTTCTCGATGGTGCGGCATGACGCGGTGGATGGTGTCCAAAAAAAGTCTTGATAGTACGCACTGTTATCACTGTTATCTCCGTGGTGGTTCTCGTCAGCGAGAAAAGATGCCAGGGAAGGCTTTTGTGCGGCCCTGTCATGCGCCGCGCGGCCAACCGCCAGAGTCTTGGCTCCACTCAGGCGCTGGCAAGGAACTTGGCTTATGGTCTTTGACGTTCCACAATGCCCCCAATCCAACCGCGGGTCCGGTTGAACAACAGAGATAACAGATAATAACGAGTGGCGGATCTAGGACTCATTGAACCACGCCACAGGACGTTTGTGGGCGGATCCACCAACAAAAGCTGATTCGTAACAACTCGACAACATGGCCTGGTTGCCGTGCCGAAACATTGAAACATTCACACACTGCAACCAGGCAAACGGCGTTGGTCCTAGTCCAGGGACATCGGGCCGATCTCGGCCAGCAGCTCTCCCGGTCCGGGGTTTTCCGGGGCCGAGGTGCCGCCAAGATGTTTCACGACACCCCACACGGCGTTCAGCGCCGTGGTGACTGCGCCGTCGGCCCATCCCGCCGTCCATGACACGTCGTCGCCGGCAAGGAAGATGCCTCGCTGGCTTTCCGGGAGCTCTGCCTGGTCGAAGTGCGTGAACAGGCGCTGCTGGTAGCGGTAGTGGCCGGGCAGATTGGCTTTGAACGCACCCATGAAGTTCGGGTCTGCCTCCCATGAGACAGTGATGGGCGCGCCCACAATGTGCGAGGCGATGTCCACATCGGGGTAAATCTGGGCGAGCGAATGCAGCATCAGCTCCACGCGTTCCTCGGCGGACAGCGAGAGCCACTTCAGCGCGTCGTCGTTCCAGGTGTAGGAGAGGAGGATGACGGCGGGCGCATCCGGGCCGTTGTCCAGCAGGTATGTGGCGCGGTTGAGCCTGTCGGTCAGCGTCATGGACATGACCTCGCGGCCCGTGGCTGGGTCGATGTCCTTCCAGAACGGCCGGTCCACCATGACAAAAGTCTTGGATGACTGCATATAGTGCGATCGTTCAATGGCCGTCCACATCGGCGCGGCAAACAGCGATTCCTCCGTGTTGATCCGGGTGGAGAGTAGCCATTGCTGGCAGGTGCTGATGGCCACCGGGAAACGATGCGTCTTGCCCCAACGTTCGGTGATCTCAAGGGAGCCGTCGCTGGCTCGGGCAATCTTGGCCACACCGCCGCGCGGGGATCCTGCATGAAGAGACTTCAGCGAGGTTCCTTCGGGCCAGTGCTCCATGCCCGACGGCGCATCTTCCCACAGTGCCTCCGGGAGCCTTTGGGCCCCGCCGACGATGCTGCGGTGACCGTCGTCGGCGTCGGTGTAGACCACGCGGAGGATTTCCAGGATCGAGTTGGGGAAGTCGGTGTCCCAGCCGCCGGTGCCAAAGCCGACCTGGCCAAAAGCCTCACGGTGGCCGAATCCGGCTTCCTTGAAGGCCTTGCTGGCGGCGATAAATCCGTAAAAGGTTTGCTCGTCCAAGGCCGGAACCAAAGCGTTCCACAGTTCCTTGATCGTTTTCGTGTCCCGCGCCCGGATGGCTTCTTGCATCTGGGCGAACAGGGCGCCGTCGTTGACGGATGCCCGCCAGGCCCGGGCCACCTCGTGGAAGAACTCGGGAAGGTCGGACTCGGTGACGGCGTAGTGGGATTCGCCCGTCAGTTCAATGACAGTGCTTGAGGTTGCGCCGGAGAGCGGGTTGGGGAACTCTGCTGTGTCCAATCCCAGCTGGTCTATGTAGTGGTAGAAGGCGCGTCCCGAGACGGGGAATCGCATGCCGCCAAGATCGGCGGTGACATCCGGAGCCCCGGGGAAACTGGCGGTGCGCAGCCGGCCACCGATTTGTTCCGGTTCAAAGAGGACCGGCTTGAGCCCCATTTTCATGAGTTCATAGGCGGCAACCAGACCGGAGAGCCCTGCGCCGACAACAGCAACTTCGGTGCCATAAGCAGCCTGCGGAACGCTGCCGAGACCGGCCGGATGGGCCAGATAGTGGTCATAGCTGAAGGGAAAATCAGGGTTCAGCATTGTGATTGCGTCAGTCATTAGTGCGGTGCCTTCGCGGTGTCGGGGACATCAGAGGGAGCGGTGTTCGTCTCAATGCTGCGGTTGGACAGTTCCTGATACTCAGTTTCGGTCAACGCGGCCACCCGCGAGTGGCGGCGCCCGTAGCCAAAGTATGCCAGTATCCCGACCAGCATCCACGCAACGAAGACCAGCCAGGTGATTCCGCCAAGGTTGGCCATCAGATAAATGCACATGAGTGCACCCAAGATGGGAGTGACGGGGAAGAATGCCACCTTGTAGCTACGTTTGAGCTCGGGACGGCTGCGGCGCAGGTAGATCACGGCGATGTTGACCAGCGCAAAGGCAAACAACGTACCAATGCTGGTGGCGTCAGCCAAGGCGCCCAGCGGGATAAGGCCGGCCGTCAGTGCAACGGCGATCCCCACGATCAAGGTGCCGGCAACGGGGGTGCCGCGCTTCTTCGAGATGCGGCCGAAGATCTCGGGCACCAATCCATCACGGGACATGGACATCAAGATGCGTGTCTGGCCGTACAGTACCGTCAGGACAACACTGGCGATGGCGAGGACAGCACCAACCGAAAATACCAAGGCAATCCATGGCTGGTGGGTGATTTCTAGAAGGAGCTGAACCAGTGCGGCTTGGGTTCCCTCAAACCAGGTCCACTCGCGGGCGCCCACGGCGGCGATGGCAACGAGGACGTACAAGGTTGTCACAATAGCCATAGAGAACACGATGGCTCGGGGCAGATCGCGCTGTGGGTTCTTAGCTTCCTCACCTGCCGTGGAGGCAGCATCGAAGCCGATGTAGGAGAAGAACACGCGTGACGCTGCGGCCGATACGCCAGCGGCACCCATGGGCATGAGCGGGCTGAAGTTGCCTGCGTTGAAAGCGGAGAACGCGATGGCGCAAAAGAACAGCAAGATGACGATCTTGACAGCGACGATGGCTGTATTGACCCACGCACTTTCCTTGGCTCCGCGAATCAGCAACACCATTGACAGCAGAACAATGACCATGGCGGGAAGGTTCAGGAATCCGCCGGATCCGGGAGGCTGCGAGATGAAGTCAGGGAGTGCCCAACCAAAGCTGGCCACGGACTCATTGATGTACTGCCCGGCGCCAACGGCTACGGCCGCCACGGATACCGCATATTCGAGCACAAGACACCAGCCACAAATCCATGCCATACCCTCGCCCAAGGTGACGTAAGTGTATGAGTAGCTGGAACCGGCAACCGGAACCATGCCCGCCATTTCCGCGTATGAAACGGCGGACAGCAGGGCGGCGATGCCGGCTATCAGAAATGCGATGAAGACTGCGGGGCCTGCCAGGGGTACGGAGTCTCCAAGGACCACCAAGATGCCAGTACCAAGTGTGGCTCCAACGCTGATCATGGTCAGCTGGAGGACGCCGAAGCTGCGGACAAGTTTGCGGCCGCCTGATCCGTCCTCTGCCTCATGGCGCATTTGTCCCAGCGGTTTACGGCGAAGTAGTTGGCGGCCCAGGCCAACCGCGGGCCTGCCTTGGTGCGGACCCCCGGAGCGCGCAGTCGACGTTGACTGCGGGCTGAGCTGTTCACGTAGTGACATCCTCTAAATCCCATTCTGTATGGTCGTGCGGGTACAGACAAAGCTGTGCAAGCTCCTCAACACTAAGCTTGTGACGCGCATCTCATGGTAGTGCAAAACATCCTGTAGCCTATGTTTATGAGACATAACGCACTAATTGATGCTGAGGTATCAGGGCTGACAAGCGGCACATTCGGTGTTGACCTCGATACCAACGTGCGCATTGAGCGCGATGTGCATATTGTGCGCATTCTGCGGGGCCAGGCCAGCAACAGACATGGCGACGAGATTATCAATCGCACCACTCCCCGGCTGCAGCGGTTGTACACCCATGGCGGCTAAATCCCAGAGTGGCCGCTCGCGGGCACTGCCACTTTCCGATGAAGACGTCGAATCCCGGTTCCGCTCCGTCACCCTAGCCCAGTTCTTGGACGAGCTCCCGGAGGAGCTGACCATTTTGCATGACGCCGATCTAGAGGCGCGGCTGCGCTGGGTTGAGCCGAGCGAGCTTGCCGACCCCACGCCGTATCTGATGGATGGCGAGTTTGTGCTGACCGCTGGCCTTCCGCTGCTAGGCGAGGGTGGGACTGCGGATGCCATTGAGGCGTATGTTGAGCGGCTGGCCGTGGCCAAGGTCTGCGCCCTGGGGTTTGGCTTGACGCCGTACCACGATGAGGTGCCGCCTGCTCTGGCTGCGGCGTGCCGACGCCACGGGCTGACGTTGGTGGAGGTGCCACCCACCGTGCCCTTTGCCGCCATCGGGCTGCAGTTTGCGCAACTGTTGGAGTCTGATTCAGCCAAGGTTTTCCGTCAGCTCGCGGAAACCAACCGGATGCTCATGCGCTCGGTGCTCTCGCCGCGGCCGGATCAAGAAGCACTGGCCACGCTGGTGCAACGGGTGCCATGCTGGGCGGTCTTGGTCGGCGCCGATGGAAAGGTGAGGGCCCGCGCCGGAAGCAATCCGGCCGACGTCGTAACCCTCGGCCCGATGTTGCAGCGAATCTTCTCCGGATCGGGGCCGCGGGTGGAGCTCGACAGCTATCCGTTGCCGGGTTCGGATTTTGTGGTGGGCCACCCGTTGCGCAGCGTCCGGGACGTGAACCTCGGTGCCCTGGTGATTGGCTCCGTGGAACGCTTGTCACCGGCTCACAACAACATTGTCTCCTCCGCCGTTGGCATGTTGGAGTTGCTTTCGCGGCAACGCACCAGTGGTTCGCTCGCGCCAAGCCAGCTGGCCACGGCTTTGCTGTTGCACCCCGAGACCCTCTCCACCGGAACGGCCCGGCAGGTAGCGGCGGCGAAGGACCTGCTGGCCCAAAGCCTGGGCTCAACACGGTCCGCGCCCATGCGGGTAGTCCAGGGCGTCAACGTCGACGCTCCGCAATGGCGCAGCTCGGACAGCCCTGTCCGCGAGTTGCTGCAGTGGCGGCGCATCCTTGACACCAAGATGGTGGAAATCACCGAGTACGGCTTTACGGCCGTAACGCGGCTGAAGGTGGACGACGCCGCGGTGGCGGAGGTTGAACGCCTTGGTTGGCGGCTGGTTATTGGCGACCCCGTGGAACTCAACGACCTTCCGGCGGCCTATCAGCGAGTGAGTTCCTTGCGGTCCCGGGCCCGCGCCACGGCCGAAACGCTGCGGGTTGACTCCGTGACCTGGTCCGTCACCGGCCTGTTGGGTCGCGAAGCGGGGACCATGCTCGCCGAGCAGGTATTGGGGCCGTTGCTGGAGCCCGAACGTCAGGATGCTCTGTTGGCGGTGCTCCGCGGTTGGCTAAGTCAGAACGGCAACTGGGACGCTACGGCAAAAGCCCTTGGCCTGCACCGCAACAGCGTCCGGCGCCAGATCGGCGTCGTCTCTGAGTTACTGAACCGCGATCTCAACGACGCACAGACCCGCGCGGACCTCTGGATCGCGTTGCAGTACACCCCACCCGCACCCTAACCCGCTACCTAACCTCGGCCTTCGGCCCACTTTGCGTAGAGTTCGGGGCGGCGCTCGGCCAGGTACGGCACGGCCTTGCGGCTGGCCCGGATGGCGTCGGCGTCGAGCTGGGCGTAGAGGACGGTGGCCTCGGTCCCCGCGGTCGCGAGGAATCCGCCGTCGGCCCCGACAATGACACTCCCGCCACCAAAGGCAACGTCCGATTCCACACCACAATGGTTGGCATAGGCAACCACAACGTGGTTTTCCACGGCACGGGCGCGCACCAGGACCTGCGGGACCTCATCAAAACCATGAGCCAGAGCCGTGGGAACCAACATCACATCGGCGCCCTGCACCGCGGCAGCGCGGACCATCTCGGGGAATTCGACGTCGTAACAAATGACGATCCCGACGTTGAGGCCCAAGAAATTGACGACGCCGGGAGCTTCCGTTGCGCCGATGAAGGCCTGCCGCTCCGTGTCACCAAAGAGGTGGACCTTGCCGTAGTTCAGCAGCTCGGTGCCGGACGCATCGATAAACGTGGCGCTGATGTTCAGCTGGTGGCCATCGATCCGGGGCAGGCTGTAGACCAGCGCAATGCCGTGCTTGCGGGCTATCGCGGCCAGTTCCTCGCGCAGCTGGGGGAGTTGGTCACGGTCAAATTCGGCGTGAATGCGTTCGGGATCGTAACCGGGAACGAACAACTCCGGCGTCAGCAGCACATCCGCGCTGGCGCTCGCGGCATCCCGAGCGGCCGAGTCGATGACGGCCAAGTTCGTCGCCACGTCCAGCGGTACGGCATTGGCTTGCAACAGTGCCAACAACATCTAGGTTCCTCGCTCATCACTCATCCCCAATGGGGGTGTCCTTGACTATCAGAGTAGCCGTGCGGCGGCCCAAAGTTTGAGCGTAAAGTCACCGCGCAAGGGCGAACTTGGGACGATTCGTCCTTTGCTACTGGCGCGCGGGCTCAGTGGTGCATGGCGCCGTCGTGCTGCATCGGCTCCGTGGTGGCCTCGCCATCGGTGAGAACATACTGCGCCATCATGCCTTGATCCTCATGCCAGAGCATGTGGCAGTGATACATGTACGGGGTGGCGGGATCGGCATAGCTGCTGAATGGGACCGTCAGCTGGGCAGTACCGCCGGGTGCGATGAAAATGGTGTCCTTCCAGCCCAGATTCCGCGGCTCCGGACTGCCACCGTTCTCCGCGGTCACGATGAATTGCGTCCCATGAATGTGGAAATTATGGGCCCGCTTGGAGACGTTCTGGATGGTCCACAGCTCGGTGGAGTTTGCCGCCACAACGGTATCGATGCGGTCCATGTCCATGGCTTTGCCGTTGATGGTTGTGTCCTCGAGCGTGAAATGACGTTCGACGCCGGACACCGTCCCAGGCTGTTTGGCGGACGGTAGCGTCGTGGGCAGCTCTGTCAGCTGCTCGCCGGAGGTGGCCGCGCCTGGCCCGGTGATGCGCAGAATTCCAAACGTGTCCTCGGCGCCGGAGGTCATGTCATCGCCCTTGCTCATGCCAAGATCCTGGGGAACCGAGCGCAGGACCAGCTCGGCATCCGGCGGCACGGTGACCACGATTTCGGCACGTTCAGCGGGGGAGAGTAGCAGGCTGCTCATGGCTGCAGGGGCAGCAAGTAACCCGCCGTCCGTGCCAACTAGGTGGAATTCGTCCCCGGTCGAGAGCTCAAGGTTGTAGCAGCGCGCGGCCGAGGCGTTCAAGACCCGCAAGCGCAGCCGACGAGCTGTCGCCACAAAATGCGGTTCGTACGTTCCGTTGACGATCACGGTGTTGCCGATCCGCCCGATGGGTGCGGTGGTGGGCGTTCCTGGGCGTTGGCCACCAGACTGCACCGAGACGTCTTGAATGATCAGTGGGATATCGTCCACGCCATAGTCCGACGGCAGGCCCGATGGTGTGGCCTCATCTATCAGGAACATGCCGGCCATGCCGCTGCCTACCTGCAATTCAGTCTGCCCATGCGGATGCGGGTGATACCAGAGGGTTGCCGCGTCTTGCGCAATGGTCCACGACGGAGTCCACGTGGTGCCCGGCGCGATGGCTTGATGCGGAGTTCCGTCCTGGCTGGCGGGCAGCAGCATGCCGTGCCAATGGGCCGTGGTCGCGACCGGGAGATTGTTCGTGACGCGAACGCGAACCTTGTCCCCGCGAGCAGCCCGAAGAGTCGGCCCAAGGTGGGTGCCATTGAAGCCCATCGTGGCAAACGAAACACCGGGCACGAGCTCAGTTTCGCCGGCCTGGGCGTTCAAGCGGAAGACACGTTCGCCGTCGAGCATTTCCGACTCCAGCAGCGGTGGAATCCGCAGCGGAGTGGCAAAGGTGGAACCGGTCTTATTGGGCTTCGCCGCCGTGGCCCAGTAGCCGATCCCGCCAACAGCACCCAGCGCGCCCAAGCCAATCAGGAAGGTGCGGCGGTTGATGCGCGGGAGCTGCGGACCGTCGGTGGCTGACGTCGGACGATGGGGGGAGTTGCTGCTCATGCGCGGGCTTTCGTGGTTCGGCTGATGTGGGAGCGGGCGTGGACGATGGCGGGTTCCAACTCGGCAAACAGATGGTTGGGGTGGCGGAGCGAGCTGATCACGTCCAAGCGTTCCAGAAGCTGCAAATGTTCATCCCGAATGCCCTTTATGAGGACGGTGATGCCGCGTCGTTCCAGCGCCGTCACGAGTTCGGTGAGGGTGTGGGCGCCGGTGGCATCGATGAGTTGGAGTTGGGAAAGGCGCAGGATGACCACCTCGATTCCCTGATGTTCACTGATGCGTTCGAGGATGCGTTCGGCGGCTCCGAAGAACAAGGAACCGTCGATCCGGAACAGGGCAATCCGTTCATCGCCCGGTGCGGCGACGCCGTCGAGCTCCTCGCGGTGCACGCCACTGGCCCTGCTCAGTGCCCGGAGGGCGAAGAATGCGGCGACAGAGATGCCGATCCCGACGGCGATGATGAGATCGAAACTCACGGTAATAATCG
Source organism: Arthrobacter sp. TWP1-1 (assembly GCF_049897845.1). Classification (NCBI taxonomy): domain Bacteria; kingdom Bacillati; phylum Actinomycetota; class Actinomycetes; order Micrococcales; family Micrococcaceae; genus Arthrobacter; species Arthrobacter sp. TWP1-1. The sequence goes on from NZ_JAFCXC010000010.1 coordinate 138,888, forward strand.
CGGTCACAACAAAAACCACGGCATCTGAGCGAGTCGATCGCAGCACTTGTTTGATGATGCTCGGGGAGATCATTCTGGCAGCCGTGACCATGAGAACTCCGGAGAGTGCCGCCAGTGGGATCACGGAAACCACATTTGCTGCCACATAGACCACGGCGAGAAGCGCTAGGGAATGCACGATAGCTGAGAGCCGAGTTCGCCCACCCGACCGGACGTTGACAGCGGTTCGCGCGATGGCTCCCGTGGCGGGCATGCCCCCAAAGAACCCCGAGGCGATTGATGCAAGGCCTTGGCCTACGAGCTCACGGTCTGCGTTATAGGGTCCGGTATCCGCCATGGATGCCGCGACCCTGGCCGAGAGTAGTGATTCAATCGCGGCCAAGGCGGCCACGGCGAAGGCTGGTCCCATGAGGCTCAGTAGAGTATCTGTTCTGATCGCCGGAATCGCTGGCATCGGTAGGGATTGCGGCAGCTCCCCGATCGTGGTCAGGGGTAGCTTCAGCAGGGAAGCGCCGAGGGTGACAACCACGATCGCCATGAAGGAAGCCGGAAGGCGGCCGCTGATACGGGTCAAAAGCACCATGATGACGGCTACAACGACGACGGCGCCAAGAGGCAGTAACGCTGACGGCCAGGCCGCGTCCCGAACAGACTCGACTGCGGCCACGGCTGCGTTGGTGCTGTGGCCGGCACCGCTCACGCCGACCGCGGACGGAAGCTGCTGGAGGAAAATGATGGCCCCGATGCCGACGGTGAACCCTTCGATCACCGGCCACGGGATATAACTGACGGTTCGGCCCAGTCGCAGGACCCCGGCAACGAGCACAATAATACCGGCCAGAATGCTGACAATCATGACGGATGCGACGCCGTGGATGGCAACGATGGGAGCAAGTACCACCACCATGGCACCTGTGGGGCCCGACACCTGGACGTTAGAGCCACCGAAAACCGCTGCGATGAGACCCGCGATAATGGCGGTAATGAGACCGGCTTCGGCGCCTGCTCCGGAGCTAACGCCAAAGGCCAGCGCCAGAGGCAGCGCCACGATGCCGACAGTAATGCCGGCCAGTAGATCGCCGCGCCAACTTCGGCGAAGCCCGAAGTAGTCCTGCTTCTGTGGCAGCAATGACAGCAGGGAACGAGAGGAAGTACTCATCGGGCCGGGGCAATCTCAGGTGCCGAGGTAATTTCAGGCAGGGACAATGCGGATGCCTGGTGACGCTGCGAATCCTGGAGTAATTCACCAAGGAGCGTCCGGGCCACCTGTAATAGGTCCGCGACTTGAGGGAAGGCCAGTCGGTAATAGACGACGCTTGCGCGCCGCTCCGAAACCACTAGGCCGTAACGGCGCAGCACGGCTAGATGAGCGGAGAGATGTGAGGCCTCAAGGCCAGTCTCGGTGAGCAGGGCAGATACCGGTGTCTCGTGGACGCCGGCAAGAATTTCCAGGACCCGGATGCGATAGGGATGGGCGAGTCCCTTGAACAGATTCGCTTTGATCTCATACAAGGGCCGCTCGTCAGCGCCGAATGCCATAGCTCTCCTCGTTACTGTCCCGGTCAACACACAAAATGATGACTTGATGAATTCATCATATCCGAGTTAGCTGTGAGTTTCAGGCGGCGAGCCTTGCGCAGGGTACGCCAAGGGCCCACCCGCATGTTGCGGATGGGCCCTCTCGGATTTGGCGGTGAGTGGCGTCGCTCCCTGCCAGGTTATTGTCAGGGCGCCGCATACGGCTCGGGGCTCAGAGCTTTGCCAGTTTGGCCCGGGCAAAGCTGTAGAGTCCGTACGCCACTAGACCACAAGCAATCACGAGCAAAATGGCTTCACCGAAGGGTAGGGCGACAAGGGCTTTTAGGGCGCCGTCGAGGCCCGAAGCATCTTTGGGGTCCACCTTGACGGCGGCGACGATGAACAGGATGCCGAGCGTCACGATCGCGATGCCTTTGGCTACGTATCCTGCAATCCCGAGCAGGTCCACTGCTTTCCCGGCCCCGCCTGCAGGCAGGGAGATATCCTCGTGAAACTTTTTCCGCGCGCCCTTGTAGATGAAGTAGCCGCCGATACCAGCCGTGATGAGTCCGACGGCGATGAGCAGCGCCTGCCCGCCGGGTAGGGAGAGGATGGTTCCGCTGGCCTGTTGAGTGCTCGCGGCCGAGTCTGTTGGATGCCGGAGGGCCAACGACAGGGCAGTGGCGGCCAAGGCAACATAGGCGACGGCTTTGCCAAGTGAAATCAGGCTGCGGGCCCATCTCTTTTTTGACGAAGAGCCAATGCCAAGGCTGGCTTGCAGAAGAAGCCATAAGGCCAAGGCTGTCAGACCCACCACGGTGACCCACAGAATAATCATCCCGCCGGGCAATTTCACCATCTGGGCGAAGGCGCCGGACTGGTCTGATTCGCCTCCCTGATGAGTGGCAATTCGGATGGCCAGGTAGCCCATGAGCAAATGCACGAGCCCACTGGCCGCAAAACCGATTCTGGCGATCGTGGTCAGGGCGGGGCTGTTGCCAGCTCGGCTGGCGGCCCGGCGGGCTTCCCTCCCGGCGTTCATGTTCCGTCGACCTGGGATTGTGAGTGTTCGCCGTGGACTTCTTCCCCGCGGATGCGAACCGTCCTCGCCGTGTCGACGGCCATGATTCCTCCTAGTATTGCCATTGATAGTGCAATGGACGCCGTGGTATCAGTCAGCCAGTGGTAGCCGAGGTAGAGCCGGCTCGCCACCTGGGCGAGGATCACTAGGGCGGCGACAGTGAATAAAAGTACCGTGAGGCGTTTATTCTGGCGTCGGCTCGCGATGAGAAAAGCAAGAATTAATAAGACATTTGAGGTTCCCAGGACGTGACCGGAGGGGAATGAGTAGGTGCTGTCGGCACCGAAAAGCATGAGATCGACCGGCGGGCGGGGATGTTTGACCAGTGGCGCCAGGATTTGGGCCAGAAGGACGCCGGTGATCATGCCGGCCGCCAGTAGAATGGGCCGCCACGCATGCCTTGCCAGCAGCGTCCACCCGACAATGATGACCAGGACGATGATGGGGAGCGCCTTGGGGCCGAAGACCACGGCCAACGCAATCATGATGTTTGTCAGCCAGTCCGAGCGCAGAGAAATAAACCATGTGGAGACGGGCTGATCAAATCGTTGTAGCCCCGTTTGAGTCGAGACACCGAAAAGAAGGAGGAGGAACAATGCCAGCCCCACCGCCACCAGCACTAACGACGTACGGTAAAGGCGGCGTCTTGTGGCGGTCGGAACAAAACGTTCCTCCACAATGAACTTTTCGCGCCAACCTTGGGGTGCCTCCCCATTATCGATCAGTGCGCGCCTAGGTATTTCCTTGTCATTCATCTGGTTCTCCTTCCTGACATGTGGCCTTGCAAGTCCCCTAAATACGGCTCTCTTAAACGCCGTCTAAACGCGCGCTGCTACTGAGGTGACTCTGTCATTCTGATGGTCAGGGCCAGCGGATCGACAGTGACGCGCAGATGTGTTGCCGTGCCGAGATGGTCGCCGTCGAGCTGGAATTCCTGCGGACGGTCCAATTCAATCTCTGCAGTCTTGCCCGAGTAGCTCTGGGCAGACTTGTTTCTGTTGGAGCCCTTGCTAAAGACGCCAGCGAGGACAGCGAGCCAGCCAAACCGGCCCCGTGGAGCAAGTATTAGGAGATCCAAAATTCCGTCGGTGACCAATGCGTCGGGGAAGATTTGCACGCCACCCATCAATTTGCCGCAATTGCCCACCATCACGCTCCGGACCCTGTGGTGGATCGTTTGCTTTCCGTCGACGGTAACCTTGGCAGTTACGGACTTCCCCGGCAGTTTCCGTAGGCCGGATTCCACATAAGCCAGCCAGCCCACTCGGTCTTTGAGCCCGTCGATGGTGTCTCCCATGATGGCGGCGTCGTATCCAACACCGGCGGCGACCAGGAATAGCCGTTCATGTTTTCCATGGTCAATCACGGCGTTGACAACATCGATCTTGGACTCGGATCCGGCTAAAACGTCCTTGCCCGCGTTCAGGGGATCGGTGACGTCAATTCCGAGGTTTCGCGCCAGCAGATTGCCCGTTCCGAGCGGCATCAAACCCATGGCAGTGTCCGTGCCGGCCATGATTTCAGCGACAGAGCGGACGGTGCCGTCGCCGCCTGCGGCAATGACGACGTCGACCCCGGCCTCAATGGCTTCCCGAGTCTGTCCGGCACCGGGATCTTCTTCCGAGGTTTCCAGCCACAACGGTTCGGCCCACCCGGCGTCGGCGCACACTTGGAGGAAATTCGCTTTGAAATTCTCGTCCGGAACTTTCATTGGATTAATTACTACGGCGGCACGTTTGTCTTGCCGGAGTTGCTGCTCTGCCATGGGGACCTCGAAAGTTCGTGTTTGTAGGACGGAACTGAATCCTAACCCGAACGGGCGCGGGTAGCTCCCTTCCGAGCCGAGAGGCGTCGAGATTTTAGAGCAGGTCGAGAGCTTTCAGTTGCTTTGCCAGGCCGGCCCCATCCGGCGCGGAAACCCACGGCACGGCCCCATGTTCGGCCATGGGGGAGTCCTCATGAGCGCGGCCGCCTGCCAGCAGGGCCTCGCCGGTGGACAGTTGACGGATCGCGACGGCGGCCGTCTGTGTGGCATGCGTGCGGGCAAATTCGGCATAGATCTCCGGATCGTGCTGCCCGTCGTCGCCCACAAGGAGCCACTGTGCACTGGGGAATTCCTGTGAGAGCCGCTCTAGGTTATTGAGCTTATGTTCGCGGCCACTGCGGAACCAGTGCTGCCTGGTCGGACCCCAATCGGTGAGCAGCAGCACGCCGTCGGGGTACAAGTTCCGGGCCAGGAAACGGGCCAGAGCCGGGGCCACGTTCCACGCGCCGGTCGAGAGATACAGGATCGGCGCACCGGGATGCTGCGCCATGACCCGATCGAGCATGACAGCCATGCCGGGGGTTGGTGTCCGCGCCCGCTCGCTGAGAACAAGTGTGTTCCACAACGCCAGCAGCGGCCGGGGCAATGCGGTGACCATGACGGTGTCATCGATGTCGCAGACAATGCCGAAGGGGGCCTCCGGGTCGATGATCTGCATGCGCGCCTCGGCCGGGGCCGCGTCCGGGCTGCGCAGGATGATCGTGTGCCATCCGGGTGATAATTGGGCGTCCAGGACAACGTCCACGAGTCCACCGCCATCTGCCTGGACCGAATGGCTGACGCCACCGATCTCCACTTCCACGTGGCTGTGCCGTACGGGAACGCTGGTAAAAGACTTCCAGCCGCGCAGCTTGCCGCTCGTGGCGCCACCGGACTTGCCCGTCAGGACAACCCGGGCCAACACGCGCACCCAGCTGGTATTGCCGTATCCGGGATAGGCGACGATGGTCGGGACGGCACCCGTTGCGATAGCCATGCGGCCGCGAAGGGCATGGACGGCGTCGGCGACGTGCATGAGCGTTCCGAGCAGCGCTCGCGCTGAAGGTTTTGGCAGGGGAGCCGCTTGCCCGTTGGTAGTGCCGGGGAGGGGTTTGCGCGAAGACGTAACCATGGGTTTACTGTCCCACACGACTGGACGTCCACGCGAGCGAGCCATGAATGGGGCGGCAAATTGTCAGCTTGCGCCCAGCATTGTTACGGGAGATTCATCGACATCCAGCAACCCCGGAGAGCTCGACGGGGCCGAGCGGCTTGAGCGCAACGCCCAAGGTGAGTCCCGCCGTCGAACTTCTTTGAAAATTATTGAGTCAAATCACTTGACGGATTCCTGTGGCAGCTATTACAGTTTTCTCTGTTCGGTTATACGCATAACTCAATGGAGAGGCTCGGAAAACAATGGCACGGAAACAGTCCGCATCGGGACCCACAATGCATGACGTGGCCCGCGAAGCTGGCGTTTCACAGGCTACTGTTTCCCTGGTCCTCAATGATGTGAGCGGATCGCGGTTCTCTGACGCAACGAAAGATCGCGTTCAGAAGGCCGTTGAAACCCTCGGATACAGGACCAATGCTCACGCAAAGGTGCTGCGCGAGGGTGTTGCGGGCATGATCGGATTCATCGGCGACACTGTTGCCACGTCTCCGTTCGCTGGAAAAATTATTGAAGGTGCACAAGAGCGGGCTTGGGAGTCCGGCCTGCTTTTGATTGCCATCAACACTGGCGGTGACAAGGAACTTGAGCTGGCGTCACTGGAGACTATGTTGTCTTACAAGGTCGCCGGCGTGGTTTACGCCTCCATGTATCACCAAAAACTAGATGTTCCCGAGGTTCTTCGTGAGGTACCGACGGTGGTACTGAACTCCGAGGACAAGGCTGGGTATTTCCCCGGTATTGCCCCGGATGAAGTGGCCGGAGGTTTTGAAGCAACGCAGTATCTATTGGACGCCGGGCATCGCCGGGTGGCCATGATCAACATCGAGACGCTCGAAAGTCTGCTGCCTGGTGCGGTGGGGCGTTTCGAAGGATATCGCCGAGCCCTGGAAGGTGCAGGGCTGACTCTGGACCCGTCACTGGTCAGGTTTGGTGAGGGCAGCGAGGAGCATGGCTTCAAGTACGCACTTGAACTCATGGCGCTGCCGGAACCGCCAACAGCCATCTTCTGTGCCAATGACAGAACGGCGTGGGGTGCCTATCAGGCAATGGCGCAACTGGGGAAGAAAATCCCTGCGGACGTGTCCATTATCGGATTCGACAACCAGGAAACCCTTGCGCCTCATCTAAGGCCAGGGCTCACCACCTTGGACCTCTCTTTCGAGCAGATGGGGCGGCGTGCCGTCGATCTCATCCTCGGCGGAATTAAACCTCTTGGGCAACTTGAACTCTTGGGTTGCTCCCTTATTGAACGGAACTCAGTGGAAAAGATCAAGGAGTCCCAATGAGTCAGACCACCAAAAAGCGGCGGGATGCGCGGCCCATTCAGCGACACATCCCTCTTTCTTTGCGCTTCAAGCGGGTGCTTCGAGCATGGCAGTTATACGTATTACTAGCCCCCGCGCTCATCTACGTTGCCATCTTCAAATACTGGCCCATGTACGGCGTACAGATTGCCTTTCGCAACTACAACCCTATTGACGGGTTCAGCGGCAGTCCCTGGGTGGGGTTGGATAACTTTGTCCGGTTCGTCCAGTCCTACCAATTCGCGCAGGTCATTGGGAACACCCTGTGGATTGCGGTTCTGGGACTCCTGATCGCCTTCCCGGTGCCGATTATTCTGGCCCTGGTTGTCAATCAGCTGCAGAGCGAACGGTTCAAGAAGTTCACCCAGACCGTGCTGTACTCGCCAGCGTTCATCTCCACCGTTGTGGTGGTTGGCATCATGTTCGTCTTGCTGTCGCCGCGCTCCGGGCTTGTCAACAATGTCATCAAGTTGACCGGGGGAGAGCCCATCTTCTTCATGGGTACTCCTGAATGGTTCCGCCCCGTCTACGTCATCTCGGATGTCTGGCAGAACGCCGGCTTCTCCATGATCGTGTACCTGGCCGCACTGGCCAGCATTGACCCCTCACTGCACGAGGCCGCCAAGGTCGACGGCGCATCGAAGTTCCAGCGGGTCCGTCACATCGATCTTCCCGGCATTACCCCTGTCATTACCATCTTGTTCATTCTGGCCATCGGAAACCTGCTCAACGTTGGTTTCGAGAAGGCCCTACTCATGCAGACCGACCTGAACCTCTCGGCGTCGGAAATCATCCAAACCTACGTTTACCACGCAGGTCTGCAGCAGGCCCAGTTCAGCTACTCCGCGGCAATTGGCCTCTTCAACTCCGTCCTCAATCTGGCCCTCCTGCTGACGTTCAACACGATAGCTCGCCGGACCCAACAAGCAAGTCTGTGGTGATGTCGCTGTGACTGTTGAATCTCAAACCCGAAACATGAAAACTGCCCAGGCCGGCACCCCGTCCACGCCTGAGCGACGACGCCCGCGGTTGCGGGACAAGTTTGCCGATCCTGTCTTCAACACGGTGGCCGTCATCGTGCTGTTGCTGGCCATCGCGGCAGTTGTTTATCCCCTGTACTTCGTGGTGATTGCCTCGATCAGTGATCCCAACCAGATCTACGAAGGCAACGTCTGGTTCTTCCCCCAGGGAATAACCTTCGAGGGCTACCAGCGCATCTTCGCAGATGTGCGGATCTGGCAGGGCCTGGGCAACACGTTCCTCTACACGATTGTTGGAACGCTCATTAGCGTCACCACCATTCTTTGCGGTGCCTATGCCCTGTCCCGGAAGGATCTCCCCGGCCGGAAGATCCTGATGCTGATCTTCGTCATCACCATGTTTTTCGATGGCGGCTTGATCACCAAGTACCTGGTGGTCCGTGACTTGGGCATGCTCGACACCATATGGGCAGTTGTTCTGCCTGGTGCCGTGGGTGTCTGGAACCTGATCATCGCCCGTTCCTTCTTTGAACAGTCCGTCCCCGAAGAGCTGCGCGAAGCAGCCCAGATCGACGGAGCCAACGATTTCACGTTCTTCTTGAAGATGGTCCTGCCGCTCTCGAAGTCGTTGATCATGCTCATGATCATGATTCACGTCGTGGCGAACTGGAACTCCTTCTTTGACGCGTTGATCTTCCTCAACGACGACACGAAGTACCCGCTCCAACTGGTCCTGCGAAACATCCTGATCCAATCCGATATCTCCTCCACCGGAACTACCGGAGGCGATGTTGCTTCCTACGCAGCAGCGCAGCGAATCGCCGAACTGACCAAGTACGCCATGATCGTCGTCTCGAGCCTGCCGTTGATGATCGCACTTCCCTTTATGCAAAAGCACTTCACCAAGGGCGCCCTCATCGGCGCCGTCAAAAACTAACACCACTACAAGTTGGGACTGAACCAATGATGATTTCACGCCGTAACTTCACCTCCTTAAGCGTTTTGGCCGTGGGTACGCTCATGCTCAATGCCTGCTCCTCCGACAAGTCAAAAGGTGCCATCCAGGACTCTTCAGCCGATTTCGGCCTGCAGAGCAGCGGCTACCCTGTCGTAACCAAGCCACTGACGCTGACCTTCTCCGGTAGCAAATCGGCACTGGCCCCTGACTACAAGGGCATGACCCTGGTTCAGGAATGGCAGAAGACCACCAACATCACCGTCGATTGGCAGAACCTGCCGGACAACGTCTACCAGGAAAAGAAGAACCTGATCCTGGCCAGCGGCGACTTGCCCGACGCTTTCTTCAACACCGGTCTCAGTGACTCCGAAGTTGCCACATACGGCACCAACGGAACCCTGCTGGCGCTGGAAACCTTGATCGACTCCCACGCACCGAACTTGAAGAAGATCCTTGAGGCCCGCCCCGACATCAAGGCCGCCATCACCTCTTCCGACGGTCACATCTATACGCTTCCGTCCGTGGAAGAACTCGGGCTGGTCCAGTTCCCGCACATGATCGCCATCAACAAGACGTGGCTGGATAAGTTGGGCCTCGCGGTACCGACCACGATCGACGAGTACCACGACGCACTGCTGGCCTTCAAGAAGGCAGACCCGGCCGGTGGCGGAAAGACCATTCCCCTCAGCTACGAACCCGGCACCTTCTGTGGCGACATTGTTGACCTGATCGCCGCACTCGGTGGCATCCCGGACAACGTCGACCACCGAATTGTGCAAGACGGCAAGGTGGTCTTCACCGCCGTTCAGCCGCAGTACAAGAAGGCCATCTCGGCGCTGAACTCCTGGTACAAGGAAGGCCTCATCGATCCGGAATCGTTCTCGCAGGATGACAAGTCCTACCTGGCCAAGGGTAAGACCACGACGCAGTCCCTCGGATCGTTTGTCTGGTGGGAAATCAAGGAAATGGTGGGCGAGGATCAGGCCGGCGACTACGTCTTGGTGCCGATTCTGACTGGCGTTGACGGCAAGAAGCTCGCTAGCGTTGCTAACAACCAGGAAATCAACCGCGGCGCGTTTGCCGTCACCCGGGCCAACAAGTACCCGGCGGCAACCATGCGTTGGGTCGACTACCTGTACGAGCCGGTCCAGTCCGCTCAGGCCAACTGGGGACCGATCGGCGTAACGCTGGAGAAGGACGCCAAGGGAGTCCTCGTACAGATCCCCGCCGATGCCTCAACCAGCGAAGGCGAACGCCGACAGAAGGTCGCCCCGGGCGGACCCAAGGTCATCACCAAGGAAGACTTCATCAACGTCGTGGCACCGGAACCCCGCGCCGCGGAACGACAGAAGATCGTCCAGGAAATGTACCTGCCGCATGCTGCTAACGCTGCCTACCCGCCGGTGCCGCTGTCCAACGAGGAACTGCAGCAGATCTCCAGCATTGAGACTGACGTGACGTCCTTGACCAAGCAAAAGCTGGCGAAGTGGATTGTCCAGGGCGGCGTCGACGCTGAGTGGGATGGCTATGTTTCCCAGCTCAAGGGCATCGGCCTTGACCGGATGATCGAAACCTACCAGCAGGCCTACGACCGCTTCCAGAGCAACTCCTAGCCCCTGTCCACGTGGTTGGGGCACGTTTCCCGCCCTCTTGCGCGGAGCGCAAAAACGGGCCCCAACCACACCTTACGAACCTGATCGTCGGAGATACTGCATGCCCCCGAATCCAACTTTGACCACTGCGAGATCCGCCGAGGCGCTGGTGATTGGTGAGTCACTCATTGACATAGTGACCACATCATCGGGGACTCATGAATACCCCGGCGGATCGCCCGCGAACGTTGCCTACGGTCTTTCCAAACTTGGCACCGAAACCGCTTTGTGGACCGCACTTGGAGATGATCGCCTAGGTGCCATCGTGCGGGCGCACCTGGACAGCGCCGGCGTCGAGGTTCTCGAGTGGGCCAAGCCCCTGACGAGCACGTCAACAGCGAACGTCCAGCTTGCCGACGACGGTTCTGCCGAGTATGAATTTAGCGTCGACTGGAGCATCCAAGAGGTTAATCTCCCCTGGCTGCCCAGCCTCCTGCACATAGGTTCGGCAGCAGCTTTTACCGATCCCGGATGTCAGGCCGTTGAAAATGCGGTCCTCCAGTGCGCAGGCAAGAGCATCGTCACCTTTGACCCGAATATCCGGCCGGAATTGATTCCGCCGCACAGGGAATCGCTCGCCGCCTTTGAGCGCATTGCGGCGATGGCCAACGTGGTCAAGCTCAGCGACGAGGATGCGCACTGGCTATTCCCGGGCCGGAGCAACAGCGAGGTAGCGGAGCATATTCTCACCCTTGGTCCGGATCTGGTGGTCATTACGCGAGGCGCGCTTGGTGCGATGCTGACAAGTGCCGACACTGCGATTATGGTGCCACCTGTGCCTACTACCGTGGCGGATACCATCGGTGCCGGTGATTCCTACATGGCGGCGCTGATCTTTAGTATCTTGGCCGCGCCCGACGCCGCATACGGTGCGGTATCGCTGGAGCGGATGGGCCGGGTCGCCGCCGCTGCCGCGGCTATCACTGTGGGCCGGTCAGGTGCCAACCCGCCTTTCCTCGCCGAACTCGAGGAAGTACTCATCCAACAGCGTCCGACAGGCAGCAGCCTGACGCCTTCACTTCCACACTAGGAATATTTCCCCATGACTGCACTGGTTAACCAAGCTATTGAGGCCTACCGTCCTTCCGCGCACTACACAGCCGAAAATACCTGGCTCAACGATCCCAATGGCTTGATCTTCCATGCCGGGGTTTACCATCTGTTCTACCAAAGCAATCCCTTTGGTGATGTGTGGGGCAATATGTCGTGGGGGCACGCCGTGTCTGAAAACCTCCTGGACTGGAAGGAGCTCCCTGTCGCCATTGCCTGCGATGACGACGAGGCGATTTTTTCCGGCAGTGTTGTCTTTGACGCAACTAACTCAAGCGGTCTTGGTACGGCCGCGATTCCGCCGATGGTTGCCGTCTACACCAGCGCCTACTCGGAATCCTCGTCTCGGCACGGCATTCAGGCGCAATCGCTGGCCTACAGCCTCGATGACGGACTGACCTGGACAAAATACCAGGCCAACCCGGTCCTGGATCGCGGATCAGCAGACTTCCGGGACCCCAAGGTATTTTTGTATGAGGCCGACGGCGCCTCCTACTGGGTCATGGTTGCTGTGGAGGCGATGGAACGCAAAGTTGTCCTCTACAAATCAGACAACTTGATTGACTGGAGCCACCTCAGCGATTTTGGGCCCGCGAACGCAACGGCCGGCGTCTGGGAATGCCCCGACCTCTTTGCACTTCCCCACGAGGCAGATCCATCCCTGTCCAAATGGGTACTCACGGTGAACATGAACCCGGGTGGCATCAATGGCGGATCGGCCGGACAGTACTTCATCGGCGAATTCGATGGAACAACGTTCCTCAGCGAAACCACGGTAACCGAAGGGCCGGAAGATCCGGAGCGCTTGGCCGAATACCAGTGGCTGGATTGGGGTCGTGACTACTATGCGGCCGTTTCATTCAGTAATGCCCCCGATGGGCGCCGCATCATGATCGGCTGGATGAACAATTGGGATTACGCCAACCTCATTCCGAGCAGCCCTTGGCGCGGACCCATGGCTTACCCCCGAGAAATCACCCTGACCAGCGTCAACGGTCAACCGCGGCTTCGCCAACGGCCCGTTGCGGCAGGTTCCGCGGAAGCCATCCCTGCATCGCTGGAAGGTTCCGCGTCGCTCCTTGACTCGGGATCCCAGACGTTCAGCCTAGGATCCGGCACCGCCAAGGTGATTACCGTTGAGCTCAAGAGCGATGGCAGCAGCGATGTTGGCTTCATCCTTCACGGCGAAGGAAATGGCCAAACTGTCATCACGGTGAACCCCGCCCAGGGAACCCTGTCCCTTGATCGCCGGGAATCCGGAAAGACAGCATTCGCGGAAAACTTTGCATCAATCGAGACCGCGAACCTCGCATCCGCGACTTCAGCGGCATCAGCGATGGAGCGCATTTCCCTGACCATCATCGTCGATGCCTGCTCCGTTGAGATCTTTGCAGAAGACGGCCTGACAACCCTGACCGATCTGGTCTTTCCGGAGCAGCCCTACACGCAGCTCACCGTCACCGCGAGCCAGGGGCAAGCTGAACTCTTGTCATTCGCGGTAGCTGGCTAGGCCGTTTCTAAAGCCGATTCGGGGGCCATTTCGGAGGTGCGGGCGGAACTATCCGCTGCGACATCAACTGAGGTATCAACGGCCACAGCGTGCACGGGCCGCGGTTTAGGAATGCAGAGTGCCAAAATTCCAGCCACAACCGCGGCCCCTAGGGCCACAGCAAATCCCAACCGGAAGCCTCCCGCCGTCGGCCCCGAGATGCCCGCACTGGAGGCTGCTTGAATTGCGCCCATAACGGCAGCGGAACTGCTCGTTCCCAGGGCGCGCATGAGGGAATTCAAGCCGTTCGCGGCCCCGGTTTCCGTTGAATCGACAGCCCCCATGATCAACATCGGCATGGACGCGAAACCGATGCCGATGCCAGCTCCAATGAGCGCATTTGCGAGCAGAATTTGCCAGATTTCGGTGGCGGCCAGCAGGGCCAAGGCATAAGAGAAGGCAATGATGACGGCGCTGGTCACGAGGGTGGCGCGCCCGCCAACCGTGCGGTTCATCCGGGCCGCGATGGGGGCCATGGCAATCTGCACCAGCCCGGCTGGGGCAAGAATGAGGCCCATCGACAGGAGGGACACGCCAAGGCCCAGGCCGGTGCTCGTGGGAAGCTCCAGAAGTTGCGGAAACAGCACGGCCGAGGAGAAGAAGGCGAACCCCAGTGCGGCAGAGGCAAGGTTCGTCATGAGAATGGTGGGACGTGCCGCGACTCGCAAATCCACCACCGGATCCGCCAGCCGAAGCTCAAAGGCACCCCATGCGACGAGCAACAGGACACCTCCGACGCCGAATCCCAGCGTGAGCGGAGAGGTCCAGCCCCACGCGTTTCCCTGGGCGATAGCTACAAGAAGGCCAGACAGCCCGGCCGAGAGGCCGAACGCGCCGACGTAGTCGAAGCCGCCCGTCGCAAAGGCCGTGTCCTTCGGAACGATCAACGCAATCAGCGCGAAGAGGGCCACCCCAAGTGCCGAGGCGATCCAGAAAAGCGCATGCCAATCCATGGTCTCGGCGATCAAGGAGCTGATGGGCAAACCGAGCGCAGAGCCGAACCCGAAGGAACCGCTGATCAAGGCAACAGCGCCGCCAATACGCTTCGCCGGGAGCTGGTCCCGAAGGACGGCAATGCCCAGCGGAATGACACCACTCATAAGGCCCTGGAGTGCGCGACCTACCAGCAGCGTCGTCAAATCCGTCGAGACGGCGGCCAAAATATTGCCAACAATCAAGGTGATGAGCAGGAGCAAGATGACCCGGCGCTTACCAAAAAGATCGCCCAGCCTGCCAGAAATCGGCGTGGCGATGGCGGAGGTCAGAAGCGTAATGGTCACAACCCAGGCCGTCGCTTCCCGCGGAGCATCCAAGAGCTGCGGAAGTTGTGCCTGGATGGGCATGACCAGTGTGAACATGAACGAGGCGCAAGCGCCTGTGATCGCCAAGACGGCGATGAGCGGCCACGACCGCTGGTCCAAAGTGAGAGCTCGAGCTTTGCGCATTGCTTCTTTCGTAGAGTTCGTGGGAAAGTTCCGGCTGTCCAACAGCACTGCTCGACAGACGCGGCGGTCCCACTAGAGGCAAGCGGTTGCTGCACCGCATCTATTCCCGCCGCCATGCGATGTCCACACACTGGAAGCGGTTGGGGTCATGGGGCAGTCGCTTAGCTTGTGCCGTCGGTTAGCATGAACGAATGCGATGGTTTCTCCGATGAGGCGGGAAGCGTCCTTTGGCGCACATCCCTCCCCGGGGTTACCCCGGGGCACGCAGTATTGCCTGATCCACGCACCTCGGATGCCGCGTTGCGCTCCGCGCAACTCAGCAACCGAACAGACAGCCAGGTCATCGGAGAAGCCATCGCAGCCATGAGCCCCGAAACCGAGACGTTGACGCCCAAGGCAGCAGTGCCCGCATTGGTGACGCCAGCCTCCGCGACGCTCAAACGCACACCCAACCCTTCGACGTCAGCCATTGTGGCGACCCTGGCGCAGGCCTTCCTCGCCTCTCCGGAGTGGAGCCCGGCGGGCCTCGTGAACGCCGGAGCTCACGTCCTTGGCGCACGACGGCGTTGGCTGGGCCCGCTTGTCAGCCACGTTTTGCAGGGGTACCCGCGCCCGCCCACGGATGCTCCGCGCGAGCTGGCGGCCAGGATTCGCCGCTCCGAACCCTTCGCCGAGGCCCTTGCGAAGGCAACCCAGCAGCGGAAGCCGCTCCGGCTCGCCAACTACGTGCTCGCACCCGCCGTGGCTCGCGAGAACAAGCCGCCCCGGACGCCGCGGCTTGACACCCTGGCCGATCTTGCGCAGCTGCTCCAGCTAACGGTGGGCGAACTGGAATGGTTTGCCGATACACAGCACTGGAACCGAACTGCCGCGCGAAAATTACAGCACTACCGCTATCTTTGGCGTGCGCGGTCGGGCCGTCTGCCGCGCCTGCTGGAGGTTCCGGCGCCTCGTCTGCGGGCCATCCAGCGAACAGTTCTGCGTGAAATGCTGTACCCGATCGAACTTCACGATGCCGCGCACGGATTTGTTCCGGGCCGGAGCGCCGTGACGGGCGCCGCGCTGCACACCGGCCAAGAGGTGGTGGTGAATTTGGATTTGGTGACGTTCTTCGCCAACGTCACCGCCGGCCGAGTGTTTGGCACCTTGCGGCAGGCCGGTTTTACCGAGGCTGTTGCGCACCGGTTGACGGGAATTTGCACCCACCGAGTGCCGCCGCGAGTGCTTTCGCTGATGCCACCCGGCGGTGATCCAGCGCAGCGTTTCGCCCTGCGCCAGGCTCTCTCGCAACCCCATCTGCCGCAGGGTTCGCCCACCTCGCCCATGCTCGCGAACCTTTCCTTGCGCAGGCTGGACTCCCGGCTTGCGGGCCTCGCGGAGAAGTTCGACGGCGTGTACACCAGATACGCCGATGACCTCGCCTTTAGCGGCGGCAGCGAATTGGCCCGGCGTGCCGACGCCTTTATTGCCGCGGTCACCGCGATAGTTCAGGACGAGGGGCACGGCGTAAACCGGCTAAAGACCCGGGTGCGGCAGGCCAGCGTTCGCCAGATGGTGACCTCGGTGGTGGTCAACCAACGCACCAACATGGCCCGCTCGGAGTTCGATCGGCTCAAGGCAATCCTGCACAATTGCCACACCCACGGACCGGAATCACAAAACCGGGATGGGCATCCGGATTTCCGCGGCCATCTGTTGGGCCGAATTTCCTGGGCGGCCGCCCTAAATCAGGACCGCGGAGCCAAACTATTGCAGGAATTCCGCCGAATCCAGTGGTAGCAGATCCACCAGAGTCTTCTTGCCGGATTGCCAGGCCGAGTTAGAGTTCTAGCCGAGCTGCCGTTCTAGACGAGCGAGTCCTGCCAGGCGCCATGCAGCTTGGCGAAGCGGCCGCCGTCGGAAATCAACTCGGCGGGGGAGCCGTCTTCAACAATCCTTCCCTCGTGAACCACCAAGACCCGGTCCGCCATGGCCACGGTGGACAGCCTGTGCGCAATGATCAGCGCCGTCCGCCCGGCTGCGGCGCCCTGTGCACCGAGCAGTTTCTGCAGGCCGGTCTGGACCAGACGCTCGGAGGGGATGTCCAGCGAGGACGTTGCTTCGTCCAGAATCAGCACTGCCGGATTGGCCAGGAAAGCGCGGGCGAAAGAGATGAGTTGCCGCTGGCCCGCGGACACCCTGCCGCCACGTTTGTTGACGTCGGTGTCATAGCCGTCGGGCAAGGCCTTGATGAATTCGTCGGCTCCCACATCGCGGGCGGCCGCCTCAATCTGTGCGCGGGTGGCGCCGGGGTTGCCCAGCGCGATGTTCTCGGCCACCGTGCCGCTGAACAGGAACGCTTCCTGCGTCACCATGACAATGGCGCGGCGCAGATCGGCGCTGGACAGATCGCGTAACTCCACGCCGTCGAGCGTTAACGAACCTTTCGTCACGTCATAGAAACGGGACATGAGCTTGGCCAACGTTGACTTGCCGGCACCCGTGGCACCCACCACGGCCACCGTTTGGCCCGCTGGAATGTGTAAATCCAGCTTCGGCAGGACAAGGGGACCGCTGCCGTAGCGGAACTCCGCACCCGTGAATCGGATCTCGCCATTTGCCGTGGGCAGCGGGACCGGATGGCGCGGAGGCCGAACGGTGGGCACCTCCTCCAGCAAACCGGATACCTTCTCCAGGGCGGCCTGGGCGGATTGGAACGAGTTGTAGAACATGGCCATCTGGCCCACGGGCTGGAAGAAACGCTTGGTCGCCAGCAACAGTGCCAGCAGGGCGCCCACCTCCAATGCGCCGCCCAGCACGCGGAAACCGCCCGCCAACAGCACAACGGCAACGGCCACATTGCCGATGAGCATCAGACCGGGCTGGAAAACGCCGTTGAGGTTGATGGAACGGACCGTAACGCGGCGGTAATCCTCGGCCAATTCCTCGTAGCGGGCCGCGTTCTCTTTTTCGCGCCGGAACGCCTTGACGGCACGGATACCCGTCATGGTCTCCACAAAATGCACAATCAACCCGGCCGAAACCACCCGGGAGGAGCGGTATGCGGCCTGCGAACGCTTTTGGTACCAACGCGAGAGCATGAGCATGGGTATGGCCGTGGCCAGCACCAGCAATCCGGTGATCCAGTCGAGGGAGAAAATGGACACGGCCGTCAGGGCCATGAACACCAGGCCCGAGGCGAGCGAGGAGATGCCCGAGTCCAACAGTTCGCGCAGCGCCTCCAGATCCGAGGTTTGCCGCGAAATGATGCGTCCCGAGGTGTAGCTTTCGTGGAATTCCATGCTCAGCCGCTGCGTGTGCCGGAACACTTGAATGCGCAGATCCAGCAGCATGGCCTGGCTGAGCCGTGCCGTGGCCGTCAGGTAGGCCGCCGTCAGCCATGCCGAGGCAATCGCGGCAATAATGTAGCCGCCGCCGGTGATGATCAGAGGCAGGGGATTGGCGCCCGGTTGCGCGCTGAGGGCAGGCAACGCTGTGTCGATCCCGTACGCAATCAGCAACGGCCCGGCCACCTTCGCGGCCTGCGAAAGGACCACGAGAGCTACGGTGATGGCAAAACGCATCCGCACCGGGCGAAGCAATGTTCGCAGCAGCCGGACCGATCTCCGCCGCACGGCTCGGCTGTCCTCACGGCTCAGATCAACGCGGTCCTCGTCGGTGGTGCCCTGCGGCGAAGTGGTCTTCACTGGCTTTTCTTTGCGGCTCATGCGCCGGCTCCCTGGTCCTTGTGCGTGAGTGGGCCCTTGTGCGTGAGCGGTTCGGCGCCGAGGTCATCAGAGAGGTCGTCGTCCACACCCGTATCCAGATCGCGCGGTTCCTCGGTGAGGCTGGCCAAAACGTACCGGTAGTGGCTGTTGCCCGCCAAAAGTTCGGCGTGGGTGCCAACGGCCGAGACTCGGCCGTCCTGTAAGAGCGCCACGCGGTCGGCCATGGAAACCGTGGACGGGCGGTGGGCCACGATCAAGGTGGTGGTCCCTACGAGTTCCGAACGCAGCCTGTCCATCACGCGCTCCTCTGTATTGACGTCAAGGGCCGAGAGGGGATCGTCCAAGATCAACACGGCGGGGCGGGCGGCAATGGCACGGGCCAGGGCGATGCGCTGGCGCTGCCCGCCGGACAAGCTCAACCCCTCCTCGCCAATCAACGTGTCGACACCGTTGCTCAGCGTGTGGGCAAATCCTGCCTGCGCCACATCGAGCGCGCGTTCCAAGGCGGCATCGTTAGGGGTCCCAGCTTCATTGTGGGTCTCGGGCGCACTGTCGTTTTGTTCGGGGGCACCCAGCAACACGTTGTCCCGGACTGAGTGGGAGAACAAGGTGGTGTCTTCAAAAGCGACGGATACGTGCCGGCGCAGTTCGGCCAGCGTCAGGTCCCGGATGTCCGTGCCGTCCAACAACACGGCGCCGCCGGTGACATCAAAGAGTCGTGGCACCAGGTTAAGCAATGCACTCTTTCCGCTTCCTGTGACTCCAACGAGCGCCATGGTTTCCCCGGCGTGCAGCGTCAGATCGATGCCATTGAGCAAATCAGAGGTACCGGCCGGACTGTCCGGAAAGCGGAAGTGGACGTTGCGGAATTCCAGCTCGCCGCGCACGGTTTCCAGATGAACCGGCTGGGCGGGGTCCTCGATGGTGTTGACGGCGTCGATGACCTCAAAGTGCCGGTCCAGGGCTGTCTTGGCGGCGAAGGTCATGGCCAGCAGCGGGCCCATCGATTCCACGGGCCCGGCCACAACGGCGGCCGTGGCGAAAAACGCAACCAAGGCTCCGACGTCGAGCCTTCCGTTGGAAACCAGCAAGATACCGACCACCAGGCCAGCAGCGAGGGCCAGTTCGGGCAGCAGGGTGACCACCAGCGAGAAGACCGCGAGGGACTTGGCCTTGTGGATTTCGGTGGCCTGTAATTCTTGCGCCTGCCCGGCAAAGGAATCGAGGGCTTCCTGGCCGCGACCAAATGCCTTGAGCACGCGGATGCCGTGGACGGATTCCTCAACTGTGGTGGCGAGGTCGCCAGCCTGGTCCTGGCTCTTGCGGCTGACCCGCCCGTACGAACGCCGGAAGCGGAAGCCGAAGATGGAAATGGGGACGGCGGCAGCTAGGAAAATCAGGCCAAGTTCCCAGCTCATGGAGAACATGAGGACTACGCCAATCACTACTGTCAGTGCCGTCACCACCAGCATGATGGCGCCAAAAGCCATCCAGCGGCGCATGAAGTTCAGATCGCTCATGGCCCGGCTGAGTAATTGTCCCGAACCCCAGCGGTCGTGGAATTCCACGGCGAGGTTTTGCAGATGGCGGTAGAAAGTGGTTCGCATGCGCGTTTCCACCGTGGTGACCGGGACAATCACAAACTGCCGGCGCAGGGAGATTAACCCGGCCTCAAGTATTCCAAGGACAAGCACCACACCCGCTCCCACCCACAGGGCCTGCGTCCCGGTTCCTGGCAACAGCGCCGTATTGACGAGGGAGCGGTACACCTGAGGCACGGCCAGGGCTACGGCGCTGGCGGCGAGGGCCGAGAGGAAACCCCAGATCAGGGGCCACCGGATGGGCCGCAATTGCGGGCCCAGGCGGGCGAGAGTTTGGAAAAGTGTGGTGGTGTTTTTGTCTGCCATGCGCTTGTGTGACTGCCCCCATGCTGTGTAAAACGTCTGGATTTTCTACCCTACGCCAGTGCAGTGTGTCCGGTCGTAGCAATGTGGGTGATTGGCGCTGGACGTTGATTAGATCAGCGCCGGTTCATCAAATCAGCCCAAGGTCGGCGAACGCGGCGGCAATGCCTTCGCGGCTTGGCGGCGCGGCCGTGCGGTCCGCGATGGCTAGGAGTTCGGCGCTGGAACCTTCAATGGCCACGCCCATGCCCGCGTAGGCGATCATTTCCAGATCATTTTGACCGTCACCAAACGCGATGGTGTCTTTCTGCTCAATACCCAAGCGCGCTATCGCGGCAGCCACGCCGTCGGCCTTGCTGATGCCGCATTGGTACAGCTCGCCGGCATGGCTGCCTTCGTTCGCAATCGAGTTGGCCACGACGGCAATCTCTGCACCAATTTCTGCGACCATCTGGTCCATGGGAATGCGGGACTCGAACACGGTGACCTTGGCGAACAGGGGCGAATCCTGTGACCAGGGGAGCAGCGAATCCAGAATGGCTGAAGAGCCGCGGGGCTGGCCGGGGGCCGACTTTTGGAAGTGTCCTTCGACGATGGTCCGCAGCCGTTGCTCCGCGGCCGGGGCCACATGGAGTGATTCCTGCGCCTCCAAGACGTAGACAGAATCGTTGGCATCCAAAATCGCTACGGTTCTTTTCGCCAGATCGGCCGGGAACCGTTTGTCCACGAGGACTTCGCCGGCAACTTCCACGTAGGCGCCGGCGCTGGCAATCAGACCGTCAAAGCCTGCGTCGAGAATATGTGCTGGCAGCATTGACACTGGCCGCCCGGTGCAGAGCAGGACCTTGTGCCCGTTGGCGCGTGCCGCCTGCACAGCCACAACGTGTGCTTCAGGGACAATCCCGAAGTCTGCGTATGTGCCGTCAACATCGAGGAAGATGGCGTGGATGGTTCGGGTTTTTGCGTCGGCACTCATGATCACGGAGTCTACCGTTGCCGCGGCAGCAAGTATGATCACTTCAAAACCATCAGGCCGGGCCGGGTCATACCCAAACTGGGTCCAGCGCATTGAATCTTTTGAAGGATCAACGGATGACTGAATCAACGATGATGACCAGCGCCATTCTCCGGACCGCCGACGCCGAACGGCCCTATGCGGACAGCGCGCCGCTCGTACTTGAGCAGCTGCCAATCCCGGTTCCACGTGCGGGTGAGGTACTGGTTAAGATCGAGCGCGCCAGCCTGTGCCACTCCGATCTCTCGGTCATCAACGGTTCGCGCATCCGCCCACTTCCGATGGCTCTGGGGCACGAGGCCAGCGGAACCGTGTCCGGCGTCGGGCCTGACGTGGCCGGGGTGAAAGTCGGCGACCGCGTGGTTCTGGTCTTCGTCCCCAGCTGCGGCACGTGCAAGGCGTGCGCCAGTGGCCGGCCTGCGCTGTGTCATCGAGGCGCGGAGGTCAACGGCACGGGGGATCTGCTGCACGGTGAGGCCATCCTGCGCTCGGCGTCGGGGGAGCGGATCAACCACCACCTGGGCGTGTCCGCGTTCTCGGAGTACGCGGTGGTGGCTCGCGAATCCGTGGTGGTGATTGACGACGACGTCCCGCTGGATATCGCCGCCATGTTCGGTTGCGCCGCCCTCACCGGAATTGGCGCCGTGGTCCACTCCGCCAACGTCACCGCGGGGCAGTCGGTGATTGTGTTTGGCATGGGGGCCGTGGGTCTTTCCGCCGTCATGGCTGCCGTGCAGATTCCATACACCACCGTCGTAGCCATCGATCCGCTGCCGGAAAAGCAGGCACTGGCGCTGCGTTGCGGTGCGCACTTCGCCGGTTCCCCTGCCGAGGCTGCCGAGCTGGTGGCCGAGCACACCGGCTTCGGAGTTGATGTGGCCATCGAGGCCGTCGGCAGCGCCAAGGTCATGGAGGCGTGCCTTGGCCTGCTGGATCGCGGCGGCGCCCTCGTCTCGGTGGGGCTGCCGCATCCGGACCAGATGCTCAACGTGCAGGCGCTGCAATTCGCTGGCACGGGCAAGCGGCTGATTGGTTCCTACATGGGTGACGCCGATCCCTCCCGCGACATCCCGGCCTATATCCAGATGTGGCGCGATGGCAACCTGCCCATTGAACTGCTGCACACCGACACCAAGCCGCTGACCGAGATCAACGAGGGCCTGGACGCGCTCGCCGACGGCCTGGTGGTCCGCCGGCTGTTCACCTTTGCTGCTGCTCCCGGCAATTCGGCACTGTAACGCCAGCTGGCTCGCGGGTCTCCCGCTACGTTGCTGACGTTGGCATACTTAGCTCAGGAGCTGAAATTCGCGAGCTGAAATTAGGGAGCAACGATGGCCAAGGAATTCAAGATCGTGCACGAGACCGAAGTCGACGGCACCCCCGCGCAGGTATTCGCCGCGGCAACAGGTGGAACCTCGGGCTGGATGTGGCCCATGGAGATCGAGCCGAAGCTTGGCGGCGCCGGCCCGTTTGGCAGCACCGTGACGGTTTGGGATCCGCCGCACCGCTACTCCAACCGCATGGACGGTGAGGGTGGCTTCTTCAACCAACTCGACTTTGACATCTCCGAGCTCGCGGACGGCACCTCGTGGCTGCGGTACGTACACAGCGGCGTGTTCTTCGAGGACTGGGACAAGCAGTACGACGGCGCCGCGAAGCACACCGCCTTCTACCTGCACACGCTGGGCCAGTACGTGAAGTATTTCTCGGGCCAGCAGGCGGAATTCGCGGACATTCAGGGGCCGGCTACTTCGGGTTCACCTGAGGCGTTCACTGCCGTCAAGCACGCCTTGGGGATTGACGACGGCGGAGCTGGGGGACACGTCAGCGTCGCCATTGCTGGGCTCGGGACCGTTGACGCGGCGGTGGATTACCTCGATGAGAACTTTGTGGGTCTACGCACCGAGGATGCCATGATCCGTTTCTTTGGCCGCAACGCCTTTGGTGCCGTGGTGGGCATGACGATCCACCTGTTCGCCGAAGGCGCGGATGCCGAAGCCGCTGGCGAAGCGTGGGGCGCTTGGTTGAACGGGCTGTATTCGGCCTAACTGACGAGATCGCGACTCGTTTTCGCCCGGTCCAAGTAGCTCGGCCAGTAGTCCAACAACCCGACCGCCCTCGCTGTGCATTAATGCGCACCGACTCTGCGCTAATGGTCATTGATGTTCCTTCGTGGAGCCTGACATACTCGGGAAAACCGGCAAGCGTGGCGTGGGTCACAATGCAGCGCGGGCCGGCCCCATTGTCAATGTCGACAAGCGCGCCCCGGCGCGGAGGAGTAAACATGAGTTCACAGGCTGGATCATCACGGGCTGGGTCGTCACAGACGGCGAAGGAATCAGGGCTGCGCAAAGTTGTCGCAGCTTCCATGGCAGGCACGGTGGTGGAATGGTACGAGTTCTTCCTCTACGCCACGGCCGTCAGTCTGGTGTTTGGAAAGATGTTCTTCCCGAACTCCGGCTCCGAGCTCGACGGGATCATGGCAGGGTTCCTGACCTACGCCGTCGGCTTCGTGGCCCGGCCCATCGGCGGAATCGTGTTTGGCCACTTCGGCGACAAATTCGGCCGCAAGAACCTCCTTCAACTGAGCATCATCCTTGTCGGCGTTTCGACATTCCTCATGGGTTGCCTGCCCAGCTTTGGCCAGGTTGGCTATTGGGCGCCGGCACTTCTGGTGGGATTGCGCTTCATCCAGGGCTTCGCGGTGGGTGGCGAATGGGGCGGCGCCGTCCTCCTCGTTGCCGAGCATAGCCCCAGCAAGTCCCGCGGGTTCTGGTCCTCGTGGCCGCAGTCCGCCGTTCCGCTCGGAAACCTGCTGGCCACCGGCGTCCTGCTGACACTGTCCTCCGTACTCAGTGAAGCCGCGTTCCTCGGCTGGGGTTGGCGTGTGGCCTTCTGGCTCTCGGCCGTGATCGTCTTGATCGGTTACTACATCCGCACCAAGGTCAGCGACGCGCCCATCTTCCTCGAAGCCCGCGAGCACATCGAGGAGAACCCCAAGGCCGGTTACGGTGTGCTGGAAGTGCTCCGCCGCTACCCTCGGGGCGTGTTCACAGCCATGGGACTGCGCTTCGCCGAGAACATCCTGTACTACCTGGTGGTCACTTTCTCCATTACGTACCTGAAGATCATCGTCGACATCGACACCTCCCGCATCCTCCTACTCCTGCTCGTGGCACACGCCATCCACTTTGTTGTTGTCCCGCTGGTCGGCAAGCTTTCCGACGCGATCGGCCGCCGGCCAACATACATGCTCGGCGCCGTCACTGGTGCCACCTGGGGCTTCTTCTCCTTCCCCATGATGGACACCAAGAACACTTTCATGATCCTTGCCGCCGTCACCATTGGCCTGTTGTTTCATGCGCTCATGTACGCCGGCCAGCCCGCCATCATGGCCGAAATGTTCCCCACCCGCATGCGCTATTCCGGCGTTTCGCTGGGTTACCAGGTCACCTCGATCGTGGCCGGTTCCATGGCACCCTTCATCGCCACAGGGCTCGTGGAACACTACAAGTCCTCAGTCCCCGTGGCCCTGTACCTGCTCGGCGCCTGCATGGTGACCGCCATTGCCGTCTTGTTCCTGAAGGAAACCAAGGGCGTTTCCCTGCAGGACATTGACGACGCCGATGCTGCCGGAACGTTGGCCCTTGGCCGTGCCGCTGCGGCCAAGACCGCATCAAAGGTGGGCTAGGGCGTGAGTGTAGGCGGACCTCTGGCTGGTTCTCTGGCTGGGCCCGGACCTCTGGCTGGGCGCCGGGCGTTGATCACCGGCGGGGCAGGCGGTTTGGGGGCCGCCTGTGCGCGGGCGCTTGCAGCTCAGGGTGCTTATGTCATCGTGGCCGATCGTGATGGTGAGGCCGCCGCCGCAATCGCCGCCGAGGTGGGCGGGGAGTCGTGGGAGGTTGACCTGCTCGATACCGCGGCGCTGGAATCGTTGACGCTTGAGGTGGATATCCTGGTCAACAATGCCGGGATTCAGACCATCGCCCCAATTGAGGACTTTGACCCGGCCGCCTTTCGGCGCATCACCACCATTATGTTGGAGGTCCCGTTCCTGCTGATCCGGGCCGCACTGCCGCATATGTACGCGCAGGGGCATGGACGGATCATCAACATGTCATCCATCCATGGGCTGCGCGCCTCGGCCTTCAAGTCCGCCTATGTGGCAGCAAAGCACGGGCTTGAAGGCCTCTCGAAGGTCACGGCCAGGGAAGGTGGCGAGCACGGGGTGACAAGCAACTGCGTCAATCCCGGCTACGTTCGGACACCCCTGGTGGAAGGGCAGATTGCCGATCAGGCGGCCAGCCATGGGGTTCCCGAGGATCAAGTGTTGGGGGAGATCATGCTGGCCAAGAATGCCATCAAGCGCCTCATCGAACCCGAAGAGATCGCCGGGCTGGTTGCGTGGCTCGCCTCAGATCAGGCGGCCATGGTGACCGGTTCCTCCTACGTCATGGATGGTGGCTGGGCGGCGTAGTGAACAAGCCTTCGCCCTTTCCGTTCTGCCGCAGGTGAGCGAGGGTTCACAAAAAGTGCCCCGTACGTGAGTGAGGGATTGCTAAAAATGCCCCGTATGTGAGCGAGCGTCCGCAAAAAACACCCCGTATGTGAGCGAGGATCGGTGGGTGCACCCAAAGCACCCCGGCGGGAGGCTGCCTTTTCACAAAGGGCGGCCTCCCGCCGTCGTACTTCATCACCCCACCCGACGCTCCTGCAGATACGGGGCATTATTTCCAAACGCTCCTGCAGTCATTAAAATCCGGAGCCGCTCACTCCGGGAGTAACTGGTCCTTCATCCGTCGGGTTTCCTGCTTGAAGGCCGCCAGGACGGCCTGCACCGCGGGTGAACGCATCGACTCGGGTCGTGCGGCGGCCCAATATTGCACTATCTGCTCCACATGATCCGGGAGTACACGCACAAATCCCTCCTGGCCGTGGACCATGAACGCCGCGATCATGGCGATGCCGCCGTTGGCCCGCACAGCCTCAACCTGGGCAAACACACTCGTGGATTGGAACATTGCAGAACCTGCCGGAAGTTCGCCGCGCTGCAGGGCCAGTTCGGAGACTTGAAGCGTTGAATCCACATAGGAAATGAATGGGTGGTCCGCAAGCTCGGCAACCGTTGCGGGCAGTTCATGCTCGGCGGCATATCCCGATCCGGCGTACAGCCGCAGCGCATAATCGGTCAGCAAAACAGTCTCTGTCCGCCCGGCATCGACGCTGCCCGGCACCACCTCAATGTCCACGCCGGAGCGGTTTTGGCTCAGCCGGCGGGTGGAGCTGAGTAATTCAACCCGCAGCCGAGGATGCTTCTTTTGTAGCCGAACCAGGGCAGGCGTGGCAATGCGGGCGCCGAAACCGTCGGAGGTGCTGACCCTGACCACCCCGGAAATGATGTCCACGTCATGACGCAGGCCCGTGGTGAGGGAGCTCAGGCTTTGTTCAATCCCTTCGGCGGCGGCCACGGCGGCCCGGCCCAGGTCCGTCAGCTCCCACCCTTGTGGGGTTCGCTCCAGCGTGCGCCCGCCCATCTGCTTATCCAGCGCCAAAATCCGCCGCGAGACGGTGGTGTGCGTGGTGTCTAGGGCGTCCGCAACGGCGGTAAAGCGCCCTAGCCTTGCCACCGTGAGCAGGATGAGCAGGTCGTCGGGACTGGGGAACCTCTTGAAATCCACTCTGGATCACTCCTTATCTAAATGTCGCGATCCAATGTCGCACCGCTGATTCTGCATTTATGCACATGCGGTCTGCTTTTATATGTCTTGTTTGCACCCTATCAGGATGTGATGCTGGTCATATCTGGCTAAGCGCCGGCCCTGGGACATAATGGGAAACGTAAGCAAAGGAGCTTTCATCATGGCGGTTGTGGCATGGATTGGTTTGGGCAACATGGGCGGACCCATGACGGCAAATTTGGTCAAGGCGGGTCACACCGTGCGCGGCTTCGACCTGAGTGCCGCTGCCCTCGATGCGGCCGTCGCCACGGGTGTCACCCCCGCGGCCTCGATCGCTGACGCCGTCTCTGGCGCCGACGTCGTCTTCTCCATGCTCCCCAAGGGTGACCACGTCCGCGCTGTTTACTTCGGCGACGGCGGCATCCTGGCCAACGCGGCCAAGGAATCACTCCTGATCGATTCCTCCACCATCGACATCGAGTCCGCTCAGGCAGTGCACGACGCCGCTGCTGCCGCCGGCTTCCGCTTTGTCGACGCCCCTGTTTCAGGTGGCATGAGCGGCGCGGCTGCCGGGACGCTGACCTTTATGATTGGCGGCGAGAGTGGCGCCGTGGCCGACGCTTCCGCGTACATCGAGCCTATGGCGGCCAACATCATCCCCACGGGCGCGGCCACCACGGGCCAGGCCGCCAAGATCTGCAACAACCTGATGCTGTTCATCAACCTCGCGTCCACGGCCGAAGGCGCCGTACTGGCCGATCGCCTGGGCCTCGACAAGCAGGTCTTCTGGGACATTGCCTCCGTGTCCTCCGGCGACAGCTGGGCGTTGCGCACCTGGTACCCGGTGGCTGGCGTGGTTCCCACCGCGGCATCCAACAACGGGTTCGCGCCCTCGTTCACGGCCGAACTGGCCAACAAGGACATTGGTCTTGCCATCGCAGCGGCCCGGAACACCAACACCCCGTTGGAGATCGGCGAGCACGTCCAGCAGCTGTTCCAGCGCCTCATCGATGAAGGCGAGGGCGGCAAGGACTGCAGCCAAATTGTCTCCCTCGTGGATGGCTCCCTCAAGACCTCCGCCACAGCACTCGGATAAGGAAACGCCATGACAGACGTTCTAGTAATGCCAACTGTTCGCGATTGGCCCATGTGGATTGGTGGCGAGGAAGTGGCCTCGGCCGGCGGTCAATGGCGGGATGTTGAGAACCCGGCCCACCGCGAAACCGTCATTGCCCGCGTCCCGGCCGGCACCGAAGCCGATGTGGACCGGGCCGTTGCCGCGGCTCGGGCGGCGTTCCCTGCGTGGCGCGCACAGCATTTCACGGGTCGCGCGAAGGCCCTGCTCGCCATCGCCGACGAGCTTGAGGCCCGCATCGAGGAATTCGCCAGGCTGACGGCACTGGATACGGGCAACGCCCTGCGCACCCAGGCCCGCCCCGAGGCCACCACCATGGTCTCGCTGTTCCGCTACTTTGCCGGCATTGCCGGTGAGGTCAAAGGCACAACCCTTCCCGCGGGCGATAACCAACTGCAATACACGAGGCTCGAGCCCCTAGGCGTTGTCGCCGCGATCCTGCCATGGAACTCACCGCTCATGATCGCCGCGTTCAAGGTCCCGGCGGCCCTAGCCGCGGGCAATACGGTCATCATGAAGGCCGCCGACGACGCCCCGCTCACCATCTTGCTGCTCGCGGAAGTGTGCAACAAACACCTGCCGGCCGGCGTCGTCAATGCCATGACGGGGCGAGGCTCGATCATCGGTGAGTCGCTGGCCCACCACCCGGGCGTCGACAAGGTCTCCTTCACCGGATCCACCGAGGTGGGTCGCGGGGTGGCCGCCACGGCCGGGGCGCGATTGGCGCACATGTCGCTGGAATTGGGCGGAAAGAATCCCTCCATCGTCTTTCCTGACGCGGTCGACGACGAACTCCTGGACGGTCTGCTCCTCGCCTCGCGCTTCACCCGCCAAGGTCAAAGCTGCACCGCAGGCTCACGCCTATTCCTCCACGAAGACATTTACGACGACGTGCTGACGCGGCTCAGTGCCAAGCTCGGCGCCCTGAAGGTCGGGGATCCACTGGATGAGGCCAGCGACATGGGTGCCATCATCAACGCCAAGCAACACGCATCCATCACCGGCTACCTCGACGAAGGGCGCGCCACCGCTGGCATGAAGGCCGTGCTCGGTGGAAACGCACCCACGGAGGGTGCGCTGACCGAGGGCTACTATCACCTGCCCACCGTGTTCAGCGGAGCGAGGAATGATTTTCGGCTGGCCCAGGAAGAGATCTTCGGTCCTGTCTTGGTGGCGATTCCGTGGAAGAACACCGCCGATGTCATTCGCATGGCCAACGATTCCAATTACGGCCTGGCCGCCTATGTCTGGAGCCACAATCTCGACGACGCCTTGAACACGGCCCATCAGGTTGAGGCCGGCTGGGTGCAGGTCAATCAGGGTGGCGGCCAAGTGGTGGGCCAGTCTTATGGCGGCTACAAGCAAAGCGGCATGGGTCGCGAAGTTTCCCTAGAAGGCATGCTGGCCGGGTTTACCCAGACCAAGCAGATCAACGTCCGCCTGCGCGGGGTGCCCAATGGGTAGCCAGCAGGAGTTGCCGCTGGAGGGTATCCGAATCCTTGATCTCAGCCGCGCGCTAGCTGGACCATATGCAACGGCGTTGCTGTCGGACCTGGGCGCCACAATAATCAAGGCCGAGAGCATCAAGGGTGGGGACTCCAGTCGGGCGTGGCCACCATTCGAGAATGACCACAGCCTGTACTTTGATTCGGCCAACAGGGGTAAGGAGTCGATCGCCATCGACTTCTATAGCCAACCGGGGCGGGAGCTGCTGTGGAAGCTGGCCATGAGTGCCGACGTCGTGGTTGAAAACTTCCGCCCGGGAGTGCTCGCCACCATGGGGCTGGACCCCGAGGAGCTGCGTGCCGCTAAACCGGAGCTGATCCTCGCCTCGGTCAGCGGATTTGGTGCAACTGGGCCGCTGTCGCAGGCGCCCGGGCTGGACCAGGTGGCGCAGGGCATGAGTGGGCTGATGTCTGTGACGGGGCCCGACGCGGAGCACATGTACCGGGTGGGTGTGCCCATGATCGACATGGTCTCCGGCATCAATACGGCGTTGGCCATCGCCGCGGCGCTGGTGGGCCGGGCCAGGACCGGAGCTGGGATGGAGGTGTCCACCTCACTCCTAGAAACCGGGCTGGCGTTGGGTGCATTCCAGAGCCAGAAATACCTCAGCACGGGCGAGGTTCCCGTGCCGCTGGGCAACACCCACCCTGCGCTGACGCCTTATGGGGTGTTCGCCACGGGGGACATTCCCGTCATCATCGCCGTGGGTAACGAGAAGCAGTGGCAGCAGTTGTGTTCCTTGCTTGGCGCCCCGGAACTCGTGGAGCGCCCCGAGTACGCCACGGGCAAGCTGCGCCATGCCAATGAAGCCGTTCTAAAGGGTGAGCTGGAAGCCTTGCTGGCCAGTAGGAATGCCGGGGAGTGGCTGCCGCTCCTGCGCAGTGCCGCCATTCCGGCCGGGCCCATCTACAACTACGAACAAGCATTTGCCGACGAGCAGGTTCGCTCGCTGGACATGGTGGAGACCGTGCATCGGGCGGACGGCACGGAGCTGCCCCTCGTCAGGGGCCCAATTTCGGTGAACCGGCAGGCGCCGCGCATTCGCAAGGCCCCGCCGTCGTTGGGGGAGGACACCGAGGCCGTCCTCGCGGCGTTGTCGCTCACTCAGGAGCAGATAGCCGGTCTGATTGAGGCGGGGATCGTGCTGGCTGCGCCTGCGCCTGTCCCGGCTAGGGAGGAATTGCCTGCATGAGTACGATGACTGTGGATTCAGGCACGGCAACGGTAGGGGAGAGGGTAGGCATGCTGCGAATTGAACAGTCCGGGCCGGTGGCCACGCTCATCATGGACAATCCCCGGATGCGCAACGCCATCACGCAGGAAATGTGGCAGCAATTCGAGGACCTGCTGGCGCAGCTCGATGACGACGATTCCGTCAAGGTGGTCGTGGTGCGCGGGGCTGGAGACCACTTCTCCGCTGGTGCCGATATTGCCTCCGTGGAAAGGATCCTGCATGATCCTGCCACCGGCCAGAGCGACGGCGGCGACATTACGGTGGCCGAGAACGCCCTGGCCCGCTTTCGCAAACCAACCATCGCCGCCGTTGACGGTTACTGCGTGGGCGGTGGCTGGCAGATCGCCGGCGCCTGCGATATCCGGTTGGCCTCTGAGCGGGCCACCTACGGCATCACCCCGGCCAAGATCGGCATCGTGTACCCGCTCTCTGGCATCAAACGTCTGGTGCAGCTGACCGGCCCGGCCACGGCCAAGTACCTGCTGTTTAGCGGCGACTTCGTCAACGCGCAGGAAGCCTTGCAGATGGGGTTGGTCACCAAGGTCCTCGCCACCGACACCTTCTGGGAGGAGGTCAACGCATTCGCGCTCCACCTTTCGGCGCGCTCGCAGTTCTCCGCTCACGGGCACAAGGCCTTGGTCAATGCGATCAGTGCCGGCTCAACCGAGGTCGATGAGTTGAGCGCCTATTGGCAGGGCCAAATGGCCGTGAGTCAGGACGCCGCAATTGGTGTCGCAGCATTTCTGGCGAAGGAAACGCCGCGGTTCACCTGGTTGCGCCCCCAGAAGTAGGAAATGCCGCAGAGTGAGCGCGCAGAGCCCGGCCCGCCCCGCCCGAGCGCGAAAGTACACTTGGTGCCGATGTTTTCGAGGCAAATTCATATGGTGGTTGCAACGCTCTGATAGATGGAGCGTTTCATGGTCAAGTTGTTTGCCCCGAACACCCGCACGGAGTTTGTTGATCTGGTGTGTGGT
>NZ_JAFCXC010000011.1:0-25220 GCF_049897845.1 Arthrobacter sp. TWP1-1
CAATCGACACCCCACCACACACCAGATCAACAAACTCCGTGCGGGTGTTCGGGGCAAACAACTTGACCATGAAACGCTCCATCTATCAGAGCGTTGCAACCACCATATGAATTTGCCAGTGGAACATCGGCATCAACTGTACGTTCGGCGAGGAGTTTCATGCCTTGCGCTAGATCGTGGCTGCGACCTCTGCGGCCGAAGGGTACGCGGTTTGCGTGCCCTTCTTCGTTGCGGCCATGGCTGCTGCGACTGATGCATAGCGGGCGGCCGCCACGAGGGTGTCACCAGCTGCAAGGCGTGCGGCAACTCCGCCCGTGAAGGCGTCGCCCGCTCCCGTGGTGTCCACAGCGTCCACAACCGTGGGCGCAATGCGAACCACCGGCTCGGCGGTGTTGGTGGAATCCAGCACCACCGAGCCGGCAGCACCCAGCGTGAGCAAAACTTTGTGCAGTCCGCGGCCAGCAAACGCGCCAACGGCGCCAAGCCACTCATCCACGGGGGCATCCTCGGCGGGCATGGCGAAGCCGCCAAGGAACTCCGAGGCTTCGTGCGCGTTGACGAGAAGGACATCCGTCAGCTGAGCCAACGCATCGGCGACCGGGGCGTACGGCGAGAGATTCAGCAGGACTGTTGCTCCGGCGTCGTGCCCGGCCTGAGCGGCGGCCTGAACAGTGTCAAGCGAGACTTCAAGGCACAGGCACACTACGCCCGCGCCGTCGAACACGGCCGGGTCCATGTCCGCGGGGGACAGGGTTGCGTTGGCGCCGGCAGAGATGATGATGCTGTTTTCGCCGCGGCCATCGACCGAAATGACGGCAACACCGGTGGGCTCGGAAACGCGCCGAACATGGCTCACATCCACTCCGGCACCGGCCGTTGAGGCCACGAGCATGTCGCCATTTGCGTCATTTCCTACGGCGCCAATCAGCGTCACCTGCCCGCCCAGCTTGGCCGCCGAGACAGCCTGATTGGCGCTCTTGCCGCCGGGATTCACGGAAAAACCGTTGCCATGCAGGGTCTCTCCGGGGGAGGGGAGCCGCTCGGTGTAAATGGTGAGATCGGCGTTCAGGGAACCGGCAACAACAATCCGGGAGTCGTTCATGAAGCTACCTCGGCATCAATGGGCTTGGGGACGAGCAGGGAGGCGGCAAGGGCTGCGGCAGTGATGATCATGGCAACCACCACCACTGTCAGGTAGGAGCCCTGTCCGCCCAGCGGAGCCGTGGCCACCAGGATGGCCGGAAGCACCAGGAAGCTGAGCCCGGCGCCGAGGTTGAAGGCGCCGGCGTTCATGCCGGGCAGGAAACCGGGATTTCCCTCGGGGGAGAGCACCACGCCAAGACCGTTGAGCATGATGTTCACGGTACCGGCGTACATGATGCCCAGCAAGACCGTGCCGGTGATCATCATGGGCAGGCTGTGCAGGCCAAGGAAACCGATGATCGCCAGAGCCGCAACGCTACCCAACAGGCCGATGCGCAGCATCTTCGTGTACCCGAGCACAGGGGCAAGGCGTCCGGTGATGGGTCCAAAAACCCAGCCAAGGAGGGCGTACGGGGTGAGGATGAGCAAGCTCATCTGAGTGGCTCCGATGTTGAAACCGGGGTCGGCCGCCTGAACGTAGGCCGGAACAATACCGTTAATGACGGCGAAGATGCCGGTCATGGTCAGCATGGTGGTCAGCAGCGGTGCCCAGGTGGAGCGCCGTCGGAGGTGAACAATTTCCACCATTGGCTGCGCGGTGACCTTTTCCACCTTCCAGAAAGCCATGAACGAGACAACGGAGACCAAGGCCAGCGCAAGTGAGGCCACGAGCGGGACCGTGGTGATGCCACCCACCAACTTCGTGGCCTCGTTCAGGGCTGTGAGTAGTGCGCCCACGGCGATAACGATGAACAACACGCCAAGCCAATCCATGCGCGTTCCCTCGCCGGGCTTGCTTTCGCCCGCCAGAACGAAGAGCAGCACAATCGCGACGGCCGCGATAACCACCATGAGCCAGAAGATGCTGCGGAAGCCAAAGTGTTCGGCAAAGTAGCCGCCCACGAAGGAGTCAATGCCCGCGATGCCGCCGTTGACTGCGGTGATCAGGCCCATGAGCGCGCCGTACTTCTTGGGGTCCTTCACGGCGGAGTGGAGCATGATCAGGCACAAAGGCACCGTGGGTCCGCTGACGCCCTGGATGATGCGGCCAACAAAGAGCCACGTGATGTCAGGGGCCAGTGCGGAGATGACGGAGCCGAGGCCCATCATGACCATCATGCCGATGAGAACCTTCTTACGCCCGATGATGTCGCTCAGGCGGGGAAGGAACAAGGAGAAGACCGCTGCTGCCGTGAAAAACCAGGTTTGAGACAGGCCAATAGAGGCCTGGCTGGCGTTGAGTTCCTCGCCCATCGTGACAAGGGCGGGGCTGAGCATTGAGGCGTTGAGCTGGAAAGCCACGCAGGCCGTCAGCAACGCCACCATAAGTGCCGTGACGTTGCCGGACTTCCTCAGGGTTGGCGACAAACTCACGCGTCTACCTCGCCAATGCGCACGAGAGCGTCCGTGACCATGTCCCAGAACTTCTTGTGATCCAGTGTCACGGCTACGGAGGTCTTGCAATCTGCCGGAGCCGGGGCACGGAAATCCGCCACGGTCATGCCCAGCGTCAAGGTGCCTGTGAGCTCAATGTCAACGGGCACCTTCACCGTGGTCATGACCGTGGGGTCGATGACGTAGGCCACGGCGCACGGATCATGAACCGGCGGGAAGTCAAAGCCCTGCGCGTCCTTGTACGTCTTGGCGAAGAAGTCCATCAGCTCCATGACGAACTTCGCCGGCTTGGTGCCCACGGCGTCGATCGCGGCAACAACCTCGTCGGTGGCCAGCGCCTGGTGGGTCAGGTCGAGGCCAACCATGACAACGTTCCAGCCTGCGTTGAACACAATGTGCGCAGCTTCGGGATCGATCTTGATGTTGAATTCGGCCACGGGGCTCCAGTTGCCCACGTGGTAGCCGCCGCCCATGAGGACAACTTCCTTCACGCGTTCAACGATGCGCGGTTCCTTGCGGGCGGCCATGGCGATGTTGGTCAGTCCGGCCGTGGGCACCAGGGTGATGGTGCCCGGTTCGTGGGACATCACGAGCTCAATGATGAGGTCGACGGCGTGGCGCGGGTCAAGCTCGATCGCGGACTCGGGCTGTTCCGGGCCGTCCATGCCGCTTTCGCCGTGAATGTCCGGCGCGGTGACAATGTTGCGCACCAGCGGGCGGTCGCAGCCGGCGGCGAACGGAACGCCGGTGATGCCCGCGATGGTGCCAACGCTCAGGGCGTTGCGGGTTACTTTTTCAAGGGTCTGGTTTCCCACCACGGTGGTCACCGCCAGCAGCTCAATATTGGGGTTTCCGTGTGCCAGCAGCATTGCTACGGCGTCGTCATGGCCCGGGTCGCAGTCAAGGATGATCTTGCGGGGCCCATTATCTGACAGCTCGGGGGCTGTAGCGGGGCTCTCGGATAGGACTTCGGGGTTCACTTGTTTCTCCACGTCGTTGGGGTGGTCCCGGAAATCCGGGGGTGGTGCGCAGGATTTAGTCTGGCACCCGGCTCCACCAACGTCAAGCGCTTAACGTGGGATGCTTCAAGAGCTTGAGCTCCTGCCTTTTCAGCAAACTCCCAAACCCGGCTATACGATCTATTCATGCGTTCCCCAGCAAGCCGCCCACCGTCCAGCAACGCGACGCGCAATCCGCCAACACAACGAGTTACCGCCGCCATGGTGGCCGCCCGCGCCGGAGTTTCGGCTGCCACGGTATCCCTTGTGACCAGCGGGAAGACGGCTGGGCGGGTTTCTGGTGAAAATATCGCCAAGGTCGAGGAGGCTATCGCCGCGCTTGGCTACGTTGTTGACGGGTTGGGCAGCTCATTGGCCAAAGGGCGCAGCGACATTGTGATCCTGGTGGCCCCGGATGTCTCCAATCCTTTTTATGCCAAGGTCATTGCCGGTGTGCGGGAAGCCATCGGCAAGGATTTCCAGCTGTTGGTGTCCGTCACGGATGCCGGGCAGACCCCGAAACCTGGAGATGTCAGGAGACTGCTGGCCCTGCGACCGGCCGGGTTGCTGGTGGATGCGCCCAGTTCGAAGTTCCTTGAGGAGCTTCGGGTGCCGGATCCCATGGTGCTGCTCGACGCCGCCGGGATTGCCAGCGATGCTCCATCCGTAAACTTCGATGTGGCCCAGGGGGCCCGGCTGCTGGCTGGGCATCTCGCCGGACTGGGTCACCGCAAGGTTGCCTACCTGGACAGTTCAACGGGAACGGACACGTTCCAGGTTCGCCGCGAAGCGTTTGGCGCGGCGGCTGCCAAGTTAGGCCTTGAGGTAGTGGCCAAGGCCTCCGTAACCATCGACGTCGGAGCGGCCGCGCGCGCCTTCACCCAGGCTTGGGCGGGGTGGTCTGCGAAGGGGGTCACCGCCGTCGTCTGTGCCACGGATACGCACGCCTATGGTGTCCTGCAGGAGGCGCGAGTTGCCGGTGTCGCCGTTCCCCAGACGCTGGCCGTCACGGGTTTTGACGATTTGCCGTACTCGGCGTCATCCAACCCGGCACTGACCTCGGTCCATTTGCCGGCGTTTGAAATGGGGCGGCTGGCTGGGAAGCAATTGCTGGCCCTGATCTCCGGCGATGAAGTAGCGCTGACGCAGCTAACTCTCGAGGCGAGCCTCGTGGTGCGCGGCTCGACGCAGGCGCCCTCAGCTATGTGATTTTCACCGGTTCGGGGTGTAATCAGCGCCTTTAATGCTGACACGGAGGGTTCACCCAGATTCACCATCTAAACTGGTATCTCGTGAGCGCAGAAAATACCCTGACCCCTGAATCCAGTGACGTCTCCGAGCAAATGCTTGTCCGTTTGGATAAGCGTGCCAAATTGCTTGAACGGGGCGAACAGGCCTACCCGGTTGGGGTTGGCCGCACCCACACGATTGAGGAAATTCGGGCCAAGTACCCGGACCTCGAAGCTGATACCGCAACGGGTGAAATTGTTGGCGTGAGCGGCCGCGTTGTGTACGTGCGCAACAAGGGCAAGCTGTGCTTTGCAACTATGCAGTCCGGGGACGGCACGCGTCTTCAGGTGATGCTTTCCTTCGCCAACGTTGGCGAAGATGCCTTGGTGGGCTGGAAGTCACTCGTTGACCTGGGTGACCACGTGTTCTTCAAGGGTGAGGTCATTAGTTCCCGCACCGGCGAGCTTTCCATTATGGCCAGCGAATGGTCCATGGCATCCAAGGCACTGCGCCCGCTGCCCGTGCTGCACGCCGAGCTGTCCGAAGAGATGCGTGTTCGCCAACGGTATGTTGACCTGATTGTCCGTGACGATGCGCGCCGCCAGGTTCGTGCACGCTCTGCTGTTGTCAAGGCGATCCGCGACACCCTCCACGGCGAGGACTACATCGAGCTGGAAACGCCGATCTTGCAGCTGATTCACGGCGGCGCCTCGGCCCGTCCGTTCCGAACGCACCTCAACGCCTTCGATCAGCCCATGACGTTGCGCATCGCCATTGAGCTGTATCTCAAGCGTGCGGTAGTTGGCGGCATGGACAAGGTCTTTGAAGTGGGACGTATTTTCCGCAATGAAGGCGTTGATTCAACGCACAGCCCCGAATTCACCATGCTTGAGGCATATGAGGCATATGGTGATCAATTCACCATGGCTAAAACAATGCAGCGCATTATTCTTGCCGCAGCTGACGCCCTTGGCTCACGGGTAATTGAAACTGATCACGGAGCTATCAACCTCGATGGCGAGTGGCCCTGGCTGCCGGTTTATGAGGGTCTTTCCAATGGCGTTGGCCGTGAGATTACTCCGGAAACAACCGCCGAGGAACTGCGTGCAATTGCCGCTGAACGGGATATCAAGATTGATCAAGCTTGGGATGCCGAGAAGCTTGTCACCGAACTGTTTGGTGAAATAGTTGAACCTACACTTATTCAGCCGACATTTGTTTGCGATTATCCGCCGTCGGCCCAGCCATTGGCCCGCCCGCACCGCGATAAGCCAAATCTGATTGAAGCCTGGGATCTTATTATTGACGGCCGGGAAACCGGAACCGCTTTCTCTGAACTCGTTGATCCGGTAATTCAGCGCGAGCGTCTGACTCAGCAGTCACTGGCCGCCGCGGCTGGCGATCCTGAGGCAATGCAGCTTGATGAGGACTTCCTGCGTGCCCTGGAATACGGCGCACCGCCCATGGGTGGTCTGGGGTTGGGTGTGGACCGCTTGGTTATGCTCTTCACTGGAGTTGGCATCCGTGAAGCAATTCTCTTCCCGTTGATGAAACCCGAGTAGGAGCGGCACGGTTATGGAATATGTAGCAGTTATTCTGCCTTCAATAGGCGTAGGTGCCCTTTTCTACTTTGCTATGAAGGCAATATTTAATGCGGATCGCCACGAACGTGACGCTTTGGCTCAGGCCGAACGCGATGCGGATTCGAAGGCCGAGCGCGACGGTTAAAGATTAGTCGCTGCATTGGACTTTGACGTGAATGAATTTTGCCACCATAATTTGTCATGAAGTATTCACCAATACTATGTGAGGCGATTAATCACCATGGCACAGAAAATTCATGTCACACTCGTGGATGATATCGATCAGAGTCCGGCCGAGGAGAATATTACCTTCGGCTTGGATGGGATCAATTATGAGATTGACCTTTCGGCGGAGAACGCGCAGGCATTGCGCGATGCATTGAGTAAATTCATTGCTTCCGGACGCCGCGCGGGTGGCCGTGCCGTTCGCGGACGTGGGCCGGCTGCAGCTGCAGCAACCAAGGGCAGCAGCGATGTTGCCGAGATCCGCTCATGGGCACGCGAGAACGGGTATGACGTCCACGAACGAGGCCGCATCCAGGCTGAAATTCGCGACGCTTACTACGCCGCACAGGGCTAACACCTGGGGCTAACGTACGGCAAAGCTATGGCGGGACCTCCACTTGGGGAGAGGTCCCGCCGTCGTTCTTTAATCACGAAAGCACGGACTTGAGTGATATTGCTATTTCCCCTGTGGCGAACACGCCCCCATGAAGGCCGGGTACTGCGTAGCATCAAAGTACGCAGTAAAAGGAGTGTGGCGAAATGTTTGAGCGATTTACTGATCGAGCCCGACGTGTTGTCGTGCTGGCCCAAGAAGAGGCCCGCATGCTCAACCACAATTACATTGGCACAGAGCATATTCTGCTCGGCCTCATCCACGAGGGTGAGGGTGTTGCAGCCAA
Source organism: Arthrobacter sp. TWP1-1 (assembly GCF_049897845.1). Taxonomy (NCBI): domain Bacteria; kingdom Bacillati; phylum Actinomycetota; class Actinomycetes; order Micrococcales; family Micrococcaceae; genus Arthrobacter; species Arthrobacter sp. TWP1-1. The sequence continues at coordinate 7,255 of NZ_JAFCXC010000011.1, forward strand.
GGCCCTGGAGTCCTTGAACATTTCCCTAGACGGTGTCCGGGAACAGGTTCAAGAGATTATTGGACAGGGACAGCAGGCCCCCAGTGGCCACATCCCGTTCACTCCGCGCGCCAAGAAGGTTCTTGAACTTTCACTGCGTGAAGCCCTGCAACTGGGCCACAACTACATCGGCACCGAGCACATTCTGCTCGGGTTGATCCGTGAAGGTGAAGGTGTTGCCGCGCAGGTGCTGGTGAAGCTAGGTGCTGATCTGGGCCGTGTGCGACAGCAGGTCATCCAGCTGCTCTCCGGCTACCAAGGCAAGGAACCTGTTGCCAGCGGCAGCCAGCAGCCCGAGGGAACTCCCGCCGGCTCGGTCGTTTTGGACCAGTTTGGTCGGAATCTGACCCAGGCTGCGCGCGAAAACAAGCTTGACCCCGTTATTGGGCGCGAGCACGAGATGGAACGCGTCATGCAGATCCTCTCTCGCCGCACCAAGAACAACCCTGTTCTCATTGGTGAACCCGGTGTGGGTAAGACAGCTGTTGTTGAAGGTTTGGCCCAGGCCATTGTGCGCGGCGACGTGCCCGAAACCATCAAGGACAAGCAGCTGTACACCCTTGACTTGGGTTCCCTGGTGGCCGGTTCGCGCTACCGCGGTGACTTCGAGGAGCGCCTGAAGAAGGTCCTGAAGGAAATCCGCACCCGCGGGGACATCATCTTGTTCATCGATGAGATCCACACGCTGGTCGGAGCAGGTGCTGCCGAAGGCGCTATCGACGCTGCCTCCATCCTCAAGCCCATGCTGGCCCGCGGTGAGCTGCAGACCATCGGTGCCACCACACTGGATGAGTACCGCAAGCACATTGAGAAGGACGCCGCTCTTGAGCGCCGCTTCCAGCCCATTCAGGTTCCGGAGCCCACAGTTCCGTTGACCATTGAGATCCTCAAGGGCCTGCGTGACCGCTACGAAGCACACCACCGTGTGTCCATCACCGACGGTGCACTGACGGCTGCGGCAACGCTTGCCGATAGGTACATCTCCGACCGTTTCCTGCCGGATAAGGCCATTGACCTGATTGATGAGGCCGGTGCACGTCTGCGCATTCGCCGCATGACTGCTCCTCCGGAGCTCAAGGCCATGGACGGCGAAATTGCCGCCGTCAAGAAGCGCAAAGAAGACGCCATCGACGCCCAGGACTTTGAAGGCGCCGCGTCGCTGCGCGATGACGAGCAGAAGCTCATCACCGCACGCGCCGATAAGGAACGTTTGTGGAAGTCCGGAGGCCTCGATGAGATTTCAGAGGTTGACGAGGACCTGATCGCTGAAGTTCTGGCGAACTCCACGGGCATCCCGGTCTTCAAGCTGACCGAGGCCGAGTCCACGCGTCTGCTGAAGATGGAAGATGAGCTGCACAAGCGTGTCGTGGGCCAGAACGAGGCCATCAAGTCCATCTCGCAGGCTATTCGCCGGACGCGTTCGGGTCTGAAGGATCCCAAGCGTCCCGGTGGATCGTTCATCTTTGCCGGCCCCACGGGTGTTGGTAAGACCGAGCTGGCCAAGGCACTAGCGGAGTTCCTCTTTGGTGACGAAGATGCGCTTATCACGCTTGATATGTCTGAGTACTCGGAAAAGCACACGGTTTCGCGCTTGTTCGGTGCCCCTCCCGGATACGTTGGCTACGAAGAAGGCGGCCAGCTGACCGAGAAGGTCCGCCGTCGTCCGTTCTCCGTCGTGCTCTTCGACGAGGTGGAGAAGGCGCACGCCGATCTCTTCAACTCCTTGTTGCAGATCCTCGAAGATGGCCGTCTGACCGACAGCCAGGGTCGCGTGGTGGACTTCAAGAACACCATCATCATCATGACCACGAACCTGGGTACGCGTGATATCTCCAAGACGGTAGCCACCGGTTTCCAGTCGGGCCCCGATACGCAGACCGGCTACAACCGGATGCGTTCGCGGGTCACGCAAGAACTCAAGCAGCACTTCCGCCCCGAGTTCTTGAACCGTGTCGATGACGTTGTGGTGTTCCCGCAGCTGACTCAGGACGAGATCATCGAGATCGTGGACCTCATGGTTGCCCGCCTAGAGAGCCGTCTGGCTGACAAGGGCATGGGCATCGAGCTCACTCCCGCGGCCAAGATCCTGCTCGCCACCAAGGGTTACGATCCCGCGATGGGTGCCCGGCCGTTGCGCCGCACCATCCAGCGCGAGATCGAGGATCACCTCTCCGAGAAGATCCTGTTCGGCGAACTCAAGGACGGCGACATCGTCACCGTTGGTGTTGAAGGCGAGGGCGACGACGCTAAGTTCACTTTTGTGGGCACGGCCAAGCCGCACATCCCCGAGGCACTCACGGCGTCGGCCTAAGGTTCCTCTGTAATAACGTACGGCAGCGGCACCCTCCCACACGGGAGGGTGCCGCTTTCTTTTTCGCGGAACGGAAGCGGGAAACTGCCGTTCGTGCCGCCAGATTCAACAGTGGCAGCCAAGAGTCATAGACTAAAACGGTGACTTCCGATACCACCGCCCCCGTAATTGTCCTCCGAGCCGCCCGTACCTCCGACGTCCACGCGATCAAGGACCTGGTCGCACCACTGGCGGAGAGACGAATCCTGATCTCCAAGGAATCGGTGACGTACTTTGAGGCGATCCAGGAGTTTCTGATCGCCGAAGTTGACGGCGAGATCGTCGGATGTGGTGCGCTCCACGTCATGTGGGAGGACCTCGCGGAAATCCGGACCCTGGCAACCGCAGACTCGTGGCGTGGCAAGGGAGTTGGCCGCGCCGTCGTGGAGAAACTGCTGGAGAACGCCATGACGCTGGGCGTGAACAGGGTGTTCTGCCTGACCTTCGAGGTGGACTTCTTTGTCCGCAACAACTTCACGGTCATGGCGGATCAAAGCGCCGTGGATCCGGCTGTCTATTCCGAACTGCTGCGCTCAGCCGATGAAGGCATAGCTGAGTTCCTGGATCTGGCGAGGGTCAAGCCGAACACTTTGGGCAACACCCGGATGATCCGCCAACTCTGAGCATCCTTTGAACCTGCCGTCATCCCTACCAACCGGGAACGCTCCCGGGTAGGGTTCAAGTGGGGCCGGACCCAAACCGGCTTGCTACTTTCGGTTGTGCGATTCGGAGGGTTACGGCATGAAAAAGCTCATAAATGATCCCAGAACAGTTGTCGATGAAGCAGTGGAGGGGTTTGGCCAGGCACATGCCGGTCACGTAAAGGTAAACCCGGACCCGCTATACGTAACGCGTAAGGATGCGCCGCGCGAAGGCAAAGTTGGCCTGGTTTCAGGTGGCGGCAGCGGGCACGAACCGCTCCACGCCGGCTATGTTGGCTACGGCATGCTGGATGCGGCCGTTCCCGGCGCCATGTTCACTTCACCGACACCCGACGCCATCATTCCAGCAACCATCGCGGCCAACGCTGGCGCAGGCGTGGTTCACATCGTGAAGAATTACACAGGCGATGTCCTGAACTTTGAAACCGCGGCTGAAATGGCCCAGGCCGAAGGTGTGGAGGTCCGTACCGTCCTGGTGAACGACGACGTCGCCGTGGAAGATTCGCTGTACACGGCCGGGCGCCGTGGCGTTGCCGGCACAGTGCTTGTCGAGAAGATCGCAGGTGCCGCCGCCGAGCGCGGCGACAACCTCGACGCCGTGGCGGCCATCGGCAACAGGGTCAACGACAACGTGCGCAGCATGGGCGTTGCACTCTCCGCCTGCACCGTTCCCCACGCCGGGGTGCCCAGCTTTGAGCTCGAAGACAATGAAATCGAGATCGGCATCGGCATCCACGGCGAACCTGGCCGCCATAAAATCCCGATGGAAAACGCCGACGGCATCACCGCTCGCCTGCTTGAACCGATCCTAGCCGACCTTGCACCGGTAGCCGGGGACAAGGTGCTGCTGTTCGTGAACGGGATGGGCGGGACCCCTGCCAGCGAGCTGTACATCGTGTACCGGGCGGCCGCAAAGCTCCTTGAAGCGGCCGGTCTGGTGGTTGAGCGTTCACTCGTTGGCAACTACATCACGGCCCTTGAAATGCAGGGTTGCTCCCTTTCGGTGCTTCGCCTGGACGATGAAATGACCGAGCTGTGGGACGCGCCCGTGAACACGCCGGCACTGCGATGGGGGATGTAAATGGGAGATTCAACACTGGATGTTGTCTGGGCTGTCGACTGGTTGCGCAGGAGTGCCGCGGTGGTGGCTGAAAATCGGATGGCCCTGATCGAGCTGGATCGTGCCATTGGCGACGGCGACCACGGCGAGAACATGGATCGCGGCTTCACAGCCATCTTGGAGAAGCTCGACGCCGAACCGCCCGCCACCCCGGGGGCCGCCTTCAAGCTGGCCGCCATGACCCTGATGTCCAAGGTGGGCGGGGCCGCCGGGCCCCTGTATGGGACGGCATTCCTGCGCGCAGCAACAACCGTGGGGGACGCCGTCGAACTTGATCCCGCAGCGCTGGCCGCAGCGTTGGGTGCAGCCCGCGACGGTGTGGTTGCCCGAGGGAAGGCCGAGGTGGGGGAGAAGACCATGATTGACGCCTGGACTCCCGCCGTTGACGCTGCTGCCGCAGCCGCAGCCTCCGGTGCGGAACCGGCCGCTGTATTAGCTGCCGCCGCCACGGCAGCGGAGGCCGGTGCGGTTTCCACCGACCCGCTCATTGCCAGGAAGGGCCGCGCCAGCTATCTGGGTGAGCGTGCCATTGGCCACCGTGACCCGGGCGCCGCCTCCTCGGCCCTGATCCTTCGCGCGGCCGCACAGGCAGCGGGGGTGAACGCATGAGCGTCGGACTCGTCATCGTTTCCCACAGCGCCCAGCTCGCGGCCGGAGTGGTTGAATTGGCCGCCCAAATGGCTCCCAATGTTGCTCTGATTCCTGCCGGTGGCATGGACGACGGCGGCATCGGGACTTCGCTGGAAAAGGTCATGAACGCGCTCGGGCTGGCAGATACCGGGGACGGTGCCGTGGTGCTCACGGATCTTGGCTCGGCCGTTATGACGGCTGATGCGGCACTTGAATTCATGGGTAACCCCGAGACGGTGCGGCTTGCCGATGCGCCCTTGGTTGAGGGTGCTGTGGCGGCGGCCGTTGCGGCCCAGTCCGGAGCATCCCTTGACGTGGTGTGCAAGGCCGCCGAGACGGCCCTGCAGGTTCCGGCAGCAGGCCCGCCAGCGTCGGCGGCGTCGGGAGCTGCATCCGGTGTCGACCTTGTCCCGGGCGGGGGCCGAGACGGGGAGGCCGTGACAGCTGTGCTCACCTTGATCAATCCCATGGGCCTGCATGCCAGGCCGGCCGCAGTTCTCGCGGGGGAGTTGGGCGCCATGGACGTGGAAATTGACATCAACGGGGTGGACGCGCAATCGGTCATGATGCTGATGACTCTTGGCGCGGCGCAGGGCACCGAATTGAACGTTAGCGCAACCGGACCAGACGCGAAACGTGCCGTGGAATTGGTGCGCAGCGAAGTAGCGGCGGGCTTCGGCGAACTCTGACCCCTCGCGGACGAACGGACCGGCATTTTCCGGCGACTATCCGACGCGTCGGCCGCGGGCGGCCTTTGGCGTCTCCTTTACGTCGCCTACAAAAATGCCGGCTCCGTCCGCCGCTGGTCGAGCTTGTCGAGACAGGATCTCGACAGGCTCGATCACCGCGGCAGGTGATAGCCCGTATCTGAAAGCTGGGCCAGGCCGTCGGTCACCAAACCGGCAAGGGCGCGTTCAAGTTGGGGTGCATGCGTGTTTAGATCATGCAATTTACCCAGCGCTGGCGCTACTTCTACATGTTCCTTCGCCGCAGCGGCGTCCCAAAAGAGGTCAGCGTGGACAGGTGAGCTGGCAGCACGCAGCACGGCCATCACGGCACCGCGAACCTGCCGGTCGGTGCCAGCCCACGGCTGCCCCTTTGGGATGTAGGTGGGCTCGGGCTGGCCGGCGGCGATCCACGCACACTTGTCCAGGACGGGGCAGTCGGCGCACTTGGGGCTTCTCGCTGTGCAAATGAGCGCACCCAATTCCATGACGGCCGCGTTCCAAAGAACCGATTGCTCAGTATCCTTGGGAAGCAGATCGGCAGCAAGGGACATCTCAGCGGCGGTCAGGGCAGGCGCCGGAAGTGCCTGACCGATGACTAAGCGGGCGTGGACGCGACGGATGTTGGTATCCACGACGGTTGTCCGGCGGCCAAAGGCAAACGCGGCTACCGCAGCCGCCGTGTAACTGCCGACCCCGGGAAGCGTCAGCAATTCCTCGTAGTTGTCTGGCACAGCGCCGTCATGTGCAGAAACGATCTGCCCGGCCGCGGCATGCAGGCGCAGCGCACGACGGGGATAGCCCAGCTTGCCCCAGGCGCGGAGTACGTCGGCTGGCGGGGCGGCGGCAAATGCGGCAGGGGTTGGCCAACGTTCCAGCCATTCCTCCCAGATGGGGCGCACCCGAACCACGGGCGTTTGCTGGAGCATGATCTCGCTGACAAGGATGCCCCACGGCGAACAATCGCCACGCCACGGCAGGTCCCTGGCTTCGCGCTGGAACCAATCCTGGATTTCGGTGTACACCCATTCTCCTTATTCATTGCAAGTGCCATGTTTGCCAAGGTCCGTCTCACGGCCCGAACAGCAATTCAACTCTAGGCCACACACCCGGCCGCAACTTCAGCGGTGTGTGCATCCTCAAATCTTGTGCGCGGCGTGGTTTTTCATGGGTGGCGCTGCCCTTAGATAGTCTTGGGAGGTGGGAACAACAGGAAAGACCGGCAAGGGCAAGGCCTCTTCGCCGAAGCCTGCCCGGAAAACGCCTCGCGTTTCCCCCAAGGTCATGCGACGCCGCAGGGTCATGGCCGTTGTCATCGCGCTGTTGGTCATCGGCGGGCTCGTTGCAGCCGGCCTATATATTGCCAGTCTGTTCGGTACGTCCGCCACGAACGACGCCGGGACTGACCAGGGTGCCAGCGGCAGCTCTGCGGCGCCCAAGGATGCGGCGAAACCTGGCACCGCGCCGTCGGCCGTGTGCGACGAGGCCGGCATCAAGGTGAGCGCTGCGGTGAACAAGACCTCATTCGGGGCCGAGGAGCAGCCCGTACTGACCTTGCGCGTGACTAATTCCGGGAAGGCGCCGTGCGATATCAACGTTGGCACGAGTCAGATGGAATACGTGATCACCAGCGGTGAGGACATCATCTACAATTCCAAGAATTGTCAGCTGGATCCCACCGACCTGGTCAAGAACCTGGCTCCGGGTGCCTCGGAGTCGGCCAATATGGTGTGGAAGGTCAAGCGCAACGCCCCTGATTGTGCCGCTGTTGTGAGTGAGCCGGGGCGTGACGGTGCCACATATGCGCTTGTTGCTACTCTCGGCAAGTGGTCCAGCGAGAAGGTCACGTTCACGCTGCAGTAGCGGTTCGTATTCCGGTTTAGAGGAAGCGGTCCAACAGGCTGGCTTCGGCAATGCGCGAGAGTCCTTCGCGGACATTGCGGGCGCGCAGCTCACCAATGCCATCAACCATCATGAGATCGTCGATCGTGGCGGCCATGAGGTTCTGCAGGCCACCAAAGTGGTCAACAAGACGCCCAGCCACGGCGCGAGGAACGGCCTTAAGTCCCGAAACCAAGCGGTAACCGCGGGGCTGAATGATGTTGTCGAGGGCGTCGTTGCCGCTGGCCAAGCCAACGACACTGGCGATAAGGTTCAGATCAATCAGATCAGCCTGATCGATCTCCTCAAGGGCCACGACTGCCGCTTCAACGTCAGTTGTCTCCGGATCCGTGTAGTCGCGGATGACGGTATCGGCGCCGCGCGTTGTTGAGAGCTCCTCCAACTGCAACGAGAGGAGCCGGCCATCAACGCCGAGCTCAAGGACATACTGGGCGATTTCCTCGGAAATGCGACGCACCATCTCGTGGCGCTGCAGGGTGACAGCGACGTCGCGCACGGTAACCATGGCTTCAATTTCAAGGGCGGAGAGCGAGCTCGTCACCTGATCGAGGCGGGCACGGTAACGCTCCAACGTGGCCAGGGCCTGGTTGGCGCGGGCCAAAACCTTCTCGGAGCCCTCCAAGACATAGCGCAACCCGTCAACGTACAAGGCAATGATCTGCATCGACTGGCTGACCGAGACAACCGGCACGCCCGTCTGGATGGCAACACGTTCTGCCGTTCGGTGGCGGGTACCGGATTCCTGGGTTTCAATGCTTGGATCGGGCACCAGCTGGACGGCCGCGCGCAGGATCTTTGTAACGTCCTTGTCGCACACAATTGCGCCGTCCATCTTGGCCAATTCACGCAAGCGGGTGGGTGCAAAATCGATGCCGATCTCGAAGCCACCCGAGCAGAGACTTTCCATCTGCTTGTCGAAACCAAGCACAATCAACGCACCCGTGCGTCCTCGAAGGATTCGTTCCAGCCCGTCACGCAGCGGCGTTCCCGGCGCGACACGGGCAAGAGTGGCCTTGAGAGCCTCTTCGGGGCTGCGAAGCATGGGCAGTTCCTTCTTTTCAAGCGCGGGAATCCGCACAAGTCACAATGCCCATGATAGTGCGAAGTGTGCACTGTTACCGGCTGGCAGGGCCATAGGACAGGCCGATCTTGATCGATCTGTGTCCTTTTGGCTAGGTAACTCCCCGCTATAGCCGGGGCTCAGGGGAACCATGGAGGATGACCTCGGTGGCTTCTGCGATGTGCTCGATTTCTTTGACCGTGAAATTGGGTGGAATTTCCCCGGGTCCGTTAGGGCTTTTTGGCACCAAGGCGTGGGTGAATCCCAGCCGGCTGGCCTCATGAATGCGCTGGTTGATGCCCGGCACCGGACGGACTTCACCGGCAAGACCCACCTCGCCAAAGGCAACCATTTTGGCGTGGACAACCTTGTTGGTTTTAGCGGACACAATGGACAAGGCCACCGCAAGGTCCATGGCAGGTTCACTCAGGCGGGCACCGCCAACCGTTGCAACATAGCTGTCATCGGCATCCAAACGGAGCCCGGCCCTTTGCTGCAGGACGGCCAGCAACATGCCGATGCGCGTGGAATCCAATCCACTGACAGTTCGCCGCGGTTGTGAACCCACGGACGGGGTCAGCAGGGCTTGAACCTCGGCCAGCAGCGGACGGCGCCCCTCCATGGTTACAGTGATGCACGTTCCGGATACCGGTTGTGAAGTTCGGGAGGTAAACAGTCCGCTGGGATCGGCAAGACCCTCAATGCCGTCGTCGGTGAGGTCGAAGCAGCCAACCTCGTCGGTCTGCCCGTACCTGTTCTTCACTGCTCGCAGGAGGCGCAGTCGGGAGTGCCGCTCGCCGTCGAACTGGCAGACAACATCGACAAGGTGTTCCAGCAATCGTGGACCGGCGATGGAGCCGTCCTTGGTCACATGGCCCACCAGCAGGGTTGTCATGTTCAGGCGTTTGGCGGCGGCGATGAGCGAGGCCGCAACCTCGCGCACCTGCGACACTCCGCCAGCAGCGCCGTCGACCATTGCGCTACTGAAGGTCTGTACCGAGTCAACGATCAACAGCGCCGGCTGCACGGCCTCGACTTGCCCAAGGGCCGTCCCAAGATCGGTTTCCGCGCCCAAATACAGGGTGTCCGCAACGGCGCCAATACGTTCGGCTCGGAGTTTGACCTGTGCGGCGGATTCCTCCCCGGTCAGGTACAGCACTTTTTGGGGCTCCCGCCCGTGGTCATTGCGGGCAAACTTTGCCGCAACGTCCAGCAGCAGGGTTGACTTGCCGACGCCGGGTTCCCCAGCCAGCAGGATCACGGCGCCCGGGACCATGCCGCCGCCCAAAACGCGGTCCAGTTCCGGTACGCCAGTGAGGTTGTGGGCCGCCTTTGAGGCGTCTACTTCGGAGATCAGCTGGGCAGGACGGATCACTGTGGTGGCAGCCGTTGTTCGCACAACAACTGTGCCGATTTCCTCCAGGGTGCCCCACGCCTGGCATTCACCACAGCGACCAACCCATTTAACGGCCGTCCAGCCGCATTCGGTGCAGCGGAAGTTTTGCCCGGTGTTGGTCTTTGCGCTTTTTGTTGCCATGACCTAAGCCTATCGCCGGGGTCTGACAATCTTTTTTCAGAGCTTCTCAGTTCGGTGGGCTCTTCAGTTCACTGAAGCGTTGGCAGCAGTGCCCTTGCCTCATCTGGGTCCATGTCGGCCGCTTCCAAGAGGTCCACCATGAGGGTGCGGAAGAGCAGGACCACCGTTTCGCCCTCCATGCGTGTGATCTCCAGGTCCCGCGGGTGGAGTCGGATGGCAATGTCGGCAAGGGAATCACGGGCGTGCCTCATGGTGGTGTGGGCCTTGGCTCCTGAAACGGCCGCGGCAAGCTCATCCACCGCCGACGCCGTTTGTCCCAGTACCTCGGCCAGGTGCACGGTGCCAGCATCCGATAGCGCCGCATTGTTGATGACGCTGGCGAGCCTTCGGGCTAGCACCCGGCTGGAGCGCATGGCGTAATCCACGCGGATCATGAGCCTTGCCATGCCCTCGACCTCCTGCAAATGCCGCCTGTACATCGGAGCGAGCTTGGCGATCTCCACCGATCCGCGCAGGCCTTGGCGCATGCGATCGATCCGCGGTTGTTGGCTGCGGGCACGAACCAGGGCATGCCATGCGGTGGTGGAATCGTTGTAGGAAAGTGCCGCCGCGCATTCACGCAATACCAGGGATAGTTCGGCTAAGACCTCCCTGAGGTCGTCCCTGGGCTGTCGGCGCGGATCCCTGGGAATCAGGAATGTGGCAGCCAAGGCAAAACAACCACCTACGACGGCGTCAATGCTGCGGGAGAATGGCCCGCCTTCCGGGATGGGGAGCAAGACCACAAGGAGGGACTGTAGGGCCAGCTGGGTGGTAAAAATCGCACCGCTGTCCAAAAACCGGGCCAACAAAATGGACAGAAACACCACGAGGGCGGCCTGCCAGATTCCGGAGCCGAGCCAATGCAGCAACATGTCGCCCACGGCGATGCCAATGGTGCATCCAACACCCACCTCAAGAACCCGCCGCAAACGGGGATCACGGGTAAATCCCAAGGCGACAATGGCGCTGGTGGCGGCGAACAAGGGGCCATGGTGGCCCAGTACCAACTCGGAGAAGTAGTAGGCGCCTACGGCACAGACGGCGATCAACAGGGCATGGAACACCGAGTTCGCGCTGCGGCGCAGGCCTAAACGCGCACGCCTCTTTAGGAACAAATACGTGGCGGCGGCCCGGGCGGGCTCTGCCTGCGCAGACTCTGGCATGGGAACCAGTCTATGCGCGAAGAGCGGCCTCCCTGCATCTATGAACTGCAGGGAGGCCGCGCTCTTGAAATGCTCCGGATACCCGGGAGTGGCCGATGAGTCTAGCTGGCCGTGTTAGTCGTGTTTGTCGTGTTAGTCGAGATCTTCGTTCAAGCGGGCCAAGAGTTCCGCCAAGCGGAGAACTTCGACGACGTCCCACTGGGAGAGCCTGTCAAATAAAAGTTGACGGGCACCCGCCTGTGTTGATTCGTAGCGCTCGTGTGCCTCAGGTGTCAGCTCCACGATCATTGCCCGGCCGTCAGTAGGGTCCGCTGTGCGGGAAATGAGCCCAAGCTCTTCCAATTGCTTCAATAGGCGGCTGACTACAGCCTTGTCGGCATCCAACTGCTGCGCCAGCTTCACCTGGTGCATTGATCCGCAACGCGAGAGGAGCATCATGGCCGAAAAGCCCATTGGCTTCAGATCCGGGTGGATGGATGCCGCCCGAACTGCGATGCTTTTCCGGGCCCGGACAAGAAGGGTTCCGATCTGCTGCTGAGTGACCTTTATGGCCTCGGCCATGTCGGCTTCATCAGCGGGACCCTGCGGAAGCAGAGAGGGCGTACTCACCTGCGCGCCGTTAGCTCTTCGGCGCCCGGGGTGACGGCCACGGATGCTTCGCTGACGTCAACGAGGATATGTTCGGCTTCTTCAAGTGGGGAGCCCTGGCTGGTAGCTTCGGAATCGCTCTTTGCCCGCTGGTCACGGGTCTGGTTGCTCAATTCAAGATTCGGCAGGAAGACGATGGCCAAGATCGTCAAGATGCTCAACGGGGCCGCCACAAAGAACACGTGGGCGACGGCGTCGCCGTAAGCGGATTCGATGATCACGCGTACGGAGTCAGGCAGGGTATGGACCGCGGGGATATTCCCACTGGCCAGGGCCGCGCCAATTGCCTGGCCCTTCTCGCCCAGCGCTGCAAGGGCTGACTGCATTTCGGCGGCCTTGCTGCCGATCAGATCGGCAACCTTGGTTCCCATGAGTGCGCCCAAAACCGAGACGCCGATGGTTCCACCGAGGGAGCGGAAGAAGGCGATGCCGGAGCTTGCCACACCAATTTCCTTCGGGGTTACGGCGTTCTGGACGATCAACACCAGGTTCTGCATGACCATACCCAGGCCTGCGCCAAGGATGAACATGTACAAGGAAACGAGGATGAAGTTGGTGTTGAAGTGGATGGTGCCGAGCATGAAGAGGCCCACCAGCTGCAAGACGGAGCCGATGACCATGATGGCCTTCCACTTGCCGTGCTTGGAGATCAGTGCCCCGGCAATCGTGGAGATGATCAGCAGGCCCGCCATCATGGGGATAGTCATCAGACCGGACTGGGTGGCGTTGGCGCCACGAGCGAGCTGCATGTACTGGGCCAAGAAGACCGAGGTGCCGAACATTGAAACGCCCACGGAGATGGAGGCGACAACGGAGAGTGTAAAGGTGCGGTTCTTGAACATAGTCAGCGGGAGGATCGGCTCGGAAACCTTGAGTTCCACGAAGACAAAGGCGATCAGGGCAACAACTGCGCCGCCGACCATCAGGAAGCTGGAGGCGCTGGCCCACTCAAACTGGTTACCGGCCAGGGAGACCCAGATCAGCAACAGGGAGACGCCAGCCGAGAGCAGCACGATGCCGACGTAGTCGATGGAAACCTTGCGCTTAGCCTGTGCCGGAAGGTGCAGGGTCTTCTGGATCAAGATAATGGCAACCACAGCGAACGGCAGGGCTACGAAGAAGTTCCAGCGCCAGTTGATGGCATCGGTGATGAATCCGCCAATCAGCGGGCCACCCACGGTTCCCAAGGCCATGACGGCACCGAACAGACCCATGTATTTGCCGCGCTCACGCGGGGAAATGATGTCGGCCATGACGATCTGAGTCAGGGCAGTCAAGCCGCCGGCACCCAGACCCTGGAAGACGCGCATGGTAATGAGCATCGAAGTGTCCTGCGAGAAGCCGGCAATTGCAGAGGCCAGTACGAAGATCACGAGCGAGAGCTGCAGGAGCAGCTTACGGTTTGTCAGGTCAGCGAGCTTGCCCCAGATGGGGGTGGAAACGGTGGTGGCCAACAAAGTGGCCGTGACTACCCACGTGTAGGCGGTCTGGCCGCCATGCAGATCCGAGAGGATGACAGGAAGCGAGGTGGAGACAACGGTTCCGGCGAGGATCGAGACGAACATGCCCATGAGCAAACCGGTCAGGGACTGCATCACCTGACGGTGTGTCATGCCCGATTCGGACAGCGCGGGGGCGGCCTTCGCGGTGGTGGATTTCTGGGACAAAAGGACTCCAAGGACGTGGTTCAAGTTGGTTGATTAATGTCAACTATATTCAATTAGTTGCTTCAGGACAACTAGTTTGGCTGTGACGTGCATCAAGCTTGGGGGGCTGGCTTGCCGATGGTGGTGGCAAATGGTGCCCCAAAAGCGGGACGGATGTGACCGGCGTCGCCCTTAATTTTAAAGAATCCCCACAGCGTTAACCTTCTGTTCACCTAGTGCGGGGTGTTGCTTCACTTCAGCCTTTTACTGTCAAGGAGTAATGAATCGAAAGCAACCCATCGAAGAGGTATATAGCGTGAAGGCACTTCACATTGGCCGCGTGGCAGCAGTTCTCACCGTCGGCGCACTGGCACTGACAGCTTGTGGCACCGACAACGTAGTGTCCACCGGCAACGGCGGAACCTCGGCAGCAAGCAACGGCGCTGCGGTAACCGGCACCTTGACCGGCACCGGCGCCAGCTCCATCTCCGCAGCCATGGACGCCTGGAAGGCCGGATTCGAATCCGCCAACTCCGGCGCCAAGATCCAGTACTCCCCGGAAGGCTCCGGCGCAGGCCGTAAGGCCCTCATTGCCGGCGCGGTTCAGTTCGCCGGCTCGGACGCTTACCTCAAGGACGAAGAGCTCGCCTCCGCCCAGGAAAAGTGTGGCACCGACGGCGCCATCAACATCCCCTGGTACATCTCACCGATCGCTGTTGCGTTCAACATCGAAGGTGTCAAGGACCTCAAGCTCGACGCCGACACCATCGCCAAGATCTTCCGCGGCGACATCAAGAACTGGAACGACGCAGCCATCAAGGCAGCCAACCCGGATGCAACCTTGCCGGATCTGGCCATCACGCCCGTTCACCGCTCGGACAACTCCGGCACCACCGAGAACTTCACTGACTACCTGGCGGCGGCAGCCTCCACCGTCTGGACCGACAAGAAGTCAGGCGACTGGCCCGAAGCGCTGCCCGGCGAAAACGCCAAGGGCACCTCCGGCGTCGTCAAGACCGTCACCGAGACCCCCGGCGCCATCACCTACGCTGATGATTCAGCCGTCACCGAAACCCTCGGCAAGGTTGAGCTGAAGGTTGGCGACGCTTACGTTCCCGTTACGGCAGAAGCTGCAGCAATCGCCGTTGACGCCGCAACCGTTGTTGAAGGCCGCTCGGCCAACGACCTCTCCTTGAAGCTGGATCGCAAGACCACCGTTGCAGGCGCCTACCCGGCCGTCCTGGTTTCCTACGGCGTGTTCTGCGCGGCCTACCCTGACGCTGCCACAGCTGATCTGGTCAAGGCCTTCGGCACGTTCGTCCTCAGCGAGGATGGCCAGAAGCAGGCCGCGGATGCCGCCAAGAGCGCCCCGCTGTCAACCGAATTGGCCGCCAAGGCCAAGACGGCGCTTGACTCCATCACAGTCGCCGCCAAGTAAGCGACTCAAAGTAAGCGTCAGTAGAAAGTACTAGATTGTCCACCACAAAGCTCGTACCCAAAGCGGGAGCTGGGCAAGCCGGGTCAGGTCGCATCGGAGATAAGGTCTTCTCCGGTGCGGCCTTGACCGCCGGTGCGCTGATTGTTGCCGTGCTGTTTGCCGTGGCCCTGTTCCTGATTATTCAGGCCCTGCCAACCTTTAGCGCGGCATCCGCCGACATCACCGGAGGCGAGGGGTTCTTCTCCTACATCCTCCCGATCGTCATTGGCACGCTCATTGCAGCGACCATCGCCCTGCTCATCGCCACACCAATTGGTGTGGCCGTGGCCTTGTTTATCTCCCACTACGCACCCCGCAGCCTTGCTCGCGGGCTGGGCTATGTGGTGGACCTTCTGGCAGCCATTCCCTCGGTTGTCTACGGTGCCTGGGGCGCAAGCTTCCTGGCCTCGAACTTGAAAGTCCCGTACCAGTGGCTCGCCGAAAACGCTGGCTGGATCCCCATCTTTGGCGGCCCAGCCTCCGGTACCGGTAAGACCATTTTGACCGCCGGCATCGTCCTGGCCGTCATGGTGCTGCCCATCATTGCCTCACTTACTCGTGAGATTTTCCTGCAGGCACCCATGCTGCACCAAGAAGCGGCGTTGGCGTTGGGCGCCACCCGGTGGGAAATGATCCGTATGGCTGTTCTGCCCTTTGCTCGTGGCGGCATCATCAGCGCCGTCATGTTGGGACTGGGCCGTGCACTCGGTGAGACCATGGCCGTAGCGCTTGTACTCTCCTCCGGCCCGTTGATCGCTTCTCTGATCCGCTCCGGAAACCAAACCATCGCCGCAGAGATTGCCCTTGACTTCCCCGAAGCCTTTGGCCTGCGCATGCACGAACTCATTGCCGCCGGCCTGGTGCTCTTCCTCATCACGCTCGCGGTCAACATGGTGGCCCGCTGGATCATCAACCGCCACAAAGAATTCTCGGGAGCCAACTAATGGCCACGCTCATGACCGAACGCAAGCGCTCCGCCCTGACCCGCGGTCGCCTCCCGCGCTACACCCCGTACGTGATCGCCGTAGCCGCAATTATTGTGGCAGCAGCACTCGTCTCCCTAGTCGGCTTCAATGTCTTTGGCTGGGCCGTGCTTTCAGCTGTGCTGTTCGCCGCCGGTAACGTCACAAGCGCCGCCGTCGTTGAGGGCCGCCGCAGGGCAACTGACAAGCTGGCCACCTCGCTGGTAGTCGGCGCATTCCTCGTAGCCCTGCTGCCGCTGATCTCGGTTATCTGGACGGTTCTGGTCAACGGTGTTCCCGGGCTGATGGCACCGGGCTTCCTGACAAGTTCCATGAACGGCGTAACCGGGGCCGTGGACAACGCGTCCGTCAAGGACGGAACCCCCGTGGTTGGCGGTGTCTACCACGCGTTGGTTGGCTCCGTCTTGATCACCCTGTGGGCCACCATCATCTCGGTCCCCGTTGGTCTGCTCACCTCCATTTACCTGGTGGAATACAGCGCCGGAAACCGCTTCTCGAAGGTCATCACGTTCCTCGTGGACGTCATGACAGGCATTCCCTCGATCGTCGCAGGCCTGTTCGCAGCAGCCTTCTTCGCCATGATCCTGGGGCCGGGTACCAAGAATGGGCTGGTTGCCGCCGTTGCGCTTTCCGTGCTCATGATCCCGGTGGTTGTGCGCTCCAGCGAGGAAATGCTCAAGATTGTGCCCAACGAACTGCGCGAGGCTGCTTACGCCCTCGGTGTTCGCAAATGGCGCACCATCGTCAAGGTGGTCATTCCCACGGCCATCTCGGGTATCGCCTCGGGTGTCACCCTTGCCATTGCCCGTGTCATTGGCGAAACCGCGCCACTGCTGGTCACCGCCGGGTTTGCAACGACCATCAACATGAATGTCTTTGCCGGGTGGATGTCCTCGCTGCCCACGTTCATCTACACCCAGATCATGACGCCGACCTCGCCGTCGAACGCCGACCCGTCCACCCAGCGTGCCTGGGCTGCCGCGTTGCTGTTGATCATCCTCGTTATGCTTCTGAACCTCGGTGCCCGCCTCGTGGCCAGCCTGTTCGCGCCGAAAACCGGCCGCTAAATTCTTGTGAAAAAGGAACTCTAGTTATGTCCAAACGTATCGATGTCAGTGACTTGAATGTTTACTACGGCGACTTCCTCGCCGTCGAAGACGTCAACATCAACCTTGAAGCCAAGTCAGTAACAGCCTTCATCGGCCCGTCCGGCTGCGGCAAGTCCACCTTCCTGCGCACGCTCAACCGTATGCACGAGGTTATCCCCGGCGCCCGCGTCGAGGGCAAGGTCCTGCTTGACGGCGACAACCTCTACGCCGACGGCGTGGATCCCGTGACGGTCCGCAGCCAGATCGGCATGGTCTTCCAGCGGCCCAACCCGTTCCCGACCATGAGCATCCGCGACAACGTGCTGGCCGGCGTGAAGCTGAACAGCCGCCGCATGCCCAAGTCCGACGCCGAGGCCCTGGTTGAAAAGTCGCTCCGCGGCGCCAACCTCTGGAACGAAGTCAAGGACCGGCTCGAGAAGCCCGGCTCTGGTCTCTCCGGTGGACAGCAGCAGCGCCTGTGCATCGCCCGCGCCATCGCCGTCTCACCCGACGTGATCCTGATGGACGAGCCCTGCTCCGCACTTGACCCGATTTCGACACTCGCCATTGAGGACCTCATTAACGAGCTCAAGGACGAATACACGGTGGTGATCGTTACGCACAACATGCAGCAGGCTGCCCGCGTCTCGGACAAGACCGCGTTCTTCAACATCGCCGGCACCGGCAAGCCCGGTAAGCTCATCGAGTTCGCCGAGACCACCACGATCTTCAACAACCCGAGCGAAAAGTCCACGGAAGACTACGTCTCCGGCCGCTTCGGGTAACAGTTCTTTTCAACGCACGACGTCGGGGCCCCCCCCGGTGGGGGGGGGCGCGGGGGGTGGGGGGGGGGTGTGTGTGTGTGGGGGAAAAAAGTGTGGGCGAGGGGGGAGG
>NZ_JAFCXC010000011.1:25230-128640 GCF_049897845.1 Arthrobacter sp. TWP1-1
ATCTCCACCACCCCCCCCCAAACGCCCCCGTAACACTCCGCCCCCGGCGGGTGGGGTAACCTTTTTTTTCCACCCCCCGCGGCCGCCCCCCCCCTTGGGGGGGGGGCCGACGTCGTTGCTGCGGGTCTTTAGTCTGTGTGCCTAAATCTGTGTGCGCCTCTAGGTCAGTGGTGACAGGGCCAGGAAGAACAAGGCACCCAGCAGCATGCACGCAATAGGGGTGGTGATCCAAGCGGCCGCGATGCGGGCCAGGACCCGGCCGTTGGTCGCCGAGAAGCGTTGGTTGGCCCCGGCCCCAACAATGGCCGCCGTGACTGTATGAGTGGTGGACAACGGTATGTGCAGGCCAATGGTGCCAACAAACAGCAGCCCTGCAGCCACGATTTGGGCTACAAAGCCTCGCATGGGGTCGAGCCGGACCAATCGGTGACCCAGCGTATAGGAGATCCGCCAGCCGCCAACAATGGTCCCTGCGGTCAACAAACCAGCCGTGAAGAACGGCAGCCAAAGGGGTATGTCGTGGATCGCGCTGGAACCGGCGGCGAGCAGCGCCAGCAGGACAATCGCCGTCGTGCGTTGACCATCCTGCAAGCCGTGCCCAAAGGCAACTGCCGCGCCGGCCACGGACTGTAATTGCCGGGTGCGCCGATTGACTTGATTGGGTGCGGTGTTTCGCGCGGTCCAGGAGACGGGGTAAACGGCCAAGAACCCCAGCACAAACGCCACTACGGGGGATATCAGCATTGGCAGCAGGACAAGTATCAGCAGGGTTGTGTGGATGCCTTCAATCGGCGGGTGACCAATGGCGGTGGAGCCCAACGATGAACCCACCAGCGCGCTAATGAGAGCCTGTGTGGAGGATGACGGAAACCCGCGCCACCACAAATAGATACCCCACAGGCTTGCCCCGATGAGTGCCGCAAGCAGCAGGACCAGGCCGTTGCGCCCCGGAGGTACCGTAAATAGCCTGTCTGCAAACGCCGCGGCCAAGACCACACTGACCAGAGCGCCAAGGCAGTTGCAGATACCCGCCAGCAGGACGGCGACCGAGGGGGTGAGTGCGCGGTTTCGCACCGAAAGAGCGACGGCGGTCGAGGCATCGCGGAAACCGTTGAGGAAGGCGAAAATCGCCGCCGTGACGATCACGGCCAGCAGCAGGGCGGTGATCAAGACTTAAGATTCCTTGACGATGATGCTGCCAACTTGTGTGGCCACTGAACGCATTTGCTGGCTTGCCGCCGCCAATTCGTCGGAGAGTGACCGGTACTTGATGAACGAGGTAGGGCTGTGGTTGCCGAGTAGCTCGACAATGACCACCCTGTGGGTGTGATCGGCCCGTTTGGCCAAACGCAAGATTTCCAGCCAGTAGTCCTCAAGACTGTCTAGATCGTTCAGGGACTTCATGGCAGTGACCGTCAGTTCGGCCTGGCGTGAAAGGATTTCCAACTGGTCGCTGACACGGGCCGGAATGCGATCCAAACCGTACAGCTCAATAGCTTCCCCGGCGCCCGTGATCTTTTCGTTGGTTTCATTAAGGAGCTGACCGAGCGCGTAGAGGTCTTCACGCGGCAACGGATTGATGAAACTTGTCCGCATCCCGGTAAGTAGTCCTGCAAAATCGGCGGTGGAGGCTGCTTCATGCTGGCGAAGTGATTCGACAAGGGACGGGAAATCACCGCGGGCGGCTCCGAGGAGCTCAGCCAAGGTCTGGGTTCCAGTCGTGACATGTTCAGCCATGCTTGCCAATGCCTGAATTCCGGCAGTTTCCTGAGGGAAAAGTCGAAGCTTCATCGTGAGGCCTTCGTGTTAGCGGACCGGGTCGGAAAATCCGTTGTATTCAGACATAAAAGTGGTGTCGAACCGGGAGCGCCTCTCGGCACTGGGCCGCTCAAAGCGGCTATAAAATGGAGCCCGGGGGTTCCACGGTTCGACACCGCTTTCAGTCTTATACGTCTTGGCTCGAGTGTCAACTGGGGCCTGTGGATTAGTCCAGTTCGCCCTTGCGCCAAGACTTGGCTGCACCCTCTAGATCTTCGGCCGTTCGAACCAGTTGGTGTGCCTTTTTGGTCAGCTTTCTTGAGTGCTCGGGGTGAGCAGCCTCACGCTCGATGGCCAACGTCGCCTGGCCCAAGGCGACCACCCGGCAGAACGCGGCCGAACGGTCCAGCGCAACGTCGAAGTCGCCGTCGAACGCGCCGGAAAGGATGGCATTCGCCATGGTCGTGATTTCCTCGGCTCCGGGAGGCTCTGCAACTCCGGCCACCGCAGTTGCCACCTGCGCCTTGAGCTGGCCGGCACGGAAGAAAACACTGATGCCCTCGGGATCCTGCAGCGTGGCAGCCCGGAGGGCGTAGAGGCGCCATAGCGCCCCGGGGAGTGACCGGGCAGGGCTTGCCGCCCACATCTCGGCGATGGCCTCCAGGCCCTGCTTATCCGCAAGTTTCACCAGCCGTTTAGTGACCTCCGGATCCGTGCTGGCGCGTCCGCTATGGACCAGTGCGCGGGCTGCAAGGTGGGCTGCCTCGGAAACGCGTGCCGGGTCGATTCCACCTGCATACGGCTCAAAGTCGATGGGTGCAAACGGCAAGGGCTTGTGCGGCCGGGGAACGTTGGTGGCTGCTCGATCATTCATGACACGACACTACCCCCGCGGCCCCAGTGTGGTCGAGGGAGGCGGGACGAACGTGTGGAAAACGGCGGTTCGATTGCATTCTGGCGTATGGCGTGCGGTAGTCTAATATGCGTCAACTTTTGCAAAGGTGGATTCATCTTTGCGCTGGTTGTCTTTAGCTCGGGCCTTTAGCTCAGTTGGTAGAGCATCGGACTTTTAATCCGTGGGTCGCGGGTTCGAGCCCCGCAGGGCCCACCGAGCAAAAAAGATCCCCGAACGCTGCAAAGTGTTCGGGGATCTTTTTATGCCCTTTAGCGGCAGCCTAGGAGACTCCCTCGTAGCCTCTGGAGGAATCATCGAGCACTTCTGATGAGCCCAAGGTAGCGATGAACTCTGCTGCGGTAGTTGGGTTGGAGAACATGGGGTAGTCGAATTTGACGGCAGATTCTCCCTCTTCAACGCTGGTGGCGGCAACCGCATCGGTTAGCGTCACCACGTTGTAGCCGCGTTCATACGCCGTGCGCATGGTGGATTCAACACAGCAATTGGTCAAAAATCCTGCCAACACGACAGTCTTGATGCCCTTGGCCCGCAAGATGAAGTCGAGGTTAGTGCTACCAAAGGCGTCCAAACCACGCTTGCCCTCGATGACAATGTCGGATTCCACAGGGGCAAACCTGTCCATGATTTCAGCACCCCAGCCACCCTTCACAAACGCTGTGGCATCAACCACGCCTTTGAGGATGCCATAGGGGTGTTTGGAGATCTCGTTGTACCCCGGGGCAAAACTGATGGGGGAGTGGATGATGGTTGCTCCTGCGGCACGGGCCGCGGCCAGAACTTTTTCGGCATTATCCAACGTGCCATTGGCGTCCATCGAGTCCTTGACAGCGCCGTGCAAAACCCCGCCGTCGGAGGTGAAATCGTTTTGGAATTCGATAAAAACTACTGCTGTTGAATCGGTATCCATGAGGTGTTCCTTCAGCGTCGAGAGCAAAAATCTCTTGTCCTCGCTGAATCTACCGCCGCGCCGCGCACATTGGTAGAGCCTTCCAAGGTGGCAAGATAGTCACATGACTATGAACGCCCCCGCACTTGCCCTGACCATCGCCGGATCCGAAGCGACAGGCGGTGCCGGTGCCCAAGCCGATCTGAAGACTTTCCAGGAATTGGGCGTCTTCGGGATCGTAAACCTCACCTGCATTGTCTCCTTTGACCCGAACGACAATTGGAACCACCGCTTTGTGCCGGTTGACCAGCAGGTCATTGCCGACCAATTGGAAGCCACGACGGCGGCATACGGTGCCGATTCGGGGGCGCCAACGGTGTTGGAGACCGTGAAGATTGGCATGTTGGGCAGCCCCGCCACCATCAGTACGGTGGAAACCGCGCTCAAAGCCGCATCTTTCAAACACGTTGTGTTGGATCCGGTCCTGATCTGCAAGGGCCAGGAGCCTGGCCATGCGCTGGATACGGATCAGGCACTCAAGTCTCAGATCCTTCCGCTGGCCACCTTTGTCACCCCCCAACCATTTCGAGGCAGAGTCTCTTTCCGGCCTGACTATCAACAACGTCGAGGACCTGAAGGCTGCTGCCCGTAAGATCCACGAAATCAGCGGCGCCGCAGTTCTGGCCAAGGGCGGCGTACGTTTGGAAGGTTCGGAGGCCGTGGACGTATTCTTCGACGGCGAAACGTTGGAAGTCCTTACCGCTCCCAAGGTCGGCGAAGTTGCCGTGTCTGGTGCTGGCTGCTCGCTGGCCGCCGCTGTGACGGCAGAACTCGCCAAGGGCGCCACTCCGCTGGAGGCGGCCCGCACAGCCAAGGCATTCGTCACCGAGGGCATCAAGAACCGGGTCACCTCCGGAGCTCCCTTCACCGCATTGTGGCAGGGCGGCGCCCGCGCCTAGCGGTTTGGCGGGAGGCGCTGGCGCAGCACCCCAACTCGAGCACCAGCTGTGGCTAGGGGTACTGTTGCCAGCACCGCGCTGGTGTGCAAAGCTCGGTTCATGAGCGCCAACGCAGCCCAAGAATCCGATTCCTTCGACGCCTCCGTCCGGATGACCCGCAACGATTCCGCGCATCGCTACGAGCTCTTTGAGCAGGACGAGCTGGCCGTGATCATCACCTTCAAAGACCTGCCGGGCCACATCGATTTCGAGCACACCATCAGCCAGCCCGGCTTCGAAGGCCGCGGTCTGGCGAAGGTGCTTGCCCGGTACGCCTTGGACGATGTGGTGGCTTCAGGGAAGCGTGTCATCCCGCATTGCCCGTATGTTGCCCGGTTCATTGGCAAGCACCCGGACCTCTACACCCAGTACACCGATTTCCCCGAGGGCGTTTAGGTGGAGCGTCCAATAGCTCTCATCACGGGAGCCACCTCCGGCATCGGCGCCGAGTTTGCCCAGCAGCTGGGCCGCTCGCAACATGACCTGGTCCTTGTCGCCAGGGATGTTGACCGGCTGGAGGCCAAGGCCGTGCGGCTGCGGACCGATTTTGGCGTTGAGGTGGAAATCCTGTCTGCGGACTTGGTGACGGACAGCGGAGTTGCCTCCGTCTGTGCCCGTTTGGCAGAGCCCGCACGCCCCGTCACCGTGTTGGTGAACAACGCCGGCTTTAGTTTGGTTGGCGCCTTTGAGCGCAACACCATCGACGAAGAAGCGGCTCACCTGCGCATTTTGGCTCAAACGCCCATGGAACTCACCCACGCCGTGTTGCCGCTCATGCTGGCACGCGGCAAAGGTCAGATCATCAATATTGCAAGCGTCTCAGCGTTCATCCCGCGAGGAACGTATGGTGCCGCGAAGTCTTGGCTGGTGAGCTTTAGCCGGTTCGCCAACCTTCGTTACGGGCCAAAGGGAGTGAAGGTAACGGCCGTATGTCCGGGATTCGTGCACACTGAATTTCATGAGCGAATGGGAGCAAATATGGGCGGCGTGCGCTCATGGATGTGGCTCAACGCCGATCAGGTGGTGCGTGAGGGGCTGGCCGACAACGCGGCAGGAAAAGCCGTGAGTATTCCGTCGCGCCGCTATGCCACGCTCATGGCGCTGAGCCGGTTGGTACCCGACAGGCTTGCTGCGGCGGCAGGCAATCGCGGCCGCTGACCCTCCTATAGACAGCTAACCCGCAGTAGAGGCTGAAAATCACGATTTTGACGTGTTTTTCGGTCTCTACTGCGGGTTAGATTTTTAAGTCCCGAGAGTTTCCGGTGCTAATTCTCGGTTTCAGGACGGCCCACGGTGACGGGGATGCCAGCTCCGGGCGTTGCCGGCTCATAGGTCTCGTCAAAGGGCATGTGGTCCATGTCCAACAACGGGTTTTCATCCTGGGTGGCCACCAATTCCTCTGCCTCCTCGAGAGTTGCCACGCTGGGCATGGAGCCCGGCAGTGGCTTCTGTGCGGACTCGCGTAGGAAGTAGATAGCAACCGCGCCAATGGCGGAGGTTAGCACTAGATAGTACGCAGGCATCATGTCATTGCCGGTCATGGTGATCAGGCCCTGAATGATGAACGGAGCCGTGCCGCCAAAGATCGCTACAGCAAAGTTGTAGGAGATGCCCATGCCGCCGTAACGGCTGGACGTCGGGAACAACGCTGGCAGCGCCGAGGCCAAGTTCGACACGTAGAACGTGACGGGGAAGGCAATAAGTGCCAGGCCCAGCAGGGTGGTCCAGACAGGCCCAACGCCAATCAGCATGAAGGCCGGAATGGCGAGCACCACGGTGCTTATCGCACCGACCCACAGCACGGGACGGCGGCCGATCTTATCGGAAAGGCGCCCAGTAAGCGGGATGCACAGGGCCATGGCGACCAAGATGGGAATAGTCAGCAGGGTCCCGTGTACGGGGTCATAGCCCTTTGAATCCGTCAGGTACGTGGGCATATAAGAGGTCAGGGCGTAACCCACTGTGTTGGCTGCGGCTACCAACACCATGGCAAGCACCACCTGACGCCAATAAACCTTCACTAGGCGGACGGGACCGCCTGACGTGTCCTCGTCGTTAGCTGCAGCGGATTTCGAGTTTTCCTCGTTGGCGTCCAAAGTTGCCTGGAACTGCGGAGACTCCTCGATCTTCATGCGGAAGTACACGGCGATGAGGCCTAGTGGACCGGCAATTAGGAAAGGCAGTCGCCAACCCCACGCCTCCATGGCTTCCTGGCCAAGGGTTAGTTGCAGCACCGAGACCAGTGCGGCACCGATGGCGAATCCCATGTAGCTGCCGAGGTCCAAGATGCTGGCAAAGAACCCGCGCCGGTTGTCCGGCGCATATTCGCTGACAAAGGTTGTTGCACCGGCGTACTCACCGCCAGTGGAGAAGCCCTGGACAAGCTTCAGGACTACAAGTAGTACCGCGGCCCAGATGCCGATTTGTGCGTATCCGGGCAGGAGCCCCACAGCAAACGTCGAGGAGGCCATGACGATCAGCGTGGTGGCAAGCACCTTCTGGCGCCCCACCTTGTCGCCGAGCCAGCCAAACACCACGCCGCCGAGGGGGCGGGCAAGGAACGTGGCTGCGAAGGTACCCAGTAGGAACAGGGTCTGCACTGAGGGGTCTGAATCCGGTAGAAAAACTGGTCCCATGGTGGCGATCAGGTATCCGAAGACACCTACGTCGTACCATTCCATGGTGTTTCCGACGACGGTTCCGCCGAGGGCTTTTTTGAGCATGGGCGCATCAACAATATTTACGTGATCCACGCCCAAGCGGCGTTTCTTTAGTTTTGTCAGACGGGGCTTTTTTAGCCGCGTCTGCGGTCGATCTGCGGTGTCCTTAACACCTGAATCCGGTTGAGTCATGCTTCGGTCTATGGGCATTTGTTCATCCCCTTAAGGAGGTCATTTGCTTGCGACTTTCTGCTGCATCGCTACGGGCAGACCATAAATTCTACCAGATGGGTCATTCTGGACCCATTGCGGGGTTCCTGTCAACCATGCAAAAACCCCGTGCTGAAGGCTGTAAACAGGCTTCGACACGGGGTTTCTGGGCGCCGAATTTAGGCGTCGTGGTTGGTCTCTAGAATGCGTGCCAGGGCTTCGAGAGCCTCGGCTGCAGAGTCATCTTCGGTGCGCAAAACAACGGCCTCGCCGTACTCAACACCAAGGCCCATCAAGGCCAGCATGCTGTCGGCATCGACTGCCTCGTCAAGGGGCTCGCCAACGCGTGCAATTGTTACTTCAACACCCAAATCGCCAGCGGCTTCGGCGAAGATGGCTGCCGGACGGGCGTGCAGTCCTACGGTGCTGGCAATGGTGGCGGTACGTTCAATCATGGGGTGCTCCAATTCTTTGTTTGATGATCAGTGGGGTGTGGTGGTCAAGCTCGACCAGCGGAGGGAATTACAAGCCTAGTTCGGCCAGAGCGGGCAGCCCGGCGCGAACAAGCTCGCGGGCCTCGGCTGCGGAGGCGGCGCCTACGGCACGATATGCCAGTTGGCGGGCTTCAGGCATGGTGATGGTGCGTAGGACGGCGGCAACCGCGGGAAGCGCCCGTGGCGTCATGGACAGTGAGGTCACGCCAAGGCCTGCAAGGACGACGGCGAGGGCAGGGTCCGCCGCCGACTCGCCGCACACGCCAACCGGCTTGGGCTGCGAGTCCTCGAGTGCCAGTAATGCCGAGTGTTTGGCCTGCGCGATAGAACCTTCAACGGTGGCCTGGATCAAGGCCAGTACGGCTGGCTGCCACGGATCGTTCAGTGCAGCCAACGTGCCCAGCTGCCTATCGGCGGCCATGGTGTACTGAGTCAGGTCATTGGTCCCCAAGCTGGCGAATTCCACACGGTCCAGCAAATGCCGGGCCGTGAGTGCAGCCGAAGGCACCTCAACCATGACGCCGGGAGTGTTGAGTCCGGCGGTGGTGCACATGGCGGCAAAATCGGCGGCCTCGGCCGGTGTGGAAATCATGGGAGCCATGACCCAGACCAGGGCCTCCGACTGCGCCGCGGCGTCCGCAATGGCAGTCAGCTGACGAGCGAGAACACCGGGGGTGGTGGTATCGGTGCGATAGCCCCGCACACCCAAGGCAGGGTTCGGCTCGGTGCTGTCGGTCAGGAACGGCAGCGGCTTGTCCGCTCCGGCGTCGAGGGTTCGAACAACAACCTTTTTGCCGGGGAAGGCATCGAAGACGCCCTTGTAGGCTGCCACCTGATCCTCATGAGTGGGTTCGGTGCTGTTGCCGAGGAAGCAGAATTCGGTGCGCAACAGACCAACGCCCTGGGCGTTGGCGGCAGCAGCCTCCTGGGCGTCCTTGGCACCACCAACGTTGGCCAGCAGGGCCAGCTTGGTGCCGTCAGCGAGCTGTCCGTCCCCGTCAAAGACATTCAGCAACGAGGCCTTTTCCAGCCACACGGCGACAGCCGCATGCTCGGCGTCCCCGGGTTCGGTGCTGACAACTCCGGCAGAGCCGTCAACGTAAAGCTCCGAGCCTTCCTCAAGGGCAGCAACCCCGGCTGCCGCAACCACGGCCGGCAGGCCAAGGCTGCGGGCGATGATGGCCGTGTGTGACTGGGGACCGCCGCCGGCGGTGACCAGTGCAATGACCTTTGTGGGGTCAAGGGTTGCTGTGTCGGCCGGGGCCAGGTCATCAGCGACCAGAATGAAGGGCACCAGGGAATCCGGGATCTCCGGCGCAGGAACACCGCGCAGGGCCGCCACAATGCGGGACCGGACGTCGAGGACATCGTGAGAGCGCTCTGCCATGTATCCGCCGAGGCTGATGAGCATGGCCGCAACCGTGTCACCGGCGTCCCAAATGGCACGTTCGGCGGAGCTGCCCGTGTTGATGAGCTTGATGGCGGCCTTGATGAGCATGGGATCTGTTGCCATCAGTGCCGTTGCCTCAAGCACGGCCTTGCCGTCGCCCGTGGCCCGGCTTGCCCGTTCCACCAAGGTGGCTTTGACTGTTGCCCCAGCCTCCTTGAGGCTCGCGGCGGCAGCCTCGGCCGTCGTCGAACTGTCCAATCTTTCGCCGCCGGGAGGGGCGGTCAAGGCGGGCGGCATGTGCCTGACAGGGCCAATGACTCGGCCTCTGAAGACACCGACTCCAACAAAGCTTTGCACGGTTGCTCCTTCGAAATTCATTTCAGGTCCTAGTTGGCCTGGGCTGCGGGCTGTGCTGCTGCAAGGGTATCAACGGGCTTGCGTACAGCCCAGCGCTTCAGGGCCACAACTCCCAGAGCCGACACGATAGTGCCAATCACAATGGCCAGGATGAACATGCCAACGTTGCCAATGGCGAAGAAGACGAAGATTCCGCCGTGGGGTGCCTGCGAGGTGACGTGGAAGCCCATTGTCATTGCGCCGGTGATGGCACCACCAACCATGGTGGCGGGAATGACGCGCAGCGGATCGGCCGCGGCGAACGGGATGGCGCCTTCGGAGATGAAGGAGGCACCGAGCAGCCAGGCCGCCTTGCCGTTTTCACGCTCGGCCAGTGAGAAGCGCTTCTTGTCCAACACGGTAGCCAGTGCCAATGCCAGCGGCGGAACCATGCCCGCAGCCATGACGGTTGCCATGATTTCCCACGGGGCCTGGTTCAATGCGGTGCCCGTACCAAGACCGGCGACGGCGAATGCGTAGGCAACCTTGTTGACCGGACCGCCAAGGTCGAAGCACATCATGAGGCCAAGGATCATGCCAAGAATGACGGCGGAGGTGCCGGTCATGCCGGTCAACCAGCTGTTCAAACCGTTGGACAGGGCAGCGATGGGTGCGCCAAGGAACAAGAGCATGGCGCCGGAAGCGATGATGGAACCCAAAAGCGGGATGATGACAACAGGCATGAGGCCACGCAGCCAGCGCGGAACCTTCCAGCTGCCGATCCAGTAAGCTGCGAGACCGGCAAGAATACCGCCCACCAAACCACCGAGGAAGCCCGCGCCCATGAAGACGGCGATGGCGCCTGCCGTGAAGCCCGGTGCAATACCAGGACGGTCCGCGATGCCGAAGGCTATGTAGCCCGCAAGCGCCGGGACAAGGAAGCTCATTGACAGGTTGCCGATGGTGAAGGCAACGGCGCCGAGGTAAATCATGAGTCCGCCGTCAGGCAGGTTGAAGAGGCTGTTCTTCAGGACCACATCCTTGGCAACATCGGTCACATCGTAGCCACCGAGCAAGAAGCCCAGCGCGATCAGCAGACCTCCACCGGCCACGAACGGGATCATGTAGCTGACGCCCGTCAGCAGAACCTTCTTGATCTTGGCGCCAAGGCTCTCGCCCGAGGAATTAGCCCTGTTTTCGGCTGCCTCCTCGGCACCAAAGTGCGGCACCCGGTGCGCGTTGGGATTGTCGGCGGCCGCGAGGGCCTCCTGGATCATCTTGGCCGGCTCATCAATGCCACGCTTCACAGGTGCGTTGATGACGGGCTTGCCAGCAAAGCGCTCTTTGCCGCGCACGTCAACGTCCACAGCAAAGATCACGGCATCGGCAGCGGCAATGACGGCTGGATCCAGTGGCGTCACGGCCCCGGAGCCCTGTGTTTCAACCTGCAGGTCAACGCCGGCTTCCTGTGCGGCTAGCACCAAGGAATCGGCTGCCATGTATGTGTGGGCAATGCCGGTGGGGCATGCCGTCACGGCAACAATCCGCTTCTGGCGTGTTGTGGGGGTGTCCACGGTCGCCGCTGCGGCTGCCACCGGCGCCGCAGTAGTCGCGGCAGCCTTCGGCTTGTCCGCCAGGGCGTCCTCGACGAGGGCAACGATGTCTGCCGGGGTTGCTGCTGCGCGCAGGGCTGCCGTGAAGTCCTTCTTGATGAGGGAGCGGGCAAGCTTTGAGAGCAGTTTCAGGTGGGCGTTGTCGGCGCCAGCCGGGGCTGCAATGAAGAACACGATGTCGGCCGGGCCGTCTTTGGCGCCGAAGTCGACGGCCGGGTTCAGTCGGGCCATGGCCAAGGTGGGTTCAAGGACAGCCTCGGAGCGGCAATGCGGGATGGCAATGCCGCCGGGAACGCCCGTGGCGGTCTTTTGTTCGCGGGCCAAGGCATCGGCAAACAGGCCTTCAACCTCGGAGGCGCGGCCGGTCTCAGTGACGAGCTCGGCCAGGTTGCGGATAACGCTGGTGGTGTCCGTGCCGAGATCGGCATCAAGGAGCACCAGATCGGTGGTGATAAGAGTAGTCATTTTAGGTCTCTTCGGCTTCAGGCCAGTGCAGTCACGACGACGGCGGCGGGGTTGGTTTGTTCAACGGAAGGAACCATGGTTCCGGGGAGGGAAGCTGCGGCCGCCCCATGGGCCACTGCTTGCTGCAAGCAGGCCTGCGCGGAATCGCCGCGTAAGGTGCTCAACAGATATCCGGCCAAGGCGGAATCGCCCGCGCCGACTGTGCTTTTTGCCTCGATGGCTGGGCCGTTGCCGTGCCAGCTACCATCCTTGGTCACCAGAACTGCACCCTTGGATCCAAGGGTTGCAAGGACTGCACCGACGCCGCGGAGAATCAGGGCTGAAGCGGTGTTGGCGGCCAATTCCGGGTTGGATTCGAGGTCCTGGCCGTTTGAGGTGCCAGTTAGCTCGGCAAGTTCCTCACCATTGGGTTTGATGAGATCAGGAGCCGAACGCAGACTCTCCAGCAGGGGTGCGCCGGAGGAATCTACTGCAATTTTGGGGGCATTGGGGCCGTAAGCGCTACGTACAGCATCGATGACGTGGGCGTAAAAATCGGCCGGAACGCCCGGCGGGAGTGAGCCTGCCAGCACAAGCCAGGCAGCGCCGTCGGACTTCTCAACCGTGAGCGCCAGCAGCTCGGCAAGCTGTGCGGGAGTCAGCTCGGGGCCGGGCTCATTGACCTTGGTGGTGGTGCCATCGGGTTCGGTAATGGCAACATTGCTGCGCAGTGCAGCGCCGATGGGCAGGGTCAGGTGGGGAATGTTCTCGGCCGAGAGGGCTCGGACGACGGCGTCATCCGCGTCGCCGGGAAGCAGAGCTAGGGACTCGATGTTCGACGCCGACAGGGCCCGGACAATGTTCACGCCCTTGCCGCCGGGGTGCTGGGAAGCTGCCGTGGCGCGCTGAACTTCGCCGCGCTCGAGAACTCCAGCGAGCTCGATGGTGCGGTCAAGGCTCGGGTTGGGGGTCAGTGTCAGAATCATGCGACCACGACCTCAACGCCGGCGGCGCACAACGCGGCGGCAAGTTCGGTGGACGGTGCGGAGGTGGTGATCAAGGTGTCGATCTCCTCTAGGGTTGCGAAGCGGACAAGAGTTTCGGTGCCGAGCTTTGAGGCGTCTGCGAGGACCACGACCTGCCGGGCGGCCCTGACCATGGCGGTCTTGGTCGCCGCCTCAACGGGGTCGGGAGTGCTCAGGCCAAAATCGGCGTGGATGCCGTTGGTGCCAATGAATGCGATGTCCGGGCGGAGCGCGCCGAGCTGTTCGGTGGCACGGGCGCCGACTACCGCGCTGGTCAGGCCACGAACGCGGCCGCCAACAATGTCCAACAGCAGGTGCTTGTTGTTGCTCAGTGATGCCGCGGTGGGCAGCGAGTTGGTGATAACGAGCAGTTCATCGCCGGGGTTAGCCGGAGTCCAGCTGGAAAGAAGCTCGGCCAGGGCTGCCGTGGAGGTTCCCGAATCAAGCAGGATCGAGGCTGTTGGGGCGTTGGGCACGAGCGCGATGGCTGCTGCGGCAATGCGCTGCTTCTCATCCAGGCGCTGGCTCTGGCGTTCGGTCAGGCTCAGTTCGGAGCGAGTGAGCCGGTC
Source organism: Arthrobacter sp. TWP1-1 (assembly GCF_049897845.1). Lineage (NCBI taxonomy): Bacteria > Bacillati > Actinomycetota > Actinomycetes > Micrococcales > Micrococcaceae > Arthrobacter > Arthrobacter sp. TWP1-1. The sequence continues at coordinate 38,530 of NZ_JAFCXC010000011.1, forward strand.
GGTACTAACGGCCCCGCCGTGGACTCGGCGCAGCTGGCCGGATTCCTCGAGGGTGGCCAGGTCGCGGCGGACGGTTTCCTGGGTGACGGAGAAAAGTTCTGCCAGTTCCTGGACGCTGACGCGGCCCTGGGCGGCGACGAGTTCTGCGATTCGGCGTTGCCGTTCTTCAGCAAACATGGCGGTCCTTCCGCAGCGGCTCTGGTGCGTGACGGGTGTCACAAGATGTTGATTTATACGACTCTATCTGTGTTTATCTTTGTTTGTCAATGCAGTTCCCACATAAACAAAGATTGAGTGTGTGGGGAGGGCGCTGCGGTGAGTTCTATCGATCGCCACAACGCTCCTTAAACACAAACCGGCCCGCAGGTGCGGACCGGAGTGTGGTGAGGCTGGTTTTGCTTGAGATTAGCTCGTCTGGAGGATCTGGATCACCGACGGGCGGGGCGCGCGCACCTGGCCGGGAGCCGGCGTCGTGCCTTCGGCGACGTAGTCGGGGAAGTAGGAGCTGTGCGCTCCATATGTGCCGTCCTCGCCCGGGTGCTGCACGGCGACAAACACCATGGATTCGTCATCGTGGATGAGCGGGCCGCAGGTCTCGGCGTCGCGCGGCATGGAGGCGAACTGCTGGACGTTGCCGCGGTTGGCACCTTCCAGTCCAACCTTGAACAGGCCGTCGTTGTAGCCGATGACAGAGGGTGCGCCATCGGTGGAGATCCACAGGTTGCCCTGGGTGTCGAAGGCAAGGTTGTCGGGGCAGGAGATGGGGCTGACCTTGTCGGCCGGGAAACCGCTGAAGTAGGTCTGCGTGTTCTTGGCGGGATCGCCACAGAGCAGCAGCAGGTTCCAGTTGAACGTCGTTGCCGTTGAATCCCCGCCGGTTTCGCTGAGCTCCACAACGTGACCGTCGCGGTTCACGGCGCGGGGGTTGGCCTCGTCGGCAGCGGCCTGGCCGGGAAGCGCACGCTTGGTGTTGTTGGTGCAGGCCACGTAAACCTTGCCGGTCTGAAGGTTCGGCTGGACGTCTTCGCAGCGGTCCATCTTGGTGGCGCCGGCCTTGTCGGCGGCCAGACGCGTGTAGACCAAGACCTCTTGGACGCTCATGCCGGAAATGGCACTCTTGCCGCCGACAACCAACGGCAGCCAGATACCGGAACCATCGAAGGAGCCGTCGGCGGGAACCGTCCCGGAGCCGTCGATTTCCGCGGCCGAGTTGCCGGCGAATTGTGCAACGTAGAGATCGCCCTCGGTCAGCAGGGTCATGTTGTGGGCCTTGTTGTTCTTCTTGTACTTGTTCTTGGAGACGAACTTATACAGGTAATCGAAGCGCTCGTCATCGCCGGAGTAGGCAACCGCTTTGCCGTTGTCGGCGATGATGACGTTGGCACCTTCGTGCTTGAAGCGGCCAAGGCTCGTGTGCTTCTTCGGGGTGGAGTTCGGGTCTTCCGGATCGATCTCCACGATGTAGCCGAAGCGGTTGGGCTCGTTGCGGTAATCCTCGCCGCGCGCGTCGAAGCGGGGATCCTCAAGCTCCCAGCCCATGCCGGTGGCGCTGTCGCCCAAGCCATAACGGCGGTCTTCGGCGCTGGTGCCGTTGGTGCGGAAGAAGCCGTTGAAGTTTTCTTCGCCGGAGAGGATGGTGCCCCAAGGCGTGGTGCCGCCGGAGCAGTTACCCAAGGTGCCGAAGACCTTGGTGCCGGTGGAATCGGCCGCGGTCTTGACGAAGTCGGTGCCTGCCAGTGGGCCGGTCAGCTCAAATTCCGTGTCCATGGTGATGCGGCGGTTCAGCTCGCCGCCACGAACGTAGCCCCACGGCTGTCCCTTCTTGCTGCGCTCCAGCTCTACCACTGTCATGCCGACGGCGTTGCGGAAGATGTTGCGGCGCTCGGCTTCCTCGGCGGCCGAAGCTGGGGCGGCCGGGAACATGATCTGCGGGTTCACGTACTCGTGGTTGCAGACCAGCAGTCCCTTCTTGCCGTTGGGCTGGCGCAGGATCTCCAGGTAATCGTTGTTGTAACCGAATTGGCCGGCCTGTGAGGCAGCCGTCTGGTTGGCGAAGTCAAAATCGGGTGCGTCGTTGAAGAGCGGATCGCCCCAGCGGATGATCGGGGACCAATCAAAGCCTTCGGGGACGTTGAAGGTATCTACGGACGCGTCGACAGGGCGGATCGGATCGAAGGCAAACTTGCCGCCCTTGCCACTATTGCCGACGCCGTTCTGGCCCTGGTTGCCCTTGCTGTTCTGGCCCTGAACCAGGACGGCTGCACTCAGCGCGCCGGCCAGGCCAATGCCAAGCGCCGAACGGCGCGAGAACTCGGTGGAGGCGATGTCACGGAAGTAGTTGTTGGCTGAGGTGTTGCACACGGCCTTGGAGCAGGCGTTGTCACACTTGAGGCCGCAGGTCACGGCGCTGCGCTTTCCGCGCGTGTGTCCGAGCATGGGCAAAAGCTTCTTCAGGTCATTCATGGCTTGCCTTCCATCGATGTATGCGTTGCGCCCAGAATGGCAGTCTCGGAAAACGAAAGGGAGATGTTTGGTTGAACCGCGGGTTAACGCGACGCCAATCATGCGAGTCGAGATGACCCTGGTGGGTAGTCTTGGGCCATGGAAACGGTTTTGTGGTCCCGGCCGGAGAATGAACGTGCGGGCACCCCGCTGCTGTTGATGCTGCATGGTTATGGTTCGGATGAAAACCGCATGGGCGAGTTGTTCCAGAAGCTACCGAAGGGGTTCACCTGCGCGGCGCCGCGGGCACCGAAGGACATCTCGGGTGACCACGGCTGGTTCTTGCTTGATTACTTCCTCAACAACGACTTTGCCGAGGTGGTGAGTTCGGCTTCAGCCGTCCTTGGCTGGCTCGACACGGTCGTGGCCCGCTACAAGTTCAGCAGCGTATCGGTGCTGGGTTATTCGCAGGGCATGGCCATGGCCACCACGCTCATCCGGCTCCGGCCGCAGACGTTCACGGTGGGCGTTGGCTTGTCCGGCTTCGTGCTGCACAATGAGCTTCTTGCCGCCATGGAACCGCTGGCACACCAGATCCCATTCTTCTGGGCTCGAGATCCTGGCGACCTAGTCATCAACCAGGACGCCACAAACTTCACCGCCGAATGGCTTGAAAGCAATACGGATCTCTCTGCCGCCAGCTATGCGGACATGGGCCACAACACCCGTTCCGACGAGCTCGCCGATGTGTCATCTTTCTTGACCGGACAGGTGCCCGGCTCGTTCGTTCCAAGCGGATAGGCCCAAGCGGGTAGGAGTGTTATCCCGAAGTCAACCAAATGGTTGATGGCCCGGGTCTACTGCGTCCCTAGGCTGGATATAAAGGCCCGCAAATGGGGCCCGTAGCAAAGGTTGCCTCGTGAAAAAGCTCTTTTATTCAGCATTCGCCTACATGGTCATTGGCGTACTCTCCGGCTTGTTTTACCGTGAGTTCACCAAGGGCAAGGACTTCTCCGGTTTCACCCAGCTCTCGGTGGTTCACACGCATCTGCTCACCCTCGGGTTCATCGTCCTGTTGATTGTGCTGATTCTTGAAAAGCTGTTCTCGCTGAGCAAATCACGACTGTTCGGCTGGTTCTTCTGGACGTACAACGCCGGCCTGGTCCTCACCGCCGCCATCATGGTTGTCCACGGAATGATGCAGGTCAATGGCAACACCGACGTCTCGGCCGCCATTCCCGGAATCGCCGGACTCGGCCACATTCTGCTCAGCGCCGGCATGGTCTTCCTCTTCCTGGCCCTGCGCACCCGCCTCTTTGGCCCTGACTCCAAGCACGACGTCGGCCTTCCCGTTGCGCTCGCAGGCTAGGCTGCCGCTGTGGTTTCCTGACAGTTCTCCTGAAAGTGAAGGGTTCTCCCTACAGTGAACGCCGGGCTCCTGTCAGAATTGGCAGTTACCCTAGAAGCACAGACTCTGCAGGGAGAATTTATGGCAAGCAAAGACCTTAATCACGTAGGAATGCCGCCCGGTCCCGGTTTTGCACGATCGGGCGTCAAGGCCAATCCGGCGGTCAAGATTGCCGCTGACGCGGCTTTTGATAAACAAGGAAACCCCACGCCCGCCGTCCACAACATGCTGCTCAAGGCTGTCGAGGTTCAACGCCCGCTGGTGCTGGCAAATCTGCGGCGCCTGCGCAAACGCTACCCGCACGCAACGGCCTACGAGCTCAGCCAGCGGTTGGAGCGCGACTTCCTTAACGGCGTCGGCACCGGAGGCGCGGCCATTGGGGCCACGGCCATCATTCCTGGTGTGGGAACCGTTGTGGCGTTATCCATCTCGGCGGCCGCAACGCTCGTGTTCTTGGAAGCAACGGCCCTCTACGCCCAATCCATTGCCGAACTCCATGGTGTCCGGCTCCAGGATCCAGAGAGCGCCCAGCTCACGGTCATGGCCATCATTCTCGGTGAAGAAGGTCAGGCCATGTTGACCGGCCTGACCGGCCATGCGCTGGGAACAGGCAAAACGCCCATGCAGGCGTGGGGCAAGACGGTGAGCAAGAGCATGCCGCTGGCCACCGTCAAGGGCTTAGTGGGTCCCATGCAAAAAATGTTTCTCAAGAAGATGGCCGCCAAGGGCAGCGCCTCCATTGTGGGCAAGGCCCTGCCATTTGGTATTGGTGCAGCCGTTGGTGGAGTCGGAAACTACATGATGGGCAAGGCCGTCATCGCCTCAGCCAATCGCGCATTTGGGCCGGCCCCGATGGAAATTCCAGCGCATCTTTTGGCCGAACTTGAGGCGACCGCCAAGCAGCCGAAGCCACCGAAGGCGCTCAAACCACCGAAGGTAAAGAAGGCCCCGAAACCACCGAAGGCGCCGCGCAGCCAGAAGTGAGATGCATTGGCCTTCGTGCAGCAGCAGCCCCTCCGGAGAACATCTCTCGGAGGGGCTGGGCGGTCGTTCAGGGGACCAATAGGACCTTGATGGCGCGTCGTTCATCCATAGCGCGGTAAGCCTCGGGTGCTTCCTCGAGCGGCATGACGACGTCGAACACCCGGCCAGGGTTGATGTTGCCAGCCAGGACATCGGCAAGCAGTTCCGGGATGTAGGTACGGGCCGGGGCCATGCCGCCGCCGATGCTGATGTTGGTGTCGAAGAGGTAGCGCAGCGGAATTTCGGCGCCGCCCGTGGGAACGCCGACAAAGCCCAGTGCCCCGCCCGGGCGAACACTGTGCAGCGCTTGCTCCATGGATTCCTTGGTACCGACGCACTCCAAGACTGAATCGGCTAGGACGCCGCCGAGGAGTTCGCGGACCTTCGCCACTCCGTCTTCCCCGCGTTCTTCCACGATGTCCGTGGCGCCAAATTCCCGGGCAATTGCCTGCCGGTCAGCGTGCCGAGACATGGCAATAATCCGTTCGGCACCCAATCGCTTGGCTGCCAGCACCCCGCACAGGCCAACAGCGCCATCGCCGACGACCACGACGGTACGGCCTGGCCCGGCCTTCGCGGCGAGGGCCGCGTGGTGGCCGGTGGCCATGACGTCAGAGAGGGTCAACAAGCTGGCGCGCAGAGCGTCGTCAGGCTCAGTGATTCCCGGAACCTTTACCAGGGTCGATTCGGCCAGGGGGATACGGACAGCCTGACCCTGACCGCCGTCGATCGGCAGTCCGGCTCCGTCCTTGCCGCCCCAGCCAGCCAAGTGATCGCAGGCTACGGTGACGCCGTTGAGGCACTGCGCGCACTTTCCGCAGCTGATCACGAACGGAGCGATGACCAAATCTCCCACGGCCAAATCGGCTACGTCGTCGCCGATGCTTTCCACCAGACCGATGAATTCATGCCCGATCGCAGAGGGCTCGTGAGTCGGCTTCACACCGCGGTAGGGCCAGAGGTCGGAGCCACAAACGCAGGCGGCGGTGACCCTCACGACGGCGTCGGTGGGCTGCAGGATAGTGGGGTAGTCGCGGTCTTCGACGCGGATGTCGCCGGGGCCGTAGATGATGGTTGCGCGCATGAAGATTCCTCGGTTCGTGGACTATTTTGAAGTCGAGTTTAGTTCTGATCGGTCATCAGGTTTGTTCATAGGGTGAAGAGGCCTGCGGGGCCTGCCGTCTAACCGAAGACGAGTGTTGCGATGGTGAAGATCGCCAAGCCCGCAAGGGAACCCACCACGGTGCCGTTGATGCGGATGAACTGCAGATCCTTGCCCACCTGGAGCTCGATCTTCTGTGAGGTTTCTTCCGCGTCCCAACGTTCAACCGTGTCGGTGATCAGGGACGTGATCTCGTGTTTGTAGGTGCCCACCAGGTAGGCGGCGGCGTTGGAGATCCATTTGTTGGCCTTGTCTGCCAGATCGGTGTCCTCCACGAGACGGACGCCGAACTCTTGCACGGCCCCGGCGAACTTGAGGCGAAGCTCGGAATTCGGATCTTCAACCGCGTCCGTCAGGGCTGATTTGATGGTCTCCCACGTCCGCCCGGCCAATTCGCGGACTTCTGGATCACCGAGAACCTGGGCCTTGATGGACTCTGCCTTGGCGATCATGGCCGGATCATGCTGGAGCTCCTGGGCCAGATCCTTCAGGTAGTTATCCAACTGCAGGCGCACCTCGTGGTGTGGATCGTCCTGCACGGCACGGGCAAACTTGTAAATTTCGGTGTAGATCTTATCGCCCACCAGACCGTCCACGAACTGCGGAACCCAGCTGGGGGAGCGATCGGAGACCAGACCGGAAATAGTCGTGTGGTTGGCACGGATCCAGGTTGCTGAGCGGTCAACCAACAAATCCACGAGCGCGTGGTGGTGCCCTTCAGCGAAGATGCGCTCGGCCAGCTTGCCGATGGGTGGGCCCCACGGCGGCTCCAGCACATGCTTGCGCACCATTGATTCGATGACGTCCTGGACGTCGTCGTCCTTCAACACCTCAATGGCGCCGCGGAGCGCGGTGGCACCTTCTGTTGCTACCCGTTGGGCGCTGGCCGGCTTGGACAGCCAGGCACCAACCTTCTGGGCGATCTGTGTGGTGGCCAGCTTTTGTGAGACCACTTCTTCGGAGAGGAAATTGGTCTCCACGAAGTCGCCCAACGACGCACCGATCTCATCCTTGCGGTTGGGGATGATGGCCGTGTGGGGGATCTTTAGGCCCATGGGGTACTTGAACAACGCGGTGACAGCAAACCAGTCAGCTAGGGCACCCACCATGCCACCCTCGGCCGCTGCCCGTACATACACGAGCCACGGGTACTGCTCTTGCAGGGCAAAGGCAAAGCAGAACACCACCGCCATAAACACCAGCAGTCCCAGTGCGATGTTTTTCATCCGTTTCAGGGCCGCGGCCTTTTCGGCGTCGGGGTTCGGTGCGGAAGTCAATGTGGTGCCGGATGGATCCAGCCTTTGTGTCTGCGCCATGAAGTAAGCGTAGCGTGGAGCCATGACCGTTCAGATTTACGCCCACCGAGGATCAAGCGCCGCCTTTGCCGAGCACACCCGAGCCGCCTATTTACAGGCCCTGGCCGACGGCGCCGACGGGGTCGAGTGCGATCTTCATCTCACTGCCGATGGTGAACTTGTCCTGCTCCACGACGACGATGTCGGCCGGACTTCCAGTGGCTCGGGACCCGTTGCTTCGCAGACGCTGGCGCAATTGCGGGAGCTGGACTTCTGCTCCTGGCACGGTAGCGAGATCCCTGCCGAGTTTGGCGGCTCATCAGAGCAGTTGCTCACCCTGCCGGAGCTGCTGGAAATTCTGGACGGAGCCGGCAGAGACGTAGGGCTGGCCATTGAGTTCAAATATGGCGCCTCCTTCAGCCCGCAGCTGATCGAAAAAACGCTGGAAACTCTGCGCAACCATGGCTGGAACCCGGAGAGTTCCACCACGGGCCGTGTGCTGGTTTCCTTCATGAGCTTCCACCCGTCGGCCGTGAAATATCTCTCCGAGCGGGTTCCCTCGGACCACCTGTGCCAGCTCCTGGAGCAGGTGGACATCGAAGACGTCAAGGAGGAACTGGAGGTCGGAGCCATTGCCGGGCACACGGTTGCGTTCCTGATGCGCCGAGCCATGGCAGAAGGCGAGAAGTTGGTGAACGACGGCGTGGCCCACCTGGCGGGCCCCGGCGTCGAGTACCTGCGGGCCAACCCGGGCAACGCCGCAACATGGGTGCGTAAGGGAAGAGCGTTGCGGGTCTGGACCGTTGACACGCCCGAAGACCTGACGTTGTGTCTGGCGGCCGGTGTCACCCAAGTGACGACCAATAAGCCGCGTGAGATCAGGGAGCTTCTTGCCTCCTCGCTTGCTTCATGGCAGGTAGTTGAACAACCGGGGTCGGGACTGTTGACGGAGGGGCTTGACGCCATGTGATTGCATGTAACCATGGCATCGCGAATTGAAGACTATGCACTGCTCTCGGATCTACACACGGCCGCCTTGGTGGGCCGGGACGGGAGTATCGATTGGTTGTGTTTTCCACGTTTTGATTCACCCTCCGTTTTCACGGCGCTGTTGGGAACCTCTGATCACGGCCGCTGGTTGATGGCGCCGACTCACACCGAGGCTGCTGTCCAGCGCCGTACGTACGTTGGGCGGACCTTTGTCCTTGAGACCGTGTGGGAAACCCCTGAAGGTTCCGCGCGGGTCACCGATTTCATGCCGGTCAAGGACCGCCGCGCCTCCGTTGTCCGCCGTATCGAGGGACTCAGCGGCAGCGTTGAATTCATCGAACGGATCAGCGTCCGCCCCGGCTACGGCAAGGTCTTGCCCTGGGTTCGCAGGATGGACGCTGCCGACGGGACAGAAGCGATCGTAGCGGTTGCCGGGCCCGACGCCTTGGTGCTGCGCGGTGATGAGCTGCCTGTCGCCGTCGACCATGAACACGCCGGGACCTTCACTGTTCGGGCCGGGGAGTGGGTGCAACAGGAAATGACCTGGTACCCGTCGCACCGTCCCGTTCCGGACGCGATCGACATTGACTTTGCCCTTGGGCAGACCATTGACTACTGGGAAGACTGGGCCGCTCGGTACAACCAAGACGGCAAATATGCTGCCATCGTGGAGCGCTCACTGCTGGTGCTGCGTGCGTTGACACATGAGGATACCGGCGGGATTGTTGCGGCACCCACCACCTCGTTGCCCGAAGACTTTGGTGGCGCCCGGAACTGGGATTACAGATTCTGCTGGCTGCGGGATGCGGCCCTGACCCTAGAGGCGATGCTTACCCACGGTTTTGACGACGAGGCCATGAAGTGGCGCGACTGGCTGCTGCGGGCGGTGGCGGGCGATCCGGAAGACCTGCAGATCATGTATGGGCTGTCGGGGGAACGCGAGCTGGCGGAGGGTGAGCTGAGCCATTTGCCTGGCTACGAAGGCGCCCTGCCCGTGCGGATCGGCAACGGCGCTGTTGGCCAGTATCAGGCCGACGTTGTAGGCGAGGTGCTGGTCGCCTTGGAGAAGTTGCGGCTCGCCGGCGGACATGAAGATCACTTCTCGTGGCCGCTGCAACAGGCCATGTTGGGTTTTGTCGAGAAGCATCTGGCCGCGAAAGACCACGGCATCTGGGAAATGCGGGGGGAGCTGCTGCACTTCACCCATTCGCGCGTCATGATGTGGGCGGCCTTTGACTGTGGTGCGCGGGCGGTGCGCGATCACGGCCTTGAAGGGCCGGTGGAGCGTTGGGAAACTCTCCGGGATCAGCTTCACGCCGAGATCATGGAGCATGGCTTCAACAAGGAACTGAACACCTTTACTCAAACGTACGGCGGCACGACAACCGATGCTTCCCTACTTGTCCTGCCACAGGTCGGGTTTGTGGCGTACAGTTCCCCGGAAATGCTGGGCACCGTGGCTGCCTTGGAAAATGAATTGGTGGATCGGCACGGGCTGATCCTGCGCTACCAAACGGAATCGGGCCTTGACGGCCTGGAACCGGGCGAGCACCCCTTCCTTGCCTGCTCCTTCTGGTTGGTTGAGCAGTATGCGCACTCTGGCCGCCACACAGACGCCGTCGCACTCATGGACAGGTTGGTGGGGTTGGCCAACGAAGTGGGCCTGCTCAGCGAGGAGTACGACATGGACCAGGGCCGGATGGCCGGGAACTTCCCCCAAGCGTTCTCGCATCTGGCCCTGGTGCGCGCGGCCGATGCCTTGCACGGCACCGAAAGTCTCAGCCTGTCCACCGAGGCTATCGACACCAACACCATGCCGATTGTGATTTTTCAAGGCTAATCCGATTCTTGCCATGTGGACGGACATGAGTTGGCTCATGTTGGCGTGAAAGCATGGGGGAGATGAAACTTAAGGATTCGCCAGCAGCCAAGATTGGTGCCTCGATCGCCGTCGCAACGGGCCTGTACGGAGTCTCTTTTGGTGCGCTCTCGGCGGCCTCCGGACTTTCGTTCTGGCAGACCATGGTGCTGAGCCTGATGCTTTTTAGCGGAGGTTCGCAATTTGCCTTCATTGGCGTGGTGGCTGCCGGGGGCACCGGAGTCGCCGCCATGAGCGCCTCTGCGCTGCTGGGCATCCGCAACGGCGTCTACGGCATGCAGCTCAACGCCCTGATACGGCCCACGGGGTGGCGTCGCTTTGCCGCAGCCCACGTGACGATCGATGAATCCACAGCCACCGCCACCGGCCAAAGCGATCCCGATGAGCAAAAACGCGGGTTCTGGGTGGCCGGTGTTGGGGTCTTTGTCCTGTGGAACATCATGACCGCGGTGGGGGCCATGATTGGCGACGCCCTAGGTGATCCCAAGCAGTGGGGCCTTGACGGGGCTGCCGTGGCAGCATTCCTTGGCTTGTTGTGGCCCCGCATCAAGGCATTCCAGCCTGCCGCGATCGCCGCGGTATGTGCCGTAGTGACGCTGCTGGCCGTGCCGCTCGTTCCACCGGGCGTGCCCATCCTCGTGGCAGCGCTCGTGGCCGGATTGATCGGCTGGTTCCGGCGAGATAGTGCTCCGGACCATGCGCCCGGGCACATCAGCGACGGCCTGGAACCGGACATTGAGCCATATACGCAATCTGTATATAAGCACGACCACTCTGCGCACAAGCACGACGCCGGAACTCGCGAAGTGGAGAAATCATGAGTTTGTGGGTGTGGCTCTTGATTGCGGCCGTGGTGGCCTATGCAACCAAGTTGCTGGGTTACCTGGTGCCGGCCAAGGTGCTGGCGAACCCGCGGATGTCGCGTGTTGCCGGAACACTGACCATTGGGCTTTTGGCCTCGTTGACAGTTGTCAACGCAGCGGCCACGGGCACGAACGTGGTGATCGATGCGCGGCTTGGCGCCTTGGCAGCGGCCGCCATCGCGCTTTGGTTCAAGGCACCATTTTTGGTGGTTGTGCTGGCCGGAGCCGCTGCCGCCGCCGGGTTACGGCTGCTGGGCTGGCCCTGATCCGTAGGGGTTCTGGCTGGGCTCCGGTTGCGCATAAGGCGGAGTCGGGGGCTGGTCAAAGGACTGAGGCTGCCCCTGGTAAGGCTGCTGCGTGTAGGGCTGGGCGAATTGTTGCGGCGCGAATTGCTGCCCATACTGCGGCTGCCCGTACTGCTGTGCATATTGTTGGGCGTACTGCTTCTGTGCCGGCGTCAGGTAGGCCGGGCCAAGATACCGGGCATCGCCGTAGGAGAGAATCGCAGCGAAGACCACCGGCAGGAAGATCAGACCAACGGTGAACCCGGTGTCCTTGCCAAAAGACTTAGCAATGTCATTCATGATGACGATCTGCATATAGATGTTGAAGTAGGGAATGAACAAGAGCCAGAAATGCGATTCCGGACGGCCAGCCATTTTCACTAAGATCCACATATTGTAGAACGGCACATAGGCCTTCCACTTTGCGTGGCCCGCCTTGCTAAAGGCGCCCGCCCAGACGAGGCCCGAGACCACAAAAGCCACCGCGAATATCAAAAGATAGATGAAGGTCATCATGACGATGAGTCCAGTAACGGCGGCAGGATCCATGGTGCTTTCGTTGTAGTAGGAATCTCCGTAAGGATCGGGGCTGGTGGTAAAAGGGCGCGCGAAGGCAGCAAAGGAAGCAAGCATGGTGCAACCTTAGCCCCGATATGGGGGCCGTCCCATGGGCAGAAGTGCCCATAATGGAACGAGGTTCAAGAATTGAACAAAGCAGATTGAACAAAGCAATTTGAGGAGACTTTCATGATTGTGGCATTTTCACTGGCACCCAGCGGTACACCCACCGACACGGCTGCAGGAACGGGCGACGACGCCTCGGTCCACACCGCGGTTGCGGCAGCGGTAAAGGTGGTCCGCGAATCGGGCCTGCCAAATCACACAAGCTCCATGTTCACCGAGATCGAAGGTGACTGGGATGAGGTTATGGACGTTATCAAGCGGGCCACGGAGGCCGTGGCCCGCTATGGGACACGGGTTTCCTTGGTGTTGAAGGCCGACATCCGTCCCGGCCACACGGGCGAACTCAGCGGCAAGGTCGAGCGGCTGGAAGGCGCGCTCGACGCCTTGGGCGAGTAACGGCGTCGAGCATTCCGGCGGTACAGCGGATCGAGGGCGGAGATCTGCGAGGATGTGGCATGAGCATATTGCTGCGAGCAGCCACTGATGAGGACGCAGAAGCGGTCATGCGCCTGCACCTGCGCTGTCATGAGGAAGCTTATGGCAGGCACCTGCCGCCGGAGTTCTTTGCGATGCGGCGAAAGACGCTGGGCGGACGGATCGAAACCCTTCGCAAGGGGATCGCGGCCGGGCATATTCCAACCGTGGCATACGACGCTGCGGGGCTAGTGGGTGTTGCTGCCAGCGGCGTTTCGGAAGATCCCGGGGCTCCAGCTCCCTTGGAATTGCGAATGATTTACACCCTGGCCCGGGTTCATGGCAGCGGGGCCGGGCAGCTGCTGCTCGACGCGCTCATCGGTGCGGATGCGGCCTTCCTTTGGGTCCTGGAAGACAATCCGCGCGCCCAGGCCTTTTATGCCAAGAATGGCTTCGTTGCGGACGGGGCCACCGACCGTATGGATGACACCTGGCACAAGCTGCCCATGGTTCGGATGGTCAGGGCTGCTGTTATCTGGGCTTAGGCGGGCGGGAGCTCGACTACGCTTGCAGGGTGACTATTTCGCCGCGGTCTGCCGCCCTCTATCCCGCCGTCTTCCACAAGGCTGAGTGCTTCTGATGGGCCGTCAACGCGCGCCAAAGAATATCGAGCTCGAAGCTGTTGCGGACTTCAAGGGTCCCGTGGCCGGCATGTTTACAACCGATACGGGCAAGGCTGAGCTGATTCCTGACGGCGACAACCCCAACGGCTGGCTGCTCATGCTCAATGGGGTGCAAAGCTCGCACGTGGACCTTGCCGATCCGCTCCGTCTGGACTTTGAATACATGCGCTGGATCATGGCGTTGGTGCAAGACCGGTGGACGTCAGGGGAGAAGTTGCGCAGCTTGAGCCTTGGTGGCGCGGCGTGTTCGATGCCCCGCTACCTGGTGGCCGCCTACCCCAACTCCCGCAATGTGGTGGTTGAGATCGATGGCAAGCTGGCCAACCATGTTCGTGACTGGTTTGATCTGCCCCGGGCACCGTTGCTGAAGATTCGGGTGGGTGAGGCACGTGAGGTCACCGAGACGTTGACGGAGGCGAGCCGAGATCTGATAATCCGTGACGTCTTTTCCGGGTCTAAAACCCCGCATGCGCTCACCACCGCCGAATTCACGCAAGCAGCCCGAAAGGTACTTATTCCAGGGGGCGTATATGTGGTGAACTGCGGAGATTCGCCGGCATTGCTCACCGCCCGCAGGGAGGCAGCTACCATTGCTGCCGCGTTCAAGCACACCGTCATCATTGCCGATCCGCCCATGCTCAAGGGCCGGCGCTCCGGCAATGTGATCATTGCCGGAAGCGATGCGCCCCTAGGTGATGGTGCTGGACTGCCACGGACGTTGCTTGGTGGCGCAATGCCCGCCCAGGTCTGGGATGACGCGAAGGTTCGTCAGTTTGGCCGCAGCGCAGTGGTACTGACGGACTCAGAAACCGACCACTAACCCAGGCGGTTCAACGCGCGCTGAGCGCGTCATCCGGAACGTGGACCACATTGGAGGTGTCAACCAAATCTGCGCGTTCCAGACCCTTGCCGCGCACCCACAGCTTGAAAGCCAGAGTCAGCAGGACCAGCCAGCTCGCGCCTACATAGAGGGCCACACGGGTATCGGGATAGATGCCCAACAGCACAATCACACCCGCCATGAACACGGCTGTCAGGATCGAAGCCAAGGGCCAGAATGGGACGGGGAAGTTGGACGGCGCGATGGCCTTGCGGGAGATTTCCCGTTTCATGGCAACGTGCGACGCCAGGATCATGATCCACACCCATACCGTGGCGAACGTGGCGATGGAGGCGATGACCAGGAAAACATCCTCAGGGATTGTGGCGTTGAGAACCACACCCACCAGCAGCACCCCGGTCATCAGGACAACTGTCATCCAGGGCACGCCCGAACGTGAAATCCGACCGAAAACCGCGGGTGCATGGCCCTGTTGGGCAAGGCCGAACAAGACACGGCCGGAGCCAAAGATGTCGGAGTTGATGGCTGAAAGCGCTGCGGTGATGACAACCGCATTGAGGATGTGGCCTGCCAGCGGGATACCGAGAGAATCAAAAATCTGCACGAACGGACTGGTCTCGCCGGTGATTTCGTTCCACGGGATCAGGGTCATCAGGACGCCGATCGTCAGTACGTAAAACAGCAGGATGCGCACCGGGACGGTGTTGACGGCCGCCGGGATGCTCTTGCCGGGATTCTCCGCCTCGCCAGCGGTCACGCCGATAGTTTCAATACCGCCAAAGGCAAACATGACCACGGCGAACGCGGCCAGGAGTCCCGTCCAGCCGTTAGGCATGAAGCCCCCGTGATTCACGAGGTTATTCAGGCCTGGGACGCTTTCCCCGCCGTCCACATGGAAACCGAAAACGATGATGGCAACGCCGCCAGCGATCATGGCAATGATGGCACCGACCTTGACGATGGAGAACCAGAACTCGAGCTCACCAAACACTTTCACACTGAGGAGGTTGATCGCGGCCAGGAAGAAGATGATAGCCAGAACCCAGATCCAGCGCGGGACGTCGTGGAACCAGAAACCCATGTAGATGCTGAACGCGGTGACATCGGCGATGGCAACAATGGCCATTTCAAAAACGTAGGTCCACCCGGTGATGAATCCCGCCAGTGGCCCGAGGTAACGGCTGGCGTATTGGCCGAAGGAACCCGAAACAGGATGCCGAACTGCCAATTCACCCAAGGCGCGCATGACCATGAACACGGCGGCGCCGGCAATGATGTACGCCAGCAGAACAGCCGGACCGGCTTTTTGAATGGCACTCGAGGAACCATAAAACAAGCCCGTGCCGATGGCAGAGCCGAGCGCCATGAAGCGGATATGCCGGGCGTTCAGACCACGGTTCAGGACAGATCCCTTGGGGTTCATGCGTGAGCTTTCTAACAATATGTACAAGGTGGCCTGCGCCACTTCTGGCGCAAATGTGGTGGCGGTTCTCACTTTTTCGATCGAATGGGGATCAAAAGAGCGTAAATTCACCGCATAATCTGGGATTTCAGACTGCAATATTCTATAGTGTGGGCACAGTGATCGCGATACTGGACCTATCCTGAGGGGCCATGACAATTCCTGAACGGACTCCCGCCGAGAACGCACCCGCGCGGCCAGTTGCCAAGTCGCCTGCGAAAGCCCCATCCAAGGTCCCCGCAGCCGAGAACACCCTGCGCATCTTGAAATTGTTGTCTTCAAAACGCGGGCCGCTTGCAGCCTCAACGATTGCCACGACCTTGGGGCTCCCACGCTCAAGCGTCTACCACCTGCTCGGTGTCATGGAGCAGAGCGGATTTGTCATGCACCTGCACGAAGAGCAGCGCTACGGGTTGGGGGTCGCGGCTTTTGAGCTCAGCAGCGCCTACTCACGGCAGGAGCCGCTGTCCCGATTGGGCCGACCCTTGCTTGCTGCGCTGGTGGACAAGATTGGCGTAAGCGCCCACCTCGCCGTGCTCCACGGGCGTGATGTCCTCTATATCGTGGAGGAGCGGGCCAAGAATCGTCCGTCCCTGGTGACCGACGTCGGCGTGCGGCTGCCGAGCCACCTCACCGCCAGCGGCCGGGCCATTTTGGCGGCGCTGCCGAAATCCCAGGTTCGGGCTCTGTACCCGAATGCCGCCGCGTTCAGCACGCGCACAGACGTGCCGGATCCCATTGGCAAGTACTCAACGCTCTCCGCCCATCTGGATCAGGTCCGTATTCGCGGATACTCCACGGAGAACGGCGAAGTGACCGACGGCTTTGGTTCGGTGGCGGCTGCTGTGACCGATCACCTCGGGTGGCCCGTTGCCGCCGTGGCTGTGACGTTCCTGGAAGAAAAGGTCCCGGCCGAGAAGTGGCCGGACCTGGCGCTGCGCGTTGAGAAGGCGGCCAAGGAGCTGTCCGCGCGGATTTACGGCCGCCGCGAAGGATGATTCTAGCGGCGGATTTGGCTCCGAGGCGGCATGTCTGGAATCCCGGACAGCCCGCGTTCGAAGGTGCAGATTTCCGCGTCATTTAGCGGGATAGTGGGAAGCAAGACCACCGCAACAAAAGGATTCCGCCATGACCACCGCCGTTCGTTCCCACGAAGTCACTCTCTCCTTCTCAGGTGTCACGCCTGAAGACGTCATCGCCGTGGCCCGCCACAATGCCAAGGTGGTGATCAGTGCGGAGGCGCTGGCCGGCGTCGAACGCGTCAGGAAGCACATCGAGGAGCTGGCCCACTCCGACACCCCGGCGTACGGCATCTCCACTGGCTTTGGTGCACTGGCCAACCGCCACATCCCGGCGGACATGCGCACCCAGCTGCAAAAATCGCTCATTCGCAGCCACTCCGCCGGCATGGGCCCGGCTGTGGAGCGCGAGGTGGTGCGCGCGCTCATGTTCCTCCGCGCCAAGACATTGGCCAGCGGCCGGACCGGCGTGCGCCCCGTGGTGGTGCAAACCATGGTTGACGTGCTCAATGCCGGCATCACGCCCGTCGTTCGCGAATTCGGCTCGCTGGGTTGCTCAGGCGACCTCGCTCCGCTCTCGCATTGCGCGCTGGTGCTCATGGGTGAGGGTGAGGCAGCCGGGCCCGACGGCGTCGTCCGCCCCGTCCCGGAACTTCTCGCTGAGGCCGGCATCACGCCCATTGAGCTGGCCGAAAAGGAGGGCCTGGCACTCGTCAACGGCACCGACGGCATGCTCGGCATGTTGCTCATGGCCATCGCCGACCTCAAAATGCTGCTCACGACGGCGGACGTGACCGCGGCATTGAGCGTCGAGGGCCTGCTGGGCACCGACCAGGTGTTCGTGCCCGAGCTGCACATGGAGCTGCGTCCGCACCCCGGCCAGGCCGCCAGCGCCGACAACATGCTGCGCGTGCTCGCGAATTCGCCCATCGTTGCCTCACACCGGGTGGGCGATTCCCGCGTCCAAGATGCTTACTCGCTGCGTTGTGCACCGCAGGTTGCCGGCGCGGCCCGTGACACCGTGGACCACGCACTCATGGTGGCCACCCGCGAACTTGCCGCCTCGATCGACAATCCGGTAGTTCTCCCCGATGGTCGGGTCTCCTCTAACGGCAACTTCCACGGCGCTCCGGTGGCGTACGTGCTGGATTTCTTGGCGATCGTGTCCGCGGACGTTGCCTCGATCGCCGAGCGCCGCACCGACAGGATGCTGGACCCAGCCCGTTCGCATGGCCTGCCCGCCTTCCTGGCCGGCGATCCCGGCGTGGATTCCGGCCTCATGATCGCGCAGTACACGCAGGCCGGTCTGGTTTCGGACTCCAAGCGTCTCGCCGTTCCTGCGTCGGTGGACTCGATCCCCAGTTCCGCCATGCAGGAGGATCACGTGTCCATGGGCTGGCATGCCGCCCGCAAGCTGCGTAAGTCCGTGGAGAACTTGCGTCGCGTGTTGGCTATCGAACTGGTCACAGCCACCCGCGCCATCGACATGCGCACTGCTATGTCCGACGGCGTACTGGTCCCCGGACCGGCCGGTGCGGCCGTGCTTGAGGTACTTCGTGCCACCGTGCAGGGTCCCGGATCCGATAGGTTCCTCTCACCGGAGCTCGAAGAGGCCGATCGCTTAGTAGGTTCCGGCGCGATTCGCGCGGCAGCCGAGAAGGCCACCGGTCCGCTGAACTAATCCCCACCTGCTCCCCAAACGAAGCCGCTGGCGCGCCTTCGTTTGGGGCCCCTCGCAGGCGTGGGCCCATCGCTCCCTCGCGTTCGAAGTGGCGGTTAGTCGGCCCCGAGGATGGCGTTGAGCAGGCCCGGGAAGCGGATGTTTAAGTCTTCGTTGCGGAGGCTGCTCAGGATCGAGGTGCCCCGGTACTGCTGGGAGATCACGCCGGCTTCGCGCAGCACGCGGAAGTGGTGAGTTGAGGTGGATTTGCTCACGGGCAGATCGAAGGCGATGCAAGCCTGATCGTCGTGACCGTTGGCCAATTGGGCCACAATGGTGCGGCGGACCGGATCCGCAAGAGCGGAGAGTATTGTGTCCAGGCTCATCTGTCCGGGAGTGGGGTGCTCGAGGCGGCGTGCGGGGCCCATGGTTTATTGCTCTCCTTGTCGAGCGGCTTGCTTGTACGAGAATCATCATACTACGATGATTCTCGTACTTAAAATCTGTCGCACCGAATTTGGGAGATCCCCGCATGACCGAGCTTTTTGAGCCTTTGACCGTCCGGGGGACAACCATCCCCAATCGCGTCTGGATGTCCCCGATGTGCACCTATTCGGCATTATCCGAGGGTCCGGACGTGGGTGCACCGAACGATTTCCATGTGGCTCACTATGCTGCCCGCGCTGCAGGTGGTGTGGGGCTGGCCGTTGTGGAGGCGACAGGAGTCCTTCCTGAAGGCCGCATCTCGCCTTACGATCTTGGACTCTGGGACGACTCCCAGATCCCCGCCCATCGCAGGTTGGCCGGCGCCATTGCCGATGCAGGTGCGGTGCCCGGGATTCAGCTGGCCCACGCCGGACGCAAGGCTTCCATGGAGCGGCCGTGGCTCGGCGGGGAGCCTGTCTCCGCGGACGACGGCGGCTGGTCAGTCTCCGGCCCCAGTGCCATTGCCTTCCCCGGCTATCCGGAACCGGCCGCCATGACCCTGACGGATATCTCCGACGTTGTTGCGGCGTGGACTGAAGCAAGCCGCCGCGCGCTGGAGGCTGGCTACGAAGTGGTTGAAGTTCACGGCGCCCACGGTTATCTCCTCCACTCCTTCCTTTCGCCGTTGAGCAACAACCGCACGGACAACTACGGCGGCAGCCTCGAGAACCGTGCCCGGATTGTTCTTGAGGTGCTCGACGCCGTTCGGAGCGTCTGGCCCGCGGACAAGCCTGTATTCCTGCGCATCTCCACGACCGACTGGGTGACCGAGGATGCCGAAGATGGCAGGGAAGCGTGGACTGTGGAGGATTCCATAGTTCTTTCGCGCTGGGCCACCGAGCATGGTGCCGACCTGATCGACGCGTCCTCGGGAGCCCTGGTTCCGGCCAAGATTCCGCACCGGGAGGACTACCAAACCCGCAATGCGGCGTTGCTGAAGGCGGCAAGCGGAACGTTGGTGGCCGCCGTCGGCCGTATTAGTGATCCTGTTGCGGCGCAGGAATTGCTTGCAACCGAATCGGCAGATGCGGTCTTCATCGGCCGGGCTCTGCTGCGCGATGCCTCGTGGGCCAATAATGCAGCGGCTGCGCTGGGCGCCCGTGGCCGGTTCATCCGCCAATATGACTACGCTGTTTAACCCTTCGGACCAGTAGTTAGCCCGCTCCAGATAGAGCGAAAAATTGCCCCGAAACGCCACTCTCAAGTGCCCCGTTTCGGGGCATTTTTTAACTATTGCCAGATGGGGGCTTGGCGTGCATAATGTTCGGAGGTAGCGGAAGTTCAAACATCTATTCGAATTGGATCCCTCGTGAAACTTGCCCGACTGGCCTTCCATCACGCGCGCCCGTATTGGCCGTGGGTCACTGCGGTGTTGGTCCTGCAATTGATTTCCACTATTGCGGCGCTATACCTGCCAAGCCTCAACGCCAAGATTATTGACCAGGGTGTCTCCACCGGCGATACCGATTTCATCTGGTCCACGGGCCTCACCATGGTGGTTGTCTGTTTCATTCAGGTGGCTGCGGCCATCGGCGGCATTTACTTTGGTGCCCGCACCGCCATGGCCATCGGGCGGGACCTGCGTCGCGAGGTGTACTACCGCGTCAACGCCCTCGGCGCCCTGGATGTGAGCCGCTTCGGGACGGCCACCTTGATCACGCGTAATACCAATGACGTTCAACAGGTCCAGATGTTGGTGCTGATGGCCCTGAATTTCATGGTGTCCACCCCCATCATGTGCATCGGCGGAATCATCATGGCCCTGCGCGAAGACATTGGGCTGTCCTGGCTGCTGTGGGTCTCGGTGCCCTTGTTGTTCATAGTTGTCGGTTTTCTGGTGGTCAAGTTGCTGCCGCTTTTCCGGGAAATGCAGGACAGGATTGACTCCGTCAACGGCGTGCTGCGTGAACAGATTGTTGGTATCAGAGTCATCAGGGCTTTTGTCCGGGAGAAGTTTGAAGCCGAACGCTACCGTGATGCCAACCAGCAGCTGACTCGCGTCTCGGTGCGGGTCGGCAACCTGTTTGTGCTCATGTTCCCGGTCATCATGATGATCCTGCACCTGGCCACTGCCGCCGTGCTCTGGTTTGGTGGGCACCGTGTCGACGCCGGACAGATGCAGATCGGTTCCCTGACGGCCTTCCTGCAGTATCTGCTCCAGATCCTGGTTGCCGTCATGATGGGGGTCTTCATGGTCATGATGATTCCGCGCGCGGCGATCTCGGCTGAACGTCTGGACGATGTCCTGACGGCGAAACCCAGCCTTGCCGTCCCGGCTGGCAGGGAACTCCCGGCGCGGCACGCCGTCGAATTTTCAGGTGTTTCCTTTGGTTACCCGGGTGCCGAGCGGCCGGTGCTGAACAACGTGAGTTTCACGGCTCACGAGGGGCAGACCACGGCGATTGTTGGGTCCACTGGATCAGGGAAGTCGACGTTGCTGAACCTCATACCGCGTCTCTTTGACCCGCAGGGTGGCACGGTGCGCATCGGCGGGGTCGATGTGAGTGAGCTCAGCCGGTCCCAGATGGCAGAGCTCGTGGGGCTCGTGCCGCAGAAACCGTACCTATTTTCCGGAACCGTAGCCTCCAACCTCAAGTTTGGCCGTCCTGACGCGAACGACGACGAGCTGTGGGAGGCACTCCGCGTGGCCCAGGCCAAGGACTTTGTCACCGAGAAGCCAAAGCAGCTCGACACTCCCATTGCCCAGGGTGGCACCAACGTTTCAGGCGGCCAGCGGCAGCGGTTGTGCATTGCCCGGGCACTCGCGGCGCGCCCCCGAATCTTCCTGTTTGATGATTCCTTCTCCGCGTTGGATGTCACCACCGACCAACGGTTGCGCGAATCCCTGCACGAGGCCACCACGGGAGCAACCGTGATCATCGTGGCCCAGCGAGTCTCCACGATCCGGGAGGCCGATCACATCATTGTGTTGGATAACGGTGAGGTGGTGGGCTCCGGAACGCATGAAACATTGCTGGAGGACAACGAAACCTATCGGGAAATTGTTGAGTCGCAGCTGAGCATTGAAGGGGTTGCCTGATGGCGCGCAAGAGCAAGGAACAAATCTCCAGGGTTTCGGTGGAAGCAGCCAACTCCGAGGACGAACTCGTCGAGGAATACAAGCCCACCGACGCCGACGGCGGCATGTTTGGCGGGACCCCGTCCAAGAAGGCTGAGCACTTCTGGCCATCGGTCAAGCGACTCGTAGGGCTGCTGCGCCCCGAGCGCTTCATGTTCTCTGTGGTCATTGTGCTGGTGGCCGCCTCGGTGGTCCTGACGGTTATCGCTCCCAAGATCCTTGGTGCGGCCATGGATGTCATCTTCAATGGTGTGATGGGCTCACAGCTGCCCGCCGGGGTTCCCCTGGAAGTTCTCGTGGAGGCACAAAGGGCGGCCGGCAACGGGCAGTTCGCCGACATGCTTGCCAAGGCCAACATTGTTCCCGGCGCGGGCATTGATTTTGTTGAACTCAGCAGGCTCATTCTCATTGTTCTGGTCTTGTACATGGTGGCCTCAACGCTCATGTGGCTCCAGGGCTACCTGCTGAACGCGCTCGTGATGCGTGTTGTCTTCAAGCTGCGCGAAGACATTGAACGCAAACTCAACCGACTGCCGCTGGGCTACTTTGACACCCGCCAGCGCGGCGACTTGATGTCGCGGGTGACGAACGACGTCGACAACATCCAGGCTGCCCTCCAACAGGCCTTTTCGCAGCTGGTCCAATCGGCGCTTACGGTCATCGGCATCGGCGTCATGATGTTCATCGTGTCCTGGCAGCTGGCGCTCATCGCCCTCATCGCCCTGCCGCTTTCGGCCATCATCGCCGGTGTCATCGGCACCCGTTCGCAAAAGCTGTTCGCGGCCCAGTGGAAGCACACCGGATCACTCAACGGACACATTGAAGAGACGTTCTCCGGGCTGGAACTCGTCCGCGCCTATGGGCGTGACGAGGAGATGCTGGCCGAATTCGACGAACGCAACGAACACCTCTTCAAGGCTTCGTTTGGTGCCCAGTTTGTCTCCGGCATGATCATGCCGGCCATGCAATTTGTCTCCTATCTCTCCTACGTGCTGGTCGCCGTCGTTGGCGGTGTCCGGGTGGCCACGGGGCAGATGACCCTCGGTGACGCCACGGCGTTCATCCAGTACTCCCGCGAGTTCTCCCAGCCCATCGGTGAAATGGCTGGCATTGCCAACATGATCCAGTCCGGTGTGGCTTCTGCGGAGCGGACCTTCGAGATCCTTGACGCCGAGGAACAGGAAGCCGAAAAGGAATCTGAGAACATGCCGGAACGGACGGACGGACACGTGCGCTTCGAGAATGTCTCGTTCAGTTACGCGCCGGAAACCCCGCTGATCCGAGGGGTTTCCCTCACCGTGGAGCCGGGACAGACCGTCGCCATTGTGGGTCCCACGGGTGCCGGCAAGACAACGCTGGTCAACCTCATCATGCGCTTCTACGAGATCACCGGCGGGCGGATCCTGCTCGACGGCGTGGACACCCGTGAGCTCACCCGCGAACAGGTGCGCTCGCAGGTGGGTATGGTGCTCCAGGACGCCTGGCTATTTGAGGGCACCATCCGCGAAAACATCCGCTATGGCCGTTTGGATGCAACGGACGAGGAGATCGTTGCGGCGGCCGAGGCCACCATGGTCGACAGGTTCGTGCGCCAGCTGCCGGACGGCTATGACACGGTGATCGACGCTGACGGCGGGACGGTTTCGGCCGGCGAACGCCAGCTGCTCACGATCGCCAGAGCGTTCATTGCCAGCCCGTCGCTGCTGATTCTGGACGAGGCAACCTCCTCCGTGGATACCCGCACGGAGCTGCTGGTCCAGCACGCCATGGCGGCGCTGCGCACCGACCGAACATCGTTCGTCATTGCGCACCGGCTCTCCACGATCCGTGACGCTCACACCATCTTGGTCATGGAGGACGGCGATATCGTCGAACACGGCAGCCACGAAGAACTGCTGGCCCGCCAGGGTGCCTACTACAAGCTCTACATGACCCAGTTCCAGGGCGGGCACGAGCTGGAGGAAGAGACGGCGTCGGAGGCTCACTGACACCCTCGGTGATCGAGCCCGACTTCGGTGATCGAGCCTGTCGAGATCCGGCGGAGCGGGCAGCAAATCCGGCGGCGGCCCACCATTTTTCCGGCGACTATCCGACAAAAAATGCTGGCTCCGCCGCCCTCGCGAAACCGTTAGCGCAGCAGAGTGTCGATGAGCCGGGCGGCGACCTTGGCCGTGCGGTTGTCGATATCGAACTCGGGGTTTAGCTCGGCCACGTCAAAGTGGAACAATTTCCCGCTGGCGACTATCTGGCGACACACGGCCGCAATGACCGGCAGCGGCACGCCATAGGCGGCGGGGGCGCTGACACCGGGCGCCACGGCGGCGGGCAGCACGTCCAGATCGATTGTCAGGTACACGATGTCGACAGTTTCTAAGAACGAATCCACAAAACCGGCCGTGCGCTCTGCCGAGCAGTCCTCATCCAGCAGGTATTTCACGTCGAGCTCATGGGCGGTGTCAAAGAGTGCACGCGTGTTGTTGGGTTCACTGATACCCACGACGGCGTAATTTAGTTCCCGGTCAGCGGCGGCTTCCGCGTGGGCCATCTGCAGGAACGGCGTTCCCGAGCTCGGTGCCGGGGCGTCCCTCAGGTCAAAGTGGGCGTCAAGGTTCAGTACGCCCAACCGGGC
This sequence comes from Arthrobacter sp. TWP1-1, assembly GCF_049897845.1. NCBI lineage: Bacteria > Bacillati > Actinomycetota > Actinomycetes > Micrococcales > Micrococcaceae > Arthrobacter > Arthrobacter sp. TWP1-1. Next base: position 62,833 of record NZ_JAFCXC010000011.1, read on the forward strand.
ACCATTGGCCACGGCCGTCGTTCCGGCAACGCCAAGGTAGCTGGCAAACGCGGTTTCGTGCCCGCCACCGAGGGCAAAGGTGAGATATCCGGCGTCGAGCATTTGCGTGAGCGCGGCGCCGGCGCGGGCCTGGCCATCCTCCAGCGCGTCCCCGGAGACCACAATGTCACCGGCGTCGAGGACGGAGCGGGAGCCGTGGAAGGCCAGCGAGCCAAGGGCGGCCCGGATCGCCGCCGGAGCAGTGGCTGCCCCTGTGCGGCCGTGGTTGCGGAGCACGCCGGCGTCCGAGCAAAAGCCAATGAGCGCAGCCGGTCCGGGCAGGGCTGCATCCAGTGAGGGGGTGGGGGAGGTGGTGACGGCCTGCCACCAGCGGCGGTGGGCGGGGTCGGCGCCGTCGTTCCTTCCGGTCCAAGCGGTGGGAGGAACATCAATGGCAAGCGTAGAAAAGTCCATGCTTCCAGAGAACAACAGTGAGCCGGAGAATGCCAGCCCGGCCGAGAAGTCCCCGTCTGCCATCACAGATCCCACCCAGTGGTAGTGCTTAAAAGACTGTGTGGCAGTTGTTGCACCAAAAACACCGAAAATGGGTGAAATTGGTGCAACAACTGCCACACAGATCTGCGGGTTACTTGACCCCGAACAGGTCCTCCACGACACCGATGCCGAAGAACAGCAGGAACGCTGCGGCAACGGCCCACATCAAGGGATGAATTTCCTTGGCGCGGCCCTGGAACAGGCGGATCAGGACGAAGGCAATGAAGCCGGCGCCGAGGCCGTTGGCGATGGAGTACGTGAACGGCATGAGCGTGAACGTCAGGAAGGCCGGGATACCGATGCCCCAGTCGGACCAATCGATCTTGCCCACCTGGGAGACCATCATGAAACCAACCACCACAAGGGCGGGAGCAACAGCCTCGAAGGGAACGAGTTTTATCAACGGGGTGGCGAACATGGCGGCCAGCAAGAGCAAGCCGGTCACCACCGAGGCCAGGCCCGTGCGGGCACCCTCACCGATTCCGGCGCCGGATTCCACGTAGATCTGGTTGGAGGAGGCGGACGCGCCACCACCGGCGATGGCGCCGAAAGCGTCGACCAGCAGTACGCGGTCAACGTTGGGGATATTGCCATCCTTGTCCAGGGTTCCGGCCTCTGAGGCCAGGCCAACCATGGTGCCCATGGCATCAAAGAAGATGCTGAGCAAAATCACGAAGGCCATCAGGAGTGCCGCCAGTGTGCCCAGCTTGCTGAACGCGCCGAAGATGTTGACCTGCCCAATCAGGGACAGATCGGGCCATGACCAAGCCGAGAACTGAGGCGCAACTAGCGACCAGCCCTGCGGGTTGCTGGTGGTGCCGTCGAAGGACGGGCCAATGTGCAGTGTCATCTCGAGGATGTTTGCCAGAACAGTGGAGACCAGGATGCCGATCAGGATGGCGCCCTTGACCTTACGAACCACCAAGCCGATGGTCAGCACCAAGCCAACAACAAAGACCAAGGTGGGCCAGCCCATGAGCTTGCCGTCGAAGCCGAGACCCACGGGAACGGTGGTTCCGGCAACGTCGGGGATGCGGCGCACAAAGCCGGCGTTGACCAGGCCGATGAGGGCGATGAACATGCCGATGCCCACCACAATGGCGGTTTTTAGTCCCTCAGGGACGGCCTTGAACACTGCTGTTCGGAAGCCGGTCAGCACCAAGACGAACATGGTGATGCCGGAAAGGACCACAAGGCCCATGACATCGGGCCACGTCAGCCCCGGGTTGGTGGCCACGGTGACGGCAATAAACGCGTTGACGCCCAAACCGGCGGCCAGGGCGAAGGGATGCTTGGCCCAGGCGCCCATGAGGATCGTCAGAATACCGGCCACGAACGCCGTGACGGCGGCGATGCGTTCCAGCCCAAGCTCGCCGCCGGCGGAGTCGGCGCCGCCAAGGATCAGCGGGTTCAACACCACGATGTAACTCATTGCGAAGAACGTGGCGAAGCCGCCGCGGATTTCGCGTGAGTAGTTTGAGCCGCGTTCGGTGATCTTGAAGTATTTGTCGACCGCCGACAGGCGCGGTGCCGTCTTCGTTGCCATAAGATGCCCTCCGGGCGAAGAAAAAAGAAAATAGTTAACCGAGGAAATCTTAGCCGCTCGAGCGCCGGGGCAGGATTGTGCCATCATCGGGCAGCCGGGTTTTCGCTGCTTGTTCCAAGTGCGACGCCGGGACCCCAGCAGCTGCCGAAGGTCGCCAAGCCGCCGCGTTCTTGAGGAAACTCCCAAGATTCTGGGTTACCGTGAGGTGCCCTCGCCTTAACTTTCAAAGGATTGCCCGCTGTGAAGAACCCCGCAAGTCACCGGCCCAGTGAGACGAACATGACACCGCAGGCGCTGGTGCGGCGTGCTTTTACGGCACTTTTGGCCGTGATGCTGTTGTTGCTGGGATCCTCGACGGCGGCGCTGGCGCATGATGCCGTAACAGGGACAACGCCGGCGGACGGTTCAACCGTGGCCACCGTCCCGGCGAAAATTGAGATCAGCATGAGTAATACCCCGGCCGTGATTGGCTCAGAAGTACTGGTCCTGGATTCGACCGGCACCGACTGGAGTACCGGCAGCGTTGACGTCTTGGATACCGTGGCCACGCAAAACGTGCGTCCAGGCGCCCCCGCCGGCAAGTTCACGGTGAAATGGCGTCTGGTGTCCTCCGATTCGCACCCCATCGAAGGTGAATTCAGTTTTACCGCGACGGCCGCATCGACCTCAACCGCTGGAGCGGCAGTGGGCGCGGGACCCATCGTTTCGGTCCAGGCTCAGCCCGAGGCGGCTCCGGAAGCGGTGCAGGACGAAAGCGCCGTGCCGTGGAGTGTCATCGGCCTCATGGCGGTGCTGCTGGGACTGGTTGTTGCGCTGGTTGTGGTGGCCCGGCGTCGTTTGTCCAAGGACGATTAGGCGCTAAGGACTAGGCGCTAAGCCAATGCCAGTGCCGAGCTGACTTCGCGGGAGACCACTCGCGCCGCGATGGACTGGCCGGCGCGCTTGGCCTGATGCAGGATCTCCGCCGTGGTGGGAATGGCGAGATCGCCAACACCAACCAGGTACAGGCCAAGGGCGTGCATTCCCGTGCGCATATCCGCGGCTGTAGTGACTCCCACGCTGTGCAGGACATGGCGCAGCTGAATGAGTGCCGCACGCGTGAAAACAACACTGTGGGCGTTGAGAACGCCGGTTGCCGTGTGTATCAGCCATGGGTGGTCGGCAGGCAGGGTGTGGCCGGCCCGGGTGAGCTCCAGCGCTTGGGTCTCCGGGCGGATGTCCAGGTCATGGCGGCGGGCATAGTTTTCCAGCAGCCGGACAACTTCGCTTCGCTCGCTCAAGGCGTCGAGGCTGATGCCGCCGGTGGTGGGTGGCGGGGAACTTTGCTTCACGGGGCAAAAGCTGTCAACCATGATGGCCTTGACGCCCTGACGGTTGAGCTCGGCAGCGACGGCCAGCGCGGAGAAACCGGAGCCGATCACCACGGCGGTCGTGGCCTCCGCTGGCAAGTCGGGAGCAGTGATGGCAGAAGAGGAAGCAGTAGCTCGTGGCGTAGTAGTGACAGGCGCAGCGGACATGGCAAATGCCTCCTTGAACGGTAGGAGAACTATGGGCGGCACATCCGGGAGCGTGGTTGTGCCGTGGGGCGCAGAGCGGTGGGACTTACAGCAAAACCCGGTCCAGATATGCGTTGCTAAAAACCCGCTTGGGATCGAGAACATCTCGAACCTTACAGAATTTTCCAAGGTCTGGGTAGAGCTCGGCAAAGTCATTCGATTGGAGAAAATGCCACTTTCCCCAATGGGGTCGGCCGGAGTGCGAACGGAAGATTTTCTCGGCAGCTTTGAAGTACTCAAAGGGCTGCGTATTTATGTGTTGGTGAATGGCAATATAGCCAGTTTGTTGGCCGTTTGTCGTGGAAAGTGCGATGTTGTCGGCAGCCGCACTACGGACCTCCACAGGGAACGAGACACGCAGGTCACATCGCTTAATCATGGCGTCCAGTTCGGCCAGAACCTCCGGAATGCTAGCCAAGGGAAGCGCGTATTCCATTTCCCTGAAACGCACTGTCCGCGTCGTTGCAAACACCTTGTGCGAGGCGTCGCCGAATTCCCTGTTGCCTGTCAGTGCGGACGCCATCTGATTGACGCGCGGAATGATCGAGGGGACCTTGGCCGTGACATTGCACAGGGCTGCAAACAAGGTGTTGGAGACCAGCACATCATCCACCAGATGTGCACGAGCCGAGAGCGGGCCCACGCCGGCGGGAAGGGCCCCGGGCGCGTGGCGCGTATTGGTTTTAGTCAGGGCCATCTGGGTGTGTGGGAACCAATAAAACTCGAAGTGATCAAGGGTTGTATTGCGCTCGGCAAGACTTTCCAGAACATCTGCCAGGGGTTCGGGTCGTTCCACCGCATGAATCATGAAAGCGTCCACACACTGCAGGGTCACGGAAGTGATGATGCCCAAGGCGCCCAACCCAATCCGGGCTACGGCAAAGACCTCGGCATTTTCGGATTCGGAGCACTGCAACACCTCGCCGGTGCCGGTCACCAACGTCAAGGCCCTGACCTGAGTGGCTAGGCCACCAAATTTCAGCCCCGTCCCATGGGTTCCGGTGGAGATTGCCCCGGAAACGGACTGTTGGTCGATGTCGCCCAGATTTTCCATGGCCAGGCCATAGGGCTCCAGCAGCGCCGGGATCTCATGGAGGCGTGTACCACCGCCAAAAGTGGCCAGTTTTGCTACGCGGTCAACCGTGAGTAGTCCACTCATGCCGTCGAGCCGCAATTGAATGCCGCGGGTCAGTGCAATGTCCGTGAAACTGTGGCCTGCCCCCACCGCTTTCAGAGTTGTGCCGGCTGCCGTGGCCCGCTCAACGAGGGCTGACACCTCCGCCACCGTTGCCGGCCGCGCCACGTGGCTTGGTGTACACCGCTGGTCCCCAGACCAATTGCGCCACTCACTCATACAAATGCCTTACCTTCGCCGCGGTAGGTGCGCGTGCTGCCCAGCAACTGGCCGCCGTCGAGAATTTCCAGGGCATCAACGTGCTCACAGACTTCGCCGGACTTGGCGTGCCTGAACCACACCTTGCTGCCGATCCCCAGCCGGCCCGCCGCGTCACCGCGCAGTGGAGTCTGAACCTCGCCGGCGCCCTCAGTGCCGATCATGCTCAGCCCTTCCGGATAAACGGGCACAGGGGAGCGGTCCGGTCCATGCGGTCCAGAAGCAATCCAGCCACCGCCGAGGACCGTAATCATGTCAGGGGCGGGTCGCCTGACAACGGGCACGGCAAATCCGACGGCGTGGGCCGGGGTGAAGCGCGAATAGCCGTCAAAGAGGGTGGGGCCAAACAATCCGGAACCTGCCGCCAACTCGGTCACGGAGGGATCTGCGCTGGTCAGCTCGAGGCTGCCGGTGCCGCCGCCATTGACAAATTCCAGCTCGGTGACGTTGCGCACCGCCGCGACCACCTTGCCCCGGCGATCGGTGATTTCGGCCATGGACGTCCGCTGGATCTGTTGCAAGATGGCACCCTTGGCAAGATCAGCCACCTTGTTGCCCGTGTGTGGCGTGTCTTGCAGGCCGGCGATCTGGGCTTCGTAGGCCATCATGCCAACCAGTGTGAACAGCTTGCTTGACCCGCGCTTGTAGCTGCCGATCGACGAGGTCATGGCAAGGGCGTCAGCGCCGGTGCGGAGTGGGGATCTGTGCACGCCAACATGGCCCAACGTCCGTCCGCCCACAGTAGGTCGCCACGAGGCGTCGAGGTCAAGGCAGAGGCGGATGGGAGCGCTGGGGGTCGTTTCCTGCAGGGCGGCCGCCATCCACTCCAACTGCTCTGTGGAGTCCACCATCAGCGTGATGCGGGCGCAGGCCACTGGATCTGCGGCCAGGGTTCGAACGGCCTGCGCGTTGGCCGTTGGGTACCCCACCACAATGTCCGTGAAGGCATTCGAGGGGTCGGTCGCCAGCCACAGGGCCTCGGGCAGCGTAAAGCCGAGGATGCCGGCGAAGCCTGGCTGGGCCAATACAGCCCGGAGCACGTCCTTGTTGCGGATGGATTTGCTGGCAACGCGAATTGGCTTCCCCGCTGCGCGTCTTAAGAGCGAGCCTGCGTTGAAGGCGAGGGCCTGGACATTCAAGACGGCAAGCGGCGCGGGAAGATTGGCGCACGCGGCATCGGCTAGGGCCCAGCTGTCCGACGGCGCACGGCCACCGCTGCGCCCGTCCGCAAGAGCGGCCGCTGGCAGCTTAACGAGCCCCTCCGGAACGGCGAATTCCACTGAATTTCCAGTCCACTGCGTCACAAGCAACCTCCCATGGGTGATCTTGAAACCCACTCTGTCATATGTGAACGGCATCTGTGAACGGCCGAAAGCGTTACTTGCGGGGACGACTTTTGCGCCCTGCATTACGCCACCTTTGAGATCTTTGTGCGGGGCGGCTTGACGTGCCTTGTTGAACCCGCAATAGTCACAAGTACAAGCCGCGAAGGGGAGGCGCCACGGCGTTTTTGTACCCTCCGGCATAGAGGTACGAGGAGGCGCAGCATGAGCAGCTCAGAGGAATCAACGCAGGGCTCCACGCCCGAGCAGGTCCCCAGTCCCACGGGAATCGTGGTGGGGATCGACGGGTCCGAGCAAAGCAACTGTGCCTTGATTTGGGCGGCCCGGGAAGCCGAAACCCGCAAGGTTCCGCTACATTTGGTCACCGCCTACACTGTCCCCATCTTTGCCGCTTCAGGGCTCGACGGCGGTTACGCCACCGTGGACGACGACGTCATCCGCCAGGGTGCCGAGGCTGTCCTCCGGGAGTCGGCCGCCAAGGTTTCCCACCTCAATGTTCAGATGGACGCGCGGGTTGAAAACGGTGACGCCGCCGGTGTCCTGTTGGAACTCAGCGAAACCGCTGAACTGCTGGTCTTCGGTTCGCGTGGCCGCGGCGGATTCATTGGCCGCCTCCTTGGCAGTGTTAGTACGGCCCTGCCGGCCCATGCCAAGTGCCCCACTGTAACCATCCCGCTCAAATGTGCGGCACGGCTGAATGAGGGCACCGCCGAAGCGGCAAAGGTTGAAAAAGTTATTGTCGTAGGCGTTGACGGTTCCGATCAGGCCCGGTATGCCGTGCTGGTTGCCGCCGAACAGGCCGAGCGCTCTGGCAGCAGCCTGCACATCATTTGTGCGGTGCAGCCCTACACCGGAACACTTGCCTGGATGCCGGCACCGGTGGATCGCGAAGCCTTGTTTGCGGAAATTCAGATCCAGTTGGACGCCGGAGAGAAGTGGCTGCGCAGCCACTTCCCGAAGCTGCCCATCAAAGTTGAACTCCTTGAAGGATCGGCAGTTGATGCCCTCGTGACGGCCTCCGAGACGGCCGAACTGGTGGTCATGGGAACTCGCGGCCGCGGTGGCTTTGCGGGAATGATGCTGGGTTCCACGACCGACGGTGTGCGCCACCATGCCAAGGGCCCCATCATGGTTGTCCGCGACCGGGAAGATCCGCGTCAGGGCGACCGCTCAGCGTTTGGTCCGCTGCTGCAGGCCTGATCTGACACGGCTGCGCTAAATCAGCGCAGCCGTAGCGGGTTAGTACCGGGCAGCGTACGGGTACAGCGCCATAGTGGGCATGTTAGCCAAGTTCGTGACGGCAATGGGGTATCCGTAATACAGAGCCTGCACCACCTGGTTGTTGCCGATGTAGATGGCAATATGACCAAATTGGCCGGATCCGTTGTCGTCGAAGACCAGCAGATCGCCGTAGCGCATCTGGGACAGCGGAACGCGTGTTGGCGCGGCCCAGAACTGGTCGGTGCCTTGACGCGGCACGGAGATGCCGGCCGCGGCAAATGCCTGTTGGACCAAACCTGAACAGTCAAAGGCGGTGGGTCCGTTGCCACCCCACTGGTATGGCCCGCCAATTTTGGACATGGCGTAATTGACCATGACCTGCGTGTAGGAGCCCGACGGCGGCGTCACGGGTGCAGGTGCAGGTGCCGGTGCAGGCGCAGGTGCGGGAGCCGGTGCAGGCGCGGGTGCCGGCGCTGGAGCAGGTGCGGGCGTGACCGGCTTCGGAGCAACTACCACCGGCGGCGTGACCGGCTTGGGGGCCGTTACGGGAGGCGTGACAGGCTTCGGGGCCACAACCACGGGAGATGTGACCGGTTTGGCGTCGGGCTGGGCAGCTGCTGGCGGCTGGGTGGGTGCCGGAGTGTTAGCGGAGGCGGCGATCTGCTGCTTCAGCGCTTCTTCCTGTGCTTTCCGTGTCAACTCGTCCACGCGGGCGCCTTCGAGTTCAACGGTGGTGTTGTGCAATGTGGCCAACCGCTGCAGCAGTGTGCTGCGCTGGGCCTCGTTTTCGGCAACGACTGCTGCTTGGCTATCCGCGGCGGCCTGCGCCTGAGTATGTGAGGCGTCTGCGGCCGCGATGGCCTCATCGGCTGCCTTGCTGGCTTGGTCTGCCTGTGCCTGCAGCGCGGTCGATGTTGCGGCGGTTGCCTCCGCGGTGTCGAAGGTGTGCGCACGGCTGGCGCTCAACGCCATCAGGGTGGAGGCCTGGTACATGGCATCATCAGCGTCGGAGCTGGCCAGAATTCCCTGAACGCTCAGGTCCAATCCGCCATTTTTGTACAAGCTGCCGGCGAGCTGGCCCAGCTGTGCCTTGGCTGCCTTATTTGCGCTGGCCGCAGCTTCCGCCTTTGCCTTCGCGGTAGCTGCCGCGCTCTTGCGCTGCTCCAGGATGACTAGGGCGTTGGTGTAAGCGCTGTTGGCACCCATGGCGACCACGGTTGATGCCTGCAGCTTGTCATTGGCTGAACTGATGATCGCATCCAACGCGGCAGAAGCCGCGGCCGTGGTGGCTTCGGATTCTTTGGCCTTGGCAATCTCATCCTCGCTGGGAATAGCGGGACTCAGCGGGCGCAGCGAAAACTGTTGCGACGCCGTCGAACTTAAGACGGCGGCACTCAGGGCGCCGAGGCCAGGGGAGGATGATGCCGCAGGGGCCGCGTTGGCGGGGGCCAGGAAGGCAGTGGAGACCACGGCCGCACAGGCCAGTGCGGTGGTGCCGCGAACCAAAAAGCGCAAAGTCATCCCGTTGCCTTACTGCAGATGGAAGGTAAATGGTGCCTGCGCCCGGCCGCAAAAAGCGGTTTGGCGGTGCACGGACACTTACACAGTTAATCTGACCCTACGGCGCGTAGATGCCTTTGGCAACACCAGTAACACCAGCAACATGAACCACACTGGTGTCATTTACCCCCAGCCGAGTTCGTGCAATCTTTCCTCGCTGATGCCAAAGTGATGGGCGATCTCGTGGACCACAGTCACGGTGATTTCATGGATGACTTCTTCGCGGCTGTGGCAGATCTCCAAAATGGGCTGGCGGAAGATGGTGATCCGGTCCGGCAGGGACCCTGATTCCCACCAAGAATCACGTTCCGTGAGCGGCGTACCTTCATAAAGGCCCAACAGGACGGTGTCCGGGTCTTCGCCAGGGCCAGGCACATAGTCGTCGGCTGTGAAGATCGCCACATTATCCATCTCGGAACTGATATTTTTTGGGATCTGAGCGATGGCAGCCTGCACTGCAGCGTCGAATTCTGCCTCGTTCATGGTGAACGGTGCGAAGGAGGGGATGCCGGCCAGTGGATTCTCATGCATGCCCCCAGCCTAGTGACAGCCGTGAAAACGTTGAATTTCCGGGGATTTTTGGCTCCGGCTGGAGAGGGCGAGTTGAGGAGGGGAGGCTCGTTTTGCGTTCTGGTCAAAATGCCCCTATAGTTTTTGGAGTCCACTTCGGACCGAAGCGCTGGAAACAACGCGGAGGTAAGAAGGATGACTAGGCCCCCATCGTCTAGCGGCCTAGGACACCGCCCTTTCACGGCGGCGGCACGGGTTCGAATCCCGTTGGGGGTACTTGCGAGTGAGTGGTAAACCGGATGAAAAAATGCTGGTACGCTATGACTCGTGAAAATCACACAAACGTGTGAGAGAAACAAATGCAGTAAATATGTATGGCCCTGTAGCGCAGTTGGTTAGCGCGCCGCCCTGTCACGGCGGAGGTCGCGGGTTCGAGTCCCGTCAGGGTCGCTTTGGTTGTCTTGGCAAGTTACAAGATGATCTGGTGACGAGGATTTTCAGATCACCAAGGCTCTGTAGCTCAGTTGGTAGAGCGTTCGACTGAAAATCGAAAGGTCACCGGATCGACGCCGGTCGGAGCCACCTCAGAAGAACCCCTTAGAAATAAGGGGTTCTTTCTTGTTTAACTCCCGATAACCTTTTGTGTCTTACGTCATAATTGGCGAAACAATTCTCCTTTGATAAAAGTGCACCGGCGTTGCCCCTCATCTTTGCGGTGCATAGGCTTACCGTAAGAGAAACAGAAAGGGCCCCTTGATGGACTCGAACGACTCGCACAATCAGGCTTCATCTTCATCGGTAGCTGCAAGCCCGGGGGACACCCAGGGGCGCACCGTCATTGCCGAGACTGCCGTGGCAAAGGTGGTCGGCGTTGCGGTTCGCGGTGTGGCTGGAGTTCACGCACTCGGCTCAGGTGCGTCACGATCCCTTGGTGCCATCCGCGAAGTTGTCGGCGCAACCGACTTAACTCAAGGCGTCCGTGTGGAAGTCGGGGAGTCCCAGGTTGCCGTGGACATCGTCTTTATGGCTGAGTACGGCTATCCATTGCAGACTCTCGCCAACACCGTCCGGCGTGCCGTCTACTCAGCCGTTGAGGAGCTGGTGGGCCGCCATGTGATTGAAGTGAATATTGAAATCACCGATGTCTTCATTCCAACGCCCGACGCCGAGAAGCCGGCACCGCGCACTCGTCTCACCGAACGCTTGGGTGCGGCAGTCAAGGCGCAGCCAGCCACCGACATCAACTATTCAACGGAAGCCGGGGAATAACCGTGAATCTCAGCGTAGTGTGCGCCGCATTTGGTGCGTTTTTGGCATTTATGGCTTTTGCTTTTGGGTTTTGGGGGTTTATCGTCTCGGTGGTGTTCATCGCCGTAGGCGTTTTTGTGGGACGTGCCGCCGGCGGAAAGCTTGATTGGCGTGGCGTCCTTGACGCCTTGACCGGACGGCGCTCGTCGTCGTGAGTAAGCACCTCACAAGATCTACAGAGTTTGCGGGGCACAACCGCATCAGTACGCAGGCCCTGACCTCGGTGGCAAAGGTCGCAGCAGCTGACGTTTTAGCTGTGGCTCCTGCCCAGGTTCGGGTCACCTGGCATGACGATGCCGGCGCCCTTGCCTTGTCCATTTCCTCCGCCATGGGTGCGCCGTCACTGACCGACATCCGTCGCAACCCAGGCCTGGCGGCGCAAAACGGCGGCAGCATTCTGGCCCGTGCAACGGCGGCCAAGGTCCGGATTCTTGACCAGGTTGAATTCTTGAGTGGGTCACAGCTGAGCCGGGTGGACATCCGGATCTCCGGACTCATTGCTCGCACCGACGGGCGGGTTCTATGAGTGATCGCACGGATTATCTGCGGCGCATCCTTAGCCGAGAGACCCATTCGCCACGTTCAGGTGTGGCTGTCGTTGCGGCCATCCTTGTTGCGGCCGTGGCAATCTATTGCTTGCTGGAAATGGTGTTGGGGGCGATTGGCCAGCCGGCATGGCTGTTGCACCCCATGGAGGCCGCCCGGCGGGCTGCAGGCCTGCCAGGTGCTACCCCCACGGCTTTGCTCGGCGCCGCGGGGCTGCTTGTCGCCCTGATCGGGCTGATCTTTCTGTGCAACGGACTGTTGCCGGGCCGACGCGCTCGGCACGTCATCATCCATCCTCGTGTGGCCATCGTTGTGGATGATGAAGTGATCGCTTCGGCTCTGGCCAAGTCCGCCCGCATGGCCGCAGGCGTTACGCGTGAGCAGGTCATGGTGGTGGTTTCGGCGCGGGCCGTGCAGGTCAATATTCGGCCCACGTCCGGGATTCGGCTTTACGAAGACGGGATCAAGACCGCCGTTGAAGCAGAGCTGGAGACCATGTCGCTCGAGCCCGCTCCGGTGGTCACCGTCAGATTGGCCGAGAGCGGGGTGATTGGCGTATGAACGGCACGCCTCGAGGCCTCAATCGCCTACTCTTGACGCTCCTCGGCCTGATCATGGTCGTCGCCGGCTGCGGAGCCATCGTTCTTGCCACCATCCCCACCGCTGCCAGCTGGTGGCAGGGATGGGCCGGAGCGCAGCTCGCATGGCTGGGTGATTACGCGGACCGCACACGCCTGCTGCTGACGTCGCAGAGCTGGATCTGGCTCGCCGGCGCCGTGTTCTTCTTGATGGTCGTCATCGTCATGATTTCTTGGATTGCCAACCAAGGAAAGGGCCGGGCCAGCACTCTGCATGATTACGAGGGCAACGCGGACGACGACGGAGCCTCCGGCGCTGTCAGGCTCAGTTGCGCCGTGGCCGAGCAGGCGCTAAAAAGTGCCCTGTTGGAGCGCACCGACTTGTTTGGCGTCTCCGTGACGAGTTATGACTTCCGCGGGCAGACGGCCCTGAGAGTCCGCGTTTTGCCGCGCCCGGGAGTTGCGCCGCATGAAATCGCCGCGGAGATCACCGAATTGGTTTCTGCCTTGGATGAATTGCTGGGACTTGAGGTTCCGGTGCTGCTCAGTATTGGTTCCGGTGCCAGGTCTCGCTTCACCAAAGCTGAACGAGTCCGCTAGTCTCGATTCATCACCACCCTTGGGTTCTACAAGCTTGGGGGCCCGCAATGACACACAATGGAGGGCAACATGACTGAGAACAACACTGAAAACACCGGAGCCGAAGCCGTAGACAAGGCCAAGGACTTCGCTGCGGACGCAGTGGACAATGCCAAGGAATTTGCTGGCGACGCTGCTGAAAACATCAAAGAATTTGCTGGCGACGCCGGCGAGAACATCAAGGACTTCGCCGAGGATGCGGTTGGAAACGTGAAGGAATTCGCTGGCGAGGCTGGCGAGAACCTGAAGGAATTCGCAGGCGACGCAGCCGAGAAGGCTAAGGGCTTCGGCGCCAAGATCGCTGGAATCTTCAAGCACGACAAGTAACACAAGCCGGATCTGCACAGCTAGTACAGATCAGGTAGGCGCCGGGTTCCTAGGGAACCCGGCGCCTACTTTTTTAGCCGGTGATCCAGACGGCCGAATTGGGTGCCAGTTGTCCGCCAGACACCGACTCCACGCCGCTGGCCAGAACAATCTCTGCTGCCGGGGGCAGGTCCAACGGGGCGCTGCCAGCGTTCGCGATGACGGTGAGTGGGCCATTGCTGAAGGCAACGACGCCGGCACCTGGGTCGTGTTGCGGCGCCCAGGTGTGCGTTCCCTCGCCTAGGGCATGCGTGGCACGTATTTCGAGGGCCGTGCGGTACAACTCCAGCGTGGACCCTGCCACTCCAACCTCGGAGTCGGCAGCATAGTTGGCGAAGGACAGCGGTTGTGGCAGCCACGGCGCAGTGGATTGCCCGCCACCTGCGGCCCCGGAAAAGAAGCCATAGCCGGGTTCCTCCGCCCTCCATGGCAACGGGACCCGGCAGCCATCACGGCCGCGCTCGACACCGTTTGTGCGGAAGAAGGCCGGGTCCTGGCGGACAGCTGCATCAAGGGCAGTATGCTCCGGCAAGCCCAGCTCCTCGCCTTGGTACATGTATGCCGAACCGGGCAGGGCCAGCATCAGCAAAGTTGCCGCGCGGGCCCGAGCCAGCCCAAGGGCCTCATCCGGCTGTTCATCCTCGGCGCTGATTCCCTTGGGGAATGTTGTTGGATCGGCCAAGCCAAAGCGGGACGGGTGACGGACGGTGTCGTGATTGGACAACACCCACGTGGCAGGCGCACCGACCGCGGCATTCGCGGCCAGTGAATTATCCACGGCCGTTGCCATGCGTTCGGCGTCCCAACCGGCAAGCAGGAAGTCAAAGTTGAAGGCCTGTTGCATCTCGTCGGCTCGTACGTACAGCGCCAATCGCTCGGGCTGCTCAACCCAAGCCTCGGCAACCAGCATGCGGTCGCCGTCGTACTCCTTGAGGACACGATTCCAGGCCCGGTAAATCTCATGGACACCGTCCTGGTCAAAAAACGGGGACGGCGGGTCCATGGCCGGCTTTTGTTGGTGCGCCGCCTCCTGTACTGAAGTCGTCTCGCTCTCATCGCCGGAGACCATGGCTGAATGCCCCGCCCAGTCCGGAAGTCCGGGGGCCTTGACCATCCCATGCGCCACGTCAACACGGAAGCCGTCCACCCCGCGGTCCAGCCAGAATCGAAGCACGGACTCCATCTCGGCATGGACTTCGGGGTTTTCCCAGTTCAGATCCGGTTGTTTCGTGTCGAAAAGGTGCAGATACCACTGGCCAGGGGTGCCGTTCTCCGTCAATCGGGTCCAGGCCCTCCCGCCAAAGATGGAACGCCAGTTGTTGGGCGGCTCGTTCCCGTCGATCCCCAACCCGTCCCGGAACATGTAGCGGTTGCGGGCAGGCGATCCGGCCGGAGACGCCAAGGCTTCCTGAAACCACGCATGTTCATCCGAGGTGTGGTTCGGGACAAGATCCACGATCACTCGCAGACCAAGACCATGGGCCTTGCGTAACATGTCGTCAAAATCGTCCAGGTCACCGAACAAGGGATCGACCCGGCGGTAATCCGCCACGTCGTACCCGGCATCAGCCTGAGGGGACAAGTAAAAGGGTGACAACCAAATAGCATTGACGCCCAGGCTGGCCAGATACTCCAATTTCCCGGAAATACCCGACAGATCACCCATGCCATCACCGTTTCCATCGGCAAAGGACCGCGGATAAATCTGATAGATCACGGCGCTGGCCCACCAAGGCTTGGTCGGCGCTGGCTGAAAAGATGTCATGTTGTTCCTCCTGAAACAAACGAGTAACGAAAAGGTGTAAGCGCTTGCACTCTAGCACTGGATCTGATTAGTGTGTGAGATGAACCACTCAAGACCACTCAATGCGATGCCCTGAATCATGCGCCGCATCTGAAGATTTTCACTTTAGGAGAATGAGCATGGGAACCAAGACTTCCAAGATGTACATGCCAATGGCGGCTGTCGCAGTGCTGACCCTGGCTCTTTCCGCCTGTAGCGGCGGAACAGGTGGAGGATCCTCCGGTGGCGGAGGTGCCGCTTCGGAGAACCTCGACGCCCGCGGCCCCATTACCTACGTCCAGGGCAAGGACAACTCGGAGGTGATTCGGCCGCTGGTGGACAAATGGAACGCGGCCCACCCCGACGAGCAGGTGACGTTCAAGGAGCAGTCGGACAAGGCCGACCAGCAGCACGACGATCTGGTCCAGCGCTTCCAGGCCAAGAACGGCGACTATGACGTTGCCAGTGTTGACGTCGTGTGGACGGCTGAATTTGCGGCCAAGGGCTGGCTGCAGCCGCTGAAGGACACGATGACCATTGACACCACCGGCTTCCTGCCGGCAACCGTGGCAGCGGCAACCTACAAGGACACCCTGTACGCCGCACCGCAAACCTCCGACGGAGGCATCCTGTACTACCGCAAGGATCTTGTGCCGACCCCGCCCAAGACCTGGGAAGAGATGATGGGCATGTGCACCATCGCCAAGGAAAAGGGCATCGACTGCTATGCCGGGCAGCTTGCCCAGTATGAGGGCCTGACGGTAAATGTGGCCGAGGCCATCAACACCGCCGGCGGCACCATCGTGGACAAGGACGGCAAGGCCACGGTTGATACTGCGGAGGCCAAGGCCGGGCTGACCAACCTGGTCCAGGCCTACAAGGACGGCAATATCCCCAAGCAGGCAGTGACCTACCAGGAAGAACAGGGCAGGGCATCCTTCCAGGACGGCAAATTGATGTTCCTGCGTAACTGGCCGTACGTGTACAACCTGGCCAAGACCGACGGTGCCTCGAAGGTCAAGGACACCTTTGGCATTGCACCCTTGCCCGGCAAGGACGGCCCCGGCGCATCCTCCCTGGGTGGACACAGCCTGGCGGTCAGTGTTGATTCAAAGAACAAGGCCACGGCCAAGGATTTTGTGACCTTCATGATCAGTGAGGAAACGCAGAAGTTCTATGCCACTCAGGGATCCCTTGCACCTGTCCTGGAAAGCCTCTACAGCGACGCGGCGCTCGTTGAAAAGTTGCCGTACCTGCCGGTCCTGCTGACCTCCATCCAGAACGCCGTCCCGCGGCCTGTGACGCCGTTCTATCCTGCAGTGACCTTGGCCATTCAGCAGAACAGCTTCGCTGCCATCAACGGGAGCAAGAGTGTTGATCAGGCCATGACTGACATGCAGGCGGCGATCTCGGCCGCAGGGTCAAAGTAGCCAGCTAGAGCGCACCTGTGGCGTTCCCGGTCGTGGATAACCGCGCCGGGAACGCCGCAGTGCCTGTTCCTCGCATCACCGCTTGCGTGATGCCACACAGAGTCGTGGTGAAAGGAAAGAAGTATGTCTACGCAACTTGAACCGGAGGCACTCCCCGGTCGAAAAGGAGCCCACAAGGGTGGTGAGAATAAAGAAGTTGGCCAGGACCGCAAGGAAAAAACCCAGGGGCGTGTAGCAGCGTTGCTGGTTGCGCCAACCCTGATCGTGCTGGCCATCGTCATCTTGTACCCGGTGATCAACGCCATCTTCATGTCCTTCCAACAGGACGAGGGTCTTGACCCCGTGACGGGTAGTTTTGTGGCCGGTGGTTTTGCCGGATTCGCCAACTACATCCACTGGCTGTTTCAACAGTGTGAGACACCTACGGGTGCCGCCAGCTGCCCGCCTGGGACATTGGGTGCCCAGTTCTGGAGCGCCACCGGTGTCACCTTCTTCTTCACCGTTGTCACAGTTTTCTTTGAAACCATTCTTGGTTTCTGGATGGCACTCATCATGGCCCGCACCTTCCGTGGCCGCAGCGTCCTGCGGGCGGCCGTGCTGGTCCCGTGGGCCATCCCCACGGCAGTTACGGCCAAGCTGTGGTTCTTCATTTTCGCTTTTGATGGCATTGTGAACACGTTGTTCAACACCGAGATCCTGTGGACCGGTAGCCAGGGCCCCGCCCAGGCGGCCATCATCATCGCCGACGTTTGGAAGACAACCCCATTCATGGCGTTGCTCATCCTAGCCGGGCTGCAGATGATCCCTGCCGAGGTGTATGAGGCAGCCAAGGTCGACGGCGCATCGGCGTGGCAACGCTTCCGCCTCATCACCCTGCCGCTGGTCAAGCCGGCGCTCATGGTGGCCATCTTGTTCCGCGTCCTTGATGCCTTGCGCATGTACGATCTGCCAGCCATCATGACGGGCGGCGCCAACGGCACCACCACACTGTCCATCTTGGTGGTCAACCAGATTCGCGTCGGCTTCAATTCCGCGGCGGCCCTGTCCACCATCACCTTCCTGATCATCTTCATCGTGGCATTTATCTTTGTGCGGTTCCTCGGGGCCAGCGCCGTTGAGTCCGCAAGTTTCGGGGCAAGGGGGAAAACGAAATGAGCACCACAATCTCTACCGTGAATGACCATACTGCTGCTGCCAAGTCAGTGGCTAGGCGCAGGGAAAATTGGTCCAGCACCCGCACCTATGTCAGCGCCGCCGTCATCGTCATCTGGTGTCTGCTGCCGTTTTACTGGATGATTGTCACCGCCTTCCGAGACGTTGGCTACACCTTTGATTCGACCCCGTTTTTTACCCACGTCACTTGGGATAACTTTAAGACGGCGTTCTCATCCCAGATGGGCAACCACCTAGACCGGGCGCTGCTGAACTCGCTGTTCATCTCCGCCGTGACCACCGTTGTGGCCCTGCTGTTCGGGGTCTTCGCAGCTTACGCGCTGGCCCGGCTGAAATTCCGTGGCAAATTTATAGTGCTGGGTGTGGTCTTGGGTGCCTCGATGTTCCCGGGCGTCGCCATCGTCACCCCGCTGTTTCAGCTCTTTGGAAACATTGGCTGGATCGGCACCTACCAGGCGATGATCATTCCGAACATCTCCTTCGTTTTGCCATTGACCGTGTACACGCTGACGTCCTTCTTCCAGGAAATGCCTTGGGAGTTGGAGGAGGCGGCCCGCATCGACGGGTGCACGCAGGGGCAGGCGTTCCGCAAGATCATCATGCCGTTGGCGGCACCGGCAGTATTTACTACCGCGATCCTTGCCTTCATCGCTTCATGGAACGAATACTTGATTGCCAGCATCCTCTCCAATGACGCTACCCAAACGGTCACCGTGGCCATCGCCCGCTTTGCCGGTTCCGAGCCCCACCAAGAACCGTATACGGCAGTCATGGCGGCCGGAACTGTGGTCACTATTCCATTGGTGATCCTGGTGTTGATCTTCCAGCGCAAGATCGTGGCTGGTCTGACGGCAGGGGCGGTGAAATAGGCCATGGGGCGCAAGCAGAACGAGCCTGAGAATGCCCTGCACATCCCCACAAGCAAGCAAAAGAGTGCCGAGGATTTTGACATCATCATTGGGTTTCTCGGTTTTTGGGCGGTTGTCCTCTTCGCTGTGACGCTATGGCTTGAGCTCACCGGACAGCCGGCTCTAATGTGGGCGTTAGGATTGTTGCTGGTCTGTTTGGGGCTGTGGGGCATGATCCGGCTTCGCCGGAAACTACCGGCTAGGCGGGGCAGGCGGCCCCAATAGCGCAAGGCCGGGGAAGAGTGAAGGAGGCAGGGCATGAGGGTCAGTATTGATGACGTTGCCGCACGCGCAGAAGTCTCTACAGCAACTGTTTCACGTGCCCTGCGGGGCCTCCCCAAGGTCAACGCCGCCACCCGGGAACGAGTTCTGGCCGCGGCCCAGGAACTGGGCTACGTGCCATCCCCGTCGGCCACGAGATTGGCCACGGGGAGGACTAAAACCGTGGGAGTGCTCGTTCCGTTCATCGACCGGTGGTACTTTGCGCATGCGTTGGAAGGTATTGACCAGGAGTTGCGCGAGCACGGCTACAACTTGCTGCTGTTCAGTCTTGGCGGCTACCTGCACGGTCAACAGCGTCGGTTTACCGAACAAATGGTCCGTAAGCAGATCGACGCGTTGGTGGTTCTTTGCCTAGGGCTTACGGCCACGGAACTGACGGAGCTGCAGCGAACCCAGGTTCCCATGATTTCGGTTGGCGGTCCGGTTGAGGGCTGCCGGGGTGTGCACGTGGATGACTCGGCGGCCGCTGCCGCAGCGACCCAACACCTTATTGACCTTGGCCATCGGAAGATCGGGCATCTGCGCGGCGGCATCAACGATGAGAAGAACTTCGTCGTTCCGGCACTGCGCTCGGAGGCATTCGAGGCCACCATGCGCCATGCTGGCCTGGAACTTCGTCCTGAATGGAACATCGCCGGCGACTACACCGTGACTGAGGGCGTGGCGGCGGCTGTCCGTCTATTTGACCTGCCGGGGGAGCGCCCCACGGCTGTGTTCTGTGGCTCCGATGAAATGGCGCTGGGGTTGATGTTTGAGGCTCGGCGACGCGGCATTCGCGTTCCCGAAGACTTGTCGGTGATCGGCATTGACGACCACGATTTCTCGGCACCTGCCGGCCTGTCCACCATCGCGCAAAAACCTCTGGAGCACGGGCGGCGGGCCGCACAAATGCTCCTTGCGGAGCTAGATGGAGAAATCGGGGCCATCCAAGAAGAACTTATGCCGTTTCGGCTGATCCACCGCGAATCCACGGCACAGCCGCAGGGTTAGCTGGCTCGGGCCAGCTGCCTGATCGGCATCCACCGGTTGGCGAGCCTGCGGTACGCGGCCGCCGCGCCGGTGAAATCACCTTCTGCCAAGCATTCCAATCCCATGTGCACATCGGCTGGTGAGTCATCGGGGTGCACCTTGTTGGCCACGGGACCATAATCAAGCTCGACCACACCTGCCTCGCTGAAACCAGAAAGCCAGTTGAGCAGGTCCGTCAGTTCAGTGAACAAGTCAAGGTCGGGAGCCATCGTGGCCAGCATGTCTAGGGTGCGTTTGGCCCGGCCAACGGCCGTGGCCACAGGTACTTGAATCCGTACCGTGAGGATCCGGCCGTTGGCCTCAACAACTTCCATGCGATCGTTGGCATAAATCAGGATGAACCAACTAAAGGGGATGCCCCATGTCGACGACCGGGTCTGCAGGGGCATCTCCAGGTAGTGGCTCGTCGAGGCGCGTTCCACATCCAATGTCCACTCCTCTTGGGAGAGGATCAGCGTAGCCAGCTGTTCCATGTTTCCGGCAATCAGCTCGGCCGCGCTGGCAATGGACCGGGCAACTACCTGGTTAGGCGCGTACAACGTCGGTTCGTCCTCGCCCATGGTGAGCACGCGCACCCGGTCCCCATCCGCCGTCGGAAGTGGATTTGGAAGCTTCCGGCTGACCCGCCCCAATGAGTCTGCTAGTTCGCTGGCATCGACGCTGATGGCATTTTGTTCCGGCTCCATCCTGCTTTGAAGATAGGCAAACTCGGCGGGGGCGTAGGCCTCACGCGGTAGGTAGACGCGCAGGGTGGAGATAAAAGGAAGTTGCACCCCGCCCAAGTACAGCCCGCCCGTCATGGATCAGCCCAGCTCCACAATTACGGGCGCGTGGTCGGAAGCACCCTTGCCCTTGCGTTCCTCACGGTCAATCTCGGCGGAGGTCACGCGCGCAGCCAAGGCCGGGGAAGCCATCACAAAGTCAATGCGCATTCCTTCTTTTTTGGGGAAGCGAAGCTGGGTGTAGTCCCAGTAGGTGTAAACGCCGGGCCCCGGATGCAGGGGACGTACGACGTCGGCAAAACCTGCCGCTTCAAACGCCGAGAATGCCGCGCGTTCGGGTTCGCTGACGTGGGTCAAACCCTGGGCGCGGAAGAAGTCTATGTCCCAGACGTCGTCGTCCTTGGGTGCGATGTTCCAGTCACCCATGAGGGCGATCTGGGCGTTGGGGTCCTCCGCGAGCCAGCCGGTGGCCTGGTTCTTGAGCTCGTCCAGCCAGGAAAGTTTGTAGGGCATGTGCTCGTCATCAAGGGCACGGCCATTGGGAACGTACAGGCTCCAGATGCGCACGCCGTTACACGTGGCGGCGATGGCGCGGGCCTCCTGAACGGGGTCCTTGCCGCCCTTGCCAAACGCCGGCTGGCCGGAGAAGGTGCGTTCCACGTCTTCCAGGCCAACTCGGGAGGCGATGGCAACGCCGTTCCACTGGCTAAAGCCGAAGTGGGCCACCTCGTAACCGTTGTTTTCAAAGAGTTCCCAGGGGAAGTTCTCGTCCTTGCACTTGGTTTCTTGGATGGCCAGCACATCGGCGTCGGTACGGCGCAGCCAGTCCTCCACGCGGTCGGCACGGGCGCGCAGCGAGTTCACATTCCAGGTAGCAATCTTCACCTATCCAAGCTATCAAGGAAATGCCGGAGGCGGGTTGCAAGAAATGCCTCGCGAATGGAATAACTGTGGGCAGAGACACCATTGAAATGCCCAGAAAAGGCGCATAATTCCACTTTGGTTACAAAATGGTAACGCCCGCTCAGCCGCCAGTGCTCGATGGGATGTGTTGACTTTGTGGGTTATGGAGGCGAAAAAACGGCAAAATTACGCTGATAGTGAAAATGTCTCTGTTAGCGTGGAGGTGAACCAGTAGACCGACAAGCCTGCGGGCAACTGCCATGAGCCGGTGCACAAGATGACGAATCATCCTTGCATCCGCACGAGGCAGCCAGACACAGGCCGTCGAACTGGCGGCAGGGATAGCTTCCCGTTCCTCACCATCCGTGGGGCCGTCTTTCCTTGCTGCCCCGGCCGGGGCGTGCGGGGAAGCGAAGAGTTTGACGCGTAACAACGCCTGCAGCACGAAAACACCAATCGCGACCGTTCGCCCGATCCGCGGCCCTTGGCCATGGGTGCGAACGCTTGCGTAGATGGGTACTACGTGTACGAATCCACAGTGTACGAATCCACGAATGATGCAACGCAAAATGTTGCCAATGACGCCGGAATCAAGAACGCCGAAAACGATATCGCACTGAGCGTCAAGAATGTTTACAAGGTATTTGGCAAGCGCCCTGCAGAGGTCATTAAGCGGCTCAAGGGTGGCAAGAAGCGCCATGAATTGACCGCGCTGGGCACAGCCGCCGTCATCGATGCCTCCTTTGAGGTCAAAAAGGGTGAGATTTTTGTGGTCATGGGCCTTTCCGGCTCTGGCAAGTCCACGCTGATCCGCACCCTCAACGGGCTGTGGGCACCGACCCAGGGCTCCGTGGTGGTGGGTGGAACCGACATTTCCAAGGTCAGCGACAAGGAACTGCGCCGGGTCCGCCAGCAAAAGATATCCATGGTCTTCCAGCACTTCGCCCTGATGCCGCACCGCACCGTGCTAGAAAACGCCGCCTACGCACTAGAAGTGCAGGGCGTGGCAAAGGCTGAGCGACTGGCCCGCGCCGAGAAGATTCTCACCCTGGTTGGCCTTGATGGTTGGGGCGAAAAGTACCCTAGCGAGCTCTCCGGCGGCATGCAGCAGCGTGTTGGTCTGGCCCGCGCACTGTCCGCCGAAACGGACATTCTGTTGATGGATGAGGCCTTTTCCGCACTCGATCCGCTGATCCGCCGCGAGATGCAGGAACAGCTGGTCCTCCTGCAATCTGAGCTGGACAAGACCATAGTCTTCATCACCCACGATCTCAACGAGGCCATGTTCCTCGGTGACAGGATCGCCGTCATGCGCGACGGCGAGATTGTTCAGATCGGCACGCCGGATGAAATTCTGACCAACCCGGCCAACGATTATGTGGCCCAGTTTGTGCAGGATGTGGACCGGACCCGTGTGCTGACGGCAGGTGGCGTGATGGAACCGCCGCTGGCAGTCGTCAACCTTTCCGGCGGGCCGCGCAACGCCCTGCGCACCATGCGTGACCTGCAGGTTTCCGCAGCGTTTGTTGTTGATCGCCGTCGCAATTATCTGGGCATCGTGCGTGACCGCGACGTCATGAAGCAGGTTGAGGCGCACAGCTCCGATCTGAGCGCCGTGGTTCGGGTTGGTATTGAACCGGTCAGCCCCGACACCGCATTGAACGATCTCTTTGGACGCGCCGTTGAGAGCCCTATTCCCCTGCCTGTAGTGGACGACGCCGGACGGCTCGTTGGTGCCTTGCCGCGAGTCACGCTGTTGGCCGCCTTGGGCAACGTTCCCTCAACCACAGGTGATCTCCCAGTGGTTGATACGGCCGTTGCACCCATCCCCGAACAAGATGTCACCGCCGCGCTGGCGCTGACCGAAGGAGACGCATAATGGAACCGATTTTTAGGATCCCGTTGGGCGAATGGGTAGAAGTGGGCCTTGATTGGCTGACCACTACGCTGGATGCCTTCTTCGATTTGATCCGCGCCATTCTTGTCGGCGCCTATGACGGAATCGAATGGTTGTTTGCGGCACCGCCCTACTGGGTCGTCATCGTCGTTTTGGCTGCGATTGCGTGGTGGGTCAGTGGCTGGAAGCTGGGCGTTGGAACAGTCATCGGCTTTGCCGTTATTGTCGGCGTCGACCAGTGGGAGAACGCGATGGATTCCCTCGCTCTGGTACTGATTGCCACCGTTGTTGCCGTTGCCATCAGCATTCCGCTGGGCATCTTGGCCGCCAGATCAAACCGGGCGTCGTCGATCATCAAACCCATTTTGGACTTCATGCAGACCATGCCCGCCATGGTTTATCTGATTCCTGCCCTCGTCATGTTCCGGGTTGGTGTGGTCCCAGGGATCGTCGCCACGATCATCTTCTCCATGGCCCCCGGCGTCCGCTTCACCGAACTGGGCATTCGTGGCGTGGACAAGGAAGTGGTTGAGGCCGGGCACGCTTTCGGTTCCAGCCCGGGCCGCATCCTTCGCCAGATTCAGCTGCCGTTGGCGCGCCCCACCATCATGGCCGGTGTAAACCAGGTCATCATGCTCTCGCTGTCCATGGTGGTCATTGCCGGCATGGTCGGAGCTGGCGGCTTGGGTGGAGATGTTGTTGCCAGCCTGGGCCGAATCGATGCTGGACTCGGCTTCGAAGCTGGCATCGCCGTCGTTATTTTGGCCATTTACCTTGACCGCGTCACGGCAAGTTTCGGCACTAACAGCACAGCAAAGCGCGGCAAGAAGAACGCCTAGGCGCCTGCGAAAAATAGTTTTGCAAACCAATCGCGGCAGCAATGTGTTTAGTGCTGCCAATGAAAGGAATGAATCATGAACAAGAAATTCTTAGTTGTGACTGCCCTTGCAGCAACCGTAGCCCTGGGGCTGAGTGCTTGTGGCTCCGGAACGAGCGCGGCCTTGGAGAATGGTGACAAGAAGGACGTCTCCATTGCCGTCTTCAATGGCTGGGATGAGGGCATCGCGGCCTCGGAGCTGTGGAAGGTGATCCTTGATGAAAAGGGATACGACGTCGAACTGGAAAATGCGGACGTGGCTCCTGCCTACTCCGGACTTTCAACGGGCGACTACGACGTAGCTCTAGATACTTGGTTGCCGGTCACGCACAAAAGCTACATTGAAGAGTATGGCGACAAGCTCACCGATCTGGGCGTCTGGAATGATGACGCCAAGCTGACGATCGCTGTCAACGCGGATGCCCCCATCGACTCTCTCGATGAGCTGGCGGCTAATGCTGACTCGTTTGGTAACAGGATTGTTGGCATTGAGCCCGGTGCTGGCTTGACCAAGGTCACCAGTGAGGATGTCATCCCAGGTTATGGCTTGGACAAGATGGAGTACCTGACTTCCTCCACCCCCGCCATGCTTTCAGAACTGAAGGCAGCCAGCACCAAGGGCGAGAACATTGCTGTGACGCTGTGGCGCCCGCACTGGGCCTATGACGCTTTCCCAGTCAAGGACCTGAAGGACCCCAAGGGTCTTTTGGGTGAGGCAGAGGGTGTCCATAGCTACTCACGTCTGGACTTCGACAAGGACTACCCCACCCTGAACCAGTGGCTCAAGGACTTCAAGATGGACTCCAAGACGCTGGCCTCCTTGGAGAACGCCATGTTTGGCGGCGAGAAGACCACGGATTACACAGCGATTATTGAGAAGTGGATCGGCGAGAACCAGGAATACGTGGACTCACTGACTAAGTAACACTGACGTTGTAACGGAGCTACTTCCACCAGGAATCAAGCAAGGACACAGGCACCGTGCGCTTGTGTCGGCTCCGTAGATACCTAGTTTCAATGGATTCGGCGGCTGCCTCAGGGATAGTTTTTCCCTCGAGGTAGTCGTCAATTTCGTTGTAGGTGATGCCGAGCTCGTCCTCGTCGGTGCGGCCGGGGACGCCGTCAAGAAGGTCCGCAGTTGGTACCTTGTTCCAAATCTGTTCGGGGGCGCCCAGCTCCTGCAGCAGCGCCCGGTTCTGGCGCTTATTCAGGGTGAACAGGGGCAGGATGTCTGCACCACCGTCACCAAATTTTGTGAAGAAGCCCGTAACGGACTCTGCCGCGTGGTCGGTGCCGATGACCAACAGGTTGTCATGGCCGGCCAGCGCATACTGGGCGATCATGCGGGAACGGGCCTTGATGTTGCCCTTGTTGAAATCCGTGACATCGTCCCTTGAGGTCTTAGCGAACTCGGCCTCAAAGCCATCAACGGCCGGGGCGATGTTGAACGTCCATTCGGTCTTGGCGTTGATGAACTTCAGGGCCGCCTGGGCGTCATCTTCGTCATGTTGGACGCCATAGGGGAGGCGTACGGCGATGAAGTTCGCGTCGATTCCTTCGTCTGCGAGTTCCTCAACGGCCAGCTGCGCCAAGCGGCCGGCCAGCGAAGAATCGAGCCCACCGCTGATGCCCAGCACGTAGCCCTTTGTGCCGGTGCTCTTGAGGTAGTCCTTCAAGAACCCCACCCGCCGAGCGATTTCCACCGTCGGGTCAATCGTGGGCTGGACGCCGAGTTCTGCAATGATCTGTGCCTGTAGTTCGCGCATGTGACTAGCGTAGCTTGTGCGTATTTCGGCTGTGTTGCCTGCGCCCATTTAGAAACCGAAAAAGAAATCAGCCCTGATTGCCAGGATGGGCGCGATCCCAGATGGTCGATGATTCTTCAATCGATTGGTACACAATCTTGGTCATTGCCGCCTGCGCTCCGTCGGCGTCGCCGTGTTGGATGGCAGTCGCCACATCAACATGAAATTGCAAAGCCTCGTGGTCAGGTGTGAGAGGCATCAGTCCATGTTCCGTACGCCCCACCAATATCTCGGTGACAAGGGAGTGAAGCTGGGCGAACATGGGATTCCCTGAAGCCTCCAAGACCAGCGAATGAAACTTGATGTCCAGTTCCAGGAATTCCTCGATGTGACCAACCTGCGCGGCGGCCCACATTTTTGCGGAGAGGCCGACAAGCTCACTGGCGGAGGATGAAGGTGCCTGCTGTGCGGCCAGCC
The DNA here is from genome assembly GCF_049897845.1 of Arthrobacter sp. TWP1-1. Lineage (NCBI taxonomy): Bacteria > Bacillati > Actinomycetota > Actinomycetes > Micrococcales > Micrococcaceae > Arthrobacter > Arthrobacter sp. TWP1-1. Next base: position 89,159 of record NZ_JAFCXC010000011.1, read on the forward strand.
GGGCAGCGTGAGGTTCGATGGCAACCCGTAGGTCGCTCAAGCTCCTGAGTTGTTCCAACCGCTGGTCCGAGGCAAGCCGCCACCGAATCACGGCTGCGTCAAACAAGTTCCAATCGCGCTCCGGCTGGACCACCGTGCCCAAGCGCCGCTTGGACGTCACCAGGCCCATGGAGGAGAGCACACGAATAACCTCACGGACAACAGAGCGCGACACACCGAAGCGCTCTTCGAGATCTGCCATGTGGATCAAGCTTTGCGGCGGGTATTCCTTCGTGACAATTGCAAGTCCCAGTTTGTCCACGAGTGCGGAGTGAAGATCCTCCTTGATGAAGGAGTTGATGACGGAGCCAGCCGGGCCAGGGCGACGTTTAAGGGTGTCGTTTGCCTTTGGGTGCCCTGATTCCGCCATTGGAGTTGTCATGAGGAAAGTGTAGCTGTCATACATATCTTCAGAAACAGTTGATTATGTAGTCCTTATGTGTCTAAGATCACTAATAACGCAGACTTAATCAAATTTCTTCACGAGTCTGTTTCTGGTTTTCCCTTACAACGCAAAGGAAGTCGTAATGAAGCGACGCTCTGTACTTCAGCTCATGGCTGTTGCATCCCTCGTACCGTTTGGTATCACGGCATGTGGTTCTGGCAGTGACGCCGAAGCCTCCGGAACTGTCCGGGTTACGCTGGCCAACCATGTTTGGACAGATGGAATCAAGGCCGCCATCCCCGAATTTGAGAAGGCTAGTGGCCTCAAGGTTGAGCTGACACAACTTGGTGAAGATCAGCTCTCCGACCAGTACAACGTGAAGCTCAACGCCGGCAGCGACGAGATTGACGTCATGATGTACCGCCCGCTTCAGGAAGGTAAGTCATTTGCACAGAACACGTACCTGGCCGACCTCACTGAGCACGTATCCAGCAATGCCGACTGGAACTGGGCCGACTACCAGGATGGGCCCAAGTCGGCTACGACGTTTGAAGGGAAAGTAGTTGGAGTTCCCATCATTACCGAGCGCGAAGTCCTGTACTACCGTAAGGATCTCCTCGAGGCAGCTGGCCTGAAGGTGCCGGCCACTATGGAGGAGCTGGAATCGGCAGCCAAAACTATTTCCGAGGCAAACGCCGGCGTCGCAGGCTTTGTTGCCCGCACCAATAAGTCGGCTGCGGTGACTCAGTTCTCAAGCTTCCTCTACAGCTTTGGTGGAGACTTCATCGATGAGGCCGGAAAGTCGGCCGTCTCTTCCGACGCTGCCAAGAAGGCCTACGCATACTACGGTGGGCTTATCCACAACTATGGCCCCGAAAATGTCAGCACGGATATGAGCTGGCCGGAAGCCATGGCTATCTTCACTCAGGGAAGTGCTGCTTTCTACACGGAAGCCGATTCGCTCTACAAGAATGCAACCGACCCGGCCAAGTCGAAGGTTTCCGACAAGGTTGGCTTCGCGCCCATCCCCGCCGGGCCCGCCGGTTCCAAGCCATACAACATTCCCTCCTGGGGCCTGGCAGTCAACTCGGCCTCGGGCAATCAGGACAACGCCTGGAAGTTCATTGAGTGGGCAACTACGAAGGAACGTACCCTTGCGGCGCAGAAGGCTGGCGTTCCCGGTCCGCGCGCATCCGTTTGGGCAGATCCTGAGGGCACCTCTACCTACCCAAAGGATTTGGCTGCGGCGATTGCTGTCAGCGCCGAGAACGGCGTAGGGCATGACCGCCCGCTCGTTGTGACTGTTGGTAAGGCTCGTGAAATCGTGGGTGAGCCCATCGTCACCGCCATTACTGGCGGCGATTCGGCGGCTGCCGCAGACAAGGCCAACACGGCGTTCCAGGAGTTCCTCGACTCTGACGGTCGCTAGTTTGTAGGGAGCGGTGGCGTGCTGCCGCCGCTCCCGGCAAACTCCTTGAATCTTATTGGGGTGCATTCAGCGCCCCACATCAGCCCATCACGCCAACTCCTTAGGTGAACCATGTCTGTTTCCACAAGCCCCGGCACCGTTGCCAGGGGAACAAAGAAGCCGAAGAATTTCTCGGATTGGGCCAACCATCATAGAAAATGGTTGTTTGCCGCCCCCGCCATGATTTTTGTCGGACTGTTGATCATTTTTCCCCTCGTGTGGACCGTTTACCTGAGTCTGACTGACTCGCACGGATCCGTTCGTGCACCATCCGACTTCATCGGTTTCGCCAACTACCTTGAGGTGCTCTCGGATACCGAGCGATTCTGGCCGGCTACTGGACGCACCGCATTTTTCACTATCACGGCCTTGGTTGTTGAGGTAGTTCTTGGAATGATGATCGCCCTGTTGTTGTGGCGTCCATTCCGCGGTGAAAAGTGGGTCCGTGTCGCTATCCTGCTACCCCTGGTAGCCACCCCGGTTGCCGTTGGCATGATGTGGCGGCTCATTTTCGATCCGAACATTGGCTTCGCCAACCAGATGCTGGGCTGGGTTGGTATTCCCCCTCAGCCCTGGCTCTCGGGCCAACACACAGCACTTCCCACCACCATCTTTATGGATATCTGGCAGTGGACCCCCATGGTTGTACTCATCCTGCTCGCGGGTCTGACCTCTCTGTCGGATGAGCCGGACGAGGCCGCCCGAATGGACGGCGCGAACGCCTGGCAGCGATTCATCTATGTAACGCTGCCGCTCATGATGCCCACCGTGATCGTCGCTATTCTCCTGCGAAGCATTGATGCGCTGAAGACCTTCGACATCCTCTATGCCACCAAGGGCAAGGGCGGCGGTTCATTCCATGAGGTTGAGACCCTGAACGTCTACGCGTATGGCCTCAGCTTCGATTACAACGAGTATGGCTTGTCATCCGCCGTTCTCATGATCTTCTTCTTCATCATCATTGGCGTCATGTGGATCCTGACCCGGCGTAAGAAAGGCAGCAAGTAGATGTCAAGCACAATCAGTACGCCGAATAGTCAGCCAACCGTGACCGGCCGGAGAGCCAATACGGCCAGGCGCCGTCCGCTAGGGGCGCTTGCGTATAAGCGTTTTCGCTTTGTGGCGTTGGCGCTCGTTGTTCTCTTCCTGCTAGCGCCTCTGGCCTGGCTCGTAGCCTCTTCCTTGAAGACAAATGTGGATATCTACGATTCCTCGAAGACCTTCTTCTTCACCCCCACATGGGAAAATTACGCCAATGTGTTGACCCGCAATAACTATTTCGTCTTCATCTTCAATAGCTTCTGGGTTGCCACAGTCTCCACCATCTTGTCCCTGGTCCTCGGTGTACCTGCCGCGTATGCCATGAGCCGATTCACCATGCATCGTTCGGCGCTCGTGGTTCTTATGGCGCGCGTTATCCCGGGTATCTCCTTGCTCGTGCCTTGGTACTACGTCTTCTCCAACATGAAAATGGTTGGCGGCTTCACCGTTTTGATCCTGAGCCACATGTTTGTGGCCTTGCCATTGATTGTCTACATCATGATGAGCTACTTCGACTCGATGCCGTTGGAATTGGAAGAGTCGGCACAGGTCGATGGATTGACACCGATTGGCGCTTTCCAGCGGATCACCTTGCCCTTGTCGGTGGGAGGCATGGCCACCGCCGGAATCCTGTCGTTCATTTTCTCGTGGAACAACTTCATGTTCGCCTTGGTTCTTTCCGGATCCAAGACAAAAACTCTGCCGGTAGCCATCTTTGACTTTGTCTCTTACGCCAGTATCGACTGGGGTGGACTCATGGCTGCGGCCACCGTGGTGACCGTGCCGATTATGATCATTGCGCTCTTCACGCAGAAGTACATTGTGTCCGGTATGACCGCCGGCGCGACCAAGGGATAGGTACCGTCGGTGACTAAGATCGTCAAGATTGAAACATTCCTGGTGCCGCCGCGCTGGTTGTTTGTCCGGATCGAAACCTCCAGCGGAATCGTTGGATGGGGCGAGGCGACCTGCGAAGGCAGAAGCGAAACGGTTCGGACCGCCGTGGATCAGCTGTCCGAAATTCTCATGGAGCAGGATGCTCTCCGGATCGAGGACCACTGGCAGGTTATGACCAAGGGCTCGTTCTACCGGGGTGGGCCGATCCTTTCGAGCGCCGTTTCCGGACTGGATCAGGCTTTGTGGGATATCGCCGGGAAACACTTCAACACCCCAGTGCACCAGTTGCTGGGCGGCCACGTCCGGGACCGGATCCGCGCTTATGGGTGGGTCGGCGGTGACGAACCGGATGAGGTTGCCGATTCCATTGCAGCTCAGCTGGAAGTCGGACTGACCGCCGTAAAGATGAACGCGAGTGGCAAGATGAGTCCGTTGGGGACAGTTGCCGAGATCGACGGCGTTGTGCGCCGTGTCGCCGCGGCTCGCGAAGTGTTGGGGGAACACCGGGATGTCGCCGTCGATTTTCACGGTCGCTTCACGCTGGCGAACGCCCGAAAAGTGGCGCCCTTGTTAGAGCCGTTCCGTCCCTTCTTCTTGGAGGAGCCAGTAGTTCCGGAGAACTCGCATCTGCTGGCACAGTTCGTCTCGTCCACTACGATTCCCGTGGCAACAGGTGAGCGGCTCTATAACCGGCAGGAATTCTTGCCGGCGCTTCAGGCCGGAATCGCGGTAGCCCAGCCAGATTTGTCCCACGCCGGTGGCATTACGGAGGTACGCAAGATTGCGGCTCTCGCGGAAGTTTATGACGTCCAGTTGGCACCACATTGCCCCTTGGGTCCGCTCGCCCTGGCCGCATGTTTGCAGGTTGGTTTTTCGACGCCGAACTACCTCATCCAGGAGCAAAGTATTGGTATCCACTACAACAAGGGTGCCGAGGTGCTGGATTATGTCGCCAACACCGAGCCTCTGAAGTTTGTTGACGGTCATTTTGAACGTCTCACCGGGGCCGGGCTCGGCATTGAAATAGATGAAAACGCTGTGCGGGAAGCCGACAAGCGCGGCCATGCGTGGCGCGGCCCCGTATGGCGACACTCCGACGGCTCATTTGCAGAATGGTGATGGAAGCAATGGAAACTCCTGAAGAGTTTGTGGCCGGTGTGCAAAAGGCCGGATTGATTGGCATTGTTCGTGGCAGCAGCGGAAAATTCGCGGCTGATGCGGCGCTGGCGCTCATGGAGGAAGGTTTTCGCTATGTGGAGGTCGCGCTCACGACGCCCGATGCGCTCGCTGCGATTACAGAGATCCGAGCCAAGGCGCCCGTCGGAGCGCAGGTGGGAGCGGGCACCGTACTGACCGTGCAAAACGTTACTGACGTCATTGCCGCCGGTGGCCAGTTCATCGTCACCCCCGCAATTTGTGAGGCTGTTGCCGAAGGTGTCCGGCAGGGCCTGCCCGTGGTAGCTGGGGCATTGACGCCAACGGAGATCAACGCGGGGATGATCCAGGGAGCCACGCTAATCAAGCTGTTCCCCGCCTCGTCGGGTGGCCCAAAATACCTGAAGGCGCTGCGGGATCCATTCCCGCAGGTGCCGTTTATCGCCGTTGGCGGCGTCGGGTTGAAGGAAACCGAGGAGTACTGGAACCTCGGTGCGCTCGCGGTCGGGCCGGGTGGGCCGCTCGTTGGTGATGCGGCCTCGGCGGGAGGAGATCTGGGACCACTGCGAGAACGCGCTCGTGAATATCTCGCGGCGGCCAGTCGTTTCGGGGCAAAAAGTCGGCTGCAATGACGGCGGTAGAGCTGCTGACTTTCGGTGAGGCAATGGTCTCATTGCGGTCCCAGGGGCCGTTGGCGCAGGGGGGACCATTGACAACGCACATGGCCGGCAGCGAGGCCAATGTAGCTGTTGCGATGTCGCGATTGGGGCATGCCACCAAATGGGTAGGCCGGATAGGACAGGATCCGCACGGAGAGTTCATCCGGCGCCAGCTTCGAGCTGAAGCAGTTGATGGGCAAATTTCGGTGGATCCAGACCGGGCCACGGGCGTCATGTTCCTCGAACAACGCACGGCTGACATTAGCAGGGCGCTGTACTACCGCCAAGGTTCGGCAGGATCGGAAGTCAGCCTCACGGATGTCGAGCCCGCTTTGGCAGCATCCGCGAGGCTGCTGCATTTGACGGGGATTACGCCGGCGCTGTCACCTCATGCCCGTGAGGCCTTTGACTACGCGGCCGCCGAGGCTGCCGGCCGAGGCATGATTCTCTCTTTGGACGTGAACTATCGCAACAAGCTGTGGTCGAGACAGGAAGCCCGCGATGTACTTTCGCGGGTAGCCCGGCACGTGAAAATAGTGGTCGCCTCGGAGGACGAACTGGGCCTGCTTTCTGCTCGCCCCAACGAGTCCACGCAGGATCTGGCGATACCGACTCTGGCAGCAGAATTGCTGGATCAAGGCGTCGAAGAGGTCGTGGTGAAACTTGGTGCCGACGGCGCGGAGGTTTACACAGCTGCGGGACGTTTTCATGTGGCGGCTTTGCCCGTCAGCTCCGTTGACACGGTGGGAGCGGGCGACGCCTTTACCGCCGGATATTTGTCAGGGCTCTTAGACGGTGAGCCTATCGAGGCCCGACTCCGTAGGGGCAACCTCATGGGGGCCTTCGCGGTGAGCACCAAGGGTGACTGGGAAGGCCTGCCGACTCGAGAAGAACTGGGTCTACTGGGCTCGCAAGAAATGGGAAGCACGCAACGCTGAGCTGCTGGGCGTAAATACCGGGCGCTCTCACAAGAGAGGAATTATCGCGTGAAAATTGTTTCCGCAGAAGTATTTGTCACTAGTCCCAGCCGTAACTTCGTGACCTTGAAGGTCACCACCGATGAAGGTGTTGTTGGTATTGGTGACGCGACCCTGAACGGGCGCGAGCTCGCCGTGGCCGCGTACTTGAAGGAGCATGTTGCTCAGTTGCTGATCGGTCGCGATCCGCACCGCATCGAGGACACCTGGCAGTTCATCTACCGCAGCTCGTACTGGCGCCGCGGCCCGGTCACGATGGCCGCGATCGCCGCCGTCGATATGGCGTTGTGGGACATCAAGGGCAAGATCGCTGGCCTGCCGGTATACCAGCTCCTCGGCGGTGCTTCACGTAACGGTTTGCGCGCTTACGGCCACGCCTCCGGTGCCGATCTTCCTCAGCTCTTTGATTCCGTGCGTGAGCACCTGGAATTGGGCTACAAGTCCATCCGTATCCAGACAGCTGTTCCGGGCATCAAGGCTGTGTACGGTGTTGCTGCCCAGGCTCAGGCTTCGGGGGAGCGTTACGATTACGAGCCCGCCGGTCGTGGCACGTACCCGCAGGAAGAAGACTGGGACACCCGCGCGTACCTGCGTCACCTGCCCACAGTATTCGAAGCTGTCCGGAACGAATTTGGTCCGGAGATCCCGCTGCTGCACGACGGTCACCACCGCATGACGCCGATCCAGGCCGCCAAGTTGGGCAAGTCGTTGGAGCCGTATGACTTGTTCTGGTTGGAGGACTGCACCCCGGCAGAGAACCAGGAAGCGTTGCGTCTGGTGCGTTCACACACCACCACACCGCTGGCTATTGGTGAAATCTTCAACACTGTCTATGACTTCCAGACGTTGATCAAGGAACAGCTCATTGACTACGTGCGCGCTGCCTCGACTCACTTCGGCGGCATCTCGCCGTTGAAGAAGGTCATGGACTACGCCGCGCAGTACCAGATCAAGTCCGGTTTCCATGGCCCCACCGATATCTCTCCTATCGGTTTCGCCGCGCAGTTGCACGTTGGCCTAGCCATCCACAACTACGGTATTCAGGAATACATGCAGCACTCGGATAAGACCAACGAGGTCTTCCAGCAGTCCATGACGTTCAAGGATGGTTACCTCCACCCCGGTGATGCGCCCGGCATCGGTGTGGAATTCAACGAGGAAGCCGCTAAGGCGTTCCCGTACCAGCAGGCGTACCTGCCGTACAACCGTCTTGTTGATGGAACGGTTCACGACTGGTGATCGGCGCAGGTCATGGGATCCATTTAGAATGGATCCCATGACCTCAACACTTGCTGCTGACCGCGCCCGCTTACTCGAACTTGTTAAGGAGCTGGCCGTTGTTCACGGCAAGGTAATCCTGTCTTCCGGCAAGGAAGCCGATTACTACATCGACCTGCGCCGCATCACGCTCCACCACGAGGCCTCACGCCTCGCCGGCCGCGTCATGTTGGCCATGCTGGATGACGCCGGCATCGAATTTGAAACCGCCGGTGGTTTGACCATGGGCGCCGATCCCGTTGGTACCGCCTTGATGCACGCCGCCGGTGATGCCGGCCGCGCCATTGACGCGTTCGTTGTCCGTAAGGCGCAGAAGTCCTACGGCATGGGCCGTCAGGTTGAAGGCCCCGGAGTCGATGGCCGCAAGGTCGTGGTTCTGGAAGACACCTCCACCACGGGTGGCTCCGCTCTGACCGCCGTCGAAGGTGTGCGCAAGGCAGGCGGCAACATCGTGGCCGTCGCCGTGATTGTTGACCGCGACACCGGAGCCAAGGAGCGCATCGAGGCAGAAGCCAACGTGCCTTACCTGTTCATCTTCGGCAAGGACGAGCTCGGCCTGGCCTGAACCAGCTGCCCTAAACCGCCAAGGTGATGTTGTGAATCTCGTCGGCGGCGTGCCCGGTGCGCTCATGAACGCGCAACACGGCATCCGCTGACGAGGCCTCGGACAGGCTGTAGCTGTTGCCGGGGTAGAAGTACCGATTCGTAACTTCTGCTTAGCCAGAATTAACAACCTTGCTCAAGGCAGGGAGAGGACAGTTTTGTCGAAGCTCTATTTCCGTCATGGCGCCATGAATTCGGGCAAGTCAACGGGCCTGTTGCAAGCAGCCTTCAACTATGAGGAACGCGGCCAACGAGTCCTGTTGGCCAAGCCCGGTGTGGACACGAAGGGCGAAAGCTCCATTGTTTCGCGCTTGGGCGTCAGCAGGGAAGTTGACTTCGTCATCCCTCCGGGCGCAGATGCCCGGGCACTCTTTGCCACTCAGGTGGCCGGCGATGATCCCGACGCGCTGCTGGAGCATGTAGACATGGCGCCCGTGGCCTGCCTCTTGGTGGATGAAGCCCAGTTCTTGGACCCCTCCCAGGTTGACGACCTCTTCCGGATCGCCGTCCTCGACGGAGTGCCGGTGCTGGCCTACGGACTCCGGACCGACTTCCGCACCCGCGCTTTCCCTGGAGCGGCCAGGCTGCTCGAAATCGCACATTCCCTCGAGGAACTGAAAACCATCTGCCGCTGCGGCCGCAAAGCTATGTTCAACACCCGCCGGGTTGGCAATGACATAGTGTTCGACGGCGATCAGGTCGCCATCGAGGGTGCCGACGTCTGGTACGAATCACTGTGCGGCAACTGTTACCTCGAGGCGTCCGGGGGACAGCTGGGCTCCGGAGCATAAGGAGCGCCGGCCGACGTCACGCCTCCGGCTGTTATTCCTCGGACTCGAGGATTCGCTGGAACAGGATGTGGTCCTGCCACTGCCCAGCAATTTTCAGGTATTTGGGAGCCAGACCATAGCGCGTGAAGCCGTTCTTCGCCAACACCTTTTGTGAGCGAATGTTGTGCACCAACGTTTCAGCCTGTAGTCGGTGGAGGCCAAGTTGCTGTGCCGCGTAGTCAGCTGCCTCGGCAACGGCGGCGCTGGCAAGTCCCGCACCGTTCTCAGATTCAGATATCCAATAGCCAAGTGCGGCTGATTGGAGCGCCCCATGAACGATCCCGTTGATGTTCAGGCGCCCGGCAAGACGGCCTTCCGGGTTCAGTATCACCAGCGGAACCATGGTGCCGCCTTGATAGGCATCCAGTGCAACGCGAACCAGCTCGGCTTGCTTGGTCTCTGTGAAGAAAACATCCTCGCGCACCGGATCCCAAGGTCGGAGGAATTCCCGATTGCTGGTGAAGAGCGCCGTCAGCTCTTCCACGTCGGATAATTGCAGCAATCTGGTGACGGTACTCGTGGTGCACTCCTTGTTCCCGGTGGCGGCCTTGATGGCCGCCACCGCGGTGGACATTTTTAGAGGTGGTCCAACAGATCTGCCACGGAACCCAGCGCCTGGTTGGGGCGGAACGGGTAGGCGTCGATGTCTTCGGGCTGAGTGATGCCGGTAAAGACCAGCACCGTGTGCAGCCCGGCCTCCATTCCGGCGATGATGTCGGTGTCCATCCGGTCACCGATCATCGCGGTGGTTTCCGAATGTGCCTGAATCCGGTTCATTGCCGATCGGAACATCATCGGGTTGGGCTTGCCCACAATATAGGGGTCCCTGCCGGTGGCCTTGGTAATCAACGCCGCGATGGCTCCCGTGGCTGGCAGCGGACCTTCCATGGACGGGCCCGTGGCGTCCGGGTTCGTGGCGATGAACCGGGCACCGTCACCAATGAGGCGGATGGCCTTGGTGATTGCCTCAAAGGAATAGCTCCGGGTCTCACCCAACACCACGTAATCGGGCTTCTGATCGGTGAGGATGAAGCCTGCCTCGTGCAGCGCCGTCGTCAATCCAGCCTCGCCAATAACGTAGGCGCGGCCGTGCGGCATCTGGGACTTGAGGAACTGGGCGGTGGCCAGGGCCGAGGTCCACAAGTTCTCCTCGGGGATCTCCAAACCGGAGGCTTTGAGCCGGGCAGCGAGGTCGCGCGGGGTGTAAATGGAGTTGTTGGTCAGCACCAAGAACCGTTTGGAGGTGTCCACCCAACGCTGGATCAGGTCTGCGGCCCCGGGTACGGCCTTGTTTTCGTGGACCAGAACGCCGTCCATGTCTGTGAGCCAGCACTCGATGTCTGCGGGCTGGCGTTTTTGCACGTTGCTCATGGTTCCTCCTGATGGGACATAAGGTGTTCAACCCCAGTCTGTCAGATGCGCCCGCGGGCACGGGAATGGCGCGGGGACGGAACGGCTAAAGTTAACCGGTGAGCAATTCCAACAACACTTCCCCCGCGCCGGACGCTGGCGCCCCCGCGGAGACGCCCGAATACCCCGAGCTGCACCATGAAGTTGGCGTTGGTCCGTGGGAAGGCGAGTTGCCGGAAGGCGATCATTGGGACCCGGAGCTGCTGGCCAACGGGGACCGGCGCAACGTGCTCGATGAGTACCGGTACTGGAGCATGGGCGCCATTGTGGCCGAGCTGGACACCCGCCGCCACGAATTCCACGTCGCCATCGAAAACTGGCAGCATGATATGAACATTGGCACCGTGGTGCGCACGGCCAACGCGTTCCTTGCCAAGGAAGTGCACATCATCGGACGACGGCGCTGGAACAAGCGCGGGGCCATGGTCACCGACCGCTACCAGCACGTCCGCCACCACCCCACGGTCGAAGATTTTGTTATCTGGGCGAAGGGCGAAGGTTTGGCGATCATCGGCATTGACATCTTCCCGGATTCCGAGCAGCTGGAAACGTATGAGCTGCCCCGCAACTGCGTCTTTGTGTTTGGCCAGGAGGGCCCCGGCCTGAGCGACGAGGTGCACGCTGCAGCGGAAACCACGTTGTCCATTGAACAGTTCGGCTCCACCCGCTCCATCAACGCCGCGTCCGCGGCCGGCATCGCCATGCACGCCTGGATCCGCCGCCACGTGTTTAACCAGAGCGTCAGCTAGTTCCGGGCGCTCGCCACCCACTGCCGCCCGGCGTCGTGCTTGGAAAAATGTCCACAGACTGAACCATGGCTTCATCTTGTTCGCCACTTTGAGTGCAATCGCTAAGATGGAGCTAGCCATGCGGGACTGACGTGTCGTCAGCCCCTTTGTACCGTTCAGCCCAGAGGAGCTTTTCATGCCCATTGCAACACCGGACAAGTATGCCGAAATGATCGACCGCGCCAAGGCTGGCGGATTCGCCTACCCCGCGGTCAACGTGACATCCTCACAGACTCTTAATGCAACCCTTCAGGGCTTTGCCGATGCCGGAACCGACGGCATCATCCAGGTTTCCACCGGTGGCGCAGCTTACTGGTCCGGCGCCAGCGTCAAGGACATGGTCGCCGGTTCCTTGGGCTTCGCAGCATTCGCTCGCGAAGTTGCCAAGAACTACCCGATCAACGTGGCTCTGCACACCGACCACTGCCCCAAGGACAAGCTGGACGGCTTCGTTCTGCCCCTGCTGGAAGCCTCCGAGGCAGAGGTCAAGGCCGGCCGCGACCCGATCTTCAACTCCCACATGTGGGACGGCTCGCACGAAACCCTCGAAGAGAACCTGCGCATCGGCCGCGAACTGCTGGCCCGCACCCACGCTGCCAAGATGATCCTCGAAGTTGAAATCGGTGCTGTTGGCGGCGAGGAAGACGGCGTAGAGAACGCCATCAACGACAAGCTGTACTCCACCATTGAAGACGGCCTGGCCACCGTTGAAGCCCTGGGTTCCGGCGAATACGGCCGCTACATCACGGCTCTGACTTTCGGCAACGTGCACGGCGTGTACAAGGCTGGCAACGTCAAGCTGCGCCCGGAACTCCTGAAGGAAATCCAGGCAGCCGTTGGTGCCAAGATCGGCAAGGAAAACCCGTTCGATTTGGTCTTCCACGGCGGCTCCGGCTCCTCCGATCAGGAAATTGCTGACGCTGTTTCCTTCGGTGTCATCAAGATGAACATCGACACCGACACCCAGTACGCCTACACGCGTCCGGTTGTTGACCACATGTTCTCCAACTACTCCGGCGTCCTGAAGGTTGACGGCGAAGTTGGCAACAAGAAGCTCTACGATCCCCGCGTCTGGGGCGCCTCGGCCGAAAAGGGTCTGGCAGCACGCGTTGTTGAAGCTGCCTCGCAGCTTGGCTCCGCAGGCAAGACGTTCAAGTAAATGTCTGACGATTTCCGCAAGAACCTCCTCGGCCCGGAGCCAACACTGCTCCCGGCTGAGGTAGATGTTCAGGCGCGTTTGGATGCCGGAGATGAGGCCGTTGATCTGGCCGCCGGTAACCCGACGTCGTCGCTCTTGTGGGCCATCCTGGCAGACGAGGCGTATGCGGAAGGCCGGACCATTGAGTCCTACGCCTACGCTCGCACCGGCTACCACCGTGGACTGGACGCGCTGCGTCGCAATGGCTGGCGCGGAACCGGTCCGGTACCGTTCTCACACGAGGGAAACCGCGGTTTCCTGCGTGCGCTCTACGCACTGGGCCGTGCGGCAGGTGCCATCGGCGAGTCCGATGAAGCCGCCCGCATTGCCACGTTCCTGAACGACTCCGACCCGTTGGCCACGGCCGCGATCGAAGCCGCTCTCTAGCGTTTACGGCAAATGCCGCCGCTACCGCATTTTGCGGGAGCGGCGGCATTTTTGCGTCGGTGGACCTCGGCGCGGGAGCAACCATGAGTCATAATGTGGGCATGGAGAAACCAGTCTCATCGCCGGTCGCCCTCGAAGCGTTTGGCGTGCTTGCCGCCGACATCGCCAATGCCGGCGTCACTGTAGGAAAAATGTTCGGGGCCATCTCGCTGATGGCCGGAGGCAAGGCCGTTGGCTGTCTCCACGGAGACGGAGTGGCGTTCAAACTGGGTCGTGATTCTGCTACCCACGCTGCGGCGCTCGCTCTGCCCGAAGCGGCACTTTTTGATCCGTCCGGGATGGGCAGACCGTTCAAGGACTGGGTGCTGGTCCCACTAGCCTCAGCAGACCAGTGGTTGGCGTTGGTGGAGGCTGCACTCTCCGCCAACGCCGGCTAAACCTGATTGGATTAGTCCCAGATATTGTCTCCGCGCAGGGTCGCGTCAACACCACCGTCGATGTAGATGGTCTGGCCCGTGGTGTGCGTGTTTTCCTCGCTGGTCAGCCAGGCGAGCAGCCGGGCCAAAACGATTGATTCCGAGTGGTAGTTCAGCGGCATCGGCATGTTGTCATCAACAAGCTTCCGGCCATTTTCGGTGGCGAGCATTTTCTCAGTCATCGGCGAAATGACCGTGCCCGGAGCAACGGCGTTGAGCGGGATGCCTGCCCCGGCCCACCGTGCAGTGATGGATTCCCGGCGGATCCAGCGGCTCAATGCTCGCTTGCTTGAGGGGTAATTCAGGTAACCGGCGCGTGGCCCTTGGGCGGCCAATGCGGCTCCGATTTCCAGAGCGGCAGCCTCGTCTCCGGACAGCAGCGCCTCGACGAGCTCGGGGGAGTTGACCTGCAAGGACGCAGCGGAACTGACGACGGCGGCACGCGGCGCCGCGCTCTTGGCCAGGACCGGTGCCAGATACTCCAGGAATTCGGTGACGCCGAAGTAGTTTACGCTGACGGTCAATGGAATGGGTGCCGCGATGCCGGCGCAGGCGATGACTGCGTCAATGCTGCCTCCGGCCAGGTCAATGGCACTTTCCGCGGCGGACTTTCGGCCCGCAGCAGTGCTGAGGTCGGCTTCAATTTCGGCGCCCTTTAGGTCAACGCCAATAACAGTCTCGCCGCGTTCACGCAGCAGGGCAGCGGTTGAGGCGCCGATGCCAGATCCTGCACCGGTGACAATGTACGTGCGGGGAGTGGTGGTGCTTGTCATTTCAAAACTCCTTGGGAGTTGTTGCGTGGATAAAAATTAGGGCTTGTTGCCCAGCTGTGCGGCCAACACGATGGTGGATTTCTCGAATTTCGCCAGGAGGCGCGTGAACTCTGCGCAGTCCCGCTCCGGCCAGCCGTCCAGCAGCTGGTCAACCAAACCATTGCCGGCGCGGACTAACGAAGCGGCAACTTTGTGACCAGCAGTGCTCAACTGCACCCGTTGCGCCCTGGCATCGGTGGGGTCAGCAACTCGCTCCACCAGGCCAGCGCTCGAAAGTCGGCCAACAATTTTGCTGATATTGGAGGCTCCGGTCACCATGTTGGTAGCCAAGTGAGAAGGCCGCAGTGGCCCGTTGTGCGAGAGTATGGTGATCATGGTGATGGCGCCTGGATCGAGGGCCACGCCCTCGCGTGCGGCAACGGCGGTGAGAAATTCCGGAGCCGTCCATTCGGCTAGCACCCGGGTCAGGGAAGCGATGAGCGCTGCGCCATCTGCTAGGCCGGTGGCTTGCTGAGAAGCCGGGATGGCAGTTGCGGCAGCCTGGTCGGTGGTGTTGGAAAGCATGGTATTTCCCCTTTTCCCGGATATCAATTGAAGTGTCCTAAACGCAGTCTACTCCTTTTAGTGTCCTCAAGACAGCATAAAGTGCGACGGCAGTCTGGCGTTCCCGTCGACCCGTCACATAATGCCGCTTAGGAGCATCTAAGCGGCATTATGTGACGGGTCGGTGTACGGGCTTCTTCCATGTGGTGGCGTTAATGTGCGTGAGCTACGGCATTCCGGTAAACTTAGTGGGTAAGACCCCCTTGATCACCTGCGGGCTCGGTAATTGCTGAGGAACGCCGGTGGTTCCCAAGGGGTATTTTCGTGCCCGGACACCGCACGGCGGAACAACCGCTGGTCTCTGCAGCGTCCGGCTCAACTTATGAGCAAGGGGAGGGTCCCATGCCAGCAATCGTAATCGTCGGCGCCCAGTGGGGTGACGAAGGTAAAGGCAAAGCCACAGATCTTCTGGGTGGTTTGGTCGACTATGTAGTGAAGCCCAACGGTGGAAACAACGCCGGGCACACCGTAGTCGTAGGCGGTGAGAAGTATGAGCTCAAGCTCCTTCCTGCCGGTATTCTGAGCCCCAATGCAACACCCATTATTGGCAACGGCTGCGTTGTGAACCTTGAGGCGTTGTTTGAGGAAATCGAGGGCCTAGAGGCCCGCGGTGCGGACACGTCCAAGCTGCGCATTTCCGCCAACGCCCACCTAGTGGCCCCGTACCACCAGGTGCTGGACAAGGTCACCGAGCGTTTCCTTGGCAAACGTGCCATTGGCACCACCGGCCGCGGCATCGGCCCGGCCTACATGGACAAGGTGGCCCGCCTGGGCATCCGCGTTCAGGACCTTTTCGACGAGTCCATCCTGCGCCAAAAGGTGGAAGGGTCCCTCAAGCAGAAGAACGAGCTGCTGGTGAAGGTCTACAACCGCCGCGCCGTCGAGGTTGAGGAAGTCGTGGAGTACTTCCTCGCCTTCGCCGAGCGCGTGCGCCCCATGGTCATCGACGCAACGTTTGTGTTGAATGAAGCCTTGGATCGCGGCGAAGTGGTGCTCATGGAAGGCGGCCAGGCAACGTTCTTGGACGTTGACCATGGCACCTACCCGTTCGTTACCTCCTCCAACCCGACCGCCGGTGGCGCCTCGGTTGGATCAGGCATTGGCCCCACCCGCATCACCCGCGCCGTGGGCATCATCAAGGCCTACACCACCCGTGTTGGCGCCGGACCGTTCCCCACGGAGCTGTTCGACGACATGGGTCTGTACCTGCAAAAGACCGGTGGCGAGTTCGGTGTCAACACCGGCCGCCCGCGTCGCTGCGGTTGGTACGACGCCGTTTTGGCCCGCCACGCTTCCCGCGTCAACGGTTTCACGGACTACTTCGTCACCAAGCTTGACGTCCTCACGGGCATCGAGCAGATCCCTGTGTGCGTCGCCTATGACGTGGACGGTGTTCGCTTCGATGAAATGCCCATGACGCAGACCGACTTCCACCATGCGAAGCCGATCTTCGAGTACTTCCCGGGCTGGACCGAGGACATCACCGGTGCCCGCACCTTGGATGATCTGCCGGAGAACGCACGCAACTACGTGCTGGCACTTGAAGGCATGTCCGGAACCCGGCTCTCCGCCATCGGCGTTGGCCCTGCCCGTGACCAGACGATCGTGCGCTTCGACCTCATCAACGACTAGCAGCACAGCGCAGCACAGTACCTCGGAAGGCGAGTTCGACGCCGGAACGTAAGTTCCGGCGTCGAACTCGCCTTTTTGCGTTGCCGACCTTTGCGTTACTCGCCTGGGACGCAGCCGTGTGCAAGACGGGCTAGGCTGTTTTTACTCGTTAGCCCGATGGAAGGACCCATGGCCATGAAAGTCAGTGTTGGACAATTCAACCCAGGCGGGGATGTTACCGCGAACCTGGCAACCATGCGCAGGCTTTCCGCATCGGCGGCCCAAGAGGGCAGCAAACTGATCCTGTTCCCGGAAGAGGCAATGTTCTCCGTGGGGCAGGTGGACGGTGACTTTTCGGCCGCGGTCGATGCCCAGTGGACCACGTTTGTGCAGGGACTTTCCCTGATTGCCGCCGATGCCGGGATCGCAGTGATCGCCGGCGGATACGAATCCAGTGGCGAGCCCCGCCCGTACAACACCTTGGTGGCGGTGGGTGATGACGGCGAAATTTTGGGAACGTACCGCAAGCTGCACCTTTACGACGCGTTCTCCTACCAGGAGTCCACCCGGATCAAGCCTGGGGACAAGGGCGTCACAGTGGTGGAGGTTGGCGGGTTCAAGGTGGGCATCATGACCTGTTACGACATCCGCTTCCCGGAGTTGGCGCGTGCGTTGGCGATTTCAGGGGTGGATCTGATTTGTGTTTCTGCCGCCTGGTTCAAGGGCGAACACAAGGTGGACCACTGGGAGACGCTGCTGAAGGCGCGCGCCATTGAGAATACCTGCTGGGTGGCGGCCGCGGGGACGTCCAGCAGCCACTGCATTGGCCACTCCGCCATTCTTGACCCCATGGGCATTCCCATCGACTTCCTCAATGAAGAAGCCGAAGGGATCGCCACCGCGGATGTGACGCACCGGCGCGTCGAGGAAGTTCGGGAATTTCTGCCGGTTCTAAGCAACCGTCGCTTCGACAGCAATCCGGTGGTTACCCCGGCCGGATAGAAAGTCGCCGTTGACGTGGAATCAGCCTGTGATTAGTGTCGGGATCAGGAGGAAATCATGAATGATGCCAAGATCTGGGAAGTGCTGGAGCCGATGTACCCGGTGGCACTTGAGGATGTGCCGTTGGACGGGCAGTGGCTCAAACCGCCCTTTGCCAACGACGCCGCCGGCCGTGCCATTGTGTGTAACGACGGTGATTTCCAATTCGTTGTGGTGAACCGGAAAAGCCGCGCCGTGCAGTACGTCTGCGAGGACGAGGAAACGTTGATCGCCTCAACCCTTGACGTCCTGCCGGCCATCGTTGCCGCGTGGGGCTCCATTGACCGGGACACCGTGGGGCCTGAGGACGACGATGATTTTTCGGCCGTCAAGAAGTCCTTTCAGGAGCAACTGACGGTCTTGGATCCGGCCGCAGCCGCCGCCAACGAATTTTGGGCCCTCTACACGGACGAGTTGACGAGCGATGATTACGTGGACCTCGACGATGAAGCGGAAGAGGAAGAGGAGCCGGAATCCGATTCGGGGGACAACGACCGGCCCAGCAGTGACGCGTCATTTGTCGATGCCTAAGGTGGAGTCACAAGCGGCATGACCTGGGCGTAACAGCCCGGCGTCGAAGGGGGATTCGGCCTGCCATGCGATTAGGCTCGAGACATGGCAATAATAAATGATCCGCAGGTCATCCGGCGCCTGCTGACCACTCCCGGGCGGTGGGCCGTTGTGGGCCTTTCCGGCAACCCTCTGCGACCTGCGGTGGATGTCTCCGCTTTTCTCCAGCAACGTCTTGGCCACGAGATCATTCCGGTGAGCCTCAAGGGCGACGATGTTCACGGCGCCAAAGGCTATAAGACCCTGGCGGAGATCCCAGGAGCAGTGGACGTGGTGGACTGTTTTGTAAATTCTGCCAGGGTCGGAGCTGTGGTTGACCAGGCCATAGCCATTGGCGCCAAGGCCGTCTGGCTGCAGCTCGGGGTTATTGATGAGGACGCCGCGGAACGTGCGTTGCTTGCCGGACTCGATGTTGTCATGAACACCTGCCCCAAGATTGAATCCGCCAAACTGGGCCTTTAAGCCCGAGCTTTGACGTGCCGCGTTCTTGCGCTGCAAGCAAGAAAAGCCACGAGCCAGAAAAGAAGAGATGCCACGCCATTTTTCCCCTTCACGTCACGACGGTCGCCGCATAGGCCTCTTGATCCTTAGCTTTGTGGTTGCGCTCGTAGTGGCCGGGACGTGGTGGGTGGTCTCAACAACATCACCTGATGCGGCCGGAGACGCAGTTGTTGGCACCGCTGGGCAAAGTCCGGCCTCAACCTCGACGGACTTAACCGCGACGGCGGCTGCAACGACCGCGCCAACCCAGGCTCCGGCGTCGTTGGTTCCCAGCGCCATCCCGACGAATCCGGCCACTGGGCGAGTGGATACCCTTGAGGGGTTGATTCCCGATTACGTGCTGCCGCCCATCGTGGACGGGTTGGCACCGGTGCTGACCAAGGTGCCAACGGAGCAAAAGGTCGTGTTCCTGACCATTGACGACGGCGCCGTGCAGCGTGACTCGGATTTGGCGCTGCTGGAGCAGAGCGGGATCAAGGCCTCGCTGTTTCTGGCCCATAAGTACATTGCGGACCAACCTGCGTTTTACCTGAAGTACACCGCGGCCGGTCACTTGATCGAGAACCATACGATGACCCACAATCTGGGGTTTATTCAGCTGAGCTACGAAGAGCAAAAGGCGGAGATTTGCTCCATGGCCGACTTTGCCGAACAGCAATATGGGCGGCGTCCGGTCTTCTTCCGACCTCCCGGCGGCCCCTATACGCAGGCGACCCGGCAGGCCGTTGCGGCGTGCGGGCTCAAGGCCATCGTGGATTGGGAAGCAAAGGCCAATGCGGGTGGGATGGACTACCAGGTGGGAGCCGGGCTGCGCCCGGGCGAGATCGTCCTGATGCACTTCCGCCCGGAATTCCCGCAGGATCTTGCGGCCTTCTTGAAAGCGCAGGAGGCTGCCGGGTTGAAGGTTGTGCTGTTGGAGGATTACCTCGCGACGGCGTAACGGGTAGCGTGGATGTCATGACGCGCATTGTTTACTACACGGCTTCAACGCTCAACGGCTATCTCGCAGATCAGCACGATTCCCTCGACTGGCTCTTTGCTGTCAAAGGTGAGGGTGGTCCGGACATCGCCTCGTTCATGGAGACCATGGGTGTTTTCGTGGAGGGTTCTTCCACCTATGAGTGGGTCCTCAAGCACGAGAACTTGCTAGCGGAACCGGTCAAATGGCAGCAGTACTACGGCGATAAGCCCACCTATGTGTTTTCCTCACGGACGCTGCCTGTGCCCGAGGGAGCCGACGTGCGCTTTGTTAACGGTCCTGTGGCTGGTGTGCTCGAGGAAATCAAGGAAGCCTCCGGAGACTTGGACGTGTGGGTTGTTGGCGGCGGCGACCTCGCCGGGCAGTTCCTGGACCTGAACGCCTTGGACGAACTCGTCGTCACCTTTGCCCCGGCCACGCTTAGCTCTGGGGCGGCTCTGTTGCCGCGCACCGTTGGTTCGGATCGCCTGTCGCTGCGCAGCGCCGAACAGCATGGCCCCTTTGCCATGTTGCACTACGACGTCCGCAGTGCCACGTGAGTATTACGGCGGCAGACCTTCGCGCTGCCGCGTTAGCCATGCCCGGCTCCTATGAGGACTTCCCTTTCGGGCCGGAGACCAGCGTTTTCAAGGTCAAGGCGCCCAGCGGTGGAACGGAACGCCCCGGCAAGGTCTTCGCCCTCGTGGATCTTGAGGCCGAGCCGCTGCGAGTCAGCCTCAAATGCGATCCCGAGTTGGCGCCGGCCCTGAGGGTGGCCAACCCTGGCATCACCGGCGGTTACCACCTAAATAAACGCCATTGGAACACCGTGGACACCTCCTGCGTGGAGCGGCAAATGGTGCTGGAAATGGTGGAAGATTCGTACGATCTTGTGGTGGCGGGGCTGCCCAAGAAACAGCAGGAAGCATTGGAGTGGAGCGCGTATGTCGCCAAGAGTTAGCCGTGGCCGCCTGGACTATCCGTATCTGGGACTGACCCGGGATGCGGCCCAGAAGCCAGCTGACCCGGAGCAGTGGCCCAAAGGGTTTGCCCATGTAGACAAGACGCTGAACGTTGGAAACGGCCAAGACGTATTCAACGCTCTAGCCGAGGGCATCATGACGTGGAAGATTCAGCGCCTCGCCGGCCTACAGGTCAAGGCTCCGCCCCGGGCAGCCGTTGGTGCACACGTTGTGAGCGGCTTTGGTGTGGGCAACCTCAGACTCCCCGTTCCGTGCGAAGTTGTGTGGGCCATGGAACCAACGCTCTTAGCCGGACCCGACGGGCGGGAGATGCAGATGGCTGGCTTTGGCTACGGTACCTTGCCTGGGCATCCGGCCTTGGGCGAGGAGGCGTTTATCGCCATGCTGATGCCCGATGGCGGCGTCCACTTTAGGCTGCTCGCGTTCAGTAAACCGGCCGGCTTGATCTATACGCTCGGCTCGCCCGTGACTAAATTGACCCAAGCAGGAGTGACGCGCTCTTATCAGCAGGCGGCGCGCACCTTGGCTGGCGGTTTCTAGCTGCGCGCAAGGAATATCGCGTCATAATTCATGGGACATAGGACTTCCGTCGATGTGACGGATAACATGAGTGCATCGTCTGGTGACGCAAGTCACGATACTGGGGGCTGGGCGAAGATATTTTCGATCAATCTGTTGTCCCGTACCAGGAGAAATTGATGCATAAACTGTCCGCTGCCCTAGCCGTATCCGCCCTCGTGTTGACGGGTGCGGTGTTCGCCCCCGTAGATGTCCAGCCAGTCCAGGCAGCAACGCCCGCTGCCGTGAATGCGCCCGCAGTGATCGTCCCCGGCGCCTATTCTCTGACCAATGCCGCAAGTGCCAAGAACCTACATGTTCAGGGGGTTTCGATCACGGCGGGTACCAGCATCGTGCAGAACGCACCCCGTGCCACGGCCGGCCAGTCTTGGTGGGTGGCGCAGAGGTCACCCGGTGTCTATACGCTCCGCAACAACAACAGCGGGTTGTGCCTGCAGGACGCCGGTGCCTCCGGGGCGCCGCTGACCCAGGAGGATTGTGCTGCCGTTCCGTCTCAAGACTGGAATTTGGTGGCCGGGCCGGATGGGTACGCACTAGTTAGCGCGAGCTCCGGGCGGGTCGCCGATGCGTCAGCTGGAGCCAAGGTGGTGTCTGCGCAGACCAGCTCTGCCGCCTCCCAGCGCTGGGTCCTATCCGCCAATAGCATCGCGCGCGTCGCCGCGTGGGGCGTAGCACTGACTGACGGTGGCCCTTCGCTGCAAGACAAGACCATTCGGATGGTGGTGCGCCCCAACACTGCCGGAAACGCTCAACGCGTGACGCTTTCCAATCGTTTTGGGACCACGCCGTTGGTGGTCGGTTCGGCAACTGTGGCCTACCAAGGGACTGGACTCTCGGCGTCGGGCGCCCCGTCCCAATTCACGTTTCGCGGGCAAAGCACCGTCACCATTCCCGTGGGCGGCGAGGTGGTCAGTGATGCTCTGAACGTGCCGGTAAAGACGGATGCCAAGCTACTGGTCAGCGTGTTTGTTGCCGGTTCCATCCCGGTGTCCACCTTCCACAACCTTGGCAACGTCTCGAATGGCATTGCAGACGGGAACCATGCCGCCGACACCTCCAATGCCAGCTTTACCCAGGGTTCATCGCAGTACTACTTCCTTAAAAGCATCGACGTCATCTCCGCGACGGCCAAGGGTTCCATGGTGGCGCTAGGCGATTCAATCACGGATGGATATGGCTCAAGCCTCAACGGCTTTAACAACTGGCCGGCCCAGCTGGCCGACAAGATCAACGCACGCGATAAATCGATTGCCATGGTCAACGCCGGTATCAGCTCCAACCGTGTGACCTTTGAAGCCGGTGGTGCCAAGAGCCGTGGAATGGCCGCAACCACACGCTTCGCCTACGATGTTGCCGCCGTACCGGGCGTCACGTCCGTGTTCCTCTTCGAGGGAATTAATGA
The DNA here is from genome assembly GCF_049897845.1 of Arthrobacter sp. TWP1-1. Classification (NCBI taxonomy): domain Bacteria; kingdom Bacillati; phylum Actinomycetota; class Actinomycetes; order Micrococcales; family Micrococcaceae; genus Arthrobacter; species Arthrobacter sp. TWP1-1. Next base: position 111,771 of record NZ_JAFCXC010000011.1, read on the forward strand.
CATTCCCGATGGTGCAAGCAGTGACCGAATCATCGAGGGCTACCGAAACATCATTGCGCAGGCAAGGGCTGCAGGCCTGAAAGTCTATGGCGCAACCATGACGCCAACCAAGGACACAGCATCATTCACAACCGCCCGTGAACTGACCCGGACCACCGTCAACAATTGGATTCTCAGCAGTGGCGAGTACGACGGCGTTGCAGACTTCTCGGCGTCGGTCGCCGATCCCGCCGACCCCGAACGGATTCTTCCCGCCTTCGACGGCGGGGACAGGATCCATCTGAATCCTGCAGGCTATGCGGCGTTGGCCGGGGCCGCTGATGTTGCGCCGTTCACCCTGGCTGGCGGGTTCTAGGCGCCTTTAAAACGACGACCCGTCAGGTAACGCCGCTAACCAAAGGGCTTAGCGGCGTTACCTGACGGGTCGAGGAACAGGAAGCCTTAGCCGAAGTACTTCGGCAGCGTTCCTTCGTGTGCTTCGCGGAGCTCGTCCAACGGAGCGGTGAACAGACCCTGGATATCCAGGGCTGCGCCGGCCGCGTCAACTACACCGATGCGGGACACCGGGAAACGGCGTGCCGTGCACATGTCGTTGAAGCGAACCTCTTCGCTGCGGGGAACTGCCACAATGGCGCGTCCTTGAGTTTCGGAGAACAGCAAGGTGAAGAGGTCAACGCCATCGCGGGCGGCAACCTCATCCAGTGCCACGCGGGCACCGGTGTTGAATCGCAATGCTGATTCCACGAGAGCAGCCGCAAGGCCACCTTCGGAGAGGTCGTGAGCGGAATCGATCATGCCGTCACGTGAAGCGTTGATCAGGATTTCACCCAATTCGCGCTCGAGCTCAAGATCAACCTTCGGCGGCAGACCGCCCAAGTGGCCGCGCATGTTGGCCCACTCCGAACCATCCATTTCAGCGGCCGTGGTGCCCAACAGGTAGATTGCCTGACCGTCCTCGGCCCAGCCCGACGGCGTGCGGCGAGCGACGTCGTCGAACTTACCCAAAACCGCAACCACAGGGGTCGGGTGGATGGGGGTGGAACCGGTCTGGTTGTACAGCGAGACGTTACCGCCGGTGACCGGGATACCCAGCACCATGCAGGCGTCGGACAGGCCGCGGATGGACTCGGCTAGCTGCCACATGACGTCCGGATCCTCGGGGGAGCCGAAGTTCAGGCAGTCGCTGACGGCCATGGGGACGGCGCCGGAGGTGGCGACGTTGCGGTAAGCCTCGGCCAGGGCCAGCTGTGCGCCGTGGTACGGGTCAAGGAAGGTGTAACGGCCATTGGCGTCGGTGGCCAAGGCAACGCCTAGGCCGGTTTCCTCATCGACTCGGACAACGCCGGAATCGTCGGGGAATGCCATGGCGGTGTTGCCACCAACGTAGCGGTCGTACTGGTTGGTGATCCAGTCCTTGGAGCACATGTTGGGGGAGGCGATGAGTTCCAGCATTGCTGCTTTCAGCTCGTCAGCGGTAGCCGGGCGGCCCGCGTCCTGGACGGATCCAGTAAACGTGTCAGCCTGCAAGGCATCCTGCCACTCGGGGCGGGCGAACGGGCGGTCGTAGACAGGTCCGTCGTGGGCCACGGTGCGCGGGTCGACGTCAACAATGACCTCGCCTTCCCACTTGATGATCAGGCGGCCGGTGCCGGTGACTTCGCCGAGCCAGGAGTACTCCACGGCCCACTTTTCCATGACAGCTTCAAACGCGGCCATGTTCTCCGGCGTCACAACCGCCATCATGCGTTCTTGCGACTCTGACATCAGGATTTCGCCCGGGGTCAGGGTGGGATCGCGCAACAGCACGGAGGTCAGTTCAACTTCCATGCCGCCGTCGCCGTTGGAGGCCAGCTCCGAGGTGGCGCAGGAAATACCCGCAGCACCAAGGTCCTGGATACCTTCAACAAGGGAACCCTTGAACAGTTCCAGGCAGCACTCGATGAGTACCTTTTCGGCGAAAGGATCGCCCACCTGAACGGCGGGGCGCTTGGACGGCTTCGTGGAATCGAAGGATTCACTGGCCAGCACCGAAGCGCCGCCAATGCCGTCGCCGCCGGTGCGTGCGCCGAACAAGACAACCTTGTTGCCCTTGCCCGAAGCATTGGCCAGACGGATGTCCTCGTGGCGCATGACGCCAACAGCCAACGCGTTGACCAAGGGGTTGCCCTGGTAAACAGAGTCAAAGACCATCTCGCCACCGATGTTCGGCAGGCCCAGCGAGTTGCCGTAACCACCAATGCCGGCCACTGCACCGTGCATGACGCGGGCGGTGTCGGGGTGATCGATTGCACCGAAACGCAGCGGATCCATGACGGCCACGGGGCGTGCGCCCATGGAGATGATGTCGCGGACGATGCCGCCAATGCCGGTTGCTGCACCCTGGTAGGGCTCAACGAACGACGGCGAATTGTGGGATTCGATCTTGAACGTTACGGCCCAGCCGTCGCCCAAGTTGGTGACGCCGGCGTTTTCGCCGATGCCGACCAGCATGTCCTTCTTCATTTCCTCGGTCACCTTGTCGCCGAACTGGCGCAGGTGGTTCTTGGAGGACTTGTAGGAGCAGTGTTCGCTCCACATGACGGAGTACATGGCCAGCTCGGCGCCGGTGGGGCGTCGGCCCAAAACCTTCACGACGTCGTCGAACTCGTTTTGCTTCAGGCCCAGCTCGGCCCAGGGCAGTTCAACCTCGGGAGTCACTGCGGCGTTGGCAACGGTGTCGATGTTGAACTTCTTGGTGGTGTCAGCGGAGATCTCGGACATTTATTTGCCTCCCAGAAGCGTGTTCAAAACTGAGGTGAAGAAACCCAGTCCGTCGGTGCCCGTGTGGCCGGGGCCGTAACCGGTTTCGACGGCGTGCTCGGGGTGCGGCATGAGGCCCACCACGTTGCCGGCGGCGTTGGAGATGCCAGCGATGTCACGGCGTGAACCGTTCGGGTTGCCGCCAACGTAGCGGAAAGCCACGCGACCCTCGGCCTCAAGGGCGTCGAGCGTCTTTTCGTCGGCGATGTACTGGCCATCCTGGTTCTTCAACGGGATGGTGATGTCCTGACCGGCCGAGTAGGCGTTGGTCCAGACGGTGCTGTTGTTCTCAACGCGCAGGACCTGATCGCGGCAGAGGAACTTCAGGTGATCGTTCTTGATCATGGAGCCGGGCAGCAGGTGCGCCTCGGTCAGGATCTGGAAACCGTTGCAAATACCCAGAACAGGCAGCAATGCCTCTGAGTTCGCGGCGTCAACAATCTTGGACATCAGCGGGGCGAAGCGGGAGATGGCACCTGCGCGCAGGTAGTCACCGTAGGAGAATCCGCCGGGGATGATGACTGCGTCAACTGCGGCAAGTTCGGTGTCGGCATGCCACAGTTCGACGGCGGTGGCGCCGGAAAGGCGGACAGCGCGGATTGCGTCGCGGTCATCGAGCGTGCCCGGGAAGGTGACAACGCCGATGCGAGCTCCCGCAAGGCGGGAATCAACGGGAGTCTGGGTGAGACCACCAATCAAGGGAGTTTCACTCATGGTTAGTCCGCCACAACTTCGACGTTGACTACATCTTCGATGACGGGGTTGGAGAGCATGGTCTCGGCGGCTTCGCGGGCCTGGGCCAGAATCTCGTCGGTCACCTCGCCGTCAACCGTCAGTTCAAAGCGCTTGCCCTGGCGGACAGCGGAGAATGCGGTGAAGCCCAAGCGGGGAAGTGCGCCAACAATGGCTTTTCCCTGCGGGTCCAGAATTTCGGGCTTGAGCATAACGTCGACAACGATCCGAGGCATCGCGGGAACTCCTGGTTGTAAAAGGGGTTGGCCGCGGAGGTGCCGTCTTACGCCATGTTGTGGGCCAGGTTCTGTTCCACCTGAAAACCTGTACGTATGGGCGCTCCGCGAGCTTGCTCTCCTATTCTACGTAAGTGTTAGCGAACTCATGAACTCTAGTGGTTCACGTCTCGTTGATGCCGTAATTAGCGCCGTCGTTGGTGCCGTCAAGAGAAGTGTTGCCAACCCTTTTTATGTGAGTCGAAACACGGTAGGGTGATTCACGTCATATATGGGTCATGGGTTGTCCCATGTCTGATGCGGCTGCTCCGGCAGGCGCCAAACGTCATTCGCACACCATTTACCGGCCGTACCGGCCGTTTGAAAGGAACGCATGAATTCCATCGAAACGTCCACGCACCTTAGAAGCCGTAGATCCGGGAGAGTTGCTCTCACCGCAGGGGCGCTTACCGCGGGGCTGCTTACAGCCTTGCTCGCTCCCGCCGTTGCTCCCGCCGTCGCGCAGGAGCAACCGACTTCCACCTCGGCACCCAGCTACTTGGAACAGGTACTCGCCAGCAACGGTGACAACGCCATAGATCCGGTTCTTGGCAAGAACTATCGCATCCCCGCCCTGGCTGACTTGGGCAATGGAGTGCTGCTGGCCTCCTACGATGGCCGTCCCGATGGTGCAGATTCTCCGTCGGCAAACTCGATTGTGCAGCGTCGCAGCACCGACGGCGGCAAGACGTGGGGCGCGCCGACGTTTATTGCGCGGGGCCAGGTCGCGGCAACCGGAGTCCAGCGCTACGGTTTCAGCGATCCGAGTTATGTGGTGGACAAGGAAACCGGCACGGTCTTCAACTTCCACGTCTATTCCAAGGAACAGGGCTTCGTTGGCAGCATCTTCGGCAATGACGATGCCAACCGGCAGGTCATCAGCACCGAAGTCTCTGTCTCAACCGATGGTGGAATTAGCTGGTCAACCGACCCGGAGCATGGACCAGCGCTGCCGGTCGAGGCGAGCTACCCGGCGTCGTCACCCTTTGCCAACTTTGCTGGCCCGCTGGTCACCAATGTCGCGAAGCCGGTGGGGGATACCGTCAACGGTGTAACCAATGTGGGCGGGGTTGCCGGCATGTTCGCCTCTTCTGGAGAAGGTATTCAGCTCAAGTACGGTCAGTTCAAGGGCAGGTTAATCCAGCAATATGCTGGCAAAGTTAAGCAAGCCGACGGCAGTACGCTCATTCAGGCCTACAGCGTTTACTCCGACGATCACGGAAAAACCTGGCAGCGCGGGGCCTTTGTTGGCACTCGGATGGATGAAAACAAGGTGGTCGAGCTCTCTGACGGACGCGTCATGCTCAATTCGCGTGACAACGCCGTCGGCGGTGGCCGCAAGGTGGCCATTTCCTCCGATGGTGGCCTCACATACGGGCCTGTTCGCTATGATTCCTCACTCGTGGACCCCACCAATAATGCGGGCCTGACCCGAATGTTCCCTGATGCGCCCGAGTCCTCCGCCGCAGCCAAGGCGCTCCTATTCTCCAACTCGAATAACCGCTCGTCTCGCAGCAATGGCGCCATCCGCTACTCGTGCGACGACGGCGCCACATGGAGCGCCGGTAAGACTTTCAAGACCGGGGCGATGAGTTACTCCACCATCACGGCGCTTTCCGATGGCACGTTCGGGCTGTTCTATGAAGGCGACTCCAACACGATGACGTTCGCCAATCTCAACGCCGACTGGATTGGCGCGTTTTGCGACGCCACCCTCACTACCGCTGCACTTACTGGAGCCAATGGCGCTACCGTTTCTGCCAGCATGACGGTTTCAAACACCTCAGATGCACCACTTGTTGGTGGGACAGCTACCTTTGCTCCACTGTCAGGCTGGGAGTTTGGCACTGTGACGGTTCCTACCATCCCCGCTCACGGTCAGGCTCAGCTTTCTGTTCCCGTTGGCATTCCGGCTTACGCCAAGGCAGGCGCAACCAGCATCACAGCACGCGTCACCGTGGACGGCCATGTGTTGAACGCGGCGGTTCCAGTCACCATTACCGGTGGCGCAACGGAGAGCATCGTCGGTGCCACGATCGCCGGGTACCGTTACGATGCCAACCGAAATCTGTCGACCAACCCTTATGCGGCCGGGGAGTCCGTACCGTATGCCTTCACAGTGGCCAGCACCGGAAACATCCCTGAATCCGTGGTCCCGCAAACCGGCAATCTGAAACCCTTTGTGCCGGCCGACGGTGGGGGCAACTGCCGGTTCCTAACGCTCGCGGTCTGGGGCGGCTACAACTGCACCACGCCGAAACATGTTGTCACCGCGGATGAGGCACAGCAGGGTTTCTTTGTGCCGATCACTACGTGGCAGGTAGCTGGCACGGGCGCAACTACGGTCAACTACACCATTACGGGCAGCGAAGTTGACCTGCTGGTTCGCAATCCCGAGCTTTCGGCAACGGCGGCTGCTGTATGGAACGATGTCGACGGCAACGGTTTGGCCGGCACCGGCGACACCGTCACCACCACCGTTACGGCCACCAACTCGGGCAACGTCACCCTGACCGGTGTTGCCGGTCTCGGCACCGACCACGGCACCTTGGCCGTCGGTGCCTCGGTAGACTTCACGGAAACTCGTGAACTCACGACGGCGGAACTTGCCGCAGGTGCCGTAGCGGAGCGTTCCATTGCGCTCGCCGCCGCCAACGGCGCCAAGGATGCGTCCACGGATGTTGCCGTGCAGGGCATTGAACTGCCCTTGCTTCCTCCGATGCCTGACTTTGAGCCGTCCATCAAGCCTCTGGAGTTGACGGGGCAGGCCCCAATCAGCCTAGGCCTGAAGGCTGGCAAGTACAGGGTCGGCGACACCGTCACGGTCAAGAACCTTACGGCCAATGAATGGGCCTACGTTCACCTGAACGAACACAGCGCCCGCATCGGCTGGTTCCTGGCCGACGCGCAGGGCAATGTCACCTTCACAGTTCCGGCAGGAACCAAGAATGGCAAGGACAACCTGGTGGTCTCTGACAAGGATGGACAGTTCCTGTCCTTCGGCAGCTTCCATGTAACACCGTAACGAGCGTGTACAAACGAGGGGCTGTTTTCACCTTGGGTGGAAGCGGCCCCTCGTTTTCTTCTGCTCCGCCCAAGCTGGGGCGGGGCCAAAATTCGATAGGATTGCCCAATGGTTTCAGTTGCTGCCCAGTGGTCCGGAATGTTCGCACAACACATCGATGGAGATGGTGTGCAGAGCTTCTCCAGGTTGGATCCAAACGGGTATTTGCCACCCGTTACGGACAACCTAGCCAACCGTGCGCGCATGGCGGCGGGGATCCGCGCGGCATGGCGCAGCAACGGTGGAACGTTGACGCTCGAGGGTCACGGCGCGGCGGATTGTGCCCCTTATGACGTCCTGATTAACGGCGAACGAACCCACCGCCTGCCCGCCGTCGGCATTCACCGGCATGAGGTGGTGCTGGATGGGCTCGCGGAGAATTCGCTGGTGCAGCTGTGGTTGCCCCACTTTGGCGATTTCACCATTGGACAAGCAACGCTCGACGGCGAGTTCGTCACCTCCGCGGGGGAGGACGGTCCTCGGTGGATCACCTACGGCAGTTCCATTACGCACTGCCAACAGGCAGACGGTCCTACCCAGACGTGGCCCGCGGTCGTTGCGCGTGAGAATGGCTGGCGGCTGACGAATCTTGGCCTTGCGGGCGAGTGCCAGCTTGATCCGATCGCCGCGGACACGATTGCCCAAACCCCGGCCGATCTCATCTCCCTGTGTGTTGGCATCAACAGCTACAACGCGGCTGTCTTTTCCGAGCGTAGCTATGGCCCAGCATTGCAGGGCTTTATCACCACGATTCGCCGCGCCCACCCCGGTGTGCCTGTTGTGGTCATTTCCCCGGTGCTGTCGCTGCCACGCGAACAAAAGGTCAATGAGGTGGGCTGGACGTTGGTCGACTACCGTCGGGCCACCGCCAGCGTTGTTGCGGCCATGCAAGCCAAGGGAGACACCGCGCTCCACCTCATCGACGGCTCAACGGTGCTGACCGAACAGGAAGCACTCGACAGGCTTCCCGACACCCTGCACCCGGACACGGCCGGATACGCCATCATGGCACAGCGCCTAGCTCCGCGGTTGGCCGCCGCCCTTACTCACGGGTGATGGTTTCCAGGGCCGCACGCAGCCGGCCACGCAGCACGGTCGATTCCGCGCTGAACGCTCTCTGCTGGCCCACATAATCGGCCTTGCCGGCGGCGGTCTCAATCTGAATCGGCGGGTAACCCCACTCGGCCAGATCGTAGGGCGAGGCGCGCATATCCATGGCCCGGATGCGCCACGACAGCTCAAAACAATCCATGACGAGCTCGCTCGGCAGCGCCGGCGATAGCTTGTACGCCCACTTGTAGAGGTCCATATTGGCGTGCAGGCAGCCCGGTTGCTCCAGATCGCGCTGATTCTCCCGGGTGGGGCGCAACTCATTGAGGCCCGTCGCCTGCGGAGTGTAAAAACGGTAGGCGTCAAAGTGCGTGCAGCGGATCCGGTTTTCCTCGACGACTTGGTCCGTGCCGCCGGAGCCGAGCCTCAATTCCAGGTATTCGTGCCGCACCGCATTGGCCTCCTGTTTGTAGACCATGGCCCATTCATGCAGCCCAAAACAGCCAAACTGCGCTGGTCGTGCCTGGGTCCGGCCCAGGATGATGGCCGCAAAATCCACGGCGTCCTTGCGTTGCTCCAAGAACTTTTCCCGATCAAGCACGACGGCGGGACCTTGCGCAGATGCCCCGGCCGCCTCGCGCTCCGCGTCGCTGGCTTCCCGGTAGAACTTCCAGCCCAGACGCTCGGTGGCGCTTTCGCCGGCGAGCACCACGCCGGCACCAGGGTGCCATCGTGAGAGCTGGCCGGGTTTTTGCGTGTAGTAGGTGAAGAGAAAATCCTCGACGGGGTGCTTCTTGTTGGCCGAACGTCGGGCAAGATATGGAGCGGCGTAGCGGTCCACGCGGGCACGGTGTGCGGCGGCCCGGCCCTGCCAAGCATCCTCGGCCAAGGTGGCGAGGAGTGGAGGAGTCGCTGGCGTCATGTCCTTAATTATCCGCCATTTCCCGTCTGCCATGAGCCGGGCTGGTAGCTGCGCCTGCGCCGTCGTCCGTTTGGGAAGCCGCGGCGATCAAGGCCATCATGGAGCGGTGCAGGGCCATGGCGCCCTCGCGGTCAAGTCCCAGCCGGGCCATCATGGTGCCGGGCACCGCGAGGGCCTGCTGGCGAAGGGCCGCACCCTCGGCGGTGAGGTCAACGCAGAGCGCACGCTCATCCGCGGCGTCCTTGGCGCGTGTGATGTAGCCGAGGGCTTCGAGGCGCTTGAGCAGCGGGGAGAGCGTGGCCGATTCCAGCAAGAGGGCTGCGCCGATGTCCTTGACGCGACGCGGGGCCTGCTCCCATAACGTGAGCATGACCAGATACTGCGGGTGGGTCAGCTGCATGGGTGCCAGGACGGGCTTATAGGCGGCGATGACGCTGCGGGAAGCAACGCTGAGTCCAAAACACAGCTGCCGTTCAAGCAGGAGATCGTTCTCGGCGGTGCTCACGGACACACCCTTTCGTTTAGTTAGTGCACTAACTAACAGGGTACTATGGATAGTGTTCCGCTTATCAACCGGGTTGTTTCGACCCCTCGCGCTGCAAGGAAAGCCAACCATGGCCAAGACGCCTTTCGTCCAGAAATTGATGAGCCTCACGGGTCGTTTGCGCTATATTTTTGGCCCGGCCAGCAGTAGCCCCCTCGATCACGAGATGACTCCGGAAAATAAGGACCTGCTTGTCCAGCAGCAGGCGGCAGCGCAGGAATTTGTCACCGTCAAGCGGGCCGACGGTAGCACGTATCTGGTCCCTAGGGACCCCAATGACCAATCGCGTCGCTAGTCCACTGTTGGAATGCCCGGCGCCTTTATGGCACCCCGGGAGTAAAATTAAGTGACGCAGAACACTTGATGGTACTCGACAGGAGAGGGGGAGTTGACGATGACGAGCGGTGAAAAGTTCTTGGACAAATTCATGCACGCCACCGACCGGGCCCAGAAGGTTTTTGGCCCTGCCGATCAAGGTGACATGAGTGCTCCGGTGGAGCATCACCATGATGACCTCGAGGAGAGCGGGCAAGAGCAGCTCTCTCACTATGACGAGCACACGGATTCAGAAGGCCATCACTACGCAGAGCGTAAAAGCGAGGCCTAGTAGACGCAGAAAAGGCGGTACCGGAATCGGTACCGCCTTTTTCGATCGGAGGTGATGTGGGCGTAGCCGCCCAAACGCGTTAGCGGCCGGTGCCGCCGTAAACAGTTGCCTCGTCGTCGGAATCCAGATCAAAGGCCCGGTGGACAGCGCGCACGGCGACGTCCAGCAGATCTGCCCGGGTCACAACGGAGATGCGGATCTCGGAGGTGGAGATCAGATCGATGTTCACGCCGGCGTCGGACAGAGCCTGGAAGAAGCGGTAGGAAACGCCCGGGTTCGAGCGCATGCCCGCACCAATCAGCGAGAGCTTGCCGATCTGGTCGTCATAGATCAGGTCCTCGAAGCCGACGTCGTCCTGCTTGGCGCGCAGGGCATTGAGCGCATCTTCGCCCTCCACCATGGGCAGCGTGAAGGAGATGTCCGTCTTGCCGGAGCCCTTGGTGGAAATGTTCTGCACAATCATGTCAATGTTTGAATGTGCGCCGGCGATGATGCCGAAGATCATCGCAGCCTTACCGGGGATGTCGGGGACACCAACAACGGTGACTTTAGCTTCTGACCGGTCGTGAGCCACGCCGGAGATGATTGGCTGCTCCAAAGCAACTCCTTCTGAGATCTTGATTTTGTCATCGGGGCTGGGCAGGACCCAGGTTCCCTCATTGTCGCTAAAGGATGACCGCACATGGATGGGCAGTCCAAAACGCCGAGCGTACTCCACACAACGAAGGTGCAAGACCTTGGCGCCTGAGGCCGCCATCTCCAGCATTTCCTCACTGGAGATCTTGTCAATCTTCTGGGCGTTCGGAACGACGCGCGGATCAGCTGTATAAATGCCGTCAACGTCGGTGTAAATCTCGCACACATCAGCGTCCAGAGCTGCGGCCAAGGCAACGGCAGTGGTGTCTGAGCCGCCGCGGCCCATGGTGGTGATCTCATGCGTTGTGCGGCTCATGCCCTGGAATCCGGCAACGATGGCAACCTTGCCCTTGTCCAGGGCCGTGCGTACGCGGTGCGGATCAACATCGATGATGCGGGCCTTGCCATGGATACCATCGGTAATCATGCCGGCCTGGCTGCCCGTGAAGGACTGGGCCACGCCGCCCTGTGCGCTGATGCCCATGGCCAACAGGGCCATGGAAATTCGCTCACCGGCGGTCATGAGCATGTCTAGCTCGCGGGCCGGGGGGTGCTCGGATACCTGTGCAGCCAGATCCAGCAGTTCATCGGTGGTGTCGCCCATGGCTGAAACCACCACGACCACTTCGTGGCCTGCTGCCTGGGTCCTGACAACCCGGCGGGCAACCCGCAGAATGCCCTCGGCGTTAGATACCGAGGAACCGCCGTATTTTTGAACAATCAGACTCATGGGTGCACACTCATTGACTTACCTAACGCAACACTAGGAAAAGGAAATTTGCTGCCGCTCGCGCCGGTGCCGCGCCGTCGCGCAGGGCCAGTGCGGCATCATCAGCGCGGAAGGCAGTTGAGGAAAGTTTAGCGTGGTGGCGCGTTAACAGGGAATTGATGTGTCCACATGTTGGTCAATGACGTCCACGCCCGTCACCAAAAAGCAATGAATATCAGACGGCAGGATGATGTTCTTCGTGCCCCGCGAGGCCTAGGCTGATGCCATGACCGTGTATGCGGGCCATCCGGGAGGGAACCATGACTGAGCACCAGCCAGCAGAGCAAGATTCACCGCGCCAGGATCAACCTCCCGGACTGACTGCCACGGGACTTTCCCGCAGCTTTGGTTCGGTCCACGCCGTCGTACATATGGATCTGCACGCCCCGGCAGGGCAGGTGACGGCGCTGATTGGGCCCAATGGCGCCGGCAAGACCACGCTATTGCTTATGTTGGCGTCGCTGCTGGCCCCGGATGCGGGAACCATCAGTGTCATGGGGATCGATCCGGTGACGAATCCCTCCGCGGCGCGGGCAAAGATCGGCTGGATGCCCGACACCTTGGGCGTCTGGGATGCCTTGACGGCACGGGAAATCCTGACCACCATGGGCAAGTTTTACCACCTGCCGGCAGCGCAGATTCCTGCCCGCGTGCAGGAATTGCTGGAGCTGGTGAACCTGACCTCCTTGGCTGATCAGAAAGCGCGGGTGCTCTCTCGAGGGCAGCAGCAGCGGCTGAGTTTGGCCAGGGCGCTGATCCACGATCCCGAGGTCCTGCTGCTGGATGAGCCCGCATCCGGACTTGACCCAGGGTCGCGAGTTGCGCTGCGCAGCATTCTGCGGACCTTGGCTGGCCGCGGAAAAGTGGTGCTAGTTTCCTCGCATGTTTTGGCCGAACTTGATGAAATTGCCGACGGCGCCGTGTTCGTCAACCAAGGACGTTCGGTACTGGCCCAATCCGTGGACCAGGCGGCCGGGCAGTGGCGGCGGTATTCGATAGCGGCACTTGATCCGGCCGTGCTGGCGGGCGCATTGGAGACCCTGGGTGTGGCATTTGCTGCTGGAACTTCTCGCCGGGACTCCGTGTCGGTATCTGTGGGGACCGAGGCGGACGCTGCACGGCTGCTGCGTGACTTGGTCCAGGCGGGTGTGGACGTAAGCTCCTTTGCACCGGCCACGGGAGCCTTGGAAGAGACCTACATGAGCATGAAGGTGGAACAGCCATGACCGTGAACCAGTATTCATCCGGCATCATTGCCGTGGTTGCCATGGAACTGCGGCAGCGGCTGCGTTCGCGTGGCTGGTACATCATGCTGATCATCTGGTTTGCGCTCATTGGGCTCGTGACCACATTGACCTGGTTTAGCTGGAACGCGCAGTACCGGTACCAAAATCAGTATGGTGGCATGGGCTCGGACATGGTTGTGCCGGGCCCGGGGCCGCTGATCTTTGAGGCAGTTTTGGCATTTGTGCTGCTCTTTGGCTTGCTCGTGGCGCCGGCGCTTTCGGCCAATGCCATCAGCGGGGATCGTGCAGCGGGAACCCTCGCCATTATGCAGGTGACCCTGTTGCAGCCCGGACAGATGTTGTGGGGAAAGTTCCTTGCCTCATGGATTGCTGCTCTGGCGTTCCTTGTTGTGAGCGTTCCGTTCCTGATCTTCGGGATTGCACAGGGTGGTCTGGGCGTGTGGCACATTCTGGTTGCCCTGCTCATGTTCGCCGTGGAGCTAGGTGTTGTGTGTGCCCTAGGTGTGGGGATTTCCGCGCTGGCCAACCGGCCCCTGTTTTCCATTGTGGTGACCTACTTGACCGTGGCCGCATTGACGTTTGGGACGCTCATTGCCTTTGGGCTGGGCATGATGCTCAGCAATGGCACCGTCCAAGCAAACGAGACGTACTACAAGGGCATCGAGATGTATCAGAAGGAGGGAGGCGTCGATGAGCCAGAGATCTATCCGTCGCCGTCCCTGCCCTCGGATATTACGGATGAAAACGACGAGTACGCCTGCTACGGGCCGCTAAGGGAGCAGTCGGCACAGCGCTCGGAGCGGGTGGCGTGGATGTTGAGCATGAATCCCTTTGTGGTGGTGGCAGATGCCATTCCCTATCCCGACCGAACCGACCAGGAGCAGATGTACGCTTCGACGGGGATGTTTGAATCCATCAGCCAGGGAGCTCGCTACGTCCAGGCGGGTCCCGACGCGACGTACCAGTGCGCCAACGGGAAGGTGTCCTCGCCGTACCTCGATAAGCAGGCGCCGTTGTGGCCCCTCGGGCTGGTCTTGCAGTTGCTCGTGACGGCCGGAATTCTCGGCCTGGGCTGGCGGGCCCTGCGCACGCCCGCCGGAAAGCTACCGAAGGGAACACGGGTGGCCTAGAACGGGTGGCTTAGAACCATGGCAACACGAAAATGCGCCCGCCCCCCATTAATGCGCCTCTTCTACGGGGCGCATTTTTGGGGGACGGGCGCATTTTCAGAACGGATCAGCGTCGGGTCTGGAAAACCGCCAGTTAGGCCACGGGCACCGAAGTCCGAGGCGCACGCATCAGGACCTCGTCGGCCGGGACCTGGCGGATAGCGCCTTTGTCGGCGCTCGTTGCCATGGACGCGTAAGCGCGCAAGGCTGCGGACACCTCGCGCACACGGCCCACCGGCTGGTAGCCAGTGGTGGTCTCCAGCAGCTCGCGCCGCTCATCCAGCTCGGCTTCACTGACCAGGAGTTCCATGGAACGGTTGGGGATGTCGATGCGGATGCGGTCCCCGTCCTGGACCAGGGCGATGGTGCCGCCGGCAGCCGCCTCGGGGGAGACGTGGCCAATGGAGAGACCGGAGGTTCCGCCGGAGAAGCGGCCGTCAGTGATGAGCGCACAGACCTTGCCCAGTCCCAGTCCCTTCAGGAACGAGGTGGGGTAGAGCATTTCCTGCATACCCGGGCCACCGCGGGGACCCTCGTAGCGAATAACGACCACGTCGCCGGCCTTGACGATCTTCGACAGGATCTTTTCAACGGCCTCATCCTGGGATTCGCAGACTACGGCGGGTCCCTCGAACGTCCAGATGGACTCGTCCACACCTGCGGTCTTCACCACAGCTCCGTCGAGCGCGATGTTGCCGCGCAACACACCCAAGCCGCCGTCCTTGGAGAAGGCATGCTCAACATCGCGCAGGCAGCCCTCTGCCGGGTCGGTGTCCAGAGAGGTCCACTCGGCAGACTGCGAGAACGCGGTGGAGGAGCGCTGGCCACCGGGAGCAGCGGTCCACAGAGCGTGAGCCTCGTCCGTGGCCTTGCCGCCGCGGATATCCCAGTCGTCGAGCCAATCCGTGAGGCCCTCGGAGTGGACCGACTTTACGTTGGTGTGGAGCAGGCCGCCACGGTTCAGCTCACCCAGCAGGGCGGGGATGCCGCCGGCGCGGTGCACGTCTTCCATGTAGAACGTCTTCTTGCCTGCAACGTTCGGGGCAACCTTGGCCAGGCACGGAACCTGGCGCGACTTGGCGTCAATGTCGTCCAGATCGTACTTCAGGCCGGCTTCCTGCGCTGCGGCGAGCAGGTGCAGGATCGTATTGGTGGAGCCGCCCATGGCAATATCCAAGGCCATGGCGTTGTCGAACGCTTCGAAGGAGGCGATCGAGCGCGGCAGTACGGAGGCGTCGTCGTCCTCGTAGTAACGCTTGGCAAGAGCGACGGCGGTGGCACCGGCACGCTCGTACAGGTCCTTACGCGCGGTGTGGGTTGCGAGCAGTGAGCCGTTGCCGGGCAGGGACAGGCCGATGGCTTCGGTGAGGCAGTTCATGGAGTTGGCCGTGAACATGCCCGAGCAGGAACCGCAGGTGGGGCAGGCGTTGTCCTCGATGAGGTCAATGTCGGCATCCGAAACCGAGGAATCCACGGCGTCGGAAATGGCGTTGACCAGGTCCAAGGAGCGGATGGAACCGTCGGTCATGGTGACGCGGCCGGCTTCCATGGGGCCACCGGACACAAACACGGTGGGGATGTTCAGACGCAGGGCGGCCATGAGCATGCCGGGGGTGATCTTGTCGCAGTTGGAGATACACACGAGCACATCGGCGCAGTGTGCGTTGACCATGTACTCCACGGAGTCGGCGATCAGGTCGCGGGAGGGCAGCGAGTAGAGCATGCCACCGTGGCCCATGGCGATGCCGTCATCCACGGCGATGGTGTTGAATTCGCGGGCGATGGCGCCGGCCTTGTGAATTGCGTCGGAGACGATGCGGCCCACGGGTGCGAGGTGGGTGTGGCCGGGGACGAACTCGGTGAAGGAGTTGGCGACGGCGACGATCGGCTTGCCGATGTCTGACTTGGCAACGCCGGAGGCCATCATGAGGGCGCGTGCGCCTGCCATGTTGCGGCCGTGGGTGACTGTGCGTGAACGTAATGGAGGCATAAGGCTAGTTAACCAGCATTCGGGCCCGCGATGAAAGACGGCGCTAATACTAGTAGTGGCAGTGCTAGATTTGTTCGCATGAATGAAGAACGACGGCGTGAGCTGGGCCAGTTTCTCCGTGATCGCCGCGCGGGGCTGGTACGGGCCGAACAGGGCTTGCCTCCTATTGGGCGCAGCCGCACCATGGGATTGCGGCGGGAGGAGATTGCGGCCTTCGCCGCCGTCAGCGTCACTTGGTACACGTGGCTGGAACAAGGGCGGGATATAAATGCCTCCCGCCAGGTACTTGAATCCATTGGCCGGGTCATGCGGCTCACCGCTGCCGAGCAGGCGTATGTGCTGGCGCTTGGCGGTCACGCTGTCGTGCCGGTGAGCGGACATGCCGCCATTGAATCTGTCCCGCCGCACTTGCAGGCGCTGCTGGACGCGGTGGATTTTCCGGCGTTCGCAGTGGCCCCGGACTGGGGGATCGCAGGGTGGAACATTGCTTACGAATACTTGTATTCGCGGATAGCCGAGGTGGCTCCTGCCGAGCGCAACCTGCTTTGGTTGGTCTTCACCGATCCGCAATTGCGCCAGATGCTGCCCGATTGGGACATCACCTCCCGGAACTTTGTGGCGGAATTCCGTGCCGAGGCCGGGCCGCGGCTGGGCTCGGCGGCGCACACGGCACTCGTGCAGAAATTGCAGGAGGCCAGTGCGGAATTTGCCAGTATTTGGGCCGAACACGTGGTGCTGAACTTTTCTTCACGGCAGCGAGTCTTTGTTCATCCCAGCGTGGGTGAGCTGACCTTTGACCAGCACCGCTTGGTGCCGTCCGATGTCCCGGATCTGCACTTTGTCATGTACGTTCCCACGGCCGGGACCCCCACACGGGAACGCCTGGCAGCCCTGGCGAAACCTGACGCTTCCATCCCGCGAAAGTACAGTTGACGTCGATGTTGACGCGGCAAAGTCAAGTGGTCGTAGCAACGCGGGGGTTATGCTGCTGTTTGCAGCAGCTGGTTGAGTCGGTTGGCAGGCGTCTCAAGGTTGAGGGTCGGGCGGGGCCGGCGGTTGAGTTTCG
>NZ_JAFCXC010000012.1:0-90114 GCF_049897845.1 Arthrobacter sp. TWP1-1
GAAACTCAACCGCCGGCCCCGCCCGACCCTCAACCTTGAGACGCCTGCCAACCGACTCAACCAGCTGCTGCAAACAGCAGCATAACCCCCGCGTTGCTACGACCACTTGACTTTGCCGCTCGAACATCGGCACCTAATGTACTCTCGGCACGGGTCAGAAAACTACGCCTGGGGCGCTCCTGCGATGTTGACGAGCCACGGCACACCGAATTTGTCGGTCAACATGCCAAAGGTGTCACCCCACGGAGCCTTGGTCAGCTGCTCGGCGACCGTTGCGCCGTCGGCCAGCTTGTCCCACCAACCGCGCAGCACGGCTTCATCATCACCGGACAGCGAAACACTGGAATTCGGTGAGAACTCGACGTGCGAGGGGACGTCGGCACCCATGAGCACAATGTCATTCTCGCCCGTCAGCATGCCGTGCATGATCTGGTCCTTCTCGGCCGGGTCCTCGGTGGCCTGGAAGTCCCCAAAGGTGCTCAGCTCGAGCGTTCCGCCGAAGACGCCCTGGTAAAACTCCATGGCGTCGCGGGCGGAGTTCTGGAAGTTCAAATAGGGGTTGAGACGTACGGCCATGGCGCTGCTCCTGAATGGTATTCGGCGGGGTTCACAAAGGTGATGACTGAAATTATGCCCCGATCGGCAGCTCCTGTCAGCAGTTCCCGGCAGCCGATTCTTTCAGACGGATCTGGCAGGCATTTCTAGGAAAGCGCCTGACCTTTGCGCCAGTAACCCATGAAGGCCACCGCGTTCCTGTCCATGCCGACGTCCCGCACCAGATAGCGGCGCAGATCGCGAATGGTTGCGGCCTCTCCAGCGATCCAGGCATAGAGGCCATGACCGGTGGAAGCCACCGGGGTCTCCCACAGAATCGTGGCATCAACGTCCACATCCTCAGGCTCCTCACCGACCGCACACGCAGCGGGCGCCACCAGTGCGCGGACCTGTCGGGACAGCTCAACACCGTGCTCCTTCGCCCCGCGTGCCAACCAGCGAACCTCCACGTTTGCCGGCGTGGAAATCTCCAGGAAGTCGCCCTCCGTTGGGACCTCAAGGACAGCGTGGCCGCTGACATGGGCCGGCAGTGTTTCCAGAATGGCGGCAATGGCAGGAACTGCCGTCTCATCCCCTACCAGCAGCACGCGTTCTGACTCCCCCGGGGCAAATTCAATGCCGAGGCAATCTCCCCAGCGCGCGCACGGACCAACGAGCAGCAGAGTGTCCCCGGGCGCCGCCGAGGCCGCCCACTCCGCCGCCGGACCGGACCCGCCGTGCAGGTGCAGCACAAAATCAATGTCCAACTCAGCCAGAACTGCCGCCCGCTCGCCTACGGCAGGAACGGCCGGGCGCAGGGCGCGGACCGTGTAGGTGCGCATCACGCCGCGCACCGATTCGTCCACGGCCAGCCAGCTTTGGTACCAATCGTCCTGCAAGGAACCGCGGATGTTGCTCAATTCCGGCAGCGCATGGCCCGGCGCGGGAATCATCACCTTGACGCGCAGATCCAAGGTCTGCCCGTCGGCGCCCGAGCCGAAAAGCTCAAGGTCGGAGCCGGTAAAGGTGATGCGGCGGAAGTGCTCACTCAGTTGCTGCACGGCACTGACCCGCAGATCAAAGGCCCGCATGGGCTTAATAGGGTCGGCCGCCATGGCATCCGCAGCGACTTCGCTTTCCAGGATTGCTGAACTCATGCTTGAACTCCTTCTGCCGCAGGGACCAGCCCCGGCGCACCATCTGAGAATTTGCTTGCGGCCGCATCGGCCAACAAGGCCACCCGCCGACCAATGGGCACCACCATGGGCGTGCCAACCACCGGATCCGGCACCACCACCGATTCCAACCCGAACACGTGCTGCACGAGCTCGGCCGTCAGCACCTCGCCGGGCGCACCCTGGGCCACAATTGACCCGGACTTCATGGCGATCAGGTGATCGGCATAGCGTGCAGCCAAATTGAGATCGTGCAAAACAATCGCCACCGTGATGCCGCGGCGGGCATTCAGCTCGGACACCACATCCAGCACCTCCACCTGATGCGCCAGATCTAGGTAGGTGGTGGGCTCATCCAACAGCAGCACATCGGTTTCCTGCGCCAGCGCCATGGCGATCCAGACGCGCTGACGCTGCCCGCCAGAGAGTTCGTCGATGCTGCGCCCAGCCAGCTCGGACGTTCCGGTGACATTCAGCGCGGCGGCCACGGCGTCGTCGTCGGCCGGGGTCCATTGCCGGAACCAGCCTTGGTGCGGGCTACGTCCGCGGCCCACCAGATCCGCCACACTGATGCCATCGGGCGCCATGGGCGTCTGCGGCAGGATGCCCAATTCGCGGGCCAATTCCCTGGTGGGCAGCTTGTGAATGTCCGTTCCATTTAGATGCACGACGCCGGAACTCGGCTTGAGCAGCCTGGCCAGACCGCGCAGCAAGGTGGACTTGCCGCAGGCGTTGGCTCCCACAATGATGGTCACCTTTCCCGCGGGAAGTTCAACGTCAAGGCCCTCAATAATGGAGCGGTCGCCGTAGCCAAGGGACAACTCGCTGGCGGACAGTGTTGCGGCGAGATTTGATGCTCGTTGGTACATCTCAGCCTCCTTGATTGGCGCGGTTAGAAGAGATGAGAAGCCACAGCAGGAAAGGTGCGCCCAGCGCTCCCGTGACGACTCCGACGGGAAGAGAGGTTCCCGGGATGGCATTGACGGCGGCGAAATTACCCGCCAAAACTATGGCGGCACCGACCAGGGCCGACAGCGGCAGGCTGGCTACTCCCCCGTTGAGGCGTTTGGCAATGGGGCCGGACAGGAACGCCACGAAGGAGATGGGACCGGCCGCAGCGGTGGGTAGTGCGGCCAGCAGCACGCCCACAATGGTCAGTATGAGGCGGGCGCGCGGGACGTTGAACCCGAGACCGGCGGCCGTGTCATCGCCCAGGGCTAGCCCGCGCAGATCCCGCGAACCCCCGGCAATAAACGGCAGGAGAACCACCAGTGCCACGGCCAAGATGGTGACACGTTCCCAATTGGCCGAGTTCAGCGATCCCGTCAACCACACCATGATTTCCTGGGCGTTGTTGATGTTCGCCCGCGACAGCAGGAACGTGACGGCGGCCTGCATGAACGCCGCCGCACCGATGCCAATCAAGATCAACCCGGTGCCGCCGCGCCCGCGCGCCAGCATCGTGATGAGCAGGGCCACGACGAGTGCGCCAATAATTGCCGCCACGGAGACCCCCGCGCCGCGCACCCCGAAAATCACCATGGCGGCGACGGCCGAGGCACTCGCGCCGTAGCTGATGCCGATGATGTCCGGGCTGGCCAGTGGATTGCGCAGCATGGACTGAAAAATGGTGCCGGCCATGCCGAAGGATGCGCCGGCCAGCAAGCCAAGGAGGGCCTGCGGCAGCTTGTTTTCCATGACGACAAAGCTCGCGCCCGGGATGGTTTTGCCGCCCAGGATGGCGAAGAAGTCGGGGATCGTGACTGTATAGCTGCCCAGCAGGATATTGCTGGCGAGCAGGGCAAATACGAGCAGGCCCAAGCCCGCCGTCAATAATGTTCGACGGCGGCGAGGAGCCTTCCGCTGTTCGCGCACCCACGCACCAGTGACCGGCAGGGCTTTATCCAGAAGGGCATTGTCCAGAACACTCATAGTTCGGCTCGCTTTCCTCGGCGCACCACGGCGATGAAGACCGGGGCACCCATCATGGCTGCCAAGATGCCGGCGGGAACCTCGCCGGGGAGCAGAATCACGCGCCCAACCACATCGGCCAACAGTAGAACCGCCGGGGCGGCGATAAGCGACAACGGCAGCAGCCAGCGGTAATCGGAGCCCACCAAACCGCGCAATAGGTGCGGGACCACTAGGCCAATAAAGCCAATGGGTCCGGCCAGTGCGGTGGCGGAGCCGCACAGCAACACGATGCCGAGGGCTGAGATGGCACGGCCCACTCCGGGGCGCTGGCCCAGCCCACGGGCCATGTCATCGCCCAGCGCCAAGGTGTTCAGGAGCCGCCCTGTGCACAGCAAAATCAGGGCGCCAACCACCACAAAGGGCAGCACCGACAGCACCGAATCCCACGATTTTCCGGCCAGCGCACCCACCTGCCAGTGGCGGAACAGCTCCAACGAGTCCTGGCTCGTGACGAGCATGGCGCTCATGAGCGAACCCATGCCGGCGGCCATCGCGGCCCCGGCCAGGGCCAGCTTCACGGGAGTTGCCCCGCTGCGACCTAGGCTCGCCACGGAATAAACGACGATGGTGGCCACGGCACTGCCGACGAAGGCAAACCACAGGTAGTTGGAGACGCTGGCCGCACCAAAGAAGAAGATCCCGGCCACCACGGCCAGCGAGGCTCCTGCGTTAATGCCAAGAATGCCCGGATCAGCCAGCGGATTCCGGGCCACGCCCTGCATGGAGGTTCCAGCCAACCCAAGTGAGAGACCCACAATCAGGCCCGCCACGGTGCGCACCATGCGCGAGGCCACCACGGCGTGATCGCCGTTGGTGGCGTCAAAGTTCAGGAGCGCGTCCAGCACAGTCGGCAGCGGAATGCTGCGCGCACCCACAGCCAGGGAGAGCAACATGACCAGGACCAGAGCTACCAACAGCACCACAAGCCACGCGAGCGGAGAACGCGACGCCGTTTTCGGCGTCGTGCTCTCCCTCGCGACGGCTAGTGTGCTTGTCACTGTTGTTACTTAGGCCTTGTCCGCGGCGGCGCCGAGCAGCGGCAGGAACTTGTCCAGCGTCCACGGCAGGCTCAGCGGCGAGGATGCGGAGATGGACAGCGTGAGCGTATTGTCGGAATCTGTCACGAAGGCACCCTTTTTGACGGCGGGGATCTGGCCCAGCAGCGGATCCTTCACAATCGCTTCCTTGGCCTTCTCGTCGGCCACCCAGCTGACAAATACCTGCGAATCCAGCTCATTCGCCTTCTCGGCAGACCAAGGAAGGTAGAAGGCATCGACGCCCTTTTCCGCCTCGACAACAACCGGTGCCAGCACCATGCCGATGCTGCTCAGGAATTTGGGCCGATTGTCGCCGGAGGTGAAGACGCTGACGGCTTCGGCGGCTCCGGGCTCCAAGTTGCCGTAGATGAAGGACTTACCGGCGAGCTGCGGGTATTTTGCCGCCTGCTCCGCGATGGTCTTCTCCGTGGCCGTGATGAGCTCCTTGGCCGCTGCGGACTTGCCCAGTGCCGCACCGATCATGGTGGTGGAGTCCTGCCAGGACGTGCCGTAGGCGGTCTTCGGGAAGGCGATGACGGGGGCAATCTTGCTGAGCTTGTCGTAATCTTCCTGCGTCAGGCCCGAGTAGGCGGCAAGGATGATGTCCGGTGTGGCCTTGGCGATCTCAGTGAAATTGATGCCGTCGGCCTCCGAGTACATGGCCGGAGCCTTGTCACTGCCGATGGCTGCGCCAGCCTTTTCCAGGGCAGCATCCTTCCACGGCGTGGAGCCCTGCTCGTTGCCGCCCCATTCGTTCTTGGGCATGCCGACCGGGATGACCCCCAGAGCAATGGCAACGTCGTCATTGACCCAAGACACCGTGGCCACGCGCTGCGGGGCAGCCTTGACGACGGTTTCACCGTAAATGTGCTTGACGGTGACGGGGAAGGTATCGGCCGATGCCTGCGTGCCCTGTGAGTCGGAATCGCCCGCGGCACCCGTTGAGCAGCCTGCCAGGCCGATTCCCAATGCTGCGACCGAGGCAAATAGGCCAAGCTTCAGAGACTGACGACGTGAAAATTCCAATGCATTTCCTAACGGTGACCAAGACTAAGGCTTGCCATGCTTAGGCAAGCCTTAGCTACACTACGGCATTAAGATCCATTAGGAAACATTTTGCTGCCCTATTAGGCGCTGCTGGGACTATGGGCAATCTCACACTTGACTACGGCGCCATTACGGCGCCGGCGTGCGCAACGTCCAGTGCGATTCATCCAGGCCGCGAATGAGCTTGGTGCCAATGCGGGCCAGATCGGCCACATCCTTGGCATCTAACTGGTCAAAGACCATAGTTCGGACGGATTCCACATGCGCAGGAGCGAGCTCGCGAATAAGGTCAAGGCCGACGCCGGTAATGGTCACCACCGTGACCCGGGCGTCATCCACATGTACGGATCGCTCCACATAACCGCGCCCCTGCAGCTTCTTCACCACATGCGAAAGCCTCGAGAGAGATGCACTGGTCCGTGCAGCAAGTTCACTCATGGGCAAGGTCGCCCCGGTTTCCTCCGAAAGCATGGCCAGAACGTTGTACTCAAACAGGGACAACTTGGCAGCCTGCTGGAGCGGGGACTCCAGCGCCCCCGGCAGCAAGGTGGTGGTTGATAAGAGTGCCAACCATGCGGCTCGTTCCTCGGCGCTCAACCAGCGCGGTTCCAACTCAGTCATGGCGCCATCTTTTCACGATTCCCGGCAACTGGCAGGGTCACCAAAACTTTTACTTGACACTTCAACTAAATGGCCTTACGCTTTAGTTGTAGCTTCAAGTAAAAGACTTCCAGCCATCTCGAATGAAAGCAGGACCATCATGAACACCATCACCATCATCGGTACGGGAAACATGGCACGCGGCATTGCAACACGAGCCCTTGCCGCTGGTCGTAACGTTGAACTTCTTAACCGCGATGCAGACAAGGCCACCGCCGTTGCCGCCGAGCTGGGCACCAACGTTACCTCCGGCACCGTGGGCCAGGCTCCTGCTGGCAACATTGTTGTTCTGGCGGTCCCCTTCGATGCAGCCAAGGAAATTGTTTCCTCCTATGGTGACGCCCTCGCCGGCAAGACGGTCGTAGACATCACGAACCCCGTGAACTTCGAGACCTTCGATTCCTTGGTTGTTGCTCCGGGCACCTCCGCAGCCGAAGAAATTGCTGCACTGACCCCCGCAAATGTCGTCAAGGCCTTCAACACCACGTTCGCCGGGGCCTTGGTGGCTGGCGAAACGGAAGGCCAGATCCTGGACGGCTTCATCGCTGGCGACAACGCAGAGGCAACGGCCGCCGTGGTCTCCCTTGTGGCCGACGGCGGAATGCGCCCCATCGTAGTTGGCGCACTGAAGCGTTCACGCGAACTTGAGGGCTTCCAGTTCCTGGTCATGACCCTGCAGGCCAACCCCTCATTCGAGACCTTCAACTGGAACACGGGCCTGAAGATCGTCGGCTAGCACACCGCATGGTGCTGGGTGGAGAAGCGGGCCCAGCGTGCACCTCCGTTACAGCCCCTATGCGTCCACTGGACGTGTGGGGGCTGTTCCGTTTCCAAAGGGGCGGCCCCCGAGCGACTCCCGGCCGTGCGCCGTCGTCCATCCGGCCGTGTCCGGGCCCTTCGGGATGATTTGGGTGGGGTTCAGGTCCTCATGCACCACGTAATAATGCTTCTTGATCTGCCCAAAGTTCACGGTGTCGCCAAAGCCGGGGGTCTGGAAGAGGTCGCGCGCATAGGCCCACAAGACGGGCATCTCGATGAGCTTGTTGCGGTTGCACTTGAAGTGACCGTGGTAAACGGCGTCGAAGCGGACCAGCGTGGTGAAGAGCCGAACATCGGCCTCGGTGATGGTGTCCCCCATGAGGAAGCGCTGCGTGGCCAGCCGCTCCTCCAACCAGTCGAGAGCAATGAACAACCTGTCATAGGCCGCTTCATAGGATTCCTGGCTGCCAGCAAAACCGCATCGATAAACGCCGTTGTTTACCTCTGTGAATACACGCTTGTTCACGATCGCCATTTCCTCGCGCAGCGCCTCGGGGTAGAGGTCCGGCGCTCCCTCGCGATGAAATTCGGTCCACTCGGTGGAGAAGTCAAGGGTGATTTGCGGGAAATTGTTCGTCACCACGGCGCCACTGGCCACATTCACCATGGCCGGAACGGTGATGCCGCGTGGGTAATTGGGCGTTCGCTTGAAGTACGCGTCCTGCAAGCGTTCAATTCCCAATACGGGATCAACCCCGCCTTCATCGAGGTCGAAGGTCCAGGAGCGCGCGTCATGCGTGGGGCCGCACACGCCAATGGAGATGGCCTCTTCGAGTCCCAAAAGGCGCCGGACAATCGTGGAGCGGTGCGCCCAGGGGCAGGCCCGGGCTACGACGAGGCGGTACCGGCCAGCTTCCACGGGGTAACCATCGGCAGCATCACGGGTGATCCGGGTTTCGATGTAGTTAGTGTCCCGTGTATATTCGTCACCTGTCACGTAGCTGCCCTTGGTGCTAAAGTCGGTCTCTCCTGCGGCGTTTTTGTGCATGAAGTCAGCCTAGGACACCCGACTCACCCTGTATTGCGCTGTACGCAGCAAATTCAGCCTGTCTATGATCAGAAGGCAGCAGCTGAACGATCCACAAGAACGCCAGCCACAGTGAGGACCAACCCATGTCGGCCCAAGACTCCGCCGTCACAGCCCAGCCCGGCAGTACGTTCGCTCAGGATTCCGCCGAGCGGGACGGCGGCGCCATGGTTGAATTCCGGGGCGTCAGCAAGGTCTACCAAACGGGGCATCCGGCTGTTGACAACCTCAATCTCAGCATTGAAAGTGGCAAGATCACCGTGTTCGTAGGCCCATCGGGCTGCGGAAAAACCACGTCACTGCGCATGATTAACCGCATGGTGGAACCCACTTCCGGCACCATCACCATTGATGGCCGCGACGTCAGCACCATCCCCGCCCATGAGCTGCGCCGCTCCATGGGCTACGTCATGCAACAGGCCGGGCTGCTGCCGCACCGGACCGTGATCGAGAACATTTCAACTGTGCTGCGGCTGAACAAGGTGCCGCGGGCGCAGGCCCGCAAGCGGTCCATGGAGTTGTTGAAGACCGTGGGCTTGCCAGAATCCATGGCCAATCGCTATCCAAACCAGCTTTCCGGCGGGCAGCAGCAGCGTGTGGGTGTTGCCCGCGCTCTGGCGGCGGATCCGCCGGTCCTGCTCATGGACGAACCTTTCTCCGCTGTGGATCCCGTGGTCCGGGCCGAGCTCCAACAAGAGTTGATTCGCCTTCAGCGTGAGCTGGCCAAAACCATCATTTTCGTCACGCACGACATCGACGAAGCCACCATCCTCGGTGACCGGGTTGCCGTTTTTGCCGTAGGCGGGCGCGTGGCTCAGTACGCTCCGCCGGAGGAAATTCTCCGCGCCCCTGTTGATGACTTTGTGGCCAATTTCGTGGGCCGCGACCGTGGCTTCCGGCGGCTGTCCTTCAGTTCCGGCGAGTCCGTGCCGATTCACCCCGCCCAGGCCGTCCTGTGGGATGGCCTTCCCCTGACGGACGACGACGTTGCTGCCCCCACCTCCCACGATTCCGGCACCCCGCGCTGGACGCTGGCGGTAGACGTCAATAATCGACCGCTGGGTTGGTTTGTCCCTGACGCTCAATCAGAGACAAAAACGGGCACGTTGATCCCCGGCGGCTCCCTGTTCCGAACCGGCGATCCGCTGCGCAACGCATTGGATGCCGCGTTGTCCTCCCCGTCGGGGCTGGGCGTCGCCGTGGATGCCGACGGCCAGGTCATAGGTGTGGTCAAGGCTTCCGAGGTACTTGCGGCCATCGAGTCCACGCGGGAAGGCCGCAACTGATGCAGTGGTTTCTGGCCAACCTGCCCCAGGTACTCGAGCTGACCGGCTATCACTTGATTCAGGCCGTGGTGCCACTGGTGTTGGGTGTCATCATCGCCGTACCCTTGGCGCAACTGGCGCGCATCAACAAGGTGGCCAGTGGCTTCATTCTTTCTGCGGGTTCTCTGCTGTACACGGTCCCCTCGCTGGCCTTGTTCGTGATTTTGCCGTCCATTCTCGGAACCAAGATTCTGGATTTCACCAACATCATCGTGGCCTTGACGATCTACGCCGTGGCACTGCTGGTCAGGTCCACCCTTGACGCGCTGAACTCGGTGGATGACACCCTCCGGCAATCCGCCACGGCCATGGGATACCGTCCCCTGCAGCGATTCCTGGGCGTGGATCTTCCGCTGTCCATCCCGGTACTCTTTGCCGGGTTGCGCGTCATCTCGGTCAGCAATATCTCCCTTGTGACGGTCGGTTCCTTGCTGGGCATTCCCAGCCTTGGCTTCCTCTTCACGGACGGTCTGCAGCGCAACTTCCCCACCGAGATTGTTGTTGGTATTGTGGGCACCCTGGTGCTGGCGCTACTCATGGATGTGGTGCTGGTGGTGTTGCAGAGGTTGCTAACGCCATGGCTGCGTACTAACAAACCGGCACCGGCAGTGCCGCGCACTGCGGCGGTGTCCGCATGAGCTTCCTCGCCGCAGCCCTGCCGCTAGCCGCTCGGCCAGCCACCACCTACACAACCACGGCCCCCTTTAGTCAAGGCTGGCAATGGTTGACCGACCCACTGAACTGGCAAGGTCCCTTGGGAATGCCCGTACGGATCGTGGAACATCTCGGTTACGCCGGACTGACCCTGCTGATCTCCGTCGCTATCGCCGTCCCGATCGGGCTGTACGTGGGGCACACGGGCCGGGGACGCGCCGTCGTAGTTTCCCTGGCAGGCATGTTGCGGGCCCTGCCAACATTGGGCATCATGACCTTGTTTGCGCTGCTTGCTTCCTCATCGCTTTCACTGATGCCGGCCATCTGGTCTTTGGTATTACTGGCAGTGCCGCCCATTTTGACGGGTACGTACGCCGGAGTCGCGGCGGTGGACCGCGAGATTGTGGACGCGGCGCGCAGCATGGGCATGACCGAGCGGCAAATCCTTTTTGGCGTGGAGGTCCCCAACGGGCTGGCCGTCATGCTGGGCGGATTGCGATCGGCCGTGCTGCAAGTACTCTCAACTGTGGCCGTTGTAGCCTTTATTAGCCTTGGCGGGCTGGGGCGGTACATCATTGACGGTCTGGCGGTGCAGGATTACGGTCAGGTACTAGGCGGCGCCGTGGTCATTGCCGTCCTGGCCATCGCGATTGACGGGTTGCTGGCCTTGCTGCAGCGCGTTGTGGTCTCGCCGGGGCTGCAGACACTCAGAAAAGCCCCAGAGCAGGGCACCCCAGCTCTCCCATCGATTTCATAGCGATTCCCCGAACTACAGGAGATTAACCATGAGCAAGATTTTTTGGTCTTCCCGCCGAGCCTTCCTCGGTGCGGCTGCCGGGCTTTCGGTGGCCCTTGCCGTCACTGCGTGCGGCGGCGGCAACCCGCTGGGTGCGGCCAACTCCGATGGTGCAGCCGCAAGCGGTGACGCCGTAGTGGTCGGCTCGGCCAACTTCCCTGAGAATGCCATCCTGGCCGAAATTTACGCCGGCGCCCTGAATGCGGCAGGCCTGAACGCCAGCACGAAGCTGAACATTGGCGCCCGTGAGGTGTATATGAAAGCACTCGAGGATAGTTCCATCGATGTGGTGCCCGAATACACCGGCAATCTGTTGGGCTACCTTGACGCCAGCAACACGGTGGTTGACGGGCCTGGCATCTTGGCCGCCCTCCCGGCCAAAATGCCGACTGGGCTGAGTGCCCTGGATGCCGCATCCGCCGAAGACAAGGACGCCATTGTGGTCACCCCGGAGACGGCGGCCAAGTACAACTTGAAGTCCATTGCGGACCTGGCCCCTGTCTGTGGCGAGCTGACGCTAGCTGCGCCGTCGGAATTTTCGACCCGCCCGTACGGCCTGCCCGGGCTGAAAAGCCTCTACAACTGCGTACCCAAGAGCTTTGTGCCCTTCAGCGCCAGCAGTGAGGCCCTAAACCTCAAGGCCCTGCTCAACGGCGAGGTCCAGATCGCCGACATCTTCACCACGTCTCCGGAAATCACCGCGAACAAGTTGGTGGTTCTGGAGGATCCCAAGGGCCTGATCGGCGCGCAGCAGGTGGTGCCGGTCATCAAGACAGACAAGCTCAGCGCTGCCGGGACAACTGCACTCAACAACGTCTCCAAGCAGCTCACGACGGAGGACCTGATCGCCTTGCGCACCCAGGTTGAAGGCGAGCAAAAGATGGATCCCAAGGCTGCCGCAACCGCGTGGCTCAAGGACAAGGGCATCACCAAATAGGGAGTTTTCCATGGCCGCCGCGGAAGCAGTCGATGTTGTAGTACTCGGAATGGGTCCCGGCGGCGAGGCGGTGGCCGGGGAACTGGCCGCCGCCGGCCTGAGCGTTGTGGGGGTGGAGTCCCGGCTGGTGGGTGGCGAATGCCCCTACTACGGCTGCGTCCCGTCCAAAATGATGATCCGTGCCGGCAATGTGGTGGCCGAGGCGCTGCGGGTTCCAGGACTCGCCGGCGCCGTGCAGCTCACGCCTGACTTCTCCATCGTGGCAGGGCGTATCCGTTCCGAGGCTACGGATAACTGGGACGATTCCGTCGCCGCCAAGCGCTTCACCGACAAGGGAGGGCACCTGGTGCGGGGCACAGGACGGCTCACCGGCCCGCGCGAGGTCACCGTTTCAACGTCCGACGGCGGTGAGCTCACCTTCCGTGCCCGCCTGGCGGTGGTGCTCAACCCTGGCACCAACCCGACTGTTCCAGATATCCCGGGGCTGGCCGGGACGCCATTTTGGACCAACAGGGAAGCGGTCAAGGCCGAGTCGGCACCGAAATCGCTGGCCGTTTTGGGCGGCGGCCCCATTGCCGTTGAGCTGGCCCAGGCGTTCACCCGATTCGGCACCAAGGTGACCATGGTGTTGCGTGGATCCTCGCTGTTAACGCGTGAGGAACCCGAAGCCGGCGAGCTGCTGGCTCGGGTTTTCCGTAGCGAGGGCATCAAGATTATGCGCACCAGAGACGTCACGGGTGTCATGCATTCGCGGGACAGGTTCCGCGTGAAGCTGTCCGGGCCCGCCGCTGGGACTGGGACCAGAACCGGTGGCGTCGCCGTTTCCCAGCTTTCAGCCGAAAAGTTCCTCGTGGCCACTGGCCGCACACCGGCGCTGGCTCCCTTGAATTTGGTGGCGGCAGGCATTAAGTGGGACGGCAAGGTTGCCCCGGCCGTTGACTCGCAAATGCAGCTTTCCGACGGCGTGTACCTAATTGGCGACGCCGCAGGCGCCGGCGCGTTCACCCACATGTCCATGTATCAAGGCAACATTGTGGCTGGCCACATTCTCGCCCGGCATATGAAGCAGCCTGACAGGGGCGCCACCGAATCCCACGCCGTACCCAACGTGACCTTCACCGATCCGGAGATCGGCGCCGTCGGGCTTACGGAAAAGCAGGCCCGGGACGCAGGGCTGAGCATCAGGGTCGGATACACGGAAGTGGATGCATCCACGCGGGGCTGGATCCATAAATCCGATAACCAAGGCTTCATCAAGATCATTGAGGACACTAAAACCGGCGTTTTGGTAGGAGCTACATCGGCAGGCCCGGCTGGCGGAGAAGTCCTGTCCGCCCTGGCTTTGGCAGTCCACGCACGCATTCCTGTGTCAACGTTGACGACGATGATCTACGCGTACCCCACGTTCCACCGCTCCATTCCCGAGGCTCTTGCCAAGCTGAAATAGCACCCGCCTTATAAAGGTAGCGGCTGTCAGCTTCCCAGCAGCAGCCTGCGCCAGCCGCCCCTGTCGATCCGAGGGCTCTCCCATCGTAGCCACTCCCGGATCCACGGTGGCGGCTCTAGAAAGCCAGAATGGCCCGGCGAACTGCTGCGCTGAGCTGCATGCTGCGGCTGGCAGTGCCACCTTCTTCGTTCCAGGCTGGAACGTAGCCAAAGCCAACCCCGTACAGCGGATCCGCGAAACCCAATGCCGCATTGGCGCCGTCGTGCCCGAAAGCCTGCGCGCTGCCAAAGTCCATACGCGGGTTCGCCTTCATGAATGTCACCGCAAAGGAACTCATCTCGCAGAAGACCCGATCCAGGCCCCAGACCTGCTCCTGGCTCATGAGCCCAATAGTTTCCGGCGTCAGGTACGGCGGCCGGCCATCGATGCCCGTGATGGCGCCGGCATACACGCGGGCAAGCCCATCGGCCGAGCCAACCCCGGCACCGCTGCAACTACCGGCTTCGCGGACGCTGCGAATGTTTGGCAGCTCCAGCAAATTACCAGCCTGCACATTGCCTGACACCCCAGCGATCGACCAGGGATCCAAGAAGGAGGGTGCTGGCGCATCATCAAAGAGCACGGGACGGAAGCGCGACTCCTGGGATTCGGGCAGGCCCAAAAACATGTCGGCCGAGTACGGCGCACGAATGCGGCTTTCATAAACATCCTGCAAACGTAGACCCGTCACACGCCGGCAAAGTTCCTCGAGAAAAACGCCCATGGTGAGCGCGTGGTAGCCAAATGTTCCGCTTCCCGGGCGCCACATCGGTGCCAGTGCAGCCAGCCGGGCAGCCACTGCTGGCAGATCGTTGTAATCCTCCATGGCAAAGCCGCCCTGCACACCCACCAACCCGGCTTGGTGCGAGAGCAACTGGCGAACGCTCACGGCAGCCTTGCCGTTTTGCGCAAACTCGGGCCAGTACGCGGCCACCGCGGCATCGAGATCTATCAGTCCGTCCTGCACCAGCAAGCTGAAGGCGAGCGCGGCGACACCCTTGGAACAGGAAAACACGCCTGTCAGCGAATCTGCGGCTGAGTCCGGCCCGCCCACCAGGTCCACTACCTTGGTCCCATCACGGTAAACGGCCAGTTGCGCGCTGTAGCGGGGGTCGGCGTCGAGCATTGAATCGAAGAGTTCCCGGACGGCGGCGAACTCTTCGGTGGCACTGCCCTTAGATGCGCCGGCGGCCGGCTGCTGTGAGGTCGTCATGAACCCACTCTAGGGAATTCCTGCCGAACGCAGGAATTGCCGGACCTCCCGGCTCTGGCACGCAGCTCACACTAGACTGACAATTGCGCCCCTCCGCCCCCGTTCTGGAAGGTTTTTGCACATGCATGACAAACACGGCCTGATCCAAAACCGGCTCAAACGAGTCTTGGTGGAACGGATCATCCCGGCGATCCACACGCCTGTGGCTCCCTTGGAGCTGACGGCGTGGCATGTGGACGGCGGACAGGGCGAGCCCGTCTCACCTGCCGTGGCCTTGCCCACCTCCAAACCTTCCGACGATGCTCGCTATGTGCCCTTTTCAGTGGGCGATCCGTGGGGTCCGGCGTGGGGCACTAGCTGGATTCACGTAACGGGCACGGTTCCCAAGGAGGCGCGTGGCCGCAAGGTGGAACTCGTGGTGGATCTGGGTTTTAGCCAGTCCTGGCCGGGATTTCAGGCAGAGGGCCTCATCTACCGTCCCGATGGAACCACTATCAAGGCGCTGAATCCGCTCAATACCTGGGTTCCCGTGGACAGTCTTGCCCCCGACGGTATCGCCCAGGGCGGGGAAACCATCGACCTCTATGTTGAGGCCGCCGCGAACCCGTTTGTCTTCACTGACAACCCATTCATTCCAACGCAGCTGGGCGAAAAATTCACCGCCGGAAGTGCACCGCGCTACACCATGGCCCGCGCCGACATCAGTATTTTCAACACCGAGGTCTGGGAGCTCGTTCAAGATCTTGAGGTCCTCGACCAGCTCCAGAATGAGCTGGATCTTGGCAACCCGCGTCGCTGGGACATTCTGTATGCGCTGGAACGCGCGCTCGACGCCGTTTCACTCACCGACATCTGCGGCACGGCTGCCGCGGCACGCGCCCACCTCACCGAAGTTCTGGCGCAACCGGCCAACGCCAGCGCGCACCAAATTACGGCCATTGGCCACGCCCATATTGATTCGGCGTGGCTGTGGCCCGTGCGCGAGACGGTTCGTAAGGTGGCCCGTACCGCCTCCAATGTGATCAATCTGTTGGCCGAGAACCCCGAATTCCAGTTCGCCATGTCCTCCGCCCAGCAGTATGAATGGTTGAAGGAGCACCGCCCGGAGGTTTTCGCCAAGGTTAAGGCCGCCGTGGCGGAGGGCCGGTTCATCCCCGTGGGGGGCATGTGGGTGGAGTCGGATACCAACATGGTGGGCTCGGAGGCCATGGCCCGACAGTTCGCGTACGGCCAACGGTTCTTCCGTGAAAACTTTGGTTTGGAATGCCAAGAGGTGTGGCTGCCGGACTCCTTTGGCTACTCGGCTGCGCTGCCGCAGATCGTGAAGCAGGCGGGCGCCAAGTGGTTCCTGACCCAGAAGATCTCGTGGAACACCGTGAACAAGTTCCCGCACCACACCTTCAACTGGGAGGGCATTGACGGCACCCGAGTGTTCACCCACTTCCCGCCCGCGGACACGTACAACTCACAGCTGTCCGGGCAGGAATTGGCCCACGCCGTCAGCAACTTTCGGGACAAGGGTGCCGCCAAGAACTCGCTCGTCCCCTTTGGCTGGGGTGACGGCGGCGGCGGGCCAACGCGCGAGATGCTGGCCCGTGCCAAGCGCACCAAGAATCTGGAAGGTTCTGCACAGGTCACGATCCAGAGCCCGGCGGAGTTCTTCACCGCCGCACAGGCCGAATATCCCAACGCCCCGGTATGGAAGGGCGAGCTGTACCTTGAACTGCACCGCGGTACCTATACATCGCAGGCCCTGACCAAGCAGGGCAACCGTCGCAGCGAGCACCTTCTCCGCGAGGCGGAGCTTTGGAGTGCCACGGCCGCCGTGCGCGGACTGCTGGACTACCCGTATGAGGAGCTCGACAGGATCTGGAAACTCGTTCTCCTGAACCAATTCCACGACATCCTGCCCGGCTCCTCTATCGCCTGGGTTCACCGCGAGGCGGCCGACAGCTACGCTCGGATTGCCGCAGATCTCGAGGAGATCATCAGCCCGGCGCTGCTCGCGCTGGCGCCCTATGTCGAGCCGCTCGACCCTGGCTCGGAGCAGGATTTCGCGAACACTACTCTGTTCAACGCCTCCCCCTACCCGCGCCTCGGCATCGCCCCGCTCAGTGCAGGTGTCGCGGCGCCACACAGCACGAAGGTGACGGTGGAGCACGACGGCGCTGACGTCGTCGTCCATAACGGGCTCATCACCGTCCGCTTCGGCGCGGACGGCGTCATCAGCTCCATCCTGGACGTGGCCGCGCACCGCGAGCTCGTCCCTGAAGGGCAGGGCGCCAACCTGCTGCAGCTGCACGCGGATTTCCCCAATATGTGGGACGCGTGGGACATTGACGAGTTTTACAAAAACACGGTGACCGACCTACGCGAGCTGGACTCGATGGAGGTCACGATGCTGGGAGACCAGCCTGAGATCACCATCAAGCGGAATTTCCGGAAGTCGCACATCACCCAGCGGGTGCGGATTTCCCCGGACTCGAAGGTCATCACCGTCTACAACGACGTGGATTGGCATGAGCAGGAGACGCTGCTCAAGGCTGCGTTCCCGCTCGATGTGCACGCCGATCATGCCCGCTTCGAGACGCAGTACGGGCACATCCAACGGGCCACGCATGAAAACACGTCCTGGGACAACGCCCGCTTTGAGGTGTGCGCACACCGCTGGGTCCATGTGGGCGAACCCGGGTTTGGTGCGGCGGTGGTCAATGACTCCACCTACGGGCACGATGTTTCCCGGCACCCGGGCGCCAATGGTTCAAGTTTCACCACGATTCGACTCTCATTGCTGCGTGGGCCACGCTTCCCGGACCCCGAGACAGATCAGGGCCACCATTCCTTCACGTACGGTTTGGTGGTGGGTGCCGATGTGCAGGATGCCGTGGCCGCCGGCTATGCGCTGAACCTGCCGTGGCGAGGTGTCCCGGCCAATGGCGCCGCCATCGATCCCCTTGTCAGCACGGACTCGCAGGCTGCCCTGATTGAGGCCGTCAAGTTAGCCGACGACGGCAGCGGCGACGTCATTGTCCGCCTGTATGAGCCCCTCGGCGCCAGGGCGCAGCTCACCCTGAATGCTTCCTTCCCGGTGGCCTCCATCGCGGAAAACAACCTTTTGGAGCAGCCGTACGACGCCGGGTCCCTCACCGTGGGTGCCGCCGAGGCATCGGGCAACCGCGCGATCCGACTTGCGCTGCGCCCGTTCCAGATTCTGACACTCCGACTGCAGCGGAAGGCGAATCCAGGCTCTGATCACCAATGAAATGTGATCCTCGTTCAGGAGAAAGCAACGCACCCACCCCCTAGCCGCCGTCTGTACCGAGTAGTAGGCTCGCAGCTATCGAGCTAATCACCGGATCTGCAAGCCGGCGGTGTCTGCGCCGCCGGCGGAGATGAGGACGGCATGCCTGACGGCAAACAAGTCACCGCCGAAGACGCGAGGAACGTGGCGGAGGCGGCCCGGGAATCTACGTGGGAGCGTCCCAGCTTCGCTAAAGGTTTATATCTGGGCGACTTTGACTTAGGTCTCATCCATCCCCACCCGCAGTCCTCGCCCGAGGACGTCACCCGGGGCGAAGCCTTCCTGGAAAAGGTTGAGGCTTACGCCAGGACCCTGGATGGCTCACGGGTGGAACGGGACGCGAGAATTCCCGATGAGTATTTGGCCGGGTTGGCGCAACTCGGCGTGTTTGGCATGAAGATCCCTATTGACTACGGCGGTCTGGGTTTGAATCTGAGCTACTACGGCAGGGCCTTGGCCATCCTTGGCAGCGTCCACCCGGCCTTTGGTGCCCTTGTTTCGGCACATCAGTCCATCGGTGTGCCGGAGCCGGTAAAAGTATTTGGCACGGCCGAGCAAAAACAAAAGTACCTTCCCCGGTGTGCCGCCGGGGCTGTCACCGCATTCCTATTAACGGAAGCCGACGTGGGCTCGGACCCCGCCCGGATGGGTTGCCAGGCCGTCCCCTCCGAAGACGGCTCCGAGTACGTTTTGGACGGTGTAAAGCTGTGGACAACCAACGGCGTGATCGCGGAGCTGGTGGTTGTCATGGCCATGGTTCCTTCTCGTGGGCTGGATGCGGCTGGCCGTAAAACGGGTGGCATCACGGCCTTCGTGGTGGAGGCCGATTCGGCAGGGATCACCGTGGAAAACCGCAATCACTTCATGGGCTTGCGTGGCATTGAGAACGGTGTAACCCGCTTCCACCAGGTGCGCGTCCCGGCCGAGAACCGCCTGGGCCGCGAGGGTCAAGGGCTAAAGATCGCATTGACAACATTGAACACGGGGCGCCTGTCCATCCCGGCCATGGCGGCCGGTGCGGCCAAGTGGTCTTTGAAGATTGCCCGCGAATGGTCGGCTACCAGAAGTCAGTGGGGCCGGCCCGTGGGCGAGCATGAGGCCGTTGGTAAGAAGTTGGCATTCATGGCTGCCACAACCTTCGCACTGGAAGCCGTGTTTGAACTTTCGGCAGCCTTGGCCGATGCCGGCATGAAGGACGTGCGCATTGAGGCGGCGCTGGCCAAATTGTGGTCCTCCGAGTTCTCTTACAAGTGCGCCGACGAACTGGTTCAGATCCGCGGCGGCCGTGGCTACGAGACTGCCGCATCACTTGCCGCCCGTGGCGAACGGGCAGTTCCGGCCGAACAGCTCTTGAGGGACTTGCGCATCAACCGGATTTTTGAAGGCTCCACCGAGATCATGCACCTGCTCATTGCCCGCGAGGCCGTCGATGCGCATCTGGCCGCGGCCGGCGATCTGGCCTCCACCACGGCAACACTTGCAGAAAAGGGCAAGGCCGCCATGGACGCGAGCAGTTTCTATGTCAAATGGCTGCCGCAGCTTGTAGTGGGCAAGGGCATGGACCCACGCTCCTATAACGAATTTGGGCCACTGGGCAAGCACCTGCGCTTCGTGGAACGTGAGTCACGGAAACTGGCCCGGCAGACGTTTTATGCCATGGGCAGGTGGCAAGGAAACCTTGAATACAAGCAAGCGTTCTTGGGCCGAATCGTTGATATTGGCGCCGAGCTTTTCGCCATTTCCGCCTGTTGCTCCAGAGCCGAAATGCTGCGGCTCAAGGATCCCAACCAGGGCCGGTCCGCCCTGAAGCTGGCAGACGCCTTTGCCTCGCAGTCAAGGCTTCGCGTTGAGACATTGTTCGGTGAGCTCTGGCACAACACCGATGATTCCGATAAGTCCCTGACCGAGGAACTACTGGCAGGGAATTTCACGTGGCTCGAGGAAGGGGTCCTTGACCCGTCAGAAGGTACGGGCCCGTGGATTGCCGATGCCACGCCCGGCGCCTCGACACACGAAAACCAGCATCGTACGTACCGCTGAGCGGGCGGACCCTGTGGGCCCCTGCCGACAGGATTCCGGATACACAAAACCCCCACAGCATGAAGCGCTGCGGGGGTTTTGTGAAAGCGAAAAAATATTAGCCGTCGGTCTTGACGATGTAGACGTCGCACGGAGCGTTGTGTGAGACAGCGTTAGCAACGGATCCCAGTACGCGGGCCAGGCCCTGCATGCGGACGTTTCCAACAACGATCAGCTTGGCATCAAGCTTGGTGGCCTCTTCAAGCAGGACGTCGGCAGGCTTGCCCAGTGCTGAGGAGTATTCGGTCTTGACGCCGCTGATCTTCAACTCTTCGGCAACGCGCTGAGCGACACGCTCAGCTTCGTCGGCGGTGGACAGGAACCACTCGTCATTGCCAATGGCAACCTTCTCGGTCTTGTCCTCGCCAAATGCGGTGACTACGCGCAGCGTGCTGCCCGTTGCCTTCGCCAGCTCCGCGGCAACGCGGGCAGCCTTCATGGACGTTGAGTTGCCGTCGACGCCGACAATGATGATTTCAGCCATTTGTTCATCCTTATATTCGATCCAAAACATCAATGCTCTGAGCATCAATGCCACGCTTGTCCCCTACTTTAGCCACAAATGGTCCCATTTAGGCCTAAACGTGCGCGAACTTACGCTGCTGTTACGCCGAGGCGGTTTTCATGGCGTCGGCAAGGATCTCCAGCACATGCCGGTATTTCTCGCCCGTTGCCCGGCTCATGCCCAGTTCGCAGGTCCTGTTGCAGGATGCGTGTGCCGTGGCGCCCATCGCCACAACATCGGCAGCCTGTGCCGACGTGGCCGATTCCGTCAGCTCCGGATGCAACATCCCACGGTCACCGGCAAAGCCGCAGCAGCCCCAGTTGTCCGGCACCTGAACCGATTCCGCCACCGCAGCAGCCACCTTCGTCAACGAAGAGTTCAGCCCCATTCGCACAGAGGAACACGTGGGGTGCAGGGCCAGTGAATCCAACTTCTTCCATCCCCCACCCAACAATGGCAGCAGGCGTTCAGCTGTGAACTCCACAGCGTCCACGACCCGCAACGGCCTCTGGCCTGGCGCCGGCACCTCACTTTCAATGGTGTGCAGCAGTCCCTCCGTGCAACTGGAGGCATCGCAAATGACCTCCAGCTCGCCATCCCTGGTGGCTTCCCGCAACACCGAAAGCGTTCGCGCATGCATCTGCGCCAGCCCGACGCTCATCCCCTTGGACGACCACGGCGTTCCACAACACGTGCTGTCGATGCCCTCCGGAACCACCAACTGCACCCCGGCCGTGGCACACAACTGCTCAAAACTAGCCTGCACACCGGCCGAACCCGCTTCGGCAGGCCCGAACATCACATTCACACAGGCCGGAAAATACACGGCTGTCGCTGCCCCGGCGGGGGCTGGCCGGCGTCGTGCCGCACCTCCGGCTGGCAATTCGGGCGAATACAGCGGCAGCGTGTCCTCACCCAGGAGCTTCCGCCCCAGCCTATTGACGGGAAGTACGACGGCGGCTGGTACCTTCGCGGCCACGCCGAGTGCCAGCCCGGCCCCTTGGGTGACGGCACCCCAGTGTTTGGCAGCCGTGCCCCACACGCCGTTTTCGATGGGCCCGGCAGCTTCGGCGCGCAGCCGCTTGACCATGGTGCCGGTGTTGATGTCCACGGGGCACGCGGTCTGGCACATGCCGTCAACCGCGCAGGTATCTACGGCTGAATAGTCGTAGTCCGCGGCCAAGGCATCGGCGAGTTCCGTGTCTCCCTCGCGGCGAGCCGCGGCCATGTCGCGCAGCGTGACAATGCGTTGGCGCGGGGTCAGCGTCAGGTTCTTGCTGGGGCACACCGGTTCGCAGTAGCCGCAGGAGACACACCGATCCACCTCCGGGTCCACGGGCGGCGGCGCAGCCTTAATATGGCGCAGATGTGCTACAGGATCATCATCGAGAAGAACGCCGGGGTTCAACATGCCGGCGGGATCAAACAACGCCTTGATGCTGCGCATGACGTCGTAGAGTTCATTGCCGTACTGGCGGCGTACAAACGGCGCCATGACGCGGCCCGTGCCGTGCTCAGCCTTGAGGGAACCGCCCTCACCCAGCACCACATCCACCATGTCTTCCGTGAACGCCTCGTAGCGGTCCAGCTCATCCTTGCTGGCGAATTTGTCCGTCAGCATGAAGTGGATATTGCCGTCCTTGGCGTGCCCAAAAATGACTGAATTAGCATAACTGTACTTATTAAATAGTTCCCCCAGCGCTACGCAGGTCCTGCCCAGCACGGGCACCGGAACCACCACGTCCTCCAACAGCGCGGTGGTTCCCTGCGGACGGGCACCGGCCACCGAGGTGTACAGTCCCTTGCGCAGATGCCACAACTCGGCGCGAATGGTGGGGTCGGAACTAAAATCGGCGTCGCCCTCGAGCCCCAGCGTCCGGGCCAGCGCCACGGCCTTGGCGTTGAGCACGGCGAGTTCGTCGGTGGTTCCGCCCTGATACTCCACCAACAGTGCTGCGTGCGCATCGACATTAAGATCACGCACGACGCCGGGTACCTGGCTCAGGCCTTGTCCCACCTTGAGCGAGAGTGAATCCATGAGCTCGACTGTGGCGGCGCCGCTGTCCACGAGCGCCGGAAGTGCGGCGTTGGCGGCCTCCAGATCCCGAAAGACCAGAAGTCCGGAGGTTGCGTGTGCCAACCGCGATACGGTCCTGAAAACTGCCTCGGCCACGAAGCCAAGGGTGCCTTCGCTGCCCACCACCAGGTGCGCGAGGATATCCACGGGGTCGGCAAAGTCCAGCAGCGAATTCAACCCGTAGCCCATGGTGTTTTTCATGGCGAACTGGTGCTCAATGATGGTGCGGGACTGTGGATTGCTGCGTACCCTCTCGGCCAGTTCCCCCAGGCCGCGGAAAAGCTCGGGTTCCAGGGATCGCAGACGGGCCGAGGCGTCCGCGGCTCCTGTGTCGATGACGGTGCCGCTGGCCAAGACAAGAGTGAGTGATTCCAAGGTCCGGTAGGCGTTGTCGGTGGTGCCGCATGCCATGCCGGAGGAGTTGTTGGCCACCACACCGCCAATGGTGCAGGCGGCCTCACTGGCCGGGTCGGGGCCAAATTTGCGCCCGTACCGCACCAGCCGCGCATTCAGGTCCCGCACCGTCACGCCGGGCTGCACGCGAACCCGGGCGCCGCCGTCGAGCACTTCAATGTTCTTGAAGTTTTTGCGCACATCCACCAGCAGTCCCCCGCTGACCGCTTGCCCGCTCAGGCTGGTGCCACCGGAGCGCAGGGTCAGCGGTAGACCGCGCGCGGCGCTGACCTGCATCAAATTCGCTACTTCCGCGGCACTTTCGGGGACAGCCACGGCCCGCGGGATCAGGAGGAAATGGGAGGCGTCATGGGCGTTGGCGTGGCGGTCAAGGGCTCCGGTTTTTGTTTGTTCCGGCTCGCCCATGGCGGCGGTGACGTCGCGCAGCAGGGCCCCTGCCAGCGTCGCATTGCGAATATTGTCCCCTGTAC
This sequence comes from Arthrobacter sp. TWP1-1, assembly GCF_049897845.1. NCBI lineage: Bacteria > Bacillati > Actinomycetota > Actinomycetes > Micrococcales > Micrococcaceae > Arthrobacter > Arthrobacter sp. TWP1-1. The sequence goes on from NZ_JAFCXC010000012.1 coordinate 23,531, forward strand.
GCGCTGACATCTTTGCCCCTCATGATGGTCCACTAGCTTGCGTTCACCGTGCCGCCTGGCGGCTGGGTGTTCGCCCTTCATGCTATCCCTGAAGTGAATTGGCCCGTTATGCTGGCCACACAATGCACCTACGCTAGGAGTTTCATGTCCATCTCCACCGCAGACCTTTACGACGAACGCGGGCCCGAGCTGGCCTCCGTGTCCTTGCAATTTCGGGACTTTGGCGGCGCTTCTTCTTTTAGCGGGCCCGTGCGAACCGTCCAGTGCCGCCATGACAACGCGCTGGCGAAGGCCTTGTTGGCCACGCCAGGGGAAGGTGCCGTCCTGATTATCGACGGCGGCGGCTCATTACAGACCGCACTCATGGGCGACATGATTGGCGCATCCGCTGTGCAGAACGGCTGGGCCGGGGTGATCATCAACGGTGCAGTCCGCGACAGCGTGGCCCTCGGAACGCTCCACCTCGGGGTCAAGGCGCTTGGCACCAACCCGGCCAAGAGCGCCAAGGAAGGCGCCGGAAGCGTCGATGTGCCGGTCCAGCTTGGCGAGGTCACCATTAATCCTGGCGACGTGGTTTATGCCGATCCTGACGGAATTCTGGTGGCCGCTACGCTTTGAAGTTGGCGGGGCCCTGCAACTTTGCCAGCTGCACTTTCTTCTCTGCCGTCAAGCGCACCAGAGTTCCGCTGGGTTCATGGAAGAACGCAAGGACGGTTTCGGCGATGACACACTTGGTCTCCGTCACCGGATCAAAGATGGCATAGGCCACCGTGAAGCTGGCGCCCTTCACGGCACTGATCCACACCTGAATAACAGCCGGAATGTTGCGGTAGTTCAGCGGGGAAAGGTATCGCACCCGGTGCTCAACCACCAGGGCCTGCACATCAGCATCCAGCTCGGAAAAGATGGGTCGCGCAACATCCACGCCAGGCAGACCAGTCCCTGCGGGGGGCCCAAAAGCGTGAACCCTGGCCTCCTCAAGAATCCGCAGCACCTCCACATTGTTGATATGCCCGTAGGCGTCCATGTCGCCCCAGCGCATGGGGACGTGCAGCGCAAGTGGCGTGCCGTCGTCGTTCATTGATTGCTGAAGGTTCATGACAAATCGTCGCTTTCTGATGGCATCGCTGACAACACTTGAGCCTGTGCTGAATCGAGGTATTCCGTGAGCTCTGCCGCCGCCTCGACAGCCTGCCCGTCACGCCACAGGGTAAATATGTGCGCATTGGCGGTGGCGAACGGCGCGTGGAACGCCGGCTCGCCAGCCAGGGCATGGAACACCAGCCGCATCTCCGCTTGGACGTGCGCCATCACGGTATCAAGGCGAACGCTCTGAGCCAGCCCGACGACGAGTGCGTGGAACTGCTGGTTGGCGGCGGCCATTCCCGCAACGTCATGATTCTCCTCGGAGGCAAGCCCTAGCTGCACTGCCGCAGCGAGCGCTTTCTCCTGAATTTCGCCACCTTGAGGCAGTGACTGAACTTGGGGCAGTGACTGAATTTGATACCGTGGCTGAAGCAGGGCGGCAGGCTCCAGCACCCGCCGAATCCGGTACATTTCCCGCACATCGGCGCTCGATGGCCTCGCTACGAAAACACCACGGTTGGGAATGCGGGTGATGATGCGTTCCGCGTTCAACAGCGTAAATGCCTCTCGCAGCGTGTTCCGCGAAACACCCAGCTCGGCACCCAACGACGCCTCGGAAAGCTTGGCCCCGGGAGGCAGCTCCCCGCCAAGAATGGCCATCCGCAATTTTTCCGCCACAGCGCTTCCAGTGTGGGCGTGCTTGGCGTCAAGAGGCCCCATGGGCCGGCCATTCACGGTTCAGGATGGCGTAGTGATGCAGGGTAATCCATTCGCCCTTGCACCAGTCGGCTTCAACGAAGGTTGCCTCCAGGCGCATGCCAAGTCGGGCCATCAAGGCCGCTGATTTTTCGTTCCGGGCGTCGCAGATGCCTTCGACCCGGTGCCACCCGAAATGGTTAAAGGCAATGTCGAGGGCGGCCTTGCACGCGGCAAAGGCGATCCCCTTTCCCTGAACGTCGGGGCTGAAAACGAATCCAATCTCCCCACGCCGCCAATTGGCCGCGTCCCATTTCAAGAGGACCTCGCCTACTGCCTGGTGGGACTGCCCATACTCAACAGCCAGATCCAACCACTGCCCCGGAGCCGAAAGTTCCCGCTGGGCTGCCATGGAGGACAGCGTCAGTTCGGTATCGGCCACGGTGTGCGGCGGGTGCGGCAGATAGCGCGCAACATCAGCCAACGATCTGTATGCGTTCACGGCGGGTACGTCCGCCAAGGCAACTGGGCGCAGCCTCACGCCGTCGGCCATAAAAGGGTAGTCCGGCTGCGCCGGGAGCGGGATCTTTACAACGTCGGAAGGCATGTTCAGATCCTAGTGCGCAATCTCGGTACGGCCGGATTCGCGGCACGACCTTGAGGAAAGTTCGCGGCAAACAGTCAGAGTCGTTCGATAGCATAGCTCCATGCGCGCAGTCCCACTTTCCCGCCGCCGCGTGGAATTCATCCTGGTTCCCCTTGTTGCGGCCTTTTGCATGGCCTTCATCATTGGCGCCCTTGTGCTTGACCGCGATAGCCGGCCCTGCTCGGTGCCCAATTGGGACAACCATCTTTCGGTTTCCTTGGCGGGCAGCCTGGCCAGCACCTCCAACGTCTCGGCGATCACAGCCTGCGCTGGCACGAGCTGCACTCCCGCGTCGCCGACATTCGCAAAGAGTTCCTCGGGTGACACAAACATTTTGGTACATCAACAGGACGGGACCTGGCTCTTGACCCTTGGTGCGCAGCCGCCATCGTCCATTAACTTCAGGATGTTCGACGAAAGTGGGAAGGTTTTGGCAGCCCAGTCAACGGCCGTGAATTGGACTCGGGTGTCAGGCGATGAACGATGCGGCGGACGCATGGCGGACATCAGCGCGATGCTTAATGTTCCCTAAATCGGCGTGGCTAGCGGTTGAGGAAATGGATCAGGACCCCTGCGGCCCAGGTTCCGGCAGCCAGTGAGGCAAAGCCAAATTCGGCCAGAATACCCAGCCCCATAGCCTTTAGCGCTGCCACGGAAGACGATATCGCGGGACGAACTTCTTTCTGCCGCGCCAGCTCCGAAAGAAACAGTCCGACGGCGAACCCCACCAACAGCCCCACCACGGGGATCACAAAGAACCCCACCACGCCCAGCACCAGCCCAATCACCACCGAACGCCCTGGAATGGAACGCTCCTTCATGGCCCGGCCAGTCAGTACTGCGCTCGAAACCATACCGGCGGCAACGAACACCGCCCCGATGCCAAAGATGATCCACCCAAGCGGCGATCCCAGCACCAGCGCCCAAACCAGCAGGCTGATGCCAATCAAGATACTGCCCGGCAAGACAGGAATAATTACGCCGGTCACTCCCACCACAATGGCCAAGCCGCAAACTATCGTCCAAATGATCTGTGCATCCATGCTGTAATCGTGCCAGAAATTCATGCTCGACGCCGGAAGGTGCGTTCGGTTGCAGGGCAGGTCGCCGCTGGCCGGGTCCGCCGCGGCCTAGACTTTCATTGTGACCACTGAGCAGAAACCCAACCCCCTGGCCACTCCGGCGCCGACCAGTTCCGCACGACTGGCCGATTTCCAGCTTGCCTCCGCTACGCCATTGGCACTGGCGGGCTTCGTGGGTGCACTTGCCTTCATCGTGTACTCCTTGTTCTCTTGGCTGCAGTGGCGGAGTTTCGCCATCCGCTCGTGGGATCTAGGGATCTTCACCCAGCTGGCCAAGGACTACGCCCACTTCCAGGCGCCCATTGTGAGCATCAAAGGCGATGGATACAACCTGCTCGGAGATCACTTCCACCCACTGCTAGTGCTTCTGGCCCCGTTCTACCGGCTGTTTCCCAACGCCTATACGCTGCTCGTTGTGCAGAACCTACTCCTTGCCGTTTCGGTAGTGGTCATTTGCCACTTCGCCATCAAACGGCTGGGGCCCATCACAGGAGCCTGCCTAGGTGCTGGTTACGCACTGAGCTGGGGACTCCAATCAGCCATCGATTCCCAATTCCACGAGGTTGCCTTCGCGGTTCCGCTCCTGGCCCTTTCACTCGTTGCTTTGCTGGAGGAGCGGTGGCGTTCGGCCTGGATTTGGGCTTCGCTTTTGGTCTTCGTTAAAGAAGATTTGGGGCTGACGGTCTTTGTCATCGGTCTCGTCATGGCTTGGCGCGCACGCACGGCTGCGGGCCTATGGCTCTCGGCTTGGGGAGTCGGCTGGTTCATTCTGACCACCAAGATCATCCTGCCGGCCATGAACCCGGGCGATCAATGGGCCTACGAAAGCCAACTCAACATCAGCGGACTGCTCAGCAATCCGGCCTCACTTTTCCAAGCCGACAAAGTCATTACGGTGATCCTCTTGGCAACCATCACGGCCGGACTGTGCCTCTTCTCACCGCTGACATTGATCGTCCTACCCACCCTTGCTTGGCGTTTCCTCTCGGAACTGCCCGTGTACTGGGGGCAGGAATGGCAGTACAGCGCAGTACTCATGCCTGTCGTCTTTTGTGCCTCCATCGACGCCCTGTCCCGCCGAAAGGTACTCAACTCAGCACGCCTCAGGCTTCTTCTTGGAACCACCATCTTGTTGATTTCAGTGGTCCTGACCAGCCAATACGCTTTCGGTAAGTTGGCCGACACAGACAAGAACTTCGCACTCACAACAGCTGAATCCTCACAGAAGGCCTTGGCGGCGGTGCCCGACGGCGCAACTGTCGAGACCGATATCTCGCTCATGAGTTACCTTGTGGACCGCACCGAGGTTTACTGGATCGGCAATAGCAACAATCCCGCACCGGAGTACGTTCTCATCGACATCTCCGGCCGCCCCGGCACCGCACCAACCGCCGTCGCCACGGAGGCCGCCCAACGCTTCCCCGGCGCCCAGTACATCACCGTCTTCGCGGATGCCCGCTACCAAGTAGCCCAAAAGCAGTAGGCCTCACCTCACTTGAGCACCCCGTAAGGAAAGGACGACGGCGGCACCCGCGTGCCGCCGTCGCCCATTCCGTTTTTGTAGCTGGTTAGGCAGCCGAATTTTCTGCGCGGGCCGCCGCCAGATCTACGAAGACTGCCCGGTTGAGCTCAAACGATTCGGCCGCGAAGTTCAAGATGGCGTCCTTTTGCGAGCGGCTGAAATCGCTCGTATCCAGAAGCTCTCGGTAGGCGTCCTTGTACGGCTTGGGCTTGGCAATGGCGTCGAAAGTGTAGAAATTCAGTCCCTCATCGGCGATGCCGTAGTGACGCTGCACCATGCGGGAGATGATCAATCCACCGGAAAGATCCCCCATGTAGCGCACGTAATGATGGGCCAGCAGGAACTCGATCGATTCAACACCCAACGTTGCCAGAGCCTCGGCGTAGGCCACCGTGGCGGGCATGATCGCGATGCTCCCGTCAGCCAACTTCGCCTCCCAGTTCTCACCGTGATGGTAGGCCATGTCAGCTTCCAGAGCCCTAACCCGTGCCAACTTCGGGTCGATGAACGCACCCAGCTGCGGGTGATTCACATGAAGGGCAAGCGCAGTTTCCAAGGCACGATAAATGACCAAACTTTGATCCAGCAGGCTCACCAAGGCCGCGGCGTCCAAGGACCCACCCATCAATTCGGCAACAAAGGAGGAGTCCTCGGCGGCCGTGTGGGCTGCTGCGGTATGGGACCGAAGCTCTTCCGATAGGGCCAAGGAAGTCTCTCGTACAACGAATTCAACGGCAACTGCGGACATGATCAGCTCCATAATTAGGTAATGATTACCTTAGCTAATCAAAGTTGGTGACACTGTGTCAATAGCTTATGACACAGTGTCACCGAAATTTGTCATAGTGCCAGTTTGTTATGCCACGCCCTTGATCTTCACGACGAAGACCGCCCCAAGCAGCCCAATAATCGCAGCCACAACGTATAGCGTCACGTAGCCGCCCATAACGGTGACCAGCGGCCAGGCAATGATCGGAGCGATGACCTGGGGAAGCGAATTCGCTACGTTGATAACACCCATGTCCTTGCCGCGGCTTGCCGCTGAAGGAAGCACCTGGGTGAGTAGGGCAAAGTCAACCGCGAGATATACGCCGTAACCAATGCCAAGAACGGCGGCACCGGTGAGGGCGCCAATCCAGGTGGGGAAGAATGCCAAAATCAGCGCGGCCAAGGCGATGATGGCCGATGAAGCGATGACAAATGGCTTGCGCTTGCCAACCTTGTCCGTCCACCGTCCGCCAATAACGGCCGTGATCAACGTCAAAACCGCATAGACGCCCGTGAGGACCAGGACGCCAAATTCTGGGTTTTCATATCCGACGGCGTCGGTGAGGAAAAACAGCAGATAAAGAGTCACGAGGTGATTGCCAACGTTGACCAAGAATCGGGTTATCCATGCCCAAGCAAAATCCGGGTAGCGCTTAGGTGAGATCCAAAAGCCCTTGGCAAAGTTGAGCCAGGTAAAGGGTGGCCTGTCGTTGGCAGACAGCACCTGATCATTGGAGAAGAACAAGTACGGCACCATGCCGAGCAAAAGTCCCACAGCACAAATAATGAAGCCAAGGGAGAAGTTTCCCGCCACCACAGCCGCTATGGCTGCACCCATCAGGATGCCCACCACAGTTCCCATGGAGGAAAGCCCACCAATAATCCCGCGTTGACGCACAGGCACCTGGTCCGGAATGGCGGCTGTGGTGGCTGCGAGCGCGCCGTTGCAACCTAACTGCACCACGCACCACAGGAGCGTCATGGCAGCTACCGTTGGCGCGCCAGCTAGGCCGATCAACCCTATGGTTCCAAGCAATGCGCCAATGAAAACCCACGGAACCCTGCGGCCGAACTTGGAAATGGTTCTATCACTGAAGGTCCCAAAGAGTGGGTTCGCAACGAGCGAGACTGCGGCGCCAGCGCCCGTGACAAGGGCCAGAATTCCCTCTTTGTCTGCTTCACTGAAATCTGCTGCCTGCTGTCCCAGCAACACCTGAAGGGGGCCGAAGAATGCGGCATTGATGCCGACATTTACGAGAATGATGGAGGCTGTCCATCGATGCCGCACATTGACGGTTGGCTCTTGCAGCGCCAAGGTGTCCGCCTGCTGCGGGGCAGTGCCGCCGGTTTGATTACTCGTCACAGTGGCTTTCGCCCCCCAGTCATCGCGTTTACTTTTCCTACCGTCGCCCCAGCTTACGCGTCACCCCCACCCCGGCAGGCAAAGTTACTGCAACGCGCGGATTCGTTCAATGATCCGCAATCCGGCAATGGAATCCTCCGGGTCAACGGGCACTGGCGCACCATCGAGGATGGCGGCCGCGAGCAACTCGTAGAAGCGGGAAAAATTGCCCTGCTCGGTAGGCACGGCTGCGGTGTTTTCGCCTCGTCCAAGTAAGCCCCAGCTACCCTGGTGTTCAATTCCATAACCCACCGTACCGGGCATGATTCCTGCCCGGATCTGGCTCTCCTGAACATCGGCACCGTACTTAACGTAGGCAGCTTCCGAACCCAGAACACGAAACCGTGGACCGTTCTGCGCGGAGCAAGCGTTAAGCCAAAGGTGCGATGTGACGCCGCCAGAATGCTGCAACGCCACGAAGACATCATCCTCGGCCCGTTCGGCAGGACGGCGGGCAGCAAGCTCACCGTAGACGTGATCCACAGGCCCAAATAATTGCAGGGCCTGATCGATCAGGTGGGTACCCAGGTCAAAAAGCAGTCCGCCGCCTGTGGCTGCGGTGGCCTGGAGCTTCCATTCCTTGGTAATCTCCGGCTGCCAACGTTCAAGCCGTGATTCGAAGCGGCGGATTTCTCCGAGCGCCCCCTGCGCCAGCAGCTTCTGCAGTGTCAGGTACTCCCCGTCCCAGCGCCGGTTTTGGTAGGTGGTGAGAATCTGACCGTGCTTCTTGGCCAGCGCAACCAGCGCCTCACCTTCGGTGCTGGTCAGCGTAAATGGCTTATCCACGACCACGGCACAGCCGCCCTCGATCGCCGCAGCCGCAAGCGATCCATGGCTTGCCGGTGGTGTTGCCACAACCACCAGGTCGATGTCGCTCTGGCTGCCGGTCCACTCCGCGCGGCTGATCACCTTGGTGTGCGGGTGGGCCGCCCGAGCCTCCGCCTGGCGGCCCGGATCAGAGGCCACAATCACATCAAGGGAGAACTGCTCAAGCAGACCCAGCGAAGGAGCATGGAAGACACTCCCAGCGAGGCCATAGCCTAGGAGTGCCGTACGAATCTTGTGCGTCATGTCTTCCAGCCTACCGTCCGCGCTACTATGATTCCCATGACATTAGTTGCCCCCAAAGTCAGTTCTCCGCTGACTTCCGCCGCGCAGGCAAAGCTTGCCCGCACCCTCGCCGACAGCAACGATGTGACGGTGTTTGTTGATGGGACGGCCCACCGCTTGGACGACGGCGCACGGGAGGCCGTGCTCGATCTCCTGCAGCGCCTCTCCCGTGGTGACGCGGTGAGCGTGGCCAGCGTCGCCGAGCTGCTCACCACCTCACAAGCTGCAGAGTTGGCTGGCATCTCACACACTTTCCTGCGCAACCTCACCGACAGGGGTGCGATTGCCGTCCAGTATCGCGGCTCCCACCGGCGCATCCGCAGCCAGGACATCATGGCGTGGCTGGCCACCCAAAAACTGGCCACGCCTGCCACAGAGGCATAAACGCGAGTCTCGATTCATCTTCTAGGACTTCCTATGCTCGAACTCGCGGCGATATTTTTCGCCGGCTTCTGGGCCGGAACGATCAACGTTGTGGTTGGTTCCGGAACCCTTGTCACATTTCCCGTGCTGTTGCTCTTTGGGTATCCGCCCCTGACCGCTAACATCTCCAACAACATCGGTCTGGTAGCTGGTGGATTGTCAGGGACCTGGGGCTACCGCAAGGAATTGGCACCAAACAAGGGCATGCTCAGACGGCTCTTGCCCGCGTCTCTTGTTGGCGGGCTGACCGGAGCCGTCCTCCTGCTCGTCCTGCCGCCGTCGGCCTTCGGGACTATTGTGCCGGCGCTGATCATCATCGGCATCTTGATGGTCGCGTTTGGCCCCGCATTGCAGGGCCGGCTTGCCCTGCGCCGTAAAACCGCCCATGCCCACGGAACAGCGGGCCTGATTGCCGGCATCTTTGTGCTGGGAATATACGGTGGCTACTTCGGAGCAGCCCAAGGCATCTTGATCGTCGGGCTGATGGGCATCATGACCCAGGTTGCGTTGCAGCAAATCAATGCCGTCAAGAACGTGTTGACGACTGCTGTTAATGGCATCGCGGCTCTCACGTTCATGGTTATGGCCTGGCAGTACATCGATTGGCGGGTGACCGCATTGATAGCGTGCGGTTCCCTGTTGGGTGGATTGGTTGGCGCCAAGTTCGGACGGATGCTTCCACCCGTGGCGTTGCGAGCGACGATCATCGTGGTTGGCACGGCAGCGCTGGTAAAAATGGTGTTCTTCGCCTGAAGCAGGGATTTCATGGACACGGGGGGCGCACGGCAGTAGCGTTCCTTCGTGTAACCCGTGAGCAGCCCGCCACTTTCCCAAACATCGCCAAGGAGCAACCATGAGCCTTTTCGTCACCTCGGCAGACGGAACCCGTATCGCCTACGATTCTCAGGGGTCGGGTAAGGCTGTGATTCTTGTGGGCGGCGCCATGCAATTCAGGGCCTTCGATGCCACCACCTCCGCCATGGCCACCTTGCTGGCAGGACACGGATTTACTGTCATTAATTTTGATCGGCGCGGCCGCGGCGAAAGTGCTCAGGCTCCGTCGTTCACGCTCGCCAACACCATCGAGGACATAGGTGCCCTCATCGATGCGGCGGGCGGCCCCGTTGCACTTGTCGGGAACTCTTCCGGCGGTTCCATCAGCTTGGCGGCTGCCGCGGCGGGCCTTGAGATCTCCGACATGGTGCTCTTTGAGGTGCCACTGAGTGAGGAGCTGGGCAGTGAAGGGGCCGAATTTCTTGCCGGCCTGCGCGAGAAGATTGCCAACGGAACCCCGGATGAGACCATCGAGTTCTTCATGAAGGACATGCCGCCCGAGTGGCTCGAGGGCGCACGCAACAGCCCAGGGTGGCCAACCATGACGGCCATGGGCCCATCGCTGGAGCCAGATTCCGAATCACTGGCCTGGACACAGAGCGCCCCGCGCGGAGAACTCTTTTCAGCTATCACCGCGCGCACGTTGGTCCTGGTGGGTGAGCAGACGCTGCCGATCATGACACCGGCGGCCGAGTCCATCGCAAGCACCGTCCCCGATGCCATTTTTGAGCGAATTCCGGCCGCAAACCACAGCTGGGAACCTGCCGTCCTCGCCGATCGGATAGCTCGATTCCTGAACGAATCGGCATGAAAGACGACACCTCCGGCCCCGTGACCACACCGCGATGAGGTTGCATTTACATGCCCTTTCGTCGGTGACACTACCTCCGCGAGGCGGGCGGTCGTAGCTTGTTAGTAGCGGACTTTATAGTCCCCGAAGGCGCACCGGGAGGTTGTCATGCAAAGGTTTGCAGTCTTGACACTCGCGATGGGAGCCGCACTGATTCTGGGCGGCTGCACGGGAGGAACCCCCTACGGCGCTCCCCCAGCTTCGTCCAGTGCGGCCACTGTGACTCCCAGTGCCCCGGCGGGTGGCGAGACTGCCGCTCCGAGTCCAGTTCCGACGTCGAACCTCCCCGAGCCGACAGTCCTGCCAACCAACGCCTCGGTCATCACCTACTTCATTGCAGTGGGCGACGGCGGGACGGCCGGTCCCCTGGTCGGCTGCGGTGACAGCGCCGTCGCCGTGACGAGCCCGTCGGTGAGTTTTACCGATCCTGTTGAGGCGGCATTGCGGACACTGTTGGCCAGCCACACCGAGCAGCTTGGGCAATCGGGCTTGCGGAACGCCCTGTGGCAATCCACCTTGGCTGTGACCAGCATTGACCGCAGCGGCAGCGCCATTACGGCGCATCTTGACGGCTCCCTAGCCGTGGCCGGAGAGTGCGATATTCCACGCATTGAGCAGCAGCTCCTTCTCACGGCTCAAGAGGCGGCCGGCGGACCGGTGGCGATCACCATCAACGGAAAACCGCTGAGTGAGGCCCTTAGCCTGAAATAGCGCACGCCCTCGAAAAACATTTGATGCCTATTTAGCAACAATGGTTATATCCTGAGCACGTGAACACTCCAGCCTCCGACGCCAACGCCGCCGCCGAAACCCTGTCCGAAGAAGCCGTCGATGCCCTTTCCCGGGCCAAGTCCACCGCCGCAACCGCCGGCACGCATAGACACGAAGCGCTGCTGTCCGCCCGCGCCGCGAACATCAAGCAGTCCGCAGTACGCGATGTTTTCGAAATTTCCATGCAACCTGGTCTCGTCTCCCTGGCCGGCGGAAATCCATACTTGCAGTCGTTGCCCCTGGAACGCCTCGCCGCCACGGCCGCGTCCATCATTGCCGAGCATGGCCTGGAAGCCCTGCAGTACGGCGGCGGGCAGGGCACCTTGGAACTGCGAACCCAGATCTGCGAGGTCATGGCCGCCGAGGGTATCCTCGACGCCGATCCCGACAATGTTGTCATCACAGCCGGTTCGCAATCCGCCCAAGACGTAGCCGCCAAGGTCTTTTGTGATCCAGGGGATGTCATCCTGCTTGAGGATCCAACGTATGTTGGCGCTCTCAACACCTTCGAGGCCTATCAAGTGGACGTCCAGCCGGTGGCGGTCGACGAGCACGGGATCGTTCCTGCGCAGCTGCGGGAGCGCATCGCGGCACTCCAGGCTGAGGGTAAGCGCATCAAGCTGCTGTACACGATCCCCAACTTCAACAACCCTTCGGGGGCGATGTTGGCTCCGGAGCGTCGTCAGGAAATTGTCGATATATGCCGTGACGCGAATATTTTAGTCCTGGAGGACAACCCCTACGGGCTATTGAAGTTCGACGGCATCCTGCCGGAGCCGCTGCGCGCTGCCAACCCCGAGGACGTGCTGTATTTAGGCTCGTTCTCCAAGATCTTCGCCCCGGGACTGCGCATCGGCTGGGCTTTGGTACCGGCTCATCTAAAACAGCGATACTACCTGGCCAGCGAAGCCGTGACACTGTGCCCGCCCACGTTCAATCAACTCTTAGTCAGCGAATACCTGCGCAATTATGACTGGCAGGGGCAGATCAGCACGTACCGGGCCATCTACGCCGAGCGTTGCGCTGCCCTTCTGGCAGCCCTTGAGGAGTTCATGCCGGCCGGTGTCAGCTGGACCCGCCCGGAAGGCGGCTTCTTTGTCTGGCTGACTCTTCCCGAGGGCATCGATACATATCCGCTGCTACATAAGGGCATAGACGCCGGCGTGGTCTTCGTTCCGGGTGCCGCATTCTCCGCGGCCGGCGGGCCCAGCAACAAGCTGCGCTTGGCATTCAGTGCTGTTCCCCCGGAGACCCTGCGGGAAGGCGTCAAGCGCCTGGCCCCGGTCTTGGCGGAAGCCATCGCAGCACAATAAAAAATGCCGCCGTTCCTGACTTTTGCCGCTCATGTAACGGGGGCAATAGTCAGTAACGGCGGCATTTTTGCTTTTGGCTAGTCCAGATTTGGCTAGTCCAGCAGGAGCGCCGGTTCCTCCAAGATGGCAGCAACATCGGCCATGAATCGAGCGGAGAGGTCCCCATCCACTACGCGGTGATCGAAGGATCCGCCGAGTGTGGTGATCCAGCGCGGAATGACTTCGCCATCCAGCACCCAGGGCTTTAGCTTGATGGTTCCAAAGGCCACGATCGCCACTTCGCCCGGGTTGATGATGGGCGTTCCTGTGTCGATGCCGAGTGCGCCGATATTGGTCACCGTCAGCGAGCCACCCTGCATATCGGCCGGCTGTGTCTTTCCCGCCCGTGCGGTTGTCGCGAGCAAGTTCAGCGCAATGGCCAGTTCCTTCAGGGACAGGTTTTGGGCATCCTTGATGTTCGGAACCATGAGCCCGCGCGGCGTGGCCGCGGCAATGCCGAGGTTCATGAAGTGCTTGATGATGATCTCATCGCCGGTCCAGGTGGCATTGACCGATGGGTTGCGCGCGGCCGCCCAAATGACAGCCTTGGCGAGGATCAACAGCGGCGAAACCTTGATGCCCTCAAAGTCGCGGGAAACCTTGAGCCGCTTCACAAATTCCATGGTGCGCGAAGCATCCACGTCAACGAAGATACTCACGTGCGGTGCCGAGAAGGCGCTCTCAACCATGGCCTTCGCCGTTGCCTTGCGCACTCCCTTGACCTTGATACGTTCAATGCGCGGATCGTCGGCCAGGCCACTGCCCGTAGCGGGGGCCCAGAACGTGCCAGCACCATCCTGTTCGGCCGTGCGCTGGTCCTGGTAGCTGAGCAGGTCCTTCTTGGTCACTTCGCCACGCAAACCGGTTGCAGAGACCTCATTGAGGTCAATGCCCAGATCCTTGGCCGCTTTACGTACGGGCGGCTTGGCTAGTACACGGTTGGATTTGGGTGCGGGCTTCACCTGTGTCGGAATGCTCGACGCCGGAACCTGGGCGGGTGCCTTGGCCGCGGGAGCCGCCGGTGCTACGTCAGTGACAGGGGAAACCACGGCGGTTGGCGAGCCTACGCGCGGACGGCGCTTGACGGCGTCGGCCTTGGGACCGGAGCCAACCAGCGGCTTCATAACGTCATCTTCAGGTGCAGCAGGGGCGGCCGAGACAGCTGCTGGCGCGGCAGCAGGCGCGGAAACCTCCGAACCAATGGCAATGATGGGGGTGCCCACGTCGACCGTGTCACCTTCGGCCACCATCAATTGGGCCACCATGCCCGCATAAGGCGACGGCAGCTCAACAATGGACTTGGCCGTTTCAATCTCCACAAGGACGTCATTGATGGCAACTGTGTCGCCAAGCTTGACCTTCCAGGAGACGATTTCGGCCTCGGTCAGGCCTTCGCCAACGTCGGGCAGGTTGAAATACGAAAGCTTCGACATGGTGCTGGCCTTCCTAGTATGCGAAGGCGCGGTCCAACGCCTCCAGCATGCGGTCAATGTCCGGGAGGTAATGTTCTTCAACGCGGGCCACCGGGTAGGGCATGTGGAAGCCGCCCACGCGGATGGCCGGGGCCTCCAACGAGTAGAAGCAGCGTTCGCTAATGCGGGAGGCTATTTCCCCGCCAATGCCACCAAAAGTGGGGGCCTCGTGAGCCACTACCAGGCGTCCCGTTTTGTTCACGGATGCTTCCACCGTGTCGAAGTCGATCGGCGAAATGGAACGCAGATCGATCACCTCAACACTGTGACCGTCCTCTGCTGCGGCGTTGGCGGCGGCAAGTGCCACGGGAACCAGCGGGCCGTAGGCAACAAGAGTCGCGTCGGTTCCTTCGCGCACCACATGGGCCTTGAAAGGATCGCCGGGCGAGTTTTCGGTGTCAACCTCACCCTTGAGCCAGTAACGGCGCTTGGGCTCAAAGAAAATGACCGGATCCTTGCATTCAACGGCCTGCTGGATCATCCAGTAAGCATCGTTGGCATTGGACGGAGTGATGATGCGCAGACCAGGCGTGTGGGCAAAAAGCGCCTCGGGCGATTCGGAGTGGTGCTCGATCGAACCAATTCCACCGCCGTAAGGAATGCGGATAACCACGGGTGCGCTGAGCTGGCCGTCGGTGCGGGTGTGGATCTTGGCCAGCTGTGTCGTGATCTGGTTGAAGGCCGGGAACACAAAGCCGTCGAACTGGATCTCGCAAATGGGCCGGTGTCCACGCAATGCCATGCCGATGGCGGTTCCGATGATGCCGGATTCTGCCAGCGGGGTATCCATGACGCGGTGCGCGCCGAATTCCTTTTTCAGACCCTCGGTGACGCGATATACGCCACCCAGGGATCCGATGTCCTCACCCATAAGGAAGCTTTTGGGATCATTGGTCAGCGTGGCGCGCAGGCCTTCTGTGATGGCCTTTGCAATGGTCATCGTGCTCATGCTGCACCGCCCTGGGTTTGTGCGTTCTGCGTGTTGGCATCAGCAAAGGACGCCTCGTACTTTTCAAACCATGCCAGCTCTTCGGCTACCAATGGGTGCGCCTCGGCATACACGGTCGCGAACTTTTGACGGATGTCGGCCCCACCCAGCGCCAGCGTCGCCTTACGGACATGGGCAGCCAGCTCGTCGCCGTCGCCCTTTACCTGGGCAAAGAAGTCATCATCGGCCAGGTTCTCCGCGCGCAGGTACGTTTCCAGACGCTGGAGCGGATCCTTGGTCTTCCAGAGCTCTTCCTCGGCGTTCTCACGGTACTTCGTGGGGTCATCGGCCGTGGTGTGCGCGCCGACGCGGTACGTGGAGGCCTCGATCAGCACGGGGCCATGGCCGTCGCGGGCATGATCAAGGGCCCACTTAGACACCGCATAGACCGCAAGGACATCGTTGCCGTCAACCCGAATTCCGGGGATGCCGTAGCCAGCTGCACGGTTGACTAACGGAATCTTGGACTGAACCTCAAACGGGACCGAAATGGCCCAGTTGTTGTTTTGGCAGAAGAACACGACGGGAGCGTTGTAGGACGAGGCGAAAACCATCGACTCGTGAACGTCGCCTTCGCTGCTTGACCCGTCACCGAAGTAAGCCACGACGGCGGCTGGCTCGGTTGTGGGGTCGGCTGCCAGATCGCGCTGGACGCCCATGGCGTAGCCCACCGCGTGGAGCGTTTGGGCGGCCAGAACCAGCGTGTACAGGTGGAAGTTGGTCTCGCGGGGATCCCAACCACCGTTGGAAACACCGCGGAACAACTTCAGTAAGTCAGCAAGATCTAGCCCGCGCGTCAAGGCAACACCGTGTTCACGGTAGGTGGGGAACGCGTAATCGGCGGGGTTCATGGCGCGGCCGGAACCGATTTGGGCGGCTTCCTGGCCCACGACCGGAACCCACAGGGCCAGTTCGCCCTGACGCTGGAGTGCGGTAGCTTCCACGTCAAAGCGGCGCACAATTGCCATATCGCGGTAGAAACCACGGATGGTCTCAGGGCTCAGGGCCTCGATGTACGGACTGAAGGTCGCATCATGGAGGGATTTTCCATGCTCGTTCAGAAGCTGGACGGCTTCTTCAGGGCCCACCGCATTGGCGCGCAATACACCGGCGGATTCACCAGCCTGAGGGCGCGTTGGCGCATCCAGACCCGTGTTGACTGAACCCGTGCCTGCTGAAGCTGCTTCGCGTGAATCACTGGCAGCTTGTTGGGCGGCGCCCATGCTGTCTCCTCGTCTGCCGAATCCCAGGGGCATTGGCTCCCTGTCCCGACTCGTTGGTACCGATATATGCCCCTTCGGGAATGCATTCCCCGTGGCGCATATATATACGTTTTCGATTTACAACTGTATCCGTACAGATAGGCAAATCATGCCTTTGTTAATCGCTAGGAACGCCGTGGCTCTTTTGTATAGGCCGCACAGATTTCAAGAAAACGAGTATTGGCCTCGACTTCCCCGATGGTCACCCGCACTCCCTCGTCCCCAAACGGCCGCACCGAAAGCGCGTGGTCCAGCGCCACCGCCGCAAAGTCTTGCGTGTTGGGGCCGAGGTCCAACCAGATGAAGTTTCCCTGGGCGTCGGGAATTGCCCAGCCCAGGGCCTTCAAACCAGCCACAACCCGGGTGCGTTCATTCACCAAACTTTGTACTCTTTCTACAACCTGACTGTAGTTCTCCAGAGACGCGATGGCCGCCTGTTCAGCGATTCCAGATACGGCGAAGGGCGTTGCCGCGGCACGCAGATATTGAGTGATCTCGGGCTGGGAGATGGAGTAACCCACACGAAGCCCGGCTAGTCCATGCGCCTTTGAGAATGTGCGCAGCACCATGACATTGGGGTACTTGCGGTACAGCTCCACGCCGGCCACGGCGTCTTCGGCGCGCACAAATTCCTGGTATGCCTCATCAATGACGATGACAACGTTTGCAGGAATGCGGCGGATGAAATCTTCGGTTTCCTGCGAGCGCAGCGCCGGGCCGGTGGGGTTGTTTGGTGTGCACAACAAAATAACCTTGGTCCGGTCAGTGACAGCGGCAGCCATCGCATCAAGATCGTGGCCGCCGTCGGCGCGGACGGGAACTTGGACGCTCGTGGCACCGGCAAGCCCTACGCAGATCGGGTAAGCCTCGAAGGACCGCCAAGCGTAAATGACCTCGTCGGGCACGCCATCGTTATTCTGGCCGGAAAACGCGGCAAGAATCTGGTTCAGGGCACCGAGGCTGCCAGCTCCAGTGACAATGTCATCGGCAGGGAGATCCAGAAACTGGGACAACGCATTGCGCAGGAGTGTGCAGCTGGTGTCGGGGTAGCGGTGAAGGTCAACCGCGCCTCGCAGGACCTCCAATACGGCAGGTACCGGACCCAGAGGGTTCTCATTGGAGGATAGCTTGAAGCTTTCAAGACCCGGCACGTCCACCGGCGGTTTCCCTGCCGCGTATTTCGGCAGCCGACCCACAACGGGTCGAGGCTGCACGCCGGTTTTTCCAGTGCTGTTCGTCTCGGTCATGCCTCAAGCTTATGACAGCGTCACTTCACAGCCTCCCAGGGCCGAGAATGTGGAACTATTGGGTTATGGGAAGAATTATTATTCGAATTGCCATCAACGCCCTTGCCTTGTGGGTTGCTGGCTGGATTCTACCGGGGATGAACATTGCCTCGACATCCGTTGTTGGCAAAGATGTGGGCGGTGCCAGCGGTAGCGCCCACGTCATCAACACGATCTTGGCCTACCTGTTCATTGGCCTGGTCTTTGGCATTGTCAATGCCCTGGTCAAGCCCGTGGTGAAACTACTGTCCCTGCCGGTGACACTCCTGACCCTTGGCCTGTTCACGATTGTCATCAATGCCGCCATGCTGTGGCTAACAGCCTGGATCACTACGTTTACGCCGGTGGCGCTGACTATCGATAGTTTCTTCTGGACGGCGATCCTTGCCGCGCTGATCATTAGCGTGGTTTCCATGGTTGCTGGCGGCGTCAGCAAATCGGATTCACACCGCTAAGAATTCACACCGCTAGAGACTTCGGTGACCGACGTTTCCTGACATGCCCGTCCCCGGCACCTTCGGTCCTGCCCCGTTCTGTCACCGAATACCGAGGCGGTAGCGTTCGGCCTCTCCCGGTTTCTTTGCCCAGATAGGACCGAGTTTCCGCTTCGGTTGATCGTCAACGTCGCGCCCCTGGTAAACCCATTTGGTGCCAGCAACAGTCGCCCCGGCTACCCCGACACCTAAAAATGTCCTTAGCTTTTCGCCGGAGACCACCATGGCTGGATCGTCGCTCTGGTCTAGGGCCGCGGCATCGTCAATATAGTTCTCCAAGGAATGCGCCTGGGCCAGCACTCCGCCCAAGCCGGAATCGTCAGCATTGGGCGGACGGTGGGAGGTAACTGTCACCCAGTTGTTGGATGGCTCTGGCGGACCAAAATCAACGGCTGTGACAATGTCGTTTTCATTCTGCAGATCTAGTACTGAGATCCCCTCCCCCACACCGGTATTTTTGGCTGGCGATCCTGCGATCACGATCATCTTTACGTTAACGTCTGCCAGGAATGCCGGATCAGCTGCGGCTGCCGCGGCGTGAATGCCTCCGCCGCTGTGTCCGGTGAGCAAGACATCCTCTCCTGGCATGGCTCCCGAGGTCGCGAGGGATTCCTTGATTAGCTGCTGGACGAGCACCTCTTGCTGCTTGAATGCTTCCTGATGGGCCGCCGTCATCCCCTCCATATTGCCCTCCATATCAAAGGGGTTGGGACTATCAAACGTTGACCAGTCCTCGGTGCCCGGCAGGTGAACAACCCACGCATGGCTTCCATCGGGCCTGTCTACCCGCACCACTCCGATTGAACCCGGCGGGTATCTGTACGCGTCCTGGCTGCCGCCCAGCATGGCTTGGATACTTGCAACTTCACTCCATGGTTCCCCGGCCGAAGTGATCGCATGCCCGGGTGGATAGAATTTTGCCTTGGCCGGATTCCATTCCTGTTCCGATACCTGCCGCACCACAAGATGTCCGGGACGGGCCAGTCCCATTCCGTCCGCGGCTTTCCGTAGACCGAAGGCTGGCCGCGAGCCGGCTGAACCATCAGCACCTTTCCCGATGCGGGAGAGCAGGTACGCGAAGGCCACTCCGGGGCCCAGGGCCCCGGCGGTATAGGCGGCTCCTTCGTTGAGAGCTTTTTCCATAGAGTCGCGAAGCCCGGACTCTTTGTCATTTTTGGGTTTGTCAGTTGTAAGCAAGCCAAGCAGCTCGCTGCCGAGTTTAAGCGCCCCGAGGGGTCCCAAAGCCCACGTATTCAGCCCACTGCCGAGGGCCGTCATGCGCCCTGCCTGAGCCACCGCGTTGGCATTGCGCGCTTCTGCCTCGGCATAGTTCGTTCCCGCCTGCCCAGCTTTTTCGGCCAACTTCAGGATGCTTCCATGCAGGCTCATCGACAGCCACCAGGCATCCCTCATGGCTTCAAGGCTCGTGAGCGGGTAGACGTCCGCCCCCACAGCCGCATCCCCAAGCCACGTCCATTCCGAGCACAAGCGGGTTTCCAATGGATCCAAAAGCTGCGCGATCTGGCGCAGCTCAGCGGCAGCAGCGCTGATGTCGGCAAAGGTGCCACTGATAGAACCGACGCCGCCCAAATATGTGAATGTGGTCCCGTCACGTTCGCACTGCACGTTGACACCTTTCCTTGTGTCTCCGAGGCCAGCAGGTCTCAATGGCCAGCCCGGTCATGTGGTTTCGTCGCCCTGCCCGCCGCGCCGTTACTGTCTTTGGTCTTTCGTCATTGGCCTAAAAATGAGTCCACACCCGGCTCATACCCAAATTTCCGCCCCAACTGGGGCCAATACCGGGGTACGCACCCCACCGCACATCACCGCCAGTGACGGGGTCGGCCGCAGCACGAAGGTATGAGGCGTAGCTCCCGAGCAGATCAACAGCAGTCCCAATTTGCTTGCCGGTCCTGTTGAACGTGGCGTCGACGTCGGCCAAGGACGTCCGGAAAGCAGCGGCCGCGACTGAATTCCAATCCACTCCATCAAGCTGGGCCATTCGGAACCGTAAAGCCTGAATTTCCTGTGCCACCCCAGCCAGCCGCTGAGCAACAACCACCACTGCCTCGGCCGATGGACCGGCCGCAGCAACTCCGGGTGGGCCCAAGATCGTCCCTCCTGGATATCCCATTGCCGTCTCCTTCCATATCGCTTTAGGCCAGCTTAGAAAGACCTATATGACGGCACCAGAGCCGCCTAGTCGATTGTGGAATGTAGCCATGCTGGACCCCGCTGTGGAGGAATGGGCGGTTCATGGAAGAATTGAGGCATGTCTGATTCAGCAAACGCCACAGCCCGCATCCCTTCCGGCCGCCTGTCACTGGCCGCTTCTTCCGAGCGCATCGCGCTGGGCCCCCTCGACGGCCGCTACTCCGGAGCCGTTGCCCCTCTGGTGGACTACCTGTCTGAAGCGGCCTTGAATCGCGACCGCGTTGGCGTTGAAGTTGAGTGGTTCATCCACCTGACGAGCAACAACGTGCTCCCGGGAACCGAACCACTGACTGCTGAGCAGCAGGCCGGACTGCGGTCAATCGTCACCGAATTTGACGCCACGTCCGTAACGGAACTGGCAGATATCGAGAAAGTCACCGTCCACGACGTCAAGGCTGTGGAATACTTCATCGGCAACCGTCTTGCCGCCTTGGGCCTAGAGCGCCTGAAGCCGCTGGTCCACTTTGGCTGCACCAGCGAAGACATCAACAACCTTTCCTACGCCGTGGGCGTCAAGGGTGCCGTGGAGGACGTCTGGCTGCCGGCAGCCCGTGGCCTTGTTGCCAAGATTGCCGCCATGGCCGAGGAAAACCGCGCCGTGCCCATGCTGTCCCGCACACACGGCCAGCCGGCCACACCCACCACCTTGGGCAAGGAATTGGCCGTCACGGCGCACCGCCTGACTCGCCAGCTTGATCGCATTGCCAAGACAGAATTCCTGGGCAAGATCAACGGCGCCACCGGAACCTACGCGGCACATTACGCATCCGTTCCCGAAGCCGACTGGCAGGATGTCGCCAAGAACTTCGTTGAAGCCTTGGGCCTGACCTGGAACCCGCTGACCACGCAGATTGAATCGCACGACTGGCAGGCAGAGCTCTACGCCGACATGGCCCGCTTCAACCGCATCCTGCACAACCTGTGCACCGATGTGTGGAGCTACATCTCCATCGGCTACTTCGCGCAGATTCCCGTTCCGGGCGCCACGGGTTCCTCGACCATGCCGCACAAGGTCAACCCGATCCGCTTCGAAAACGCCGAGGCAAACCTGGAACTCTCCAACGCACTCCTGGATACCCTGGGCGCAACCCTCGTGACCAGCCGCTGGCAGCGCGACCTCACGGACTCCTCCAGCCAGCGCAACATCGGCGTGGCATTTGGCCACTCCCTGCTGGCCATCAACAACGTTCTGGGCGGCCTGGGCCGACTGGACACCGCAGAAGCCATCCTGGCCGACGACCTCGACCACAACTGGGAAGTTCTCGCCGAGGCCATCCAGATGGTGATGCGCGCCGAAGCCATTGCTGGCGTTGAGGGCATGGAAGATCCTTACGAGCGCTTGAAGGACCTGACCCGCGGCCACCGCGTGGACGCCGAGCGCATGCAGGAATTCGTCTCAGGCCTTGGCCTGTCGGCTGGTGCGCAGCAGCGCCTGCTGGACCTGACCCCGGGCAAGTACATCGGCATCGCCGAGTCCCTAGTGGATCACCTGAACAAGTAGTTTTCAAGCAGGCCCGCGTCGGCGGCACCCGGATTGCGGGAGCGGCTGAAACCGACGGTGGGGCCCATGTCAGCAAGCAAAAATTGCAACCTGGGCCCCACCCCGCTGATTCATTTACTGGCCAGTGGTAGCCAACACTTTCGCGCTCAGCCGGACGACAGTGGTTAACGCCCCGCTGAGTATCTCTCCAAGCGACAGAGCACGCTCAAATGGGCTGGAGCATCCAAATTAACTCGATCTGCAAAGACGCGAATTGTGGCTCCCTCATGAATGAGTGGCTGAAGTTCAGTCAATAGCCAGTCCGGCACCCATCCAATGGAGCTGTCGTCGCTTTCGTCGATTAGCACAGCGTGGGGATTATATGGATTCGACGGTTCGGGTCGCAGGGACAATTCCGCACCCTCCGCCATCGACTGGATCTTATCCAATGCTCCTTCGCAGTGGTTGACACCAGAAACAAAAAAGCGAGTGACAACTCCCTCGACATCGGCGTTTGGAGCATCAACGATATGAAACGTGTCCGTTGCTCTTGGTCCACCCGTGCGTGCAAGGATTTCAATCGGAAGATCGGGGTTTCTCGAGTCGAGACCCAGCCAACCGAGAAATTCTTCATAGTCTGGTCGCCCGGAATTCATTACCCGATTTCGGAAGAACGGCGGAAGATTCTCGGATACATAAGTTGAGTCCATGTCGGGAAAAGCCACTAGAGGTCGAAAATCCGCGGCGTCGCGCGACTCGTCAAGGTAGCTGAAAGCGAACCGACCATCAGTAAGATGGTCCAGCTTGCCAACCCGTCGCGAACGTCTCGTCTCCGGGTGCTTCCAAATGACAAGTAGGCTCCGCTCAACACTAAGACCCAGCGATTCTTTACGGGTCAACATGATAGTTGCCATCGAGAATTCTCCTTCTATTGGTCACAAGCAGTTGTAAAACAAATCTACGCGTTCCTACTGACATTATTGTCTCAGGAACTCTATGGACCAGTGTGACCACCGCGTCCATGTTCACGTTCGCAAGCCGCTCTAGCCAATACAAACGTGACCATTCAGAAGACAATGCCAGCGCTTCCCAAGCCAACTCCGTGACTCTTGGTCTTCCAGCAAAGTATCGGCATCGACCTCGCTCTAGCCACCGCAAAAAGAAGTCATCATCGTTCAATAGTTGTTCATGCTTTTCTGGCCTCACTTGAAATCCCAGCGCGTTGCCGTGATCAAATGAAGGCGCAAGGCTCAACGTGAAACCATCATCCGTCATCCCCCAGTTCTGATCATGACGATCGCATCCACTTACCCATGCATCCATGGTCAAATACCCGGCCCAAACCTCAAAAGCCGTCATACCTGCCAGATCTTGCCACGGAACCTGAGGGCTTGCTGCATCGAGGGCATCTCGGACTGCACCCACTCGATAATTTGGATTTTCGGTCGTTAAGTTGGGATCGTACCCGCTATTCCCTGCCCCCAAAATTTCGTTGCCATGAATTAGCTCTTCACCGGGCAGCACAATAGTGCGCGAGATGAGGCCTCGTTTCCCCTGACATTGGGCCGGAAGGATCTCTGCGGCAGGAACTCCCAGGATCTTAGCCAGCCCGCAAACCAACCACTCTGCCCAGTCTTCTCCGCTTATGTAACCGTCGACAGCGACTCGCGCATATTTGAACAGCCAGGACGCACCATCGGGTCCCTCTGTCCAGAACTTTTCTTTGGTCCCCATTGGCTCATCTACAGAGTCGTTACCGCTAGCGACTTCGATTACTTTCCACTCATTTGGATCGAAATTGGAAATTGCGCCACCTCCTCCAGCTCTCAGGTTCTTCTGGTCAGTCTATTGACCCATCGCCAAGTGCCGCACATCCTTGTGAGAAGTGTTTTGGCAATGCGTCAAACCTCTCACGCTCTACATCACGTCGCCACCGCCAGAGCTTGCACGGCTGGGTGGATCCGCGGCGCACTTCAAGACAGTCCGGAACTTCTCCGGGCATGCCGCAATCCGGGCAACACTCCACATCCCAAATCGCTAGATTGATCACCACGCCCTCCTGGATCAGCTGACAATCCCCATAGATGCCCATGCGAAAAAGCCGCCCGCCCAGATTGGTGGCGCGCGGCGCGTTGTGCTTCCGATAACTGGCCGTCATGGCAAACCCGGACGGTTCCAAGAGCGCCATGGACCGCACAAGAAAGCAGATGATGCACTCATTTGGATACGGCACCATGAAGTTGTCCGTCAGTTCCTTGAACTGTCTCTGAAATTCCTCGTTCGATTCACTCGGCACGCCACCACATTGATCCATAGGTTTTCCTTTCCACAGAACCAATGATCCGTAGAGGAAAGTGCCATGAGAAGAGCACCAGCAGCGATTGTGAACCATACCCGCTCTACAACTGCTTGTGGAGGAATTAGCGCTCCGAAACAAGGAGCAAGTGGTACAAAACATGATGTGTTGTGGGCAACAAAACCGGCCCACGCACCGTGTATTCACGGTACATTTACGGCTATGAACTCTGGTGACATTACCTTCCGCACCCGCAAGTGGGTCCGGCCCGAAGACCTCAACGCCAATGGCACACTTTTTGGCGGCAGTCTGCTCCGTTGGATCGATGAAGAGGCGGCCATTTACGCCATCGTCCAACTCGGAAACGGCAAGGCCGTGACCAAGTACATGTCGGAGATCAACTTCGTTTCCTCGGCCGTCCTCGGCGACCTCATCGAGATGGGCCTGACGGCAACGCACTTTGGCCGGACCTCATTGACGATGCGGGCGGAAGTACGCAATATCTTTACCCGCGAATCAATCCTTACGGTAGAAAAAATCGTGTTCGTGAACCTGGGCGAAGATGGTAAGCCGGCACCACACGGCTACGATTCCATCACCTACGATCGTGACCGGATCCCCAAAAAGAATGTGAACGCGCAGGACTAGCTGCTCAGCGCGCGCCCACGTTGGCAGCCTGAAAACGTTCGATTCGCGCCAAGGCTTGGCAAACGGCGTCGTACCCGGCGGCGAAGCTCAAGCGAACCGTGGCGAAACCACCCACGCCATCGAAGTCCGCGCCGGGCACCAGAGCCACACCCTCGCTTTCCAACAGGGCCGCACAGTACCGGCCCGAATCCGCGAAGTTTGCCAGTGCCGGGCCCAGGTTGGCATAGAAGTAAAAAGCGCCGTCGGCTGGGGCTGCATCCGTCCAGCCAAGGTCTGCGACCTTATCCAGAATGTAGTCGCGCATGCGGGAAAATTCCGCCACAAAGGCGTCCGCCTCGGCATAGGATTGCTCGCTGAACGCCTCGACGGCCGCCATCTGGGCCGGGGCTGGCGGACACAGCGCAACGTTTCCGGCCAGTGCGTCGACGGCCTGCACCAGGTCGTCGGGAACCAGCGCCCACCCGAGCCGCCATCCGGTCATCCCCCAGTACTTTGAAAAACTGGAAATGACGACGCCGGACCTGTCCATTTCCCAGGCGCAGACCCCCTTTGGATCGGGGTCGCCTTGGGCGGAGTAGGTGATGCCATGGTAAATTTCGTCGCTCACCAGCCGCACCCCATTCTCCCCGCACCAGTTGCTCAAACCGGTCAATTCGGCACGCGAAACCATGGTTCCGGTGGGATTGGCGGGCGATGCCAGAACCAGCCCGGCCAGCGGACCGTGCTCCCTCACGGCGGCCTCAAGCAGCTCGGGGGTTGGCTGAAAGTGGGAGCCTGATCCGGCGTCGAGCTCGATGACATCAATACCCAGGGCCTTCAGGATGTTCTTATATGCCGGGTAGCCGGGGCGGGCCAAGGCCACCTTGTCACCGGGGTTGAACGCCGCAAGAAACAGCAGCATGAAGGCGCCGGATGAGCCGGTCGTGACGGCAACATTGCGTGCGGGCACATCGATTCCGTACCAGCGTTTGTAATGGCCGGCGATGGCCTGGCGAAGGTCAAGAATGCCCAGAGTCGGCGTGTACGTCAGCGGCATTCCCGAGGCGTGAATCTCTGCGGCACGGGAAGAAACAGCACTCGGTGCGCCGCCACTGGGTTCACCGGCACACAGCGAGATGATGTCCCGTCCAGCGGCGCGAAGATCGGCAACCCGCTGCAGAATGTCCATGACGGCAAAGGGCTGGACGTCCGCGCGGGCGGCAACGGTAAGAGGTTTGCGCATGGGAACTCCTGAACAAAAGCGTGTGCGGCTGAAGTGACCGGACTCCAGCTTGTCACACGGCGGTGCCGATACCCCTACGCTTAACGGGTGAGTGAATACACCGAACGCAGCGCACAGGAACTCGTCCAACCCATCATTTTGCTTGTTGACCGGGAGGAACCTGCCAGCGAGCAGCACGGCATCGCCGCAGCCGCATTGGCCTCCGCCCAGGCATTCCTGCGCGATCCGGCGAATCCCGATTGGCAGCAGTGGGCGGCTGGCGCCTTCGCCAAGTCGGTCAGGCGAGCCGATGCCAAGATGTTCGCCAAGGTCCTCATTGCCTTCCCTGATCAAGTGGTGTCCACAGTTGGTGAGGCGAGCGCCGTCGGCCTTCCGCCGATGCCCGCGGCAGATTTGCCCAAGCTGCTGGCCAAGTTGCAGGTTTCCGGCACCCAGTTGCCAGCCGGTGCCCCGTTGCCTTCGCAGCCGCTGACCATTGTGTTGAATGCTTCCCTTGAAATGTCCACGGGGAAGGCCGCAGCACAGGCCGCCCACGCCCTACTTGCATGGGTCTTGGAGTCCAAGGTGGCCACCGTTTCTGCGTGGGCGTCAGCGGGCTTCCCCGTGGGCATCGCTCAATTGCCGGCCAAGGAGTTCCGTAAAGGCGCCCGCAAGTCCAGCGGGCCGGTCATTCAGGATGCCGGCCGCACGGAGATCGAGCCAGGTTCAACCACGGCGTACGTGGTCACCGAGTAGGGCAAATAGCGCAACCCAACCACCGCTTAACTGAAGAACGACGCCGGAACTTGCGTTCCGGCGTCGTTCTTCAGTTGGGCGGCAATCGCCAGAGGCTACTCGGCAGCGGCGAGCTGACCGCAGGCTCCGTCGATTTCCTTGCCGCGGGTGTCGCGCAGCGTGGTGGGAATGCCATTGTCGATGAGCGTGTCAATGAATTCCTGCATCACCTCGGGCTCCGAGGAGGTCCAGATGGACCCGGGAGTCGGGTTCAGCGGGATCGGGTTCACGTGAACCCAGCCGCGGCCGCGCTGGTTGAGCTTCTTGGCGAGTAGCTCGGCACGCCACGGGTGATCGTTCATGTCCTTGATGAGCGCGTACTCGATGGAGACGCGGCGGCCTGTGACCTTGTAGTAGTTGTACGCCGCATCCAGTGCGTCGTCCACCTTCCACTTGTCGTTGACCGGGATCAGCTCATCGCGCAGCTCGTCATCCGGGGCGTGCAATGACAACGCGAAGGTAACGGCGACGCCTTCCTCGGCCAGCTTATTGATGCCCGGGACCAGACCTACTGTGGAAACCGTAATGCCACGAGCCGACATACCCAGGCCCTCGGGCGCCTCAGCGACCATGCGGTGCACGGCGTTCATAACGCGCTTGTAGTTGGCCAGCGGCTCACCCATGCCCATGAAAACAATGTTAGTGACGCGCTCGGCGTCGTGCCCACCGTCGCGGCGAAGATGGCCCAGTCCACCCTCGGCGATGACCCGGTTGGCCTGGACGATCTGATCCAGGATTTCAGCCGTGGACATGTTGCGGGTCAGGCCTGCCTGGCCCGTTGCGCAGAACGGGCAGTTCATGCCGCAACCACACTGGCTGGAAACGCACAAGGTCACGCGGCCCGTGTAACGCATCAGCACGGATTCCACGAGGGAGCCGTCGAACAGGCGCCACAGGAACTTGATGGTGTCGCCATTGTCCGTCGTGAGCCGCTTAACCTCGGTCAGCAGCTTCGGGAACATGGTGTCCACAATCTCGGCGCGGCGGTCCTTCGGGAGGTCGCTCATGAGCTCGGGATCGGTGGTGTAGTGCTGGAAATAGTGCACGGAGAGCTGCTTGGCACGGAACGCCGGGAGCCCCATCTCCTTGAACTTCGCCTCGCGCTCGGGCAGCGTCATGTCAGCCAGATGCGTGGGCGGCTGGGAGACGCGCGGGGATTTGAACTGCAGGAGCGGCCTGCCCGCTGGGTCCTTCGCCTGCTTCCAGCCCTCGGTGGCAGGCATAACCTGTGCAACGCGGCGGGCAGGCCGAATCTTCGGGGCTGTCGCCTCGGTTGCGGCTGCGGCAGTGGTTGCGGCGGGGCTGGGGGTGTTTTTGGGGGAAGTCATCCTTTCCATTGTCTCTCACTTGCCCTCTGCTGTCCCGTGTTCGCCGCTAAGATCACATTTCTGCTTTTCCTTCGGCATGCACGACGGCGGCTCCCGCAGTTGCGCTGCCCTCCCGCCTGCCACCGTGGTTGCGCCTGAGCGCAGGAAATCTCCTCCCTCAGCAGTATGCGGCCACCCCTGCCCAGCACGTAGGCTTGCAGCATGATTTCCCTGATTTTGGCCATCGTTCTGGGCTGCGTTTACGTTTACCTTCGCCGCAAGGACGCCCGCATGCTCCGAAACGGGATCGTCCTGGTGGCCGCCTGCTGGTTCGCGCTGCTGGGAATTACGGAAATTCTGGCGCAGTGGTTCCCCTGGACCGATTGGATTGCTCTAGGCATTGTGGCACTCTCCCCCTTTGCGATTGTGGTGCTAGCCGGATTCCTGATCAGCAACGGTGCCACCATGATGCGCAACGAAGGGCGAAGCCTCGGCAACCTGCTCTCGCTTCTGGCCGGCGTGGCCCTGCTGGGACTTCCAGTATTCGCCTTACTGCTGGTGATGACACTCAATCCCGTAGCCATTGGCCTAGCAGCATTGCTGTTTTTCTTGTGCAGCTACTTCGGCGTCGTCTTCGTGGTCTTTCTGGCCTATGCGGTGGCCTACGGAAAGATGCAGCACACCATGGCTCCGGCTGCCGTGGTCATTCTCGGCTCGCAAATCATCAATGGAAAAGTGCCGCCGCTGCTGCGCTCACGGCTGGACAAGGGTCTGGAGATATACCGGGAATCATCCACGGAAACCGCGCCCCTGCTGATTCCATCCGGCGGGCAGGGCGCGGATGAATCCCGCCCGGAGGGCGTCGCCATGGCCGAATATCTGGTGGCCGCGGGAGCACCTCAGGAGCATGTCGTGGCGGAGGAGCAAGCCGTCAACACAGCACAGAACCTGAAATTCTCTGCGGCCGTGGCCCACAAAGAAGGCCGCGACGGCGCCTTGGTTATTGTCACCAATAACTACCACGTGCTCCGCGCAGCCCTGCTGTCTCGCAAGCTGGGGATCGACGCGCAGGTGGTGGGTTCCCCCACGGCACGCTACTTTCTGCCTAGCGCGTTCTTGCGCGAGTTCGTCGCCATCCTTAAGGAACACAAGCAGCTGCACGCCGTCATGTGCATCCCGTTTGTGGCACTGACGGCGCTCCTGACTGCCGCCGTCATTGCAGCTTCACAGTAAGCAATGACAGCCGAATCGCGACACCAACTCCTCTAGTCAACAAACTCCGACTGGGTCACGATGAAATCCCACTCTCGCTGCGTCAGCGTTCCGGCGGTCAGGCTGCCGCCAGCCGCAGCCACGGCTTCCGCAACACTGTCGGGCACTGCTTGCGCACCAGTATTTTCACGGAGCCACTGCTTGGCTCGCAGCTCGAGCTCGAGCCACCATAGATGAATTTCCACTTTAGCTACCTCCTCGGATGTACCTCAACGCTATGCCCCTTGCCGAACGTGTTCAAGAGGCCAGCGACACCAAGACAAGAACGACGGCGAGCAGCGGGAACGCGAGCTGCACCAGGGCCGCTTTTGCTTTCGAGGGCGATGAAATGAGCAAGACGAGCCCGGCGGCAAGCATGGAGCCAGCCCCGGCCAGGACCAGCGCGGCACCCACCCCATGGTGGCCCGCGGCGGCAGCGACGATGCCGGCAGATGTCACCACAGCAAGGAACAGGTTGTAGAAACCCTGGTTGAAAGCCATTTCCTTGGTGGCGTTTGCCTCCGCAACAGAGGTGCCGAACGTCTTCCTGGTGGTCTCCGCCGTCCAGCGCAGGGATTCGAGCACAAAGATGTAGACGTGCAACAGGGCGGCCAGTGCGGCAAAGATGAGGGCAACGATGAGCATTTGAGTCCTTAAGAGTGGGGTGGGGATGCGGGTTAACCGCGGGGAATGTTGCGGAGGTTGGAACGGGCCATGCTGACAGCCTCACCGGCACCCTTGTTCAGCACGATCTTGGACATGGCCGTGGCGAAGCCAATCACCTGCCCGCCCTTGATTTTCGGCGGAATGGACAGTGCATTGGGATCGGTGATCAATTCCACTAGGGAGGGCCCGTCATGGGCAAAGGCAGCCCTGTAGGCGTCTGCGATATCGGCCGGATCGGTGACACGGACGGCATGGAAGCCCATCGCTGCGGCAATGGCGGCGTAGTTGGCATCTGGAACGTCCACGCCAAAGTCCTGCAGTCCGTCCACTAACATTTCAAGCTTCACCATGCCCAGGGTGGAGTTATTGAAGACCACCACGTTGATGGGCAGCTTGTGGGCCGCGGCCGTGATCAATTCACCCAACAGCATGGAAAGTCCGCCGTCGCCGGAGACGGAGATGACCTGTCGGTCGGGATAGGCCGCCTGCACACCGATGGCTTGGGGCAGCGCATTCGCCATGGAACCGTGTAGATAGGAACCAATCAGCCTGCGCGTCCCCAGGGGATTGATGTAACGAGCCGTCCAAACGTTGCACATGCCGGTGTCAGCGGTGAAGATCGCATCGTCGGCGGCAAGCTCGTCAAGTAAGGACGCCGCGTATTCAGGGTGGATGGGCACCAATTTGTCGGCCTTGCGGGTATAGGCGCCCACCGCCTTGTTCATCAGGCGGTCATGCTTCTTCAGCATCGCATCGAGGAATCTGGAGCTCTTCTTCCCCGTTAGCTGCGGCATGAGCGCCTGCAGGGTTGGCAGCACGTCGCCGTGGACGGCAATATCGACGTCTGTGCGCCTGCCTAGATGCTCCGGAGCCCTATCTACCTGGGCTGTGCGGGTGCCGGGCAGGAACTGGTCGTAGGGAAAGTCGGTGCCGAGCAGGATCAGCAGGTCAGCGTCCTCGATGCCCTCCGCCGCCGCTCCATACCCCAACAGGCCGGTCATCCCGATGTCGTAGGGGTTGTCGTATTGGATGAAATCCTTGCCACGCAGGCTGTGCCCAATGGGCGCCTTGATCAGTTCCGCCAGCGCAATGACTTCGTCATGAGCCCCCTGCACCCCGGCACCAGCAAAGATGGCAACCTTGTCCGCTTGGTTGATGGCTTCAGCAAGCTCCGTCACGCTTTGGGCTGCCGGCACCAGGGCCGCCTGATGAAAGGGGCGCTGCAGCGGCGAGGGCGCAGTGGCCGGCAAACTGGCGATGTCACCTGGCAACGTCACCACAGCCACACCCCGCAAGCCCACGGCATGTTGAATGGCATTGTGGAGCACCCTTGGAGCCTGGTCAGAGGTACTGATGAGCTCCGAGTACACCGAGCACTCACCAAACAGCCGGTCGGGATGGGTCTCCTGAAAAAATCCGCTGCCGATTTGTACGCTGGGGAGATGGGACGCGATGGCCAATACCGGCGCACCCGTGCGGTTGGCGTCATACAGCCCGTTCATCAAGTGCAGATTTCCCGGACCACAGGAACCGGCGCACACGGCCAATTCCCCGGTCAGCTGTGCCTCGGCACCGGCCGCGAACGCGGCGGCTTCCTCGTGGCGGACATGGATCCAGTCGATCCCGCCTTTGGCGGAACCACCGGTTTTCCGCACCGCATCCACCAGCGGGTTCAGGCTGTCGCCCACGATGCCGTAAATGCGCCGCACTCCCGCTGCCTGCAATTGTTCGATGAGCTGACTGGCAAGTTCCTTGGCCATGTGGCCCTCCTGCTGCAAATAGTCCTGCGTCGGATACTGGCCAATATAGTCCCCCAGCACTACGGGGCGCAGCACAGAGCCGCCCAGATCCCGCTACGCCGCGAAATCCGAACCATGCTCATCTGAGTAGACACGTTACGCTCATTTGTTATAGTGGGACGAAGATCACGTCACCAAAGGAGCGAAACCGTGCCGCAACTCAATGCTGAGAGCATCACCCACCTGCCGGAGTCGGTGGCCGTTCCGGCGTACGACCGCACCAAAGTCACCACGGGAATCGTTCACTTTGGCGTTGGTGGCTTCCACCGCGCCCATCAGGCCATGTATCTTGACCGGCTCATGAACGCCGGGAAAGCACTCGACTGGGGCATCTGCGGCGTTGGGGTGCTGGAGCACGACGCGAAGATGGCCCAGGTCATGGCCGAGCAGGACTGCCTCTACACAATGCTCCTCAAGCACCCGGACGGACGGCGCGAGGCCCGGGCGATCGGCTCCATCACCGAGTATCTGTTTGCGCCCGCGGACCCTGAAGCCGTCATCGAGAAGATGGCTTCACCGGATACCCGCATCGTCTCACTCACGGTGACCGAGGGCGGCTACAATTTCCATCACGTGACAGGCGATTTCGACGCCGAGAACCCGGACGTCGTCCACGATCTCGCACCTGGGGCGGCCCCGCGCACAACATTCGGCCTCGTCGTGGAGGCGCTATCCCGCCGTCGTTCACGTGGAATTGCACCCTTCACGGTCATGTCCTGCGACAACATCCAGGGCAATGGCGACGTGGCAAAGAAGATGTTCACGGCGTTCGCCGAGCTCCGGGACCCGGATCTTGCCGCCTGGATGCGCGCCAATGTACTGTTCCCGAATTCCATGGTGGACCGCATCACCCCAGTGACCGCAGATGAGGACCGCAGCGCCATCGCCAAGGAATTCGGCGTCGTGGACCAGTGGCCGGTGGTGTGTGAACCCTTCGAACAGTGGGTGCTGGAGGACCACTTCACACTGGGTCGTCCGCCGTTCGAGGACGCCGGCGTTCAGGTGGTGGACGACGTGGAGCCGTACGAACTCATGAAGTTGCGACTGCTCAACGCCAGCCACCAGGCGCTGTGCTATTTCGGCACCCTGGCCGGCTACACGTACGCACATGAGGTCTGCCAGGACCCGCTATTTGTGCAATTCCTGCTTGACTACATGGACCTTGAGGGCACTCCCACACTCTCACCCCTGCCCGGCGTGGATCTGCCGTTGTACAAGCACACGCTCATCGAGCGCTTTGCCAACGAGCACGTCCGCGACACTCTCGCCCGCCTGTGCGCGGAGAGTTCGGACCGGATCCCCAAGTGGCTGGTACCGGTCATTTGGGTCAACCTTGCGAACGACAAGCTAACGAACGACGGCGGGATCGCCCGTTCTGCGGGCATCGTCGCCTCATGGGCGCGGTACGCCGAGGGGACGGACGAATCTGGCGCAGCCACTGACGTCGTCGACCGCCTGAAAGAACCACTCATGGCAGCCGCTGCGTTGCACCACGAAGACAAGCTGGCGTTCCTGCGCAACCGCGACGTCTTTGGCGACCTCGTGGACAACGCCAGGTTCACCGACGCCTACCTGCGCACTCTGAACACCCTGCACACCCGCGGCGCACGTGCGGCCGTCGCGGAACTAGTGGCACTGGGCCGGTAGCAGCGGCAGCGTAGTTACGGTTCGTAACTACGCTGCAGCAAGGCCCTGAAGCTCGAGCGCCAGCGTCTCGTCAACCACGAGGGTACTGACGATTCCCGCGGCGATGCACGCACGCACAGCATCACCGCGCCCCGCACCCTGCGCCACGGCAATGACCTTGGGCGTGCCTTTCAGTTGATCAACCCTGACGGAGAGAATCCGGGCGTCCAATTCGGCCGCGACCACCGATCCGTCTTTGGCGATCAACCGGCCGGAGCACTCAGCCACGGCACCTTTGTTAATACCGTCTTGGCGCACGGCATTATCAACGCGATCCCAGACGGTTGAAAGGTTTGGCGCCCAGGCCCCGATGGCCACGATAGCCAGATCCAACGAATCGGCTTTGCTCATGGCATCGGCAATCTCAGGCTGACGGCGCAGGCCGGTGGCCGTCGCTGCACTGTCTACCACCAGCGGGGCCCACATTGGCCAAGTTCGCCCGCCACCTACGCGGCCCAGGCGTTGGATGATCTCAAGAGGATTGCCACCTCCCGGGACGGGAAGGGCGCCCGCCAGTTGCACGATGTCGCACTTGGGCAGTTCCTTCACGTGGCGCGCCGCCAGGTCCAGGGTCCGCGACCACGAGATGCCAATGGTCATGCCCGTTCGAGCCTCATTCATGAGCTCCTGCGCCACGGCCTGCGCCTGAATATCCCGCTGGGCAAAGTCGTCACCAATGGTCTTGACCACCACCACGCGTCTCAGCCCGAGAGCGGCGGCGAGCGCCTCGGCGTCGACCCTTATCTCTGCACCGGGGCGACGGATTTCAATATGAACGATGCCTTCGGCACGGGCTTCGTCGAGGAAGCGCGCAACCTGAAACCGCGAAATCCCGTGTTCCGTGGCTATTTCAACCTTGGACTGATTGTCCAAGTAATACGCCTGCCCAATACGGGCAAGCAGCTCCTCATGGGAAATTTCCGGCACGGTGCGCCTTCCTCAACTAAAAACATTTGAGCCGTTGCTCTTGCTCAAATGAGTATATATGACTAGAGTCACTTAACAAATGAGCAGGAATAACTTCTCAAATGAGCAACCAGATTGAGAGCGACCAATGAAGTTCCCCCAATTTCGTGCCAAACAGGCGCCTAAGCTCGGCTCGCGTGCCGGCAAGTGGCTTGCCATTGCCGCAGCCGCCACGCTGGCCCTGAGTGGCTGCGCACCGGCCGGCGATCAGGACACCATCGTGGTGGCCATCGTTGCGAACCCGCAGATGAAGGATGCGGTCTCCCTTCAGGACGATTTCAAGGCCAAGCATCCCAATGTCAACGTCAAGTTCGTGACGCTTCCTGAAAATGAGGCCCGCGCCAAGATCACCGCTTCGGTGGCTACTGGCGGCGGCGAATTCGATGTTGTCATGATCTCCAACTACGAAACCGAAATGTGGGCCGCGAACGGTTGGATTGAGAATCTCCAGCCCCTTGCCGACGCCACTGAAGGTTACGACACCGACGATTTCATCCCCACCATCAAGGACGCCCTCAGCTACAAGGGCGATATGCATTCGGTGCCGTTCTATGGCGAATCGTCGTTCCTGGTGTACCGCGAGGACCTCTTCAAGGAGGCCGGAATTACCATGCCGGCACACCCCACCTGGGCCGAGATTGGCGAGATCGCCCGCAAACTCAACGATCCCGCCAAGGACTTCGCCGGGATCTGCCTGCGCGGACTAGCCGGCTGGGGTGAGGTCATGGCCCCACTGGATACGGTCATCAACACCTACGGCGGCCAATGGTTTGACACGGACTGGAATGCCAAGCTGGATTCTCCCGAGGTCAAGGCGGCTGTCACCGACTACGTTGACCTGCTGCACGACGCTGGCCAGCCTGGCGCCGCGACCAGCGGTTACGGCGACTGCATCACCCGCTACAGCCAGGGCAAGGCGGCCATGTGGTACGACGCAACGGCCATGGTTTCCAGCATCGAAGACCCGGCTTCCTCGCTAGTTGCCGGTAAGTCGCAGTACGCCCCAGCGCCCGTGCAGAACACGGAGTCGGCGGGCTGGCTATACAGCTGGTCGTTGGCCATTCCGACCACCAGCAAGCACAAGACCGCCGCCTGGGACTTTGTCTCGTGGATGACCAACAAGGATTACATCAAATTGGTGGGCAACCAGATCGGCTGGGAGCGAGTCCCGCCCGGCAGCCGCAAATCTACCTACGAGATCCCCGAATACGCCGCAGTCGCCAAGGCCTACGCCAAGCCAACCCTTGATGCGATGTACGGTGCCAAGCAGGAATCCAGCATGGTCAATTCCGTTCCATACCCGGGCCTGCAATTTGTGGGCATTCCGGAATTCCAGGACCTGGGCACCCGGGTCAGCCAGCAAATCTCGGCCGCCATTGCCGGGCAGAAATCAGTCGACGAAGCACTCAAGCAGGCCCAGCTGTACGCCGAGCCCATTGCCAAGTCATACCAAGAAGGAGGCAAGTAGTGGCTACCACGCTGGTTGATCGACACAACCTTAAACAACACACCCTCAAAAGCGCCAAGAAGAGCTCCGGTACTTCCAAAGCTGAGGGTTGGCGTCGCCGCGGGCCCCTCCTGCCGGCCTTGATCTTCACGATCGTCATCACGCAGCTGCCGTTCCTTGTCACCATCTGGTACTCGCTGCGGAACTGGAACCTGCTGCGCCCCGATGGCAACCAGTTCACCGGGCTGCAAAACTATGTGGACATCTTCATGGACTCCACTTTCCGCAGCTCGGCCCTGAACAGCATTGTCATCACCCTTGGCTGCGTCTTCTTGGCCATGATTCTTGGCATCATCTTCGCCCTCCTGCTTGACCGCAAGTTCCGCGGCCAGGGCGTTGTGCGCACCATGCTCATCACGCCATTTTTGATCATGCCGGTCGCCGGGGCCACACTGTGGAGCATCTCCATGCTGAACCCGAGCTTCGGCCTGGTGAACTGGGTGATCTCTTTGGTGGGCATCCCGCCCGTCGATTGGACGGCGTCGCACCCCATCGTCTCCATCCTCATGGCACTTGTCTGGCAGTGGACCCCGTTCACCATGCTGCTGGTGCTGGCCGGCCTGCAGTCCCAACCCAAGGATGTCCTCGAGGCCGCGCAGATCGACGGCGCCGGCTGGACCAAGACGTTCCTGTGGGTCACGCTGCCCCAACTGCGCCGCTACATCGAGCTGGGCGTGCTGCTGGGCACCATCTACGTTGTCAACACCTTCGACCAGATTTACCTCATGACGGCCGGTGGTCCCGGGACAGCCAGTGCCAACCTGCCGTTTTACATCTACCAGCGGGCCTTCCTGGGCTTCGACATTGGCCAAGCGGCCGCGATGGGTGTTGTGGTGGTCATTGCCACCATCGTCATTGCCACATTCGCCCTGCGCCTGATCTTCCGCAGCTTTGACGCAAAGGACTAAGCCGTGACTACTCTCATCACTCCCCCGAAATCCCCTGCCCCCATTTCCGCTAAGCGGAAGTCTCGTGAGGCACGACGGCGTTTCTCCGGTTCCGCCCTCACCACCGTTACGTGGCTGCTCGCGTTTGTGTTCTTCGCGCCAGTGATCTGGCTTGTCATGACGGCGTTCAAGCCCGAATCGGCCGCCGCCTCCAACCCTCCTGTGTTCTTCTTTGTTCCCACCTTTGAACAGTTTGAGGCCGTGCTCAGCAACGGTGCGGGTGCTTACTTCCTCAACTCGCTGATCGCCACCGGCGTCTCCACCATTCTTGTGGTCCTGCTGGCCGTGCCGGCCGCCTATGCCGTGAGTATTCGACCCGTTGAGAAGACCCAGGACGTGCTGTTCTTCTTCATCTCCACGAAGATGCTTCCCGTCGTGGCCGTCATCATGCCCATCTATGTGATCGCCGGCCAACTCAAGGTCTTGGACAACATTGGCACGCTGATTGTCCTGTACACGGCCATGAACCTGCCCATCGCGGTCTGGATGATGCGATCCTTCTTCCAGGAAGTCCCCGCCGAGGTCCTAGAGGCCGCGTCCATGGACGGAGCCGGGCTGATCAAGACCCTGCGTACCATCTTGATTCCTATGGTCACCCCTGGTCTGGCCGCAACGGCACTGATCTGTGTCATCTTTGCCTGGAATGAGTTCTTCTTTGCCCTGAACCTCACGGCCGCCAACGCGGCCACGGTGCCGGTGTTCCTTGTCTCCCAAATGACCAGCGAGGGCTTGTTCCTTGCCAAGCTATCGGCGGCTTCGGTATTGGCTTCTCTGCCCGTCGTGATCGCCGGCTGGGTGGCACAAAAGCAGCTTGTCCGCGGGCTCTCGATGGGTGCGGTGAAGTAAAGAATGAGCACTCAAGCAACCTCGGACCTACCCAACTCCATGACCACCTCCGTGTTGGTTCGCCAGCGCGAGCTGCGTACCGAGCAGCGGCCTGTCCCCACTCCGGGGCCGGGCGACGTACTGGTGCGGATAACGTCTGTTGGCGTATGCGGATCGGACACGCACTACTTCACGGAGGGCCGCATTGGCCCCTATGTGGTGGATGCGCCCCTGGTGCTGGGCCACGAACCCGCCGGCGTCATCGTCGCACTGGGCGATGGCGTCACGGACCGCAGCCTCGGCCAGCGTGTCTCACTCGAGCCGGGCATCCCCGACCCGCTCTCGAAGCAGACCCTGGCCGGCTGCTACAACCTCGATCCGGGGGTTCGGTTCTTTGCCACGCCTCCCATCGACGGGGTGTTTTCGGAGTACGCAGTACACCCGGCGGCTTTTTGCCATCCGGTTCCAGACTCCGTGTCCGACGACGCCGCAGCACTTCTGGAGCCGCTCAGCGTGGCCCTGGCTGCACGGGCCGCGGGCAAGATCCAGATCGGCGATGCTGTTTTGGTTGCGGGCGCCGGACCCATCGGGTTGCTCATTGCCAAGGTGGCTCAACTGGCTGGAGCCATTGTTACGCTGACCGATGTGCGAGCCGAGCGGTTAACGGTTGCACAAAAGTACGGCGCTGCGCATACGTTCACAGCCGGAGATCCGCCGCCCGTGGAACCGGAATTTGATGTGTTTATCGATGCGAGCGGCTCCGAACGGGCCATCCTGGGCGGGCTGGCCAGGCTGGCCCCGCGCGGGCGCTGCGTTCTGGTGGGCATGGGTGCCGACACGATCGCCCTGCCGGTGCCACTTGTTCAGGGGCGCGAGCTCGTGATCACTGGTACCTTCCGTTACGCGAATACGTGGCCCACGGCCATTGCTCTGGCTGCTTCCGGGCAGATTGATTTGGACGGGCTCGTCACCTCAACGCACGGACTTGACGACGTGGAGGCAGCGCTGAAGGCAGGTACGAATCCGGGCGCCCTGAAAGCCGTCGTCCACCCTTAACAACGCTCGCGCACATACGGGGCACTTTTCACCAACGCTCGCTCGCGTCGCGGAAGGGCACTTACAGTGTTCATGCCGTTAGCGAGCGAGCGTTGGCTAAAACACCCCCAGAAGTGATCGAGCGTTGTTGGCTGCGGGTGCTGGATTCTCAACCGCCAGCGACGGACTGAACCACCATCAGTTCGCGGCCGGCAGCCACGCGGGTTTGCAGGCCATCCAGCCGCCGCACCTCATCGCCGTCCAGGTAAATGTTGACGTAGCGGCGCAGGGCTCCCGTCTCATCGCGCAGCCTTCTGCCAAAGACCGGAAATTGTGCACTAATGGCGTCCAACAACTCTCCCACCGAGGCGCCGTCGCCAACATCAAGGCGCAATTCCCCGCTGCCACCCACCAGCGGCTGCAGCAGGCGTGGCACCAAGACCGTCACTTCGTTTGCCATGACGGACACGCTAAAGTTCGACGGCGGCGGCACGGACACACAAAATGTCCGGCAGGTGCTTGAGAACCTCCGTGAAATGATTTCCCTCGTCGGGACTCGCGTAGACGGAGCCGCCACGGGTCCCAAAGTACACACCTGCCGGTTCTGCGCTATCAACGGACGCAGCATCGCGGAGCACCACGTTGAACTCAGGCTGGAGCAATCCGTCGGTCAACCGTGTCCATGAGTTGCCGGCGTCGTCCGTCCTGTGCACTGCCAGCTGGCCGCCCGGAGGGATACGCTCACCGTCGGACTCGATGGGGATGACCCACGCGGTGCCGGAGCGGCGGGGGTGGGTCAACATGGTGAACCCAAAGTCGGTGGGCAGCCCGTCGGCAATGGAGGTCCAGTTGTCGCCGGAATCGTCGGTGCGGTACACGCCGTGGTGGTTTTGTGCGTATAGGGTGTCCGGGTTGTTGGGGTCGCGGGCTATCTTGTGCACGCACTGACCAAATTCCGGTTGCGGTTCCGGCATGAAGGGAGCCCCAATCCCTTTGTTCCGAGGTTCCCACGACGCGCCGTCATCAGTGCTCCGATAGACACCTCCGGTGCTCATGGCGATGTGGATGGTGGAATCGGCGGGGCTGGGCAGGACTGTGTGGGCCGCGGCGCCGCCGAATCCGGCACCCCATTCGCTGCGGTGCGGATGGTCCCAGAGGCCCCGGTTAAGCTCAAAATGCTCGCCGCCGTCGGTTGACTTCCACACAGAAATTGGTTCGCAGCCCGCCCACACAACGCCGGGACGGTCCTCCGTGTCGGGCCGGATCTGCCACACGCGCTCCAACGCGGCACCCGTATCCGCGGGAAACGTGATGGCGCCGTTCTCGGGCTCCTGCCAGGAGGCGCCAAAGTCATCGGAGTGCGACACCGTTGGACCCCAGTGCTCGCTGCGCAGGCCAACCATGATGCGTGTCCGTCCACCACGAGTGTCGATGCCAATACTTGGGATCTCCTGCATGAGGAAATGGGGGCCGGTGAAGTTGTAATTCACACGATCGGAACTAGTGCCTAGCCACAGCCCCTTCTTGGTGCCCACCGCCAGCAGGTGGGTGCGCCCTGGATGTATACCGTCTGGTGCTTCACTATTTTCCATGGGTTAAAGTCGACCACCGCCGCCTCGAAGCATCAAGGGTTACCCCTGGGTAACTTGCGCCCGCGTCGGCCTGACGCGCCACGAACGTCACCCATGAACATACCCCCAGGGGGTACTTGACGCATACCCTATGGGGGTATACATTGAAGGTATGAGCACAGAACAACAAACCCACGGCTACTCGGACGAGAAGCAGGCTTACCTCAGGCGCCTCAAGCGTGCCGAGGGCCAGGTTCGCGGCATCGCCCGCATGGTCGAGGGGGACAAGTACTGCATCGATATCCTCACCCAGATGGCAGCGGTCAATAAGGCCCTGCACGCGGTGAGCATCGGCCTGCTCGAGGATCACATCGCCCACTGCGTAGTCAACGCAGCCAATGAATCCGCAGAAACCGGCAACCCGGAGATCGTCGCCGAGAAGGTTTCCGAAGCTACAGCCGCCATTTCACGCCTACTCAGGAGCTAATTATCATGAGCCACACCACCACCGTCAACGTTTCCGGCATGACCTGCGGCCACTGCGTCAGCTCCGTCACGGAAGAGCTGACCGACATGCCGGGCGTGCAAAACGTCAGCATCGACCTCAACGCCGGCGGCATCTCCGAGGTCACCATCACCTCAACACTGACGCTCGATCCCGCAGAAATCGGCGAGGCCGTGGCCGAAGCCGGCTACCTCGTCGTCTCCAACAACGCATAACCCGCCCACAGATTAAGGAGCGCCATGAGCGCCTCGGAAATTTTGTCCCAAACCGCCACACCCGGCCCCCGCATGGTCGAGATCGACATCGAAGGCATGACCTGTGCCTCGTGCGTCAGCCGGGTTGAGCGCAAGTTGGGCAAACTCGAAGGCGTCAGCGCTGCCGTGAACCTCCCGCTGGAAACAGCCCAGGTCACGGTTCCCGCCGGCATTACCAACCAACAAATCATCGACACCGTCAACGCCACCGGCTACAAGGCCACGCTCAAGAATCCTCCCGCACTTAAGCACGACGCCGGACATCACCACGAGCATGCGCCTCACCCGGGTGCCGGTCCAGAACATACCAATCACATGGCGCACGGCGGCACCGCCGCCACGCTGCGTCCCCGCTTGATCCTTGCTGCGATCCTGACCGTTCCAGTCTTCCTGATATCCATGTTCCCGGCCTTGCAGTTCCCGCACTGGGGCTGGGTTGCGGGCATTCTGACCTTGCCCGTCGTGACATGGGCCGCCTGGCCGTTCCACCGGGCAGCCGCCATCAACGCCCGGCATTTCGCCTCAACGATGGACACGCTCGTCTCAATCGGCGTCAGCGCGGCCTTCCTCTTTTCGGCCGTGGAACTCGGACTGGATCCGCAGATGACGGCTCACGGCATGGCGATGGATGGCGCACACGCCCCCTTGTACTTTGAGGTCTCAGCGGTCGTGGTGACCTTCCTCCTCCTGGGCCGTTACCTTGAGGCGAGGGCCAAGGCGAAGGCTGGCGATGCTCTCAAGGCGTTACTTAGCTTGGGCGCTAAAGAAGCCACGGTGCTTCGTGATGGATCCGAGGTGAAAATTCCAGCGGCAGATCTTGCTGTGGAAGAAATTTTTGTGGTCCGCCCGGGCGAGAAGATCGCCACGGACGGCATCATCACCGACGGCACCTCGGCCATCGATACCTCTCTTATTACGGGAGAATCCCTACCCGTGGACGTCTCTGTCGGCGATGCCGTCACCGGCGCCACCATCAACACCTCCGGACGATTGCTCATCAGGGCCACCCGAGTCGGCAGCGAAACCACGCTCGCCCAAATGGGCAAACTGGTTAGCGCCGCGCAAGCATCCAAGGCACCTATTGCCCGGCTCGCGGATCGGATCAGCGCCGTGTTCGTGCCGATAGTGCTTGTCATTGCGGTCCTGACCTTCGCACTGTGGCTGATCTTCAGCGGTGACATTCAAGCCGCGTTTACGGCAGCAGTTGCCGTGTTGATCATTGCCTGCCCCTGCGCCCTGGGCTTGGCCACGCCTGTCGGTCTACTAACGGGAACGGGCCGGGCTGCGCAGCTCGGCATCCTCATCAAGGGCCCACAGGTTCTCGAGGACACCCGTACGGTGGACACCATCCTGCTGGATAAAACCGGCACCGTCACCGAGGGCAGGCTGAGCGTGGTCGACGTCGTTGCCCTCGCCAAGGTCCCGGCGTCGGACGTCCTGCGCTTTGCTGGTGCCGTGGAATCTCACAGTGAGCACCCCATCGCCCATGCCATCGCAGAGCACGCGCGCGACTGGGGTGCCTTGCCCGATGTCGAAGGTTTCATGTCCTCCCCCGGGGGCGGCGTGCGGGCCATCTTCGAGGGCAGCACCGTTCTGGCCGGGCGCACAGGGTGGCTCGAGGAAAACGGTGTGGAGCTGACCGGTGCACATCGCGCGGCCCAGGCGGCCCAGCAAAACCTCGGCACCACTGCCATCTGGGTGGCGGTGGATGGCGAAGTTGCCGGGCTCATCGCCCTCAAGGACACCATCAAGGCCGGGTCCGCAGCCGCGATCGCCAAGCTGAAGGAACTGGGCCTGCGGCCCATCCTGCTCACCGGCGACAACGCCGCCGTGGCGGCCCAGGTTGCCGCGGCCGTGGGCATCGCTCCCGAGGATGTTCACGCCGACGTCCTGCCCGAAGGAAAGGTCGAGGCAGTCAAGGCGTTGCAAGCGGCAGGAGCCACTGTAGCCATGGCCGGTGACGGCGTGAACGACGCAGCCGCGCTAGCTCAGGCCGATCTCGGCATTGCCATGGGATCGGGCACCGACGTCGCCATCGAAGCGGCGGACCTGACTGTCATGGGCAACGATCTTGGCCAAGTTGCTACGGCCATTGCATTGTCCCGCAAGACGCTTGGCACCATCAAGACGAACCTGTTCTGGGCGTTCTTCTACAACGCCATCGGCATCCCGGTGGCAGCACTGGGACTCCTCAACCCGATGATCGCCGGCGCCGCCATGGCGGCCAGTTCAGTGCTGGTAGTGGCCAACTCGCTACGGCTGCGGCGCTTCGGCCGGTAGAACGGCGGGCCGGGTATCAAGGTCCACCGCGTAGGACGGGCCGCGCCGGCCGGAGCCGCGCAGCTCGTCCAATCGGACCATCACCACCCCGCCCATAATGCACAATCCGCCTAGCAACTGAATGAGCCGCGGCATCTCCCCGAGTAAAATCCACGCCCACAAAACGGCGAACAGGACCTCAAAGAGTGCCACGAAGGAGGCCACCTTCGAACCGAGCCCCCGCGTGGCAATAATCCCGGCCACGTAGGCAAACACTGTGGTGATCAGTACCAACCCCAGCACGGGCACCCACCACGGCACCAGATTCCCGGCAAACACCACATCAGTGGTGGTGAAGACCAGCGGCATGAGACCGGATAGGCCCAAACCAAAGATCAACACGGCACCCACTGCCATACCGCCGCCGGCCATCAGGATGGGCGGAACGTTGTCATTGCTGCGGGAGGACATGATAAAGAAAACGGCCGAGCACACAGCGGCCGCCAGTCCCCACAAAATCCCCTCGACGCTGACCTGGGTGCTCCCGGCCAAATCCAAGACCAACACCAGCCCGGACATGGCGCACACGGCACCCAGAACTGTTAACAATCGCGGCCGGATGCGAGTCGTCAGCCACGCGAATCCCACCAACAACACCGGTGAAAGGTATTCCAATAGCAGGGCCACTCCCACGGAGAGGTGCGCCACCGCGTTGAAGTAAAACAGCTGGCACAGCGCGATGGGCACAATTCCGTACACCGCAATGCGCAGCAGCGACCCCTTGACCGAGGACCACTGCCGCACCGAGATGATGACCACCGGAATGAGAAGCACAACTGCGGCCCCGCCAATGCGGATTGCCACCGCAGCGCCGGGAGACCAGCCAGCCTCAAACAACGACTTCGCAAAAGACCCCGACAAAGCAAAGGTGGCCGCCGAGGCGAAGGCAAACAGCAGGGCCGGTGAGGCTATTTTTGCGCGCTCACCTGGCCGTGGCCGGGTTGAAGTGTTCTTGGATGAAG
Source organism: Arthrobacter sp. TWP1-1 (assembly GCF_049897845.1). NCBI lineage: Bacteria > Bacillati > Actinomycetota > Actinomycetes > Micrococcales > Micrococcaceae > Arthrobacter > Arthrobacter sp. TWP1-1. The sequence continues at coordinate 67,809 of NZ_JAFCXC010000012.1, forward strand.
TCATGAGAAAGTCCGTTTGTCAGCAGTAATAGGCGTTAGACTCATGACACTACGCTTGCTAATTGTCAGGAGTCAACATGCTTTTTACTAATGACACGGAAGTGGCGCTCCTGTCGGCCGTTAATTTGATCAACACAGCACCCGTGGACGTCCTCACCGACGGCACGATCGTAGGGCCGGACACTTTGGAGACGCTGGCGGATCTCGATCGCTTTGTGGCTGCGGAGCAGTTCTCAGGTTCACGCGAACACACTGCCGCCGAGGTCGCTGCCGTCCGGGAGGTGCGCCAGGAATTGCGGAGTATCTTCACTGCCGATGAGACAACGGCAGCGAGCATGATCAATGACCTGTTGGCCCGGGCCCATGCCATGCCGCAGCTTGTCCGGCACGACCAATGGGACTGGCACCTGCACGCCACCGCACCTGCAGCCCCACTGGCCCAGCGCATGGGGGTTGAGGCGGCTATGGCGTTGGTCGATGTGATTCGAGGCAAGGAATTGGAACGCCTGAAGGTTTGCGCCGCACCGGATTGCTGCGCTGTAGTGATTGACCTGTCCAAGAATCGTTCCCGCCGGTATTGCGATACCGGGAACTGCGGCAACCGGGCGCACGTAGCCGCCTACCGCCGTCGTAAGTCAGCCCTTAAATAAATCGAGCGGGCAGTTGTTGTCAATGTTTTTGGAAAACATTGGCAACAATTGCCCGCTCGAAGGAGCGATAACCTTACTTCATGGTTCCCGCAGACACCGAGCCCTGGAGCTGGCGCTGGAACAGGATGTACATGATCAAGACGGGAACGACCACGATGATGGCGGCCGCGAATAGTGAACCGAAGTCCACCGCATAACCCTGCTGGCCCGCGTAGGCCGCAATACCCTGCGAGAGGACATAGTTGTCGCGGTTGGTGTTGATGGCAACCGGGATCAGGTACTGGTTCCACAAGCCGAGGAAGTTGAAGATGGCAACGGACGCCAATCCCGGCTTGGCCATGGGCAGCATGACCTGGAAGAACGTGCGCCATTCGCCGGCGCCGTCGATCTGCGCAGCTTCACCGATCTCGTGCGGCAAGGCCTTGAAGAAGGAAAAGAGGAAGAACACTGTGAACGGGAGCGCGAACGCCACGTAGACAATAATCAGGCCCGGCAGTGTGTTCAAAAGCCCAAGGTTCTTCAGGATGAAGAACAAGGGCACGATCGCCAGGAAGATCGGGAACGTCAGCCCGGCGAGCATCAGGTAGTAGATGGCACGCGAGCCGGGGAACACGTAGCGGGCCAGCACGTAGGCACACATGGCTCCGAGCACCATGACGATGACAAGCGCGAAGCCCACCACGATCACCGTGTTGAAGAAGTACATGCCGATTCCGGCCGTGTTCCAGGCGTTGACGTAGTTCTCAAACTTCCAGTCGGCCGGAAGAGAGAACGGGGACGCGAAGATTTCTGAGGTTGTCTTGAAGGACGACATCAACGTCCAGCCCAACGGGATCAACACCAACAAGGCCCACAGGCTCAGCATGGTGTGTGAAACACCCGCCACAACCTTGTCATCCCTTGATTCTGGGGCAGTACGCCGAACATGGAGGTTTGCTGGAGACTTACCAGAGAGTTTTACTGACATTATTCAGACACATCCTTGCTGCCGCCGGTGATCCGGTTCACCAGGAATACCAGTGCCGAGAAAATCAAGGTAATTGCAGCCAGCACCACACCCATGGCGCAGGCCAGGCCGAACTGTTGCTTGGTAAATGCTGTGGAGAACAACTTCTGGGACATGACCAACGTGGAGTTTTCCGGTCCGCCTGTCGAGTTCAAGACTGACATGTACACAAACGCATCCAATGCCAAGATTCCCATGTAGACGTAGGCCGTCTGGATGTTGTCACGGATCAGCGGAATGGTGATGCTGATGGCCGTGCGGAAGCGCCCGGCACCGTCGATGCGGGCAGCCTCAAACGTCTCGGCAGGAATGCCCTTGATGGCGGCAATGAACAGGATCATGTAGAAGCCTACAAATCCCCACACAATCACAAACATCGAGGCGATCATGGCTGTTCGGGCATCGCCAAGCCACGGGAAGTCCTTGATGCCGTCAAAGCCGATGCCCGTCAGGATTCCGTTGAGCAGGCCATTGCTGGGATTAAAAATTTGCTGCCAGATAATGCCAATTACGACTGCGGGAATTACATACGGAAAAAAGGAGATAACGCGGTAAAAACCCGCGCCCTTCATACCCTTGATTTGACCTCGGCTGCTGCCACCGATGGTGACAAGTGTGGCGAGAATCAGGGAAAGGATGACGGTGACAACCGGCAGGAAGACAGCAAGGACCACGCTATTGCGGACCGACAGCATGAAGATATCGTCCTTGAAGAGCTTGACGTAGTTATCGAACCCAACGAACGGCATATTGTTGTCGAAGCCGCCCCAGCTGGTCATGGAGTAATACACAGCCTGAGTAAAAGGCGAGATTACAAAGACCAGATAGATCGCCAAGGGCAGCCCGAGGAAGACCACCATGAAGCTGACCTTGTCGAATGTCAGTTTTTTCCGGCGCCGCCGGGCAGTGGCGACAACGCCACTGCCCGGTTGCACATCATTTGATACTTGAGTCACTTCACTTCAATCTTCTTGACCGAATCGTCAGCGGCAACCTTGTCTGTGATTGCCTGCAGGGCCTTGGTCAGGCCTGCGGTGTCCAGCTTGCCGTCGAGGAAGGAGTTCCACGGGACCAGCTGATCGGGGTTCGTGCCGTAGGTGTCGACAAAGTTCCAGGTGAAGATGTCCTTGCCAGCCTTCTCCAGCATGGTGGTCTGGGAAACAAGAGCGGTCGAGCCGAAGCCATCGGCAGGCACGGTGCCCTTGACAACTGTCGGGGCCAACTTCGTCTTGGAGAAGTTCGTCGCAGCATCCTTGGACAGCATGATACGCAGCAGTTCCTTGCCTGCGGCGGCGTTTGCGCCCTTGCTCGGGACGATGAAAGGCTCGCCACCGGCCGAGCGTACGCCCGTCTGGGCGATCTTCGGGCTGGCAGAGACAACGGGAACAGGAGCGCCCGTCATTTCGAAACCGGCCTTGGTCTGGTCCTTCATTTCGTTTTCGATCCAGGAACCCGAGGGGTACAGCAGTGCTTCCTGACCGTTGCTCCACTGGGCCTGGGCCGCGGTGAAGACGGTTCCGGAGCCACCGGGCTTGAAGAATCCAGCCTTGACGATCTTCTCCATGGCCGTGAAGACACTCTGGACTGCCGGGAGGGACCAGCAATCAGGCTTCAGGTTTTCAAGGGCGAGGCGAACTTCATCGCCGCCTTCCTTGATTGCTGATTCAATGGCCATGGTCTGGTAGTACGTGGCAGCTTCCTTGCCCCAGACAAACAGGTACTTACCCTTTTCCTTGGCCTTGACGCCAAGCTCATAGGCCTCGTCCCAAGTAGTGGGGACGGTCCAACCGTTCTCCTTGAACAGGCTGGCGGAGTACCACCATGCATAGACCGTGAGCACGTAGTTGATGGCAGCAAGTTTGCCGTCAAACGTGCCGGGCGCCAGAACACCGTCGAACAACGTGTCGGCGATCTTTGTGCCTTCAAGGTTGTTGGAATCCACCACGGACTGAAGGTCCTCGAGCTGATCGAGGATGCCGCTAAAACCGATGGACTTTGCGCCAGAGTTGTCGATCAGGTCAGGCGGGGTGCCGCCGGCAAAGCGCGGCTGCAGTTCCTGGGCGATGTCGGTGGAGGGGTTGATGGAAACCTCGACGCCGGGGAAGTTCGTAGCAAAAGTCTTGCCAGCGAATTCAACGTAGTCAATACCGTAGCCACCCTTGAAGATGACAGCGTCCAGCTTGCCGGAATCTGCAACGCCAAACGGGTTCTTGATGGGGTCAACTACGCCGCCGGGAGCCTTGGACTCACCGGCTCCGCCGCCACCCGCACAGGAAGCCAGGGCTCCACCTAGAGGCAAAAGCACGGCGGTGGCAAGGGCACCGCGGAGGAATCCACGACGCTGCAACGGCTTATTTTGAATACTCATTCTATGTACTGCCTTCCATTGATGGTACGAGCGCTAAATCAGTATTTCTCAGTACTTCTTTGTACATTCATTGCATTTCACTGCAACTCGTTCGCCTAACTACACATGTGGCAGCTGGCCTCAACAAGGTTTTGTTGGAATCACGCATCACGCCTAAGCCGGCCAATATATTGACCAATTAGTGCGTTATTGTGTTCGTCGCCGCCCGGAATATTTGCTGAAATATAGATGGGCGGTTGCTTCCCCGCACGAACCAGGCACTGGACTGTTTCGATCGTGAGCAACTGCGCAATGTATGCGGCCGTGATCGAAGAAACAGCACCAACACCTCCTCCGCCGGAAACTTCTAGGGTTGTGTCGCCAAACGGCGCCCTGTTATCGATAACAATATCTGCAATCTCACTCAATCGCATCCCGCTGGGGTGCTTCGTTTCGACGGCATTGGTATGTTCAAGGCTTGTCACCGCAATGACCTTGTGCCCGCGTTCCTTGGCAGCCAAGGCCAGGCCAACAATGGACCCGTTTACCCCGGAATTTGAGGCAATCATGAAGATGTCGCGAGGATCTACCAGGGACAGGTTGAACAGTTCCTGGGCAACGCCGGTTTCCCGTTCAAGAATGGACCCCTCAAGGGAATCAAGCTCCGCAACATTGCGATCTCCGTGGAGCACGAGATCCCGCAGGGCTATCTTGCTTGTGGGAATGAGCCCACCCGCGCGGCCGGCAATCTCCATGGCGAAAGCCTCGGAGTGGCCAGTACCAAATGCCTGAATAACACCGCCATTTGCGAGCGTTTCCACGAGTGCCTGCGCAGCCTCATTGAAACCACCACCCAGCGCCCATTCCGTGATGTCATTGAGCCTGGCGGATACTTCGCCACTGAAAGCCGTAATTGACTCAGAGATTGCCCTCACCCTTTCTTGTGGTGCGTGAGTTCCGGAGTGCACCCGCGTCTGCCCGTGCATTCCTCGTGGGACGCCGGTGCGGGGACACCGCCATGGCGGAGGCCGCAAGCTTTGATGTGGTCTGAGCGAAGTTCACCTGGGCCACGAGTAAATAGATCAAATCGATCACGAGCAGTTGGACGTGCTTGGCGGACAAATCATCAGGCTGCAGGAATTGCTCATGGACGGAAGTGATGATGGAAGCATCGGCACTATCTGCCAGTGGCGATCCGGGGTTGTTACTCAAAGCAATTGTCAGCGCGCCAGCCTCGCCGGCCTCGCGGAGCATCTGCAACGTCTCTTCGGTGCGCCCAGTATTGGATATGCCGATCGCCACGGAATTTGTATCCTGAATGGCGGCGCTCGTCAGACCCGCATGGACCTCTGACCAGTGATGGGCGTTGATGCCTATCCGGTACAGCCGCGACTGCAGCTCCTTGGCCATGACGGCACTGCCGCCAATTCCATAGATATCTACATGGGAGGCCATGGCGATGCGACGGGCAATCTTGTTCATTAATGCCAGGTCCATGACGGCCGCAGTTTCCTGAAGCGATCGAGTGTGGGCATTGACGAGCGTGCTGAGAACATCTTTCGCGGAATCATCAGGACCAAATGCGCGCCCAATGTCTGCTTTCCACGACTCCCGCGCATCGCTTCGCCCGAGGTCCGATGCGATACTGACCCTGAACGGAACAAAGCCCGCATAGCCGAGTAGGCGGCAAAAACGCGTCACGGTAGCGGGTGACGTCTTAGTCTTCTCCGCCAGTTCCATGATGGAAAGCTCAAGAGGTGCCTGCGGATGCTCCAAGAGGTAGGAACCGATCTTGGCCATGGCAGCCGGCATATCAGGCAACTTGGCCTGAATGCGGTTCACCACACCTGCGGCTGAAACAGCCGCTGGCGGGGACGTGAAGGCTGACATATGAAAATCCGTTTCTTTTTGGTGTTTATATAATGAAAACTATTATCGTCACAGATGTAAGTCAAGTCACACAGAGACACGGAATGGTAACGATGCTTAATTTCCTTGCAATTGATGCCGGCGGAACGTCCACTCGGGCGGTTCTTGTTGACAGTTCCGGACTCTGCCTCGGCTATGGCACAGCGGGCGGAGGAAACCCGGTTTCACGCGGAATTGGGCCCGCAATGGACGCTTTAATCGAGGCCTCAAAGCGTGCGCTTGAGGGCACCAACTGCACACCATCTCAGGTACTCGTCGCCATGGCCGGTGCATCGCTCGAGTTACCCACAAATTCCTACCGTGACAGCTTCCGGACCGTCGGTCTGACCGGAGATGTCATGATCGAATCTGATTTATTAGCGGCGTTTTACTCTGGAACCTTTCACGATGACGGAATGGCCCTGATAGCCGGTACCGGCGCGGTTGGCGCCCGCATAGCAGCGGGCTATTTGGCCGAGGTCGCCGACGGAACCGGCTGGCTTCTAGGCGATCTGGGTTCCGGTTTTTGGCTCGGCCAGAAGGTTGCGCGGGCAGTGGCAGCTGCCCTTGACGGGCGCGGACCGGCTACGGCACTTACCGAATTGCTCCTGGCTGAGCTTGATATTCCCTTTGATGAGCAGGCCAGGACACAGGGCCGCCTGCGGGCCCAGCAGCAGTTGATTCTCAAGGTGTACGGACGCAGCGCCGTTGAACTTTCACGTTTTGCACCGCTGATATTTGCCGCAGGGAACGACGCCGTTGCTCAAGACATCCTTCAGCGTGCGGCCACCGCCTTGGCTCAAACACTCACAGCCATCAGCGGGGAGAATGGGATGAGCACAGCGACTGGTGCGGCACAACCTCTGGTATTTGGTGGCAGTGTTCTTACCAAGGGCGGAACGGTGGCTTCCGCGGTGGCCGAGAAGTTCGCGGAGGCGTGCAGCACGCAAGCATCAGAACCGATTCTGGTCCAAGATGGCGTGGTTGGCTCGGCCGTGATGGTCCTTAAGCGCCATGGCATTGAGGTGGACGCGAGCGTGTTCACTCGAATCCAGGACAGCCTAGCGGCGCTGAGGGGCTAGCGAAGGTTAGGCCGTTTCGCCGTCGTTCTTGTTTTTTGCGTCCGCTTCGGCTTTAGCGGCATCGGCTCGGTGCTGCTGGAGCCGATCCGAGGACTTCCGGTTCACACCCGAGCCTGCACTGAGGGACGGGTCATTTTCCTTGTGGCCCATAACAAGCAGCGAAGCGACCAGCAGGGTTGCAATGAACGCGATGCCAAAAGCGACGCCACCAAGGTCCCATCGGAGCCCATTGTCGGTGCCTCCGGCGGAGACTATCAGCGTGACGATGCCGGCAACTGCAGCCAGGGCAAAGGAAAAGCTGAGGGGAAACTTGATGGAATTGCCCGACTTCGGGTTCTGCGGCTCTACACTGCCCACAATTAATCCTTTGCTTGTTTGGTGTTGCACACCACGTGTTTCTACGCAAAGTAGAACATACGTTAACTAGTTTACTGGGCTTTTGACTTGCGGCCGTCATGGCGCAGTGTGAGAGCTGACAAGGTCCAGAGTGCGCCGGACATCAGGGCCCCACCGCCGGCAACGCCCAGCAAGCCATGCGGGCCCGCCTGAATGAAGAACGGTAGCAGCACTCCAGTACCAAGACCCAGGACGCCGGAGATGATCCAGTCACTGCGCAGTGCGGACTTGCCGCTGTCGGCGGGCTTGCAGAGTGCCGAGTAAAGCTCCGCCGCACCCAGAACGGCAAGAGCCGCTGCACCGAACCAGGCAGCATAAAGAACACTGGCGAAAATAGCGGCGGCCACACCACCCATGGCGAGCAATGCTGTGGCACCCAGAAGCACCAGGCGGCGATTATCTCTGCGTGGGAAGGCTAGGGTTCGCACTATCAAATACTCTGCGCCCGCCAAGGCAAGCAAATAGGCGGCGAAGGCGACGCACAGGCCCATAGTTCCAGGCTCCGCCCAAAAAACAGTCAGGAGCCCAAAAGCGAGCGCGACTAACGCCCTCCACAGGATTGCCTTCCACAGCAAAGGTGCGCTGGAGGCTGCAGAGTTGGCGTTAACGGGCTGGGGAACGGCTGTTTCACTCACCTTTCCAGTCTAGCCGCGGCCAGCAACTGCGCCGACCCGCATCCAGCTCCCTGTTCTTGCCCGCAGGCCCAGCGTTAGCCCCCGGGCTCCCATGTAGCCAACGCTGAATGCCACCCATACCCAGAAAAGGCCCGGCACCGAATCGCCGAAGTTGGCTTGGCTGATCCAGAAGAGCAGTGGCAAATAGACCACGAGGTTGCACAGCCCGGCGAGCGCGAGATAGCGAGCATCCCCCGCTCCGATAAGAACGCCATCGAGCACAAAGACATAGCCGGCCAGCGGCTGGCCAATCGCCATCACCAGAAGTGCCGCCGTGAGACCGGCGTGGACGCCAGTGTCTGTGGTGAACAGCCAACCAGCGCTCGTGGAGGCAGCCGCCAGCAACAATCCCGTAAGTACACCAAAGCCAAGCCCCCATTGAGTCATGGTCTTGGTCAGGACACGGACCTCGGCAATATTACCGGCCCCCAGTTCCTTTCCGATCAGCGCCTGGGCGGCAATAGCGAGCGCGTCGAGCGCAAAGGCCAGGAACGTGAAGATCGTCATTGCCAGCTGGTGGGCTGCGAGGTTGCTCGAACCTTGAGCCGTAACCACGAGGACCGTAACCAGAATGGCTGCGCGCAGCGACAGGGTGCGGAGCATCAGCCAGCTGCCAACGCGGGTAACGGCACGTACACCTTTCCAGTCCGGGCGCAGTGAGATGTCATAACGGCGCGCTGCACGCACAACGATGGTTAGGTACACGATCGCCATGGCCCATTGGGCTGCCACGGTGCCAAGCGCGGCGCCACTCACGGAGAGATCAAAACCGTAGACAAGGACGAAGTTCAAAACTATGTTTATGCCAAAGCCGGCCCCGGCCACGATCAAGGGTGTCTTGGTGTCCTGCAGACCGCGTAAGACGCCCATCGCCGCCATGGCCAAAAGCATGGCAGGCAGTCCCGCTAGGCTGATTGTGAAATAGGCGTTGGCGTGGGCATGAAGCTCCCCTTGAGCCCCCATGGCGCCCAATAATCGATCGCCAGCTGCCATACCCGCACCGGCAAGCACCAGGCCCAGGATTGCTGCCAACCACAGCCCGTCTCGCCCGACAGCCAGCGCCTCGGCATGCCTTCCGGCACCCAATAGCCGCGCTACTGCCGGGGTTGTGGAATATGCCAAAAACACCATAAGACCCACAATTGTTTGCAGCACCGTCGCTGCGAGGCCGACACCAGCCAGCTCTGAAACGCCCAGATGCCCTACGATCGCCGAATCGGCAAGGAGGAACAACGGTTCGGCGATGAGTGCACCAAAGGCGGGTATAGCCAGCCCGCGGATGGCCCTGCCGGTGGAGCGGCGGGCCGCACTTTTATCAGCGGACGGTGTCACGGTTCTAGGCATCTCCCAAGGGTATCGGCCGGTGTGAGTGGGGTGGTTCGAGTAGCTCCCTCATAATGCTCTGCAATGTGGCGATGACGTGGAGTACGCCTGAGCGTTCCATGGCCTCAGGCCTGGCCAAGATGTCTATTCGCCGTCCAAGCCTTGGCTCGCTCAGCGGAATCAGGACGAGTTCCGAAAAGTAGCTTTGGTCAACAAGGTAGCGCGGCATGAGGGACACGCATCCACCTTGTTCCACAAGGGCTGCGGCCACGAAGAACTCGTTGATGCGGTGGGCAACATCAACTTCCTCCCCGGCCATCGTCCCGATCATCTCAATGGCTCCGACCAGGGGAAAGCCTTGGTGGACCGAAACCCACCGTTCACCACGAAGATCCTGCGGCGTCAGGCTCTTTCGTGTAGCCAAGCGGTGCCTCACGTTGACGGCGACATCCAGTGGCTCGTAAGCCAGCGGCGTGACCCTGACCGATGCGGGCCACGGTGCGCTGTTCGGCAACCGATGGGCGATCACCAGATCGTGGTCGGCCGCCAGCGTTGCAAAGTCTTTCTGGGCAACGTCCTGATCAGACAGCTGCACCGGCGGCCCACCACCAGACATCAGCGACCGCTCCAGCCGGCCAAAGAAGGCGAGACCCGCACTATGAAAGCCCGCCACCCGTACGGGCTCCCGTGTGCTTTCCTTGAAGGATTCGACGGCGGCGTCAGCTTTGGCCAGGGCTATTTCCACCTCCACGGTGGCAGCACACAGGGCCAGTCCCGCGGGTGTGAGTGCAGTCCGGCGCCCAACTTTGTACGTCAAGGCGGTTCCGGCTTTGCGTTGCAGGGCGGCCAGCTGTTGCGAGACAGAAGAAGCCGTTACCGCCATGGATTGTGCGGCGGCGGCAATGCTGCCTCTGTCGTGGACCTCTCGAAGGGCGCGTAATTGCGAAATTTCCATAAGTTCAAACTAATGTATTAGCCACCAAATTACCTCTGGATTATAGGTATTTCTACCTACAGTATGGATACGTGAAGAGAACCTGGGATCGCGTGAGTGTTGATATTGCCCTTCTAGCCGTGGCTTGCGTGTGGGGCAGCAGCTACTTGGTGGCCAAGGAGCTGACAGCGCTCACGAGCGTCCCAGCCGTCCTCGGCTGGCGCTTCCTGGTCGCCTCGATCGGCTTAGGCATCCTCTGGTTGTGGCGTGTGCGGCGCTTTCCCGGCCGGGCTGAGGCTTGGACCGGCGTGATTCTGGGACTGACCCAATCCGCCGTACTCTTCCTTGAAACTTTTGGTGTGGCACACACCCAAGCCAGCAATGCCGGTCTGGTGATCAGCCTGACTGTCATCTTCACTCCCCTGATCGACGCCGCGGCAACGAGAAAGTGGCTTCCGCCGTCGTTCTTTGTTGCGGCAGTGGTGTCGGTGGTGGGGGTTTCACTTTTGGTCACGGGCGATGGGTTCCGCAGTCCAAACGTTGGCGATCTACTCATGCTCGGAGCCGCAGCGGTACGGGCGGTTCACGTGACATTGCTGGGCGCCCTAACGGCAGGAAAGCCCTACAGCTCAATTGCGGTGACACTGATCCAGTCCCTCGTCTGTGCACTGCTGGCCATCCTTTTAGACCCCAAGGAAATGGTTGCCGCGGCGGCGGACTTTTCGCCCGCCGCCTGGCTCAACATCGTGTACCTCGGCTTGGCCTGCAGCGTCTTCGCATTCCTCGTGCAGCTCTGGGCGGTTCGGCGCACATCTGCGTCCCGAGCCAGCCTGCTCATGGGCACCGAACCCGTGTGGGCCGTCATTGTAGGCGTCTGGCTTGCCGGCGAAACACTGGGCTGGATAGGTGCCTTGGGTGCAGTTCTGATCGTTGCCGGCTGCTATGCAGGGCAAAGAATCGAATCCGGTTTCAGGGCCGCACGCAACCTTGCATTGGACGTCCATACCTCAGAACCACAGCCAACACCGGAACTTGCCGGCTAGTACCCGCCGCCACCGTTTTCGCTGGCCATGTTGGCAAAGCGCGAGTAGTGGCCCTGGAAACCAAGCACGATCGTCTTGGTTGGACCGTTACGGTGCTTAGCGACGATGACATCGGCCTCACCGGCACGGGCCGATTCCTTGTCATAAATGTCCTCGCGGTGAAGCAAGATGACCATGTCAGCATCCTGCTCAATGGAACCTGATTCACGAAGATCCGAAACCATAGGCTTCTTGTCGGTTCGCTGCTCAGAGCCACGGTTCAGCTGGGACAGCGCAACGACAGGAACCTGCAACTCCTTGGCCAGCAACTTCAACGCACGGGAGAATTCAGAGACTTCCTGCTGGCGGGATTCAACGCGCTTGCCTGAGGACATCAACTGAAGGTAATCCAAGATCACCAGTTTCAGGTCGTGCTGCTGCTTCAGACGGCGGCACTTGGCGCGAATTTCCATAAGCGACATGTTGGGGGAATCGTCGATGAAGAGCGGTGCCTCATTCATCCGGCCCATGGTCGTTGCGATCTTTGACCACTGATCGTCCTTGACAGTTCCCTTACGCAGATCCTGCAGGCTGATGGTCGCCTCGGCCGAGAGCAGACGCATGGCAATTTCGTTCCGACCCATTTCCAAGGAGAACACCACGGTGGCCATATTGTGATCAATGGCGGCCGATCGCGCCCAGTCAAGGGCGAACGTACTCTTACCAACGGCGGGCCTGGCCGCGATGACGATCATCTGGCCGGGGTGCAAACCATTGGTGAGTTCATCAAATTCATAGAAGCCCGTGGGCACACCGGTCATGCCTTCGGTCTTGTGCCCCGACGCCTCAATTTCGTCCACCGTGGCTTCCATGACGTCCTTCAAAAGGACGTAGTCCTCTGTGTTTCGACGTTCAGCGACGGCGAAGATCTCGGCCTGTGCGGCGTTGACGACCTCCTCAACCTCACCGTCCTGGGCGTAGCCCATTTGGACGATCTTGGTTCCGGCTGTGACGAGGCGGCGAAGAACGGCACGCTCCCCAACGATTTCGGCGTAGAAGCCTGCGTTGGCGGCCGTAGGAACTGACTGGATCAGCTGGTGCAGATACGCGGCACCACCGGTTTTAGTGATCTCGCCACGTTTGGTCAGCTCATCGGCGACCGTGACGGCATCGGCCGGCTCACCGCGGCCGTAGAGGTCAAGAATCGCCTCATAGATGCTCTCGTGTGAGGGCCGGTAAAAGTCGTTTCCGCGCAGAACCTCAACAACGTCCGCAATGGCGTCCTTGGAGAGCATCATGCCACCCAAAACGCTTTGTTCTGCCACAAGATCCTGCGGCGGGGTTCTTGCGAAATCGGGTTCGCGGCTGGAGTTGCCTGATTCCCTGGTTGGAGCCGACATGTTTGGTGCCCTCTTTCTGCCCTGCTGGCCGGGCCGTTCACCGCTGTTGCCAAGCAGCTTTTGGCGGTGCAATTCTTCTTGCTACTCCTTACCAGCTGATACCGACAAAGTTGTCGCGCAGGAGAGCTCATTTGCAACGTTAGACGCTTGCCGGGCATCCACCAACCCCGTTGTCCACGGCACCTGTGGATAACCGGTGCATTAAGTGCTCTAGCTTGTGCACAGGATGGGGACAAGCATGTGGATAAACATATTCTTCATCCAGAAAACCGCCTCTGACCTGCACAAACACTGTCCACCCCCTGTGGAAAAATAGTTTTTTACCCTCTCAACCCCTGCGGAAGGTGCTGCTTGACACCTCCCTTGGGCAGGAGTACGGCTCGGGATATCCACAGACATATGTCGCTCTGTGGATATCCCGGACGATTCGTGTAATCACCATCACATACCTCTATGCACGTCCGAGTATGTACTTCCCAATGGCCCTGTGAGAATCACGGCAGGCAAGGCTAAGCTACAAGGAACGAAGGAAGGCCCCATGAACTCGGAGAATAAAACGGCACCAACGCAGGTGGACCCTCGTGAATTCATCAGCGCCGTGGACACCACGGAGGTACGGCGTCGTGACGCGCGGGTGCTGCTTGAGATGATGGAAGAAATCACCGGCCACCCGCCGCGCATGTGGGGACCGAGCATCATTGGCTTCGGCGAGTATCACTACAAGTACGCTTCCGGACGCGAAGGTGACGCGGCCGCCGTCGGATTTTCACCTAGAAAAGCCAAGCTGGTGATCTACGGACTTACATATTCCCCGAATGCCGCTGCGCTGCTGGCCCGGCTGGGAAACTTCACCTCGAGCGTTGCCTGTGTGTACGTCAACAAGCTAGCTGACATCGATCTCGGCGTGCTCCGCGATCTGATCTCGATGGGCTACAAGCACTTCACCACGGAAGACATCCAATCTCTGCAGTCACAGCGGGATTAGTCAGCCAACATTAACCAAAAGGCCCGGCCCCCATAACGGGGACCGGGCCTTTTCGAAGCGGTGATGCGGGGTATTAGCCTGCAACAACGTTCAAGGTGATAACAGCTGAAACGTCGTCGTGGAGACGAAGAGTTGCCGTGTGCTTGCCTGTGTTCTTGATGTGAGCAGGCAGTTCAACCTTGCGCTTGTCGATGGTTCCGAGACCTGCATCGGCAACAGCCTTTGCAACGTCGGCAGCCTTGACGGTTCCGAACAGACGTCCAGATTCGCCGGCCTTGACCTTCAGGACAACAGCGTTGGCCTGAAGGGCGGTAGCCTGTGCCTGAGCAGCTTCGGTCGTAGCGTGTGCGTGAGCAGCACGTGCAGCCTTGATAGCTTCAACCTGCTTCTCACCACCCTTGGACCAGGTCAGTGCGAAGCCGCGGGGCAGAAGGAAGTTACGTGCGTAACCGTTCTTTACCTCAACGATGTCGCCAGCGGCACCGAGGCCGCTTACTTCGTGGGTCAAAATGAGCTTTGCCATGTTTATTTATCTCCCTTAACCGCGGCCAGCGCCGGAGTAGGGCAGCAAGGCAACTTCGCGGGCATTCTTGATTGCCTGTGCGATTTTGCGCTGCTCCTGAACCGTGACACCCGTGACACGACGTGCACGGATCTTTCCACGGTCAGAGATGAACTTGCGCAGCAATGCTACGTCCTTGTAGTCGATGACAGTGATGTCAGCGGCCTTCAAGGGATTGGACTTTGGTTTGGGCTTACGGAGTTCAGCCTTAGCCATCGTGGAGCTCCTTAGTATTCGTGGAGCCCGTGGATATTAATCCGCGGGATGGAGTGCGTACGGCGGTTGCCGCACATTTCTTGTAAAACGTTTGTTAGAAGGGAGGCTCGGAGTTATCCGGGCCTGCGCCCCAGCCGGACGATCCGCCGCCGGGCGTTGCCCAGGGATCAGATGCCGGTGCGGATTGCTGTTGCTGCTGTTGGCCACCATTGCCGCCGAAGTTTCCTCCGCCGCCATTGGAACCGAAGCCGCCTTGCGCTCCGCCAGCGTTGCCGCCGCCGAAGTTTCCGCCCTGGCCGCCATTGCCGCCACCAAAGTTGCCGCCACCCTGACCGCCGGAGCGCTGGGTACGGTTAACCTTGGCGTTGGCGTAGCGCAGCGAGGGGCCGATCTCGTCGACCTCAAGCTCCATAACGGTGCGCTTTTCGCCTTCTTTAGTGTCGTAGGTCCGCGACTTCAGCCGGCCCGAAACGATCACGCGAGTACCCTTTGTCAGGGACTCGGCAACGTTTTCAGCCGCTTCACGCCAGATCGACGCGCGGAGGAACAGCGTTTCGCCGTCCTTCCACTCGTTGCTCTGGCGGTCCAAGGTCCGCGGAGTCGACGCAATGGTGAAGTTCGCTACTGCTGAACCGCTCGGTGTGAACCGAAGTTCTGGATCACTGGTGAGATTACCAATGACCGTGATAGTGGTTTCGCCTGCCATCTGCTCCTGCTTCCTGCTTGGTGTTTTCCTACAAAGAAAAAGCTATAAAGAAATTACCGAAATTACTCGGCAACAACCTTCTGCTCTTCCGGACGGGTGATCTTGGTGCGCAGGATGGTCTCATTGATACCAAGCACGCGGTCAAGTTCCTGAGCGGTAGCAGGCTCAGCGGTGAAGTTCACCACTGCGTAGATACCTTCAGACTTCTTCTGGATGTCATAAGCCAGGCGACGACGGCCCCAGATGTCAACCTTTTCGATGGTTCCACCATCGTTGGTGATGACATTCAGGAACTTCTGAAGCGACGGCTCAACGGTACGCTCATCAACATCGGGGTCGATGATTACCATCAGTTCGTAAGGACGCATATGTGAACCCACCTCCTTTGGTCTAGGCGGTTACGGCATTTCCGTAACAGGAGGTTCATTTGCATTGCCCGGCTGGCACTTATTCACTCAGTGAGTGACCTAGGCGCCAGCACAGACTTATCTAGCTTACCGTAATTACGACGCCGGACACGCCCCCTGTGCGTAACTCTCACCACACACCGTGACATTGTGGCGGTGCGCTGCGTACCTGCCATGCCTTAAAATGGAATGAACCCCCGCCCCCTTTGCCGAAAGGCCCCGCCATGCGCTCAACCGACAACGCTGTTGCGCAGTGGCACGCCCAACAGCAGCTGCGTCTTAGCCCGGCGTGGAAGCTGCTCCAGGGCGCCCCGTGGACGGTGGCGTTTTTGCGCTCGGCATTCACCACCAGCAAGCAACGTGTCCCGCTGGAGGTGTTCCACGCCGATTTGGCCGATTTCATGAAGGAATTGCGGCAGGAGAACCTGAGTCTCAACGAGGCGTGGCAGGCTTCCCACTACGCCGACTCCTGGGTTCGCGGCCAGTTTCTTTCCCGGCCCATGGTGGACGGCAAATTCTTCTATGAACCCACAGCAGCAACGGCACGGGTGCTGGCATTCATCGACACCCTAACGGGAAACCGGACCAATCTCAACAGCTCGCGCCTGAACACGCTCCTGAGCAGCATCGAGACCCTGTCACAGCAAAGCGATCCCAATCCAGAATCAAGGATCGCCTCCCTCGAAGCGGAAATTGCCGAGCGCGAGAACGAACTCGCCGCACTGCGGGCTGGTGCCAATCCGGCGGTTCTTTCAGATGACTCCGCCGTTGCCGCCACGCGCAGCGTGCTGGACCTGGCAGCCGGCCTGCCTGCGGATTTCAAGCGAATGCGCGACGGCGTCGAGGTCATGTTGCACTCGATCCGCCAGGAAATCATGGAATCCTCCGTGACGAAGGGCGTTGCTGTTGGTCAGGTATTGGCCGGGGACAAGGCTTTGCGTGGAACGGCCGAAGGTGAAACTTTTCAGGGATTCACCGAGTTCCTTAACGATCCTGTGCAGCAGGCGCGCTTCAGGCAGTCGATCAACGAAGTCTTAGAACGGGACTTTACGGACCAGCTCAGCTCCGAAGAGCGCGGCAACTTAGCCTCGCTGCTGCGGGAGATGCGGCGCCAGGCCGGCGATGTCCACGCGATTTACGGCCGACTCTCCGAGAGCCTGCACGCGTATGTACAGTCGGCCGAATTCAAGGAGTCGGTACTGCTGCGCAAGGCCATCCATGCCGCAGAGCAGGCCGTGGCCACGGCGCCGCTCGGTGCGCGGACTGGCGTGGTTGAACCGCTTTTATACGGCCCTGACTTTGAATCATTGGCCGGGCTGGGCATTTTCAACCCCGAGGATCACGTCCCGCCGCCCAAGCTCGCCGCACCCCCGGCGCTTAGCGACGCCGATATCCACCGCACCCCCGTCACACCGGCACCGGACATGCCTGCCCTGCATGCCGCCGTCGAACATGCCAGGCAAACCCGCAATGGCTCCGCGACACTGCAAGACGTTTACGATTCACTGCCAGCTGAACTCCAGCACATCAACACCATCCGTGGCCTGATTCTTGCGGCCCGTGGTTCCGACAACGCCATTGACCCGGACCGCACCGAAACGCTGACCTTCACCCAGATCGACGGCAGTACGCGCACAGCCCGCGTCCCGTTGTTCACCTTCACTAAGGATTCCGCCTCATGAGCATCAGTTCCCAGCCCGCCCCGAAGCTTCGCAGCGGCGCCGGTACCTCGGGCAGCACCGAACGGACCTTGTTCGACGGCGACACCGGTTCCTTCCCGCTGGAACTGCGTCAGGCCCTGGTTCGGCTGTTGCGCGGCCCGTATGTTGACGGCACCGCCGATCCTGCCCTGTGGAGCACCATCTTGACCCACGGCGTGTCACTGCAGCAGTATCTCAGCGAGATCTTCCTGCTGCTCACAGTGGATTCCGAACGTAAGATCGCACTTCTAACCCCGGCCGAGATCGAGGCCGTGCATACGCAGCCGATCGTTGCCCGCAAACCCCTGCGCCGCGAGGAGACGCTGTTGGCGTTGCGCCTGCGGGTGCTGCTCGATCGTCATGCCGGCTCCGGCACCGATGTGGGCATTTCGCGAACCGGCGCTCGGGAGATCCTGGCCGAGCACCGCCAGCCCGGCACGGTTGACGACAAACGCCTCGATGAGCAAACGGATGCGGCGCTGGCACGGTTGCTGAATCTGAAACTGATCCTGCCCACAGAACTCGTCAATGAATACCGTGTAAGCAACGCGCTGGCTCTGGCGCTGCCCTTTGACTCCATCGATCAGATTCCTGCGTACCTCGCGGCCCTCGATAAATCGGCTGGCAGTGAGCCCTTGGATAGTGAAGACGAAGACAATGACAACTCAGTGCAGGAGATCTTCTAAGTGAGCATCGCAACCACCCTGCCCATCGGCGAGGAACTCAACCCGGGCCAATTTCGCCTGAGCCAGATCCAGATCATCAACTGGGGTACGTTCCACGGTCGCCACAGCATGTATGTGGACCGGGCCGGCACGCTACTCACGGGCCACCCGGGCGTTGGCAAGTCCACACTCTTCGATGGCATCCAGCACATCTTCTACGCGGCACCGCGCCTGAATGAGTCGGCCCACGAGGCGTCAAACCGAAAAGACCGCCGCACCACGTTCTCCTACATGCGCGGCCGCAAAATCAAGACCGACAGTGGCGTGGTGTACCAGCGCCCGAGCGCAACGTGGTCGGCAACCGCCTTGGTCTTCGAGGACGGACTGGGCAGACACGTCACTATTGCGGCCCTCTTTGACCTTCCCGCCAATGGCCTCGAGGGGCAGGTGGGAAAGCACTATGTCATCCACGACAAGCCGTTGGACACCGAAGCTCTCGAGAAACACGGCAGCCGGCGCTTTTCGCCGTCGTCCCTGCACGCCGCACTGCCCGGCGCTGAAGCGTTCGATGTCCACAAGACGTTTGCCGAACGGTTCCGGCGCAAGCTGGGCATCCATAATGACAAGGCGTTCAGCCTGCTGCGCACGCTGCAAAACGGCAAGGGCCTTGACAAGGGCGTCAACCGCTTCTTCCGCTATGAGGTGTTGGACAAGCCGGCCACTCTGACCGCTGCGGCTGCGGCTGTTGAGGACTTCAATCACCTTAGCGGCATTTACCGCCAGCTCGAGGAAGCCCGGGACCAGCGTGACGCGTTGGCGCCCGTCCCGGAACTGCATGAAAAATTGCGAGAACTGACACAAACGCATTCCCGCACAGTTGAGCTAAAAAACGTTCAACTGCCCCTTCTGCGCAAGCAATTCCAGGCGGAACTTCTGGCCGCGAAGGCTGTTGCACTGGGCGAGGCTCGGGATCAAAAGCTGTCGGAGATCGAGTCGGCATCGCAGGCCAAGGACGCCTTGGCAGAGTCCGTGGCTGCGCTCTCCGAACAACACGCCAACCATGGCGGGCGGGCCATCGAGAGTCTCGAAAAGGACATCCGAACCGGCAAGCGCGAGTTGACCGAACGCCAGCGCCTTGAAGCTAGCATCCGGGACGATCTCGAGGGTGCCGGACTCGTGCATGACTGGAGTGCGCAGGGCCTTGCCGCCGCGCGCACGGCCGCGGCATCCGGCGTCGAACTTCAACAAGAAGAGACCGAATCCGCGCGGACCCGTGAATATCAGGCGGTGGCCGCGAGCGTGAACGTCAAGGCGCAAGAGAAGGCGCTCCGGTCCGAGATCGAGTCCTACCAGCGCCGCGGTTCCAACATTGATCCGCGCAGCGCTGCGGCCCGTCGCGCCATTTGTGCCGCAACAGGGCTGGCACCCGAGGACATGCCGTTCGCTGGCGAGCTCGTGGACATCGGAAGCAAGCACGGCGCCTGGCGGCCGGCTGCTGAAAAGGTCCTGCGTTCGCTCGCCACGACCCTGCTCATTCGAAGCGACGATCTTGCTGCGGTCACCTCGGCCATTGACGGCCTCGACGGGCTCGGCAAGCTGCGCTGGATCAACCTTGGCGTTCCGGCGCGCCCTGCCAAAGCGGGGAAAGGTCACCTTGTCACCAAGCTTGACTTCCACGATTCCGACGCCGGATCCTGGCTGCGCGAGAAGGTCGCCGGCGATTTCGCCTACGCCTGCGTGGAGAGTGACACGGCCCTACACCAGCACAGCAAGGCCCTGTCCCTTGGGGGCACGGTAAAGCTCAGTTCGACCGTGTTTGAGCGCGATACGCGCACCATCAATCCAGCCGATTACCTCCTCGGCTTCAACAACGTGGCCAAGATTGCGCAGTTGGAGGAACAGGCTCAGACGCTGGCCGCAGAGCATGCCGAATCAGCAGCCGCGGCAACCGAAAGCAGTCTGGCCAAGGAGCAGTCCGCCCGGCAATTGGCAGCGTTGCAGCGAATCGCCGCCGACAAGCGCACCTTCGAGGAATTGGATTCCGCGGCCCTGTCCACGCAGTTGGAAACGCTGCAGTCCACGCTGAAAAAAACCATTGCCGGCAGCGCTACCTTGGCCCAACTGCGCGATGCCCTGGCCGTTGCTACGACAAATCTTGAGGCCGCTGTTGGCCGTGTAGCCGTGCTCCATCACGACCATTCCAGCATCGAAAAGGACCTGGCGCAGGTTCAGGCCGTGCTGGCTGGCAATGAGGACGCGGAACCGGCCAAGGACTGGGCGCTGGAGACTTTCGCGCCCTACCTGCTCGACGGCGAACCCACCACCCTGGATGAGCTGGAAGTCCTGCTGGGCCGTGTGACCGTCGATCTCGGAGAACGCATCGCCACCATCAAGGAGCGCCAGTTCCGCACCGAGGGTGCCCTCAGTGAGATATTCAAGGCTTTCTCGCGGCAGTTTGGCCCCACCATGAGCGCAAGCCATGGAACGGGCGCCGATGCGGCAGAGCACTACGAGGAGCTTTTCTCCCGCATTGTGTCCGACGGGTTGCCACAACGTCAAGATGAGTTCAAGGAGTACTTCAACAACCGATCCTACGAACGTTTCTCTGACCTCCTACAGCTCTTGGAAGAGGAACGCCGGTCCATTGAGGACCGCATCCTGCCGCTCAACCAAATTCTGGCGGATGTGCCTTTTGAGAAGGGCAGTCGACTGCGCCTAAAGGTCCGCACCACGGTTCCCGACGAGGCCCGGGCTTTCCGTCTTGAACTGAAGGAAGCCCTCGGCAACGCCTACGCGAAGGCCTCCGAGGAAAGTATGGCCGCCAGCTACCAGCAGCTTGAAGGGCTCGTCAATGCCCTGCAGGATCCTGCCATGGCGCATTGGGCCGACACCGTACTGGACGTTCGCCAGCACGTAACCATCAGCTGTAATGAACACCGCCCCGGAGGCGAAGTTGAGATTGGGCTTGAGCCTGGTACCTTGTCCGGTGGCGAAGGGCAGCGCTTCACCTCATTCATCATGGGTGCGGCGCTTGCCTACCAGCTGGGCATTGATGTCCAGGGCTACAGCACCTACGGGACAGTCATGATTGACGAGGCCTTCATCCAGGCGAACTCCGAGTACGCCGGCGCCGGCATCAACGCGCTGCAGGAGTTTGGTTTCCAGCTGCTGCTGGCAGCCCCGGAGGACAAGGTGGATTTGTCCCGGCATCTGGGATCGGTCACCGACATCATCAAGCACCCTCAAGCCAACGTCTCGGGATTTGTTTCCACGGGCCAGTCGCCGGCTACCGCCACGGATATCATCCTGCGGTAGCTGGTAGGGCCTTGCCCCGTCATGGCTCGCAAGTAGACTGGGCAAAATTGACCCGCTCGACTGCTAGGGATGAACATGACTTCCTTTCGGGACCTCCACTACCTAGAGACGCCACTTCTACTACCCAACGCCTGGGATGTCGGCTCGGCTTTGGCCTTCGCGGCTGCGGGCTACACGGCCATCGGCACCACAAGCTTTGGCATTGCCGCCAGCACTGGAATGCCCGACGGCGGCCGGTCAAGTAAGGCTGCAACGGCCGCACTGGCGATGCAACTGACTCGACTCCCGGTACACGTCACCACTGACATCGAGGACGGCTACTCCGATGATCCAGCCGAGGTCGCAGACTATGTGGCAGAGCTTGCGGAAATTGGCGTAGCAGGAGTGAACATGGAGGACAGCCTGAATGGGCGCCTGGTGGATCCATCGGCTTTGGCCGCCAAGGTTGCAGAGGTCAAGAATCGTTGCCCCGACATGTTCGTCAATGCCAGGATCGACAACTACTGGTTCAAGGAGAGCGCCTACGTTGACGCCGTCCTTCGCCGGGCCGGCACCTACGCACACGCAGGCGCTGACGGCATCTTCGTCCCCGGGACAATGACACCCGAGGATATTCAGCGGATAGCGGCTGGAATTGCACTGCCGGTCAATGTGCTGGCTCATCCCTCGTTGACGGTGCCCGCGCTGGGAAAGTTGGGAGTGCGTCGCGTGAGTTCCGGATCCCTGCCCTACCGCGCGGCCATCGACGCTGCGGTGCGTGCTGTGGAGGCTCTGCGTGACGGCGGCGTGCCGCCAACTGCGACTTCCTATTGGGACATGCAGGCGCGGCTGGAAGTCTTTAGCAGAGCTATTTAAACAGTACCGGCCGCCTGGTGGGCGACCGGTACTGTGTTGGTGTTGTTAAGTGAAGGGAGGCCCCGCACCAAGTAGTTGGTGTGGGGCCTCGACCTTTGTTACGTGTTGTCCGGCGGTGTCCTACTCTCCCACATCCTCACGAATGCAGTACCA
>NZ_JAFCXC010000013.1:0-10640 GCF_049897845.1 Arthrobacter sp. TWP1-1
GAAACTCAACCGCCGGCCCCGCCCGACCCTCAACCTTGAGACGCCTGCCAACCGACTCAACCAGCTGCTGCAAACAGCAGCATAACCCCCGCGTTGCTACGACCACTTGACTTTGCCCGCGGCGCATCCGCATTAAGTGTACTTTCGGCGGTAGGGGAGTGAGCTAAAACATGCACCGATACAAACTTTGCACTTGTGCAAAGTTTGTATCAATGCATAAACTGTAGTTATGCAAAAAACAGTTGTGCCGCTCCGTGAGCGGAACCGTCTCGAGGCGTGGGCGCTGATTCATGACACTGCCTCCGGCCTGGCCCTCACGGAAGGGCCCACTAAGGTCACAGTCGAGGCCATTGCCGATGCGGCGGGGATTTCAAAGCGGACGTTCTTCAATTACTTCGCCACGAAGGAAGACGCCATCATGGGCACCCAGCCGCCAACCCTTT
This sequence comes from Arthrobacter sp. TWP1-1, assembly GCF_049897845.1. Lineage (NCBI taxonomy): Bacteria > Bacillati > Actinomycetota > Actinomycetes > Micrococcales > Micrococcaceae > Arthrobacter > Arthrobacter sp. TWP1-1. Next base: position 444 of record NZ_JAFCXC010000013.1, read on the forward strand.
CGGATGAGGCGGTTGCCACGTTCCGCAGCGATGGCGACGACGATCTCTTCAGCCGGACAGTGCGGCTCATGGTTACAGTGGTCCGCTCCATGTTCCCGGAAGCATCCCAGGCCGCGCGACGCAAGGAATTGCGAGCCAAGTATCCGGAACTGGCACGCAATGTGATCGAGTACGTTTCCGCCTCTGAACGTCTCGTCGAGTCGATCCTGGTGGACCGCTACGACGAGTCTGACCCGGAATTTGCCCAGGCAGGACTGCCGGGAGGCCGTGACGGCGCCCGCGCACTGCTCATGATGGCCAGCACAGCCATGCGCTTCGCTTTTTCTCGCGATCCCGGTTCCGTTTCAGCCGGTGACACCAAAGTCGTGGATGAATCCATTGAAATTTTCCGAGAGGCAATCAAAGCAACGCTATGAGTAATCAATCCATTGTTAAAGTGCCGGTAGATGCCGGCGAAAAAAGAAGCGTCGTCTTGTTATTTGTGGGTCTGATGGTCACGATGTTGCTGGCGTCGTTGAACCAGACAGTCCTCTCTAGCGCGCTGCCAACGCTGGTAGGCGAGCTCAACGGCGTCGAACATATGGCTTGGGTTATTACGGCATTCATCCTTGCCTCCACGATCATGATGCCGGTCTACGGCAAGCTCGGTGACCTGCTGGGCCGCAAGCCGATGCTGTTGTTCGCGATCTCGATCTTCATGGTGGGTTCCGTGATTGGCGCGCTGGCGTCCGACATGACGACGCTCATCGTGGCCCGTGTCATTCAGGGGCTCGGTGGTGGTGGCCTGATGATTCTCTCGCAGGCGACCATTGCCGACGTTGTGCCTGCTCGTGAACGCGGTAAATACATGGGCATCATGGGTGGTGTTTTCGCGTTCTCCTCCGTGGCCGGACCGCTCATCGGTGGCGGGTTGACGGAGGGTCCCGGCTGGCGCTGGGCCTTCTGGATGAATGTCCCGCTGGCTATTTTGGCTATCCTTGCAACGGTTTTCCTGCTGCACGTGCCGAAGGTTGTCCACGCAACACGCCCCAAGATCGATTACCTGGGCATGATGTTGATTGCTGTCGCTACTACCGCGCTGGTTCTCGTCGGTACCTGGGGCGGCTCGCAGTACGCCTGGGGATCGCCTGAGATTATTGGCTTGGCCGCCGCTGCCGTCGTGACAGCAGTCCTGTTTGTCTTCGTGGAAAGCCGCGCCACCGAGCCGGTCATGCCGTTGTTGCTCTTCAAGAACCGCAACTTCAACCTGACCACGCTGGCCGGATTGCTGATCGGTATCGCCATGTTCGGCGCCATCGGGTACATGCCCACCTACCTGCAGATGGCCACGGGCTACTCCGCCACCCAAGCAGGCCTGCTCATGATCCCTATGATGGGTTGCATGCTGATTGTCTCGGTCATCGTTGGCCGCCGTGTTTCATCCACCGGACGATACAAGGTGGCTCCGATCGTTGGCGCCGTGATCTTGGGCCTCTCACTCGTGCTGCTGTCCACGATCCACGCAGCCTCACCGGTGTACCTCATCTGCATCTACCTAGGTGTGATGGGTATTGGCCTTGGCGCCAGCCTGCAGATTCTGACGCTGGTGGCGCAGAATTCATTCCCGCTGAAGTTCGTCGGAACGGCCACGGCCGGCCAGAACTACTTCCGCCAGGTGGGTGCCACGCTTGGTTCGGCCGTAGTGGGCTCGGTCTTCGCCGTTCGCCTCAAGGACCTCATCGCGGAGAGGATGCCGGCCGGTGCCGCCGCCGGTGGGAGCGGTTCCTTCACGCCGCACCTGGTGAATGGTCTGCCGGATGCCATCAAAAAGATTGTTGTCGAGTCCTACAACGAAGCCTTGATCCCCTTGTTCCTGTTCATGGTTCCGCTAGCCGTGCTCGCCGCGATCGTGCTGTGCTTCGTCAAGGAAGTTCCGCTGGCGACCAAGATTGAGCGGGAAGTCTCCGTGGATATCTCGGCGCCGACCCTGGCTCCCTTCGAGGCTGACATGGTGGATGGTGCCGATCTGAAGAACGACGGCGAAACCTCCGCCGCGGAATCGGCCACGTTGGCGTCCCGGCCGTAGGCAACGCTGGCTCATGTAGCCAACGCCGTTGCGCGGATGTAGTTAGCACCCGGATCTATGTCGCAGTTGTTGCACGTGAAGGCCCCTATTTGGGCAAAATCCGTGCAACAACTGCGACATAGATTTTTAAGGGGTCCTGCTGTCCTCGGTGATCTTGCCGCGGGCCAGGCGGAACTTCCTGTCCGTCTGGGCGGCTAGGGCCTGATCGTGTGTGACCACAAGGATGGTTGTCTTCTTCTCGTGGGCCAATCGGCGCAGCAGAGCGATGATCAGCTCGCCCGTTTCATCATCCAAGTTTCCCGTTGGCTCGTCGGCCAGGATTAGTTTTGGGTTGTTGGCTAGGGCCCTGGCGATGGCGACACGCTGCTGCATACCGCCGGAGAGCCTGTTGGCCTTGCGGGAGTGCATCTCCTCTGTCAGTCCTACCTGGTTCAACAGCTCGGCTGACCGTTTGCTCCGCTCCGCGTGGGATATGCCGGCAAACTCCATGGGAAGCATGACGTTTTCCTTGGCGGACAGGTTGGGGATGAGGTGATAGGCCTGAAATACGAAGCCAATGTCATCGCGCCGGTAGGCCGTGAGCTTGCTGTCGGGAAGGGTGGAAATGTTCACCCCGTCCACAACGACGTCCCCTGATGTTGCCTTGTCCAAGGCGCCAAGCAGTGAGAGCAAGGTACTCTTGCCGCTGCCGCTCTTACCGAGAATGGCCGCAAAGCTGCCTTGTTCCAGGCTGAAACTGACTCCGTTGACGGGTTTGATGGTGTGATCGCCTGTATTGAAGGTCTTGACCACATCGCTCACTGTTAGCATCGCTTACTCTCCTCGCAGAACTTCGATGGGACGTACCTTGGCTGTCAGTAATGCTGGGATGAGGGCGCCCAGCGCCGCAATGAGCAAAATGCCTGCAACCCCAAACACAAGGGTTTGCCAGCCCAAGGACGTGCTGATGGTGCCAATGAGCTGCTCGGCCCCGGCGAACGCACCGCGGGTACGCGTGAGCCCCTCGCCGCCGCCCGGAAACCCGCCGCCCGGGCCTGCTCCGCCTGGGGCCGCACCGGCGGCGCCAGCTGCGGTGCCTGTGGTGCTCGTATTTCCGGCAACCAGTGCATTGACAATGGGGTTGCTGCTTAAGGCCGCCACCACTGCACCCACCACTGAGCCCATGACCACCAGAACCAGAGCCTCGATAACGAACTGCACGCCAATGGTGCGATTGGATGCGCCGATGGCCTTCAAGACGCCAATCTCGCGACGTCGCTCACGGACCACCATGATCATGATCAGCAGAACTATGAGTCCGGCCGTCACCAGCGAAGCTATGAAGGCTATGAGCGAGATGTTCTGCACGCTGCCCAGGGAGCTGATAGCAGATTCCAAGCTGGTGGAACCAGATGTCACATCAACTCGGTCGGCACCCAGTGCAGTGGTCAGCGCTGTTTGGGTGCTGGCCACGTTCTCGATGCTATCCACCACTACTGTCAGCGTGCTGATTTGATCGGCCTGGTCAGTGAGCGTTTGAGTGGCAGCCAATGGCAGGTAGAGGGCGTTGTTATCAAACTCTGTGCCGGCGTCGAAGATACCCGTGACAGTCATGGTTCGGTCCTGAACGGTGAAGGTAGAACCGACTTTCAGGTTGTTCTTAGTGGCCAAGGTCGTTCCCACCAGGGCCTGTGTGGATGTTGCGGCAAAGTCAGAGAGCTGCGCGCCACTGGTGACATTGATAGCTTCCCCCGCGGCAGTGGCTGAGGTGGAAACGCCAGTTGCTTGAATAGGGATACTGAACGAAGGAACAGCGGAGTCCGTTGTTGACCCTGAAGTGCTGCCATTACTGTTGTTGCGTTGGCCCAATGAGCCGGCGGCGACAGCAGATTCTAGGTTGGTGGTGCCGCTAGCCCCGAAGCCGCCGCCACCGGGACCGCCCTGGCCTGTTCCGCCACCGGGGCCCTGCGCTGTGTCAGTACCTGTGGTGGCAGTAGTGGCTGCTGAGTTACTTAGCCGCACGCTCAGCGTCCCGGTCACGTTGGTCACATGCTCGACGGCGACAGCAGTGGTGAGATCCGCCGTCGTCAGGGGCTCTCCGCCACCTAAACCGCCACGTGAACCAGCTGGGTTCACTGTGAGATTGTTGCCCACCGAGGCTTTCAGCGCATCAACTTTGCTGGCAACTGCTTGATTGGCAACCAGCATGGACAGCGCTAAACCAATGGCGACAGCCAGAATGATCACCACGGCGCTGGTCCGGATTTTGTTGCGGAAGGCGTTGCCCACGCTTCGGGACACCACACTCATAAATTGCTCCCAACTAAGTGACCGCCCTTACAGCGGCCGTTCAAAAGCAATCGTCTGACAGGGTTCGGTGAGTACATTATGGTGTGGCTGTGAGTGGGCTGTGAGAATCTCACCGGTAGACTCAATACAGCGAACAACTGCCAACGTAATTGAGGGTCTCTTGCCAGAATTTACCGCCCGCTTTGCCACTGCCGCCGAGATTGACCAGTGGGACACGCTGGTCACGGCCAACCCCAATGGTGGCAATCTGCTGCAATCTGCTGCCTTCGCGGCCGTCAAGAAAAACTACGGCTGGGATACCCAATTCATAGCGTTTGAGGGCCCCGACTTCACCAGTTACAACCTGGTCCTGCAAAAGTCCTTCCCTGTTTTGGGCAAGCTCTGGTACCTCATCAAGGGGCCGGACGTGAGCGCTGTGGAGCAGATTCCGCCCATGCTCGACGCCCTCCGGACGTTTGCCAAGCGCGCGAAGCTCAACGTCTTCGCAGCCAAGATTGAACCTGACATCGTGTCCTCGGACGCCGCCCACGCTGTGCTCCTTGGCGCCGGGTTGGTCAAGGTTCCCGACTTGCAGCCGAACGACAACACGGCGCTGCTGGATATCTCACCGGAGCCCAACGAACTGCTGCGCAAACTACATTCGCGCGGCCGCAACGCCGTGCGCCGCGCAATCCGTGAAGAGGTTGAGGTGGTCCGGATGGATCCCACCGAAGCCACCATGCAAACCATGTACGAGCTCATGGTTGGCACCATCACTGCCAAGTCCACCAGCACGGCCCGTGACTTTGAGTACTACCGCCAATTCTGGACCGAGTTCACAACGCGTGGCCAGGGTCATTTCTACTTTGTCTTTGAAGACGGCGTGGCCTCTGTGGGTGCGTTTGTCATCAACTACGGTGCCAAGGCCACCTATAAAGACGGCGGCTCGCTGCAAAAGCGCAACCAGTACGGGGACTCGCATCTGGTGCAATGGGTGGCCATCAATGACATGAAGGATTTGGGGGCCCAGCAGTATGATTTCTGCGGCACACCACCCTCGGACAGGCTCAAGGATCCCACCCACCCGCACCACGGACTGGGATTGTTCAAGACGAGCTTCTCCAAGACTGTCACCGACTTTGTAGGTTGCTACGACCTGGTGCTCAGTCCCATGCGGTATAAATTGTGGTCTATGGCCGGTGAACGGGTGTTCCGCCAGCTGTACACCCGCCGCACCGGAAAGCAGTTTTACTAAGAAATCAACGGCACAGTTCCAGCGCGTTGGACGGCAGCCGATCCTGCCGTCCAACGAAGTAAGGACTCGTCCTCAGGGAGCAGAATGAGCAACAGCCCCAGCAGCCGCAACTATGACGATGTGGGCATGATCCCCATTGTGGCTGCCGGACGCCCCAACAAGGCGGCGCGCAGTGTGCTGCGCAAACTTGTCCAGGGTGAGACGCCTCCCACGGCGCCCATGAACATCGTGGATCGGCTTGCGGGCAGTCCTTACGCCAACTTCACCATTCAGGTGGGAACAGCCGAGGAATCAGCGCGCAAGACAATCGACTTTGCCCTGCGCTTGGCCGAGACCATGTTCCGGTATGGCGCCGGTGCCCTAGAAGTTGAGACCAGCATCATTGCCGTCACGGCGGCGCTTGGGCTGCGCAATATCGAGGTCGACATCACCAACCAGTCGGTCATCATCAACTACGCGCCACGGGACGCCGTGCCCATCACGCTCCTGCGTGTTGTGCGGTCTTGGACCAACAACTACGCAGGCCTTGTGGAGATCCACGAACTCGTGACCGACATTGCCAGCGGAGGTGTCACCCGCGACGAAGCGGCCCGACGACTCGATGTCATCGTCAAAAAACCTAAGCCGTTCCCCCGCTGGATGGTGTCCTTGGCCGAGGCGGTGTTTGCCGCTGCCGTTGTTGGTGTCATCGGCGGAACACTTCTTGGCATGATGGTCGCGGGGCTGACCATCCTGCTGGCCGGACAAGTTGCCCGGGTCATGGGTCGGTGGCGTGTGCCGGACTTCTTCGTCACAGCCGTCAGTTCCTTCATTGTCACCATCGTGGCCGTGCTGTGTTTCATGGCGCACGTGGGGCTGAGTCCATCGGTTGTAGTGGCCGGTGGTATCTTGCTGATGTTGCCTTCAGGGCGACTCGTCTCGGCTGTGCAGGATGCAATCAACGGATTCCCGGTCACGGCCTCGGGCCGATTCCTCTCCGCCTTCCTTAGTTTTGGCGCCATAGTTGCGGGCATTTCCGTTGCACTTATCACCGGTTCATTGTTTGGTGCTGACCGGCTCAATGTCGCAGAGACGATCTCCGGGGCCCGCCCGCTGTACGTGGTGCTAATCCTCGTTCTCATTTCCACTGTGGCCATTTGCATCGCCGAGCAGACGTCCATTAAATTGCTGCTGCCTACCGCGGCCGTTGCCTTGACCGGTTACCTAGTCTTTTACTACGGCATGGAATTTGGTCTTGGTGGACGATTTGCCCCCGCCTTTGCCGCCGTAGTGGTGGGCATACTCGCCAGGGTGGTTGCGCTGCGGCTGGGCGCCCCTCAACTGGTGGTAGCCGTCCCCTCCGTCATCTTCTTGCTCGTGGGGCTTTCCATCTTCCGGGCCATGTTCGTCATGACTCTTACGCCCGAAGACTCGGTCACGGGAGCCGTTGGCATCTTCAACGCGCTCGTCGTCATCCTTGCTGTGGCCGCCGGTGTGGTGCTCGGCGACAACATCGCCAGACCCTTCACCCGCAGCGGTGGCCCAAACGTCAAGCGCCGCAACCGTCGTCGTTAGCGAAACACGGTATCCAAAGCACAGTTATGGCGACTAAAACCGAGTTTTAGTCGCCATAACTGTGGTTTGGAATCGGTGGGGCCAAGGACTTGGCCACGAGTTACAGGATTTTGCCGATCGGTTCTTTCTTCTCGGCCTGGAAGTTGTCCTCCGTGCGGCCGTAGGCCCAGTAACCGGAGAGAGAGACCTGTGTGCGGTCGAGACCGCGTTGCTTGATCAGCAGATCGCGCAGGGATTTCATGTATTCGCGTTCGCCGTGGACGAAGGCGTGGACAGTTCCTTCGAGCCAGGGCCCGTTGGCAACGGCATCCAGGAGGGCGGTAGACCTGTCAGGGGTGGTGCCGTTGCGGAACACCCAGGTGAGCTCGACGCCGTCGGGCTTCACCAGCGGCTGGATGTCCGCCGCCGTCTCAACCTCGATGTAGGCATTGCCGCGGGCCTCCGACGGGAGAGCCTCGAGGCCTGCTGCAATGGCCGGGAGCGCGGCCTCGTCTCCTGCAAAGAGGTGCCAATCGGCGTCGGCGCTGGGCTTGTAGGCGCCACCGGGGTTGGTGAAGATGATGCGATCGCCCGGCTCCGCGGCGGCGGCCCACGGACCAGCCAAGCCGGTGTCGCCGTGCAGCACGAAGTCGATGGCCAGTTCCTGGGCGACCAGGTCGACCCAGCGGAGGGTGTAGGTGCGGGTGACGCTCCAGTGTTCGGCAGGCATGGTGTCCCGAATCGCGAAGATGTCGACTGGTTCGGCATACTCAACGCCCGGCCGCAGGAAATGAATCTTCACATACATGTCGGTGGCGTCCTTGGCCTCGAACTTCGCCATGTCTGGACCGCCAACAATGATGCGCACCATGTGTGAGCTCAGCTGTTCCTTGCGGAGAACCTGCAGGGTGAGCTGAACACGGGGCCGCTGGGCGCGCGGAGCCCTCGTTGTTGCTTGAACGGGGGCGGTGTCAGCGGGTGTCAAAAAAACTCCTCGTGCGGGCGTTGCCCGGCCTTCGGGCGCGTCACTTGCGCCTAGTTAGGTTGTCCTAAGGAGTCTAGTTCATGGGTAAGGCCCAGTCGATCGGGGCCGCCCCTTGCTTGACAAGGAGTTCATTGACGCGGCTGAACGGTTTGGATCCGAAGAAGCCACGCGACGCCGAAAGCGGGCTGGGATGCGCGGACTCGATCACAGCCGTCCCCTCCAACATGGGGGTCAGGCGCTGGGCGTCCTTGCCCCACAAAACACTGACAAGGGGCTTGTTTCTGGCGACCAACGCTGCAATGACGGCATCCGTAACTTCTTCCCACCCACGACGGCGGTGCGAGCCTGCCTCGCCCGGCGCTACCGTGAGTACCCGGTTCAGTAAGAGAACGCCCTGGCTTGCCCATGTGCCGAGGTCGCCATGCGGGGCCGGAGCAATGCCGAGATCTGTGGTGAGTTCCTTGTAGATGTTGTTCAAGCTGCGGGGGAGTGGTCGGGTTTTCTTATCGACCGAAAACGCCAGACCAACCGAGTGGCCGGGGGTGGGGTATGGATCCTGGCCCACGATCAAAACCTTGACCTGAGACATGGGTGTGCCCAAGGCTCGCAGCACTTGGGTGGGGTGGGGCAGGAAGCGAGTTCCGGCGTCGTACTCGGTGGCCAACATAGCGCCAAGGCGCTGCAGGGTTTTTTCCTCTGGCGCCAGCGCCTCCGCCCAATCGGGGGCCATCAGGGTCAAAGGGGCTGTGCGCAATGTGGCTAGGGCTTGCAGCTGAGGTTCGCCCCACGGAGCAGGCGCAGGTAGGTCAAAGAGGCTAGGTTCACTGTCCATACTGTCCATTGTGGGCCATGTTCTGCTGGTGCTTCATTCCTCCACAGGAGGGGCTGCCGGACCGTCTATCCACACATACTCAAATGACATTGATGTGATTCGCCCTTATTATGGAAAGAGCAGGCCATGGATCGTGGCCGCACAAGCATGGAACACAGAATTCAAGGAAGGGTGCGTTGTGACCGAAGCAGTCCAGCCCGGGCAGGATCCCGTGGACGGCGCCGCAGCCCCCTCCGCCGGACTCAGTGAACGTGACGAGCAAATGCTTGACCTGGAACGGCAGTGGTGGAAGTACGCCGGTGCCAAGGAACAGGCCATCAGGGACATGTTTGATCTTTCCGCAACACACTATTATCAGGTGCTGAATGCGTTGATCGACACGGATGCTGCATTGGCCCACGATCCCATGCTCGTCAAGCGGTTGCGTAGACTACGTACGTCACGCCAACAAGCCCGTTCGGCCCGCCGGCTGGGCAATTGACGCGCCCAACACCTAACGCACCCACAAGGACAGCACTGCACAATGAGTAAATACGCGCGGGATGAATTTGACGCCGTTGAGGAAAATTCGGCACGACATGGCGTCCACCGAGCTTCGATTGAACCGCAAAGGCGCTCATTGATGCCGCTGATGATCGTTGGTGTGGCCGCCCTTTGCGTTGGCCTGCTGGCCTTCTTCATCATGCCAAAGGTGCTCGACAACGACACCCCGATGGCCGCGGAGACGACGGCTACAGCCTCTGCCTCCGCCAGTGTTTCCGCCGAGGCGACTCCGTCCGCTGAGGTCACTGCGACCGAGGCGCCAACCACCGCGCCGGTGGAAACGCCCACCCCCACACCCACTCCTGATTCGGTGGTTGACAAGACCACGGCCGTGGCCATTTTCAATGCCGTGGGTACCTCTGGTCTTGCCGGACAGTACTCGGCGCTCGTTATGAACGACGGCTGGAGCGTTTCGCAGTCCGCCAACTGGGCAGGTCAGCCGCAGGCGACGTCGGTTATTTACTACAACGGCATTGAGCAGAAGGCCAACGCCGAAGCGCTGAGCGCCTTGCTGAACATTCCCAGCGTGATTGACACCGCTGAGCTGGGCCTCCCGCTGGCAGTGGTCCTCGGGCCGGGAGCATAAAGAAGACTTTCACGTCTGATCGCACCAAGTACGACGTCGGGGGGGGGCCCGGTGGGGAAAAGGTGCCCCCCCCCGGCGGGACTGGGGTTTTTGGTGGGGGGGGCGTAGGGGGGGGTGCCTGCGCCGGGTT
>NZ_JAFCXC010000013.1:10650-70476 GCF_049897845.1 Arthrobacter sp. TWP1-1
GGGGATAAAAATAACCCCTTCCACGTGTTCCCCCCCCAAGTCGCCGGTCGGGGGGTACCTTTTGGCCAATTGGCCCCCCCCCGACGTCGTACTTGGCTTTTGTGGTGCGTGGCGCTAGAGGGCTAGTCCTTCAGCGGGATTCCCCTGCTATCGGTGCGGTAGCCTTCGTAGCCGACCAGAATCAAGATGCCCTCGATCAGGCCCCAGATTCCCATGAAGGGAGCAAGCGTGCCCAAGCTGATGACGGAGACCAAAAGCTGGATCAGCGCGATTTTGGTCTTGCCAAGGTAGAAGTTGTGGATGCCCAAGGAACCGAGCAGGATGCCGAGGATGCCTGCAACAACCTTTGACTTCTGCTCTCCAGCTCCGGCCATGCCATAGCTGGGCTGCTGGTAACCCTGCTGCGCATTTTGCTGCTGGTAGCCCTGCTGCATGTTCTGCTGTGGGTAACCCTGCTGGTAGGTGGGCTGTGCACCCGTCTGGGGGTACGCGGGGTACGCGGGCGCCTGCTGTTCTGCAGGCTGCTGGTAGCTCGGGGCTGCCGGTGGTTCGAAAGACGCGGGGGCCTCGTAACTCGGGGGCGCCTGGTGGCTCGAGGAAGCATCAGCGGGCTGGTCGTAGCCGGCCGGGACGTCGGGCGGGGTCGGCGGCGTCTTTTCGGGATTGATGTTTTCAGTCATGCTGTCTCCTGGTGCTGAGTCACAAGCCGCTGCCGGGAGGCAGGGGGTCCAATGCTTATGCGCAAATCGGAATATGTACAAGCACAACGCTAGCCGTTTGTACGCGTCGCCGAAAGTACGCGGCGTTTTCTGAGGCAAATGTGGGGTAAATATGACCAATTCGATGCAGTTCTGATGTTCCTTTGTAGTAACAAGGGCTTGGAGGAGACGTTCGCCCGGAGCACATACGCAGATCTCCGCTTGCACTCTGCTGTGCCGAGTGCTAATTATTGACTTAGCACTCTGAGGTGGTGACTGCTAATTACTTAGCAAATCACCCGCCGTCTGAGTAGTGAACTTTCCTCATTGGGTGAGGGTTGATGCCGATGTAAAGAGATCATCGGCCATTGGATCCGTCCGTCGCGGGCACCCACATGAGGACTTTGAATCGTAAAATGACTGTCCCGAAAGGACTGAAGCCTCCATGGCCAAGCTCATTGCATTTGATGAAGAGGCACGCCGCGGCCTTGAGCGTGGGTTGAACATCCTCGCCGACGCCGTCAAGGTTACCTTGGGCCCGCGCGGTCGCAACGTTGTTCTCGAGAAGAAGTGGGGCGCCCCCACAATCACCAACGATGGTGTTTCCATCGCCAAGGAAATCGAGCTTGACGATCCTTACGAGAAGATCGGCGCTGAGCTGGTCAAGGAAGTCGCCAAGAAGACTGACGACATCGCCGGCGACGGCACCACCACGGCAACCGTGTTGGCCCAGGCCCTCGTCAAGGAAGGCCTGCGCAACGTAGCTGCCGGCGCCGACCCGCTGTCACTCAAGCGCGGCATCGAGAAGGCTGTTGCAGCCGTCATCGCCCAGTTGCTTGAAGACGCCAAAGAAATCGAGACCAAGGAAGAGATCGCCGCAACTGCATCCATCTCTGCCGGTGATCCCGAGATCGGCGCACTTATCGCCGAAGCCCTGGACAAGGTTGGCAAGGAAGGTGTTATCACCGTCGAGGAGTCCAACACCTTCGGCCTGGAACTTGAGCTCACCGAAGGCATGCGCTTCGACAAGGGTTACATCTCCGCTTACTTCGTGACCGACACTGAGCGTCAGGAAACGGTTCTTGAAGACCCGTACATCCTGCTCGTCAACTCCAAGATCTCCAGCGTCAAGGACCTGGTTGCTGTTCTGGAGAAGGTCATGGCTTCCAACAAGCCGCTGTTGATCATCGCCGAAGACGTTGAAGGCGAAGCCCTTGCAACTCTGATCGTGAACAAGATCCGTGGACTGTTCAAGTCTGTTGCCGTCAAGGCTCCGGGCTTCGGTGACCGCCGCAAGGCCCAGATGGCCGACATCGCCATCCTCACCGGTGGCCAGGTCATCGCTGAAGAAATCGGCCTCAAGTTGGAAAACACCACCCTTGAGCTGCTGGGCAAGGCCCGCAAGGTTGTTGTCACCAAGGACGAGACCACCATCGTTGACGGTGCTGGCGACGCTGAAGCCATCGCTGGCCGCGTTGCACAGATCCGTGCCGAAATCGAAAACTCCGATTCCGACTACGACCGTGAGAAGCTGCAGGAACGTCTGGCCAAGCTGGCCGGCGGCGTTGCAGTCATCAAGGCCGGTGCCGCTACCGAAGTTGAGCTCAAGGAACGCAAGCACCGCATTGAAGATGCAGTGCGCAACGCCAAGGCTGCTGTTGAAGAAGGTATCGTCCCCGGTGGTGGCGTTGCCCTCATCCAGGCTGGCGTCAAGGCTTTCGAAGGCTTGAACCTGACCGGCGACGAAGCAACCGGCGCGAACATCGTCAAGGTTGCTATCGATGCTCCCTTGAAGCAGATTGCCTTCAACGCAGGCATGGAGCCCGGCGTTGTTGTTGACAAGGTTCGTTCCTTGCCGACCGGTCACGGCTTGAACGCTGCAACTGGCGTTTACGAGGACCTGCTGGCTGCCGGCATCAACGACCCGGTAAAGGTAACCCGCTCTGCACTGCAGAACGCGGCTTCCATTGCTGGTCTGTTCCTCACCACCGAGGCTGTTGTAGCCGACAAGCCCGAAAAGGCTGCCCCGGCTGGCGGCGGCGGCGACGACATGGGTGGCATGGGCGGTTTCTAACCCCCCAACCCCTGATCGGTTAGTCAAAAACACCCCTGCCCCGCGGGCAGTAAGATTTCGCAAACCATGCGTCCTAAGTAAGGACGCGAGGGTCCCAACACGAGCTTGCGAGTGTTGGGAGCGGACTTACGCCATCCCCGCTACGGGCAGGGGTGTTTTTCATTTCCCTGCTTGAGCGGCCAAAGCCGTGGCTCTTGCAATGAGATGTCGGTGGAGTCTGAAAGTATGGACTTATGACAATTGTTGCTGCTGCCGATGGTTCGGCTTTAGGAAATCCCGGTCCCGCTGGTTGGGCCTGGTACGTGGATGACAACTGCTGGCGTGCAGGGGGTTGGCCCCATGGCACCAACAACATGGGCGAGCTCATGGCCGTCCTTGACCTTTTCAGGTCAACGGCCCACTTGCCGGAAGAGCCGCTGCACATCCTGTGCGACAGCCAGTACGTTATTAACAGCGTCACCAAGTGGATGCCCGGATGGAAGCGCAAAGGCTGGCGCAAGTCAGACGGCAAGCCCGTTCTAAACGTTGACCTCCTCAAAGACATCGACGCCGCCATTGCTGGCCGGAAATACACTTTCGAATGGGTCAAGGGCCATGCAGGACATGACCTGAATGAGGCAGCCGACGATCGCGCACGGGGTGCCGCCACGGCCTACCAAGCCAAGCGATCCCCAAATGCCGGCCCAGGTTTCCCTGGCGCCAAGGTGGACGCTGAGCAGGCGCCGGACGCCGCCAAGAACCACTCCGAAACCTCCGGCACGCCCGCGATGGCCGCGGCGGCCGCTCCCGTCCAGACAGCGTTGCTGTTGGACGAACTTGAACAACCAGACCTGTTTTCCATGTTGGAAGACGAAGTCGATCCGGCTTTCGCAGACCACCGGCCCGATTCCTTGGAGACCGTGGTGGAGCTGGAGAGGGAACTTCTGGATCCCGCGGTTCGTGCTGATCCTTTACGGGCAGGGGAATTGTTGCACCCAAATTTTGAGGAAATAGGTGTATCTGGCCAGCGCAGGTCCCGGCAAGAGATCCTAGAGATGTTCACCGACGAGGAACCGGCCAGCATCGATCTAGAGGTTCTCTCCCTGTCTCAGTTGGACGCCGAGACAGCGCTCCTGACGTACCGCAGCGTCTCCCCGGATGGCAGCGCACTGCGCAGTTCTTTATGGCAGCGTCATAACGGCCAGTGGCGCCTGCGACACCACCAAGGAACCAAAGAAGCCTAGAGGCAGCCCCGGGCTGGGCACTGCTTCCGACCGGCAGTCCTTCCGCCAGCTAACCAAGCCAAGTCAACGCCCGGATGCTCACCTAATCGTGAACATCCGGGTGTTGGCGTCTTCGGCCTGCGCGTACTGCGTTGCCGCCATGGACAAGGCGCCATTGATGCTCTCCAGGGATGCCTCAACCTTGAGTTCGGTTGCATGCCATTCCTGCAGCAGCGCCTGAAAATTGGTGGCAGCCGTGCCGGTCCACGTGGACTGCAGGTCCAAGAGGTTGCGCTTCATGGAATCGACCTCCAACCGGATGCGGTCCACGGAACCCCTGACGGCGGTGCTTTTGAGCGCCAGATCGTCGCTATTGACATTGAACTGTGCCATGGGAAGTGCCTTGTCTGTGAAATGAAACAGGGCGAATTGCCCTGACAAGGACCAGCCTAGAATTCATGCGCGGACTCGGGAAGCGGCACATCAACATCCGTGGATGAGCCGCGCTTTAGGAGCGCCTGTGGAGGAATTAGTCCACTGCGGAATCGTCGAAGCCGTCGGAATCTGCGTCGTCGCGGTCATCGCCAGCAGCCGGCTGGTACGGCAGCTCGATGGCCATGGTGGCACCACCACCCGGGGTGTGTTCGAGGCGGACCGTCCCCTCATGTGAGGCCACGATGGCCGAAACGATGGCCAACCCAAGGCCGCTTCCGCCGGTGTTCCGGTCGCGGGAAGAATCCGCGCGGTAAAAGCGCTCAAAGACGCGGGGCGCCTCTTCCTCGGAGATACCCGGACCATGATCGCGGACCTTGATGACGGAGTACGTAGCTGCACCCTCCGCGCGAGTACCCACCATGATCTCAATGGGTGATCCCTCGGGCGTGTAGCGCAGGGCGTTACCCATCAGGTTTGTCACGACTTGGCGCAATTTTGCATCGTCGCCAAGGCCCGGCGCGGACGTGCCGGGGCCGCCGTCGAGCCCTACAACAGCAAAGGTGCGATCCCGCGCCGACGCTGCAGCGTCCAAGGCTGCGTCATGGCCAATGATCAGCAGATCCACCGGCTTGAGCTGCAAGGGGCGCTGCTCGTCGATGCGGGCCAGCATCAGCAGGTCCTCAACGAGCTCACCCATGCGCTTGGCCTCACTTTCGATGCGGCCCATGGCCGTGCCAACGTCCTCAGTGGTTTGCAGGGCACCATGGCGGTAAAGCTCGGAGAATCCACGAATCGTCACGAGGGGAGTCCGGAGTTCATGCGAGGCATCAGCAACAAAGCGGCGCATCTTCGTCTCCGAAGCCGTCCGGACAGCGAAAGCATGCTCAATGTGGGCAAGCATCGAGTTCAGTGAGACTGAAAGCCGGCCGACTTCCGTGGCGGGATTTTCAACGTCAACGCGTCGCGATAAATCACCGGCGGCGATGGCTGCAGCGGTCTTCTCGACCCGGCTCAGGGGCTTGAAGGAACGAGTGACGGTCCAGTACGCAATCATGGTGCCCAGCGTGATGGTCAAAATTGCCACCCCGGCAATCACTACGGCAAGCCGTTCCATGGTGAGGTTGAGGCCCTCGTAGGGGATCCCAACCACCACGAATCCTTCATAAGTTTGCGCGCTCAGGGGGCCGCCAGCCGGATTGAAGTCGAAACTTTGTGGAGCAAGAATCGTGATGCGCCAGGCGGCGCCCCCGTCGCTGCTGGGTACGGTAAACGTTGTTCCATTCAACTTCCTGGCTTCTGCCAAGGAGTAGACAGGGTACGTGGGCTTGTCACTGCCCGAACGGTTCTGGTCGGCTAGCGTGCCATCCGCGAAGTGGAAGCCTACGTAGTAGTCAAACGTAAACGGTGCCTGGCCTGTGGATTGGGAATCCACTGTGCCTTTTTTGATGATGGAAGTCTGGAAGGTTCTCAGCTGCGTGTCCATCTGGTCTTCCAGAACGGAGTGCAGCAAAAGGAACGTTGTGGCCCCCAGCGCCAGAAGGGACACGCTCAGTAGGGCGCTGATGATGGCCACCAGCTGGGAGCGCAGGGAGGCGTTCTTCCACAACGTAATCAAGGTAATTAGCGCTTATCAGCCGTTCGAAGCACGTAACCCACGCCGCGCTTGGTCTGAATCAGGGCAGGCAGCGAGGCATCAATGTCCACCTTGCGGCGCAGGTACGAGATATAGGACTCAACGATCGAGGCGTCGCCGTTGAAATCGTATTCCCACACATGATCCAGGATCTGGGCCTTGGACAGCACCCGGTTGGGGTTCAGCATCAGGTAACGCAACAGCTTGAATTCGGTCGGCGAAAGTTCCACCGTCTTGCCGGCGCGGCGCACCTCGTGGGCGTCGTCGTCGAGCTCCAGATCGGCAACGCGCAGGACGGCGTCGTCATCTTCCATGGGCTGGGTGCGGCGCAGAACGGCGCGGATGCGGGCCACCACCTCGTCAAGGCTGAACGGCTTCGTGACGTAGTCGTCGCCGCCAACTGTCAGGCCGGTGACCTTGTCTTCGGTGTCGTCGCGAGCGGTCAGAAATAGGACGGGGAAGTGCCGTCCCGCGGCGCGCAGCCGGCGGGTGACAGTAAATCCATCCATGTCCGGGAGCATGACATCCAGGACAGCAAGGTCGGGGTTGTGCTCCTCGGCGGCGGCCAGGGCTTCGCGCCCATTTGCTGCCGCAATGACCTCAAAACCTGCAAAACGCAGGGAGGTCGAAAGTAGTTCGCGGATATTGGGCTCGTCGTCAACAACGAGCAACTTGGCTTCAGGTCCGGTCTTTTTCACCATTTCAGTCTCCGACCATTGGCTGGGAATATGCTGGACATTCCGTGGGTAAGTACTGTCAGCTTACGCCCAGAGAGTTCCCAGCGACTAGTAGGGCTAGGCGTTCGTAGCGCACCGTTGCTGGAAAGCGGTTGCCGAGCTAGTGTTGAACTATCGTCACCGTTCGCCGCTGAAAGGTTTGCCATGCCATTGGCGTTCTCCACTCTTGGATGCCCCGGGGATTCCCTGGCCCAGGTCATTGCCACGGCCCATGCTTCCGGCGCCACCGGACTTGAGTTGCGCGCGGCCGACGGCGAGTTCGTCTTTCCCGGCATGACCGCCGCCGCGCGAGCTGAGGTTTCCGCGGAGCTCGCCGCGGCCGGGCTGACAGTGCTGTCCCTGGCCAGCTACGTGAAGGTTTGCGCGCCGCTGCCTGCCACTCTTCCGGCGGACGACGCCGGTGCTTCCGCCAAGTCTGGCTCCAACGTCGCCGTCGCTTCGCTTGGGTCCGGCACCAACGATCCGATGCTCGCGGAGCTGCTGGCCGCCGTCGAACTTGCAGCGGATCTTTCCGCAGGGAACGGCACTCTTGGATGGGCAGGTGCCCAGGTGCGCGTTTTCCCGGGTGCAGACTTGGTGCCATGCGTTCCGGGTCAGGAGCCGTCTGCGGAGATGATGGCCGCCGACTTGCTGGGTGCGCGCCGACTCAACGCCGCGGCCCGGCTGGCATCGGAGCGCGGGGTGACCATGTTGTTGGAGACGCATGATTCGCATCCTCGGGGATCGGACGTTGCGCGGATTTTGGCTCATGTTGATGCCGATGCGCCGGTCAAGGTCATTTGGGATCTCATGCATCCTTGGCGACACGATGAGGCGCCGGGCTGCACGGCCGAGCTGCTGGCCGATTCGTTGGCCTATGCCCAATACAAGGACGGTTTCCGGAATGCTGAAGGCAGTACCGTGACGCTGACCCTGCCGGGGGAGGGCGCACTTCCCTTGGCGGAAATGCAGTTGCTGGCCGCTGGCATTGCGGCTAGGCAAGGAATTGCGGATCCTTGGGTTTCCCTGGAATGGGAGCGAGCCTGGCATCCCGAATTGCCGCCGGTTGCCGACGCACTGGCTGCGCTGAAAGCCGTGCTCCTGCCTTGACACGGCTGTAGTCATCAAAAGCCGTCAGCCGGGGCAGTTCATGCAAGGATTGCTTCAGCTCCTTGGTGGGGCTGTTTGGGGGCGCCGTTTGGACGACAAACGAGCCCACAAGCCAAGCCCATTGCTCAGGAGAATCCATCAATGCCAAGTGAAACAAAGTCGCGTCAGCCCAACATCGTAGTCATCATTTCCGACGATCACGGCTACGCCGACCGCTCCATTCTGGGAGTCCAGGCCGATGTATCCACGCCAGCCCTCGACCGTTTGGCGCAGCAGGGCACCTCCTATAGCGATGCGTATGTCACCGCGCCTATCTGTTCGCCGTCCCGGGCCGGGCTGGCCTCGGGTAGCTACCAGCAGAGATGGGGTGCCCACTGGTTCACGGATTCGGAGATCAGCCCGGACGGCGTACCCACCATGGCCGAACTGCTGCGCGGCGAGGGCTACACCACAGGCTACTTCGGCAAGGTTCACTACGGCACGGAAAACCACGGAGATCGTGGAACGCCACCTCGTCACGGCTACGATGAATCGTTTTACGGCCTTGCGGGGGAGTCCATGGGCAGGCTGAACTACCTCCACCACTCGGACACCGCTGTGGAATCATATGGTGAGGCTGCCTATCCCATGGCCGTCCAGCCCTTGTGGAACGGTGAGGAGCCCCAGGAACTGGAGGGATTCCTCACGGACGCCATTGGCGAGCGGAGCCGGCAGTTTGTGGCGGAGCATGCCGACAAGCCATTCATGGCGACCGTGGCGTTCAACGCGGTCCACAACTTCTGCTGGCAGCTGCCTGCGCAGGAACTGGAGAAGCGCGGACTTCCCGCCTATGACGACTGGAACCCGGGTGCTAGTGAGTACATCGATTGGTACGACGGTGCCATTAGCCCCCATCTGGAGAACGGGCGCGCGTACTACCTGGCCCAGCTGGAACTGATGGACGCACAGATCGGTCTCATCCTGGATCAGCTCGACGAGCTGGGCCTGGCGGAGGACACTCTTGTTTTCTACCTGACCGACAATGGCGGTTCAACCTGCAATTACGGCGTGAACCTTCCGCTGCGCGGAACCAAATACACGCTCTGGGAAGGTGGCGTCCGAGTCCCCTTCATTCTCCGGTGGCCGCAACGTGTCCAGGCCGGCGTCACCAGTACCGCGCTCACCAGCTCCATGGATATTCTGCCCACGGCGCTGGCCGCGGCGGGGTCCGATCCGGAGCTGTATGCGCACAGCGATGGAATCGACCTGCTGGCTGCTGCCGGGGACGCCAAATCAGGCACCGGGCACCAGACATTGCATTGGGACTGCGGATGGCAATGGTCGGTGCGTCGGGGCGATTGGAAGCTGAAGTGGGTTGAACCCGGTTCTCCAGTAGCACAAGCCATCAGGGATGTTGAGCACGCCGAACCGGGCTCCGGTTATTTCCTGTGTAATCTGGCCGCTGATCCCGCCGAGACCACCAACCTGAAGGATGCGGAGCCCGCAGCATTGGCGGAACTCGAGGCCCTTCATGCGGCCTGGGTCGACGGAGGGCACCGGCAGCCATAATGTGATCGAACTGAGCAGCGTCCGCTCCGGCCGAACCGCGGAGCGGACCATCCCTCAGATTTCGGACAGTGGCACTAGGGCAGGTGCGCGTAAATCTCCACCGGTGCCAAGATGCCGGATCGGAAAGCTGTCATTAAGTTGCCCAATGCTGCCATGTCAACGCCCACGGGACCACTGGAGGCCATGGCTGTTTCCAGGAATTCAATGCCTTCGGCCAGCGGTTTCACTTCTTGGTCCACCTCAAACCCGGCCTGTTCCAACGCATCGCTATAGGCAAGCGGTGGCTGGAGGAACGAGGTGTCCGATGTTGCGGCCCACGGGAGCGGATACTGCTCAACGTCGCCGCCCATGAGCATGACGTCGTACACGGCCATGATGCCGCCGGGCCGCAAGACCCGAGCGGCCTCAGCAAAGACCTTGTCCTTGTTCTGAATGTTCATGCCCACGTGCACCATCAATGCCACATCGAAGGATGCGTCTTCGAAGGGCAGCGCCAAAATACTGCCTTGGCTGAATGTCGCTAGGCCGGACAAGCCTGTGCGGTCGGTGAGGGAGCGCGCTGCGGCAACGAATTGCGGGGTCAGGTCAACGCCGTGGACGGTGGCACCAAAGTCATGGGCGAGATGACGGGCCACGCCCCCGGTTCCTGAACCTAGATCAATGACGTGGCTGCCGGCATTGATGCCGGCCCGTGTGGCCACGCGTGTTGTGGCCAGGGCCCCTCCGATGTGCAGCTGGTCTGCGCCGTGAAGCTCGACGGGCGCAAAGCTCTCGGGATTTCCCCCTGCCGCGGTGATAATGCCCAGCAATAGTTGTTCAACGTTGCCGCGGCTGTAGTGGGCTGCAACTGACTCTTCGGTGCTCATGACGCCTCCATATATATGGACCCGCATTCAGTTGAGGGCACCCGCGCCCGGCGGCGAAACCTCATTTTTGATCCTACTCCGGAAGAGCTGGTGGGGCACGAGGTTTTTTGGGATGCGGGGTTTAGTGAAAACGGCCCGAAAGTGGTGCCGCGTTTAGATAAAACGGCCCGAAAGTGGTGCCGCGTTTAGTGGGCGTCGGCGGCGTCGATGATTCTGTACGCGTAGCCTTGCTCGGCCAGAAAACGCTGACGCTTGGCGGCGAAGTCGGCATCGACGGTGTCGCGGGCAACGAGCGTGTAAAAGCGGGCAGTTCTGCCGTCTGCCTTGGGGCGCATGAGCCGTCCCAGACGTTGAGCCTCCTCCTGCCGTGAACCAAAGGCTCCGGAGACCTGAATGGCGACGGATGCCTCGGGCAGGTCTATGGAGAAGTTTGCCACCTTGGAGACCACCAGCACGGAGATGCGGCCGCGGCGGAACTCTTCAAAGAGCCGTTCACGTTCCTTGACCGGGGTGCTCCCCTTAATAAGGGGTGCGTTGAGCCGCGCGGCAAGCTCATCGAGCTGGTCTATATATTGCCCAATGACCAAAATCTGCTCACCGGGATGGGTCGCCACAAGTGCCTGCGCAACCACGGCCTTAGCCGGGGACGTGGCACACAAGCGGTACCTCACGCCGTCGTCCGCGGTGGCATACGCGAGCCGCTCTGCCCGGGAAAGATCCACACGAACCTCCACGCAATCCGCAGGGGCGATGTAGCCCTGCGCCTCGATTTCCTTCCACGGGGCGTCGTACCGTTTGGGGCCGATCAGTGCGAACACCTCACCCTCGCGGCCGTCCTCGCGCACCAGCGTTGCCGTCAGGCCCAGACGCCGGCGGGCCTGGAGATCTGCTGTCATGCGGAAAATGGGGGCGGGCAGCAGATGGACCTCGTCATAGATAAGCAGCCCCCAATCGTTGTCGTTGAGCAGTTCCAGGTGCGGATAGATGCCGTTACGGCGCGTTGTGAGGACCTGATAGGTGGCAATCGTGACGGGCCGGATCTCTTTTACAGCACCGGAATATTCACCAATCTCGGCCTCGGTCAGCGTGGTCCGCTTGAGCAATTCGGCCTTCCACTGACGGGCCGAAAGCGTGTTGGTGACAAGGATCAGGGTTGTGGTTCCGGAGGCGGCCATGGCGGCGGCACCCACAATTGTCTTACCGGCCCCGCAAGGCAAAACCACCACGCCGGAGCCGCCCGCCCAAAAATTCTCCACGGCCGTGCGCTGGTAATCACGCAGCGTCCACGGTGCGGCACCCTCGGTAAGCGCAGCCCCCTCGGTCAGGGCGATCAGATGTGCCGTTCCGTCAACATAACCGGCCAGATCTTCGGCTGGCCAGCCGGCCTTGAGCAGCAACTGCTTGAGCTCACCGCGGGCCGAGCCGTGCACAACGGCGGTCAGAGGATCGATCCGGGCGCCCAGCAGCGCAGCCACCTTCTTCGCGTGCGACACCTCGGTCAGGATCAGCTCGTCATCGCTGCGCAACACGAGGCCGTGCTGTGGATCCTTTTCCAGCCGCAGCCGGCCATAGCGTGCCATGATCTCGACAATGTCCAACAGCAGCGAGTGCGGCACGGCGTAGCGCGAAAACCTGAGCAAAGTGTCAACCACGTGTTCGGCATCGAGCCCGGCGGCCCGCGCGTTCCACAGTCCCAGCGGCGTAATTCGGTAGCTGTGCATGTGCTCCGGTGCCCGTTCCAGCTCGGCAAAGGCTGCGATGGCATGGCGTGCCTCGGTCGAATCCGGATGCGCCACCTCCAGCAATACCGTCTTGTCGCCCTGCACGATCAAGGGACCGTCAGCCATGCTGTGCCCCTTTCATATCCGGACCTTTCCCGATCGGATCCGCAGCGTCCGCCGCTTCCACAGCCATGATGCGATGAATACTGAACCGCCGCTCGCGGGTCCCGCCCGGAACCCGCGCCCTGAGCGTGCCCTCCGCGAGCGAGACGGGCCGCAGCATCGCCCGCTCAACCTCGCCCTGCGCATTCACCCAACGCAGCCACACAGAGGTGCCGGCTCGGATGGCCTGCCGCAATTCTTCCATGACCAGTGCCGGGCCCGATTCACCACTGTCCGGCGTTCCCCATGTGGGCTGGCTGCGTAGTCGCAGAATCTGGGCTGCGATATCGGTTTCGGCGGGACTCTTGGCCAAGGAATGGACGACGCCGGATCCCGCCTGCTGCGGTTGTCTCGGCTTCGGTGGCTTCCGCAGTTGGGCGTGAATCAATGGGCCCTGGGGTGCTCCTTGTGCTTTCACGCGCCGGGCAGCCGCCGTGATCAGGTAGTCGAGCGATTGTGGCACAGTTGTGCTGGAATGCTTGTGCAGAAAGTCGCGGATGGAATCGGCTGCCATCCCGCCGGTCATGGCGGCCTCAAGAGTGGTTTGGCTGAAGCGGACGATTGCTGCCGCGCCCTGGCCCTCTGGTGCCGCCATGCATTTCAGCCGGGCGGCGACAGCAGGGGAGAGGAAGCCGGGAGCAATCGCTGTCAGGTCCCCTTGAATGACAAAATGCTCGATGGGTTCGGGCAGAAGGCCGGCCAGGGCTGCTGTTACTTTGGCGTCACTGCCCGTTCCGCTGCCAATGCCGAGAGCCTGTCCGGGCGCGCTGGGAGCGCCAGCACCCGTGATGCCCATGAGCTCCATTTCTCGCAAGATGTCTGGAACGTGTTCGGCTAGGGCTGCGCCGTGGCGTGGGTGCCGCCAGCAAAGAAGCCCAACGACGGACGTGACCGCTGGGGCCGCCGATTCCGCGCCGACCAACTCTAGGACGGCTGAAAGAGCAAAGCGGCGGATTGGCCATGCCAGCGTATTCGGGTTGATTCCCAGCGGCTTGTTGCCCACGATACGTGTGCTGCCCAGCCATGCACCGCTCAGGTGCAGCCACTGTTCCGATCTGTCCAAGCGGTGCCAGGAGTCATCGGTGGCCCACCATTGCTGTTCTTCGTCATGGAAATGAAGGAGATTGGCTGCGGCCGCGAGCTCCAAATAGAAGCACAACAGTGCTTCTTCGATCTCCAGGTCCTTTGCGAGTTTCCTGACGGTTCGGACTCCTACAGTTCCGCCCCGCAATGAATCAAGGGGAGTGAGGTGGATGTGCTCCAGCAGCACGCTCACATGCCGGAGCAGGGATTCGATGGCACTCGAAGCGGCGTTATCGCGCAGACCCCGGCTTATCACGACCATGTGCGGCATTGGAGGCTGGGCCTGGAACGGTCCGGATAGGAAGGGCGGTCCGGGATCGGCCGTCCGCGACGCCACCACCGGCACAGCTTTCGCCGCAGACTTAGGGTCCCCCGCCGCCACAGCTTCCGGCACTAAGCCGGCGCCCAAGGCGAGTCTCACGGCGGGGAGGGGCAGGAAATGGTGAGATCCGGCGTCGTCCGCTGGAAGAGGGGAGACGATCACGAGGGCAAGCTCGTGGAGCAACGGAAGCCAAGCCTCGCCTTCAGCTGCGGGAGATTGGCGAAGAGTCTGGAGTTCCGGGAGATTCAGACGATCGAGGGCCAGATTGATGCTGTGTGCGGAGGTGAGGCGGCTGGCCAGGTCGGCGAAATTGGCGACAGGGGGTGTCATGGCATCCGAGCGCAGCGCGAGGAGACGCGCCAGCTGAGCATCGGAACGCTGGGTCAGATCCTGGGCAAGCTCGGCGAGGGTGCTCATGGACGCGAACGTCTAAAGACGGCGTCGGGCAGTCACCGAGTGCAGGACGCTGGCACCCATCATGAGGAATGCCAGCGGCAGGGCAATCATGGAGATCCAGTTGAACCCGGGCCAAGGTGCGCCGCCTGCCCACTTACTTATGAGGACAATAATCAGCGCCACCAGCGCCACCAGGGCCATGACCATGGCTGTGTAATTGAAGATCTGCCAACCGCGGCCGACGGTTTGCGGGGCGGAATAAAGGGGGCTCATGCCATAACGCTAACAGCGGACAGTTTCAGCACAAAGCCGCGGTACTGTGGCCAACGCGGTAACCTAGACACTAGTAGAGCTATACGATCAGCCATTGCACGTACCGGCCGCAAGATTCCCGGCCGCGAGTACGGCGAAGAGCAGCCGCACAAGGCAGGATCGTGAATCACGCCAACGACTTTTAAAGGGGTAAAGCAAGTGCCAATCGGCAAAGTGAAGTGGTACGACAACGAAAAAGGCTTCGGCATCATCGCAGCAGATGACGGACGCGAAGTATTTCTGCGCGCCAATGCCCTGCCCGCCGACGCCAGCGACATCAAGCCCGGCATGCGCATGGAATTCGGCGTGGCCGATGGCCGCAAGGGCGCCCAGGCCATGGCCGCGAAGATTCTTGACCGCAGCGCATCCGTGGCCAAGGCCAAGCGCATGCCGGCCAGGGATCTGGCTCCGATTGTGCAGGATCTCGTTTCCCTTCTGGAGCACTCCATTGGGTCCCTTAATAACGGCAAGTATCCTGACGGTGACGCGAGCAAGATTGCTGCAGCACTGCGCAAGGTTGCCGACAACTTCGACGCGTAACGGGGCCCATCATGACCGAACTTTCTGGTGAATCAACCGGCTCCGTCCTTGCCGACTCCGTCTCGACCGACTCCGCCCTGACCGACGCAGCAGATGCTGTTGAGTCCGAATCGCAGCGCCCCGGCATTCCGCTTTGGCGTGTGGGTAAGCCCGATTCCTTCCTTGCTGGCGAGGTATCGGCTGCCCGCAAGGCCGTGCTGAGCATTGCTGCAACTGAAGACATTGGCAAGCACGTGGGAGCCCGCAGCGAGGGCGTTCGCTGTGTGACTCACCTCTTTGAGTCCGAGAAGCCCGGGTACCGTGGCTGGGTGTGGTTTGCCACGCTTTCACGCATTTCGCGCGGGAAAGAGGCAACTGTCAACGAAGTGGGCATGCTGCCTACCGAGGATTCCGTGCTGGCCCCGGCTTGGGTGCCGTGGTCGGAGCGCGTCCGTCCCGAAGACCAGCAGGCAGCCGATGAAGCCGCCAGCTATGGGGCCCATGGGGAGCCGCACCCGGAGGAGCTGACTCAGAACGAGTCCGACGACGACGCTTCTTCCGACGCTGCTGCTGCGGACGACGAAGCCGACGACGACGAAGCCACAGCCGACATGGAGCAGCCGCAGGGCGTCGAATCGACGGAGTCCAACCAGCCAACTTTCACAGGTTAACCACCTGAGTTGACCGGCTAAACAGCAAGGGCCGCTTCCCCGGTGGGGAAGCGGCCCTTGCTGTTTTAAAGGTACGTCTTAGATGTTCTCAATCACGTAGTCGATGCACTTGGTCAGCGCGGTGACATCTTCGGGATCGATGGCAACGAACGTTGCTATGCGCAGCTGGTTACGGCCCAGCTTGCGGTAAGGCTCGGTGTCGACGATACCGTTGGCGCGCAGCACCTTGGCCACGGCTGCCGCATCCACCGACTCATCAAAGTCGATGGTGCAGATGACGTTCGAGCGGTCCTCAGCGTTGACCACGTACGGGGTGGCGACGGCGGATTCTTCGGCCCAGGTGTACAGGCGGCCTGCGGAATCGGCGGTGCGTGCCGAGGCAAATTCAAGGCCGCCGTTGTCGTTGAGCCACTGCACCTGGTTATTCAGGGTCACCAGCGTGGACAGTGCAGGCGTGTTGTACGTCTGGTTAAGCAGGGAGTTGTCAATGGCGGTGTTCAGGTTCAGGAAGTCGGGCACCCAGCGGTTGGAAGCACCAATGCGCTTGGCGCGCTCCAGCGCGGCGGGGGAGAAAAGGCCAAGCCACAGGCCGCCGTCGGACGCAAAGTTCTTCTGCGGCGCGAAGTAGTAGACATCGCTCTCGCTCACATCCACGGCCAAGCCGCCGGCAGCAGAGGTGGCATCGATCAGGACCAGCGCACCGTCGTCGGCACCGGCAACGCGCTTGACGGGGGCTGCAACGCCCGTGGACGTCTCGTTCTGCGGCCAGGCGTAAGTGTCGACGCCGGCTTCAGCGACGGCCACCGGGCGGGTGCCGGGGGCTGAGGTGATGATGGAGGAGGCATCCAGGAACGGGGCGTTGTTCGTGGCCGAGGCAAACTTCGAGCCGAACTCACCAAAGGAGAGGTGCTGTGCCTTCTTCTCTACGAGGCCAAAAGCCGCAACATCCCAGAACGCGGTGGAGCCACCAACACCCAGGATGACCTCGTAGTCATCCGGAGCCCCAAAGAACTGCTTCAGGCCGCTGCGGACATCGCCTACGAGGTTCTTCACCGGCGCCTGGCGGTGGGAGGTGCCGAGCAACTTTGAGCCAGCTTCGGAGAGCGCAGCAACCTGTTCGGGGCGGACCTTGGACGGGCCGGCACCAAAGCGGCCATCAACAGGACGCAGGTTGGCGGGAATGGTGAGGGGCGTGGATTCGCTCACGGGTTACTCCAAAAATTAAGCGATGGAAGTTTCATTGGTTGCCAAGGGCTGTTGCCAATTCTGCCGTACATTCCGCCGATAGGGGAAAAGTGTCCGTACGGCAAGAAATATTCCTGGCCGGTGACGGTTTCCAATGGATGGTGTGGTTTCCCGGGATCGCGGCAATCAGGCTAACGTAGAGACTAAAGTCTTTGCACCAAAAACTTGCCCAAAAACAGGAGGATGCTCACGTGGCTGACTTGATCGACACGACCGAGATGTATTTGCGGACCATCCTGGAGTTGGAAGAAGAGAACATTGTTGCCCTGCGCGCCCGCATCGCCGAGCGTCTCCACCATTCAGGGCCCACTGTTTCTCAAACCATCGGACGGATGGAACGTGACGGTCTGGTCATCGTCTCAGGCGACCGCCACCTGGAGCTAACCCCGGCTGGCCGCGATAAGGCTACCCGGGTCATGCGAAAGCACCGACTGGCAGAGCGCCTGCTCTCCGACGTCATCGGCCTGGATTGGGCCTATGTACACGAGGAAGCCTGCCGCTGGGAACACGTCATGAGTGAGCGCGTGGAGCAGCGCCTCTTTGACCTCCTTGGCCATCCAGAAGAGTCCCCGTATGGCAACCCGATCCCTGGGCTCGAGGAGCTCGGAGGGCAAGTTTCCCCGCTCTTTGCTGCGGGATTGGTCACACTTGTCGACGCCATGAGCAGCTACGCTCCGGGTCAGGAAGTTGTCATCCATCGCCTGTCTGAACGTATCCAGGTTGAGCCCGAACTGCTCTTGCAGCTGGATGAAGGTGGACTGCGTCCGGGGGCGCGAATCTCGCTAGAACAAGTGGGAGAGTACATCTCTGTGCGCGTGCCAGGCATCGAAGGAGCGCTGGAGTTGCCTCCGGAAGTTGCCTCCCATGTGTTCGTTTCCATGAGCTAATCACTGCCGACTCGCAGTGATAGGCGGCTATTGACAAGACAGGTAACGGAATTATCACGTTTACCGCTTGTACCGTATAGTAAATATCTAACGCCGTAACCAAAGCGTTACCTTTGTGTGACACCGAACCTTGCCTTCGCACAATGGACTGAAAATAAACAGGCAAGGACGGGGGAACCACTTTTGGTTGGCCAAATGGCCAACCTTGGGGTGAAGCCCAATCTCTATGCATCACGTTGAAGTGACGCTTTCCATGGGAAAGCGCCACCGATTGACGCGTGCCAAGAGAATGGGGCCGGATCGAAAGCTTGACTCTCTGATCCGAATCCGACAGCTAACTTCGCAGGTGATCTATAGAGAGGCAATTAGTGTCAGAGATCAATCAGCGGGGACGCCGTAGGGCGTCATTGCCGGCAACACATGAGCTGTCAGTTCATGCAGGTAGCCGTCGCGAAGCTCTCGCAGCAGAGCGCGCAAGCTCAACCCCCAGTCTTTCCGTAGCTCAGATGCTACGTGCAGGTGTCGCTAGCGGCGCCGGGCAAAAAGTTGGCGTGGCCATGGCCGCCGCCGGCTTGGTGCTGGCGGTAACCCTGCCTTCCACTCAAGCCGTAGAAGCGCCCAGTATTCAGGCTTCCTCGGTCTCCTCAGTGGAGACTATTGTCAGCGCAGCGGCTGATGTTCCCATTACTTTCGCCGCCCCCCAGATCGGCAGCTCCCTTAATCCGGATGGCCAGCTCAAGGAAACGTTGAAGGTTGAAGCCTCCAATGTCACCCCGCAGGCCTCCAAGGGAACCCTTTCAGCCCCGCTGAAAAATCTGGTTCCAAGCTCTCCCTTTGGTGATCGCATTAGCCCCATCACGGGCCAGGTTGACGAACACCACACCGGCCAGGACTTTGCCATCGCCAGCGGCACCGACGTGCTTGCGGCCGCAGGTGGCACCGTGACCTTCTCGGGCTGGCACACCTACGGTGGTGGCAACCGTGTGGTTGTTGACCACGGTAACGGGCTCTCAACGTCCTATAACCACATGAGCAGCAATGCCGTCAAGGTTGGCCAAAAGGTTGAACGTGGCGAATTGGTAGGTTTCAGTGGCTCCACTGGCGCCTCTACCGGCCCTCACTTGCACTTTGAGGTCATCGTCGATGACGAGACCGTCGACCCCCTCGGCTGGCTTTAATTCCTCCACAGCCCACTTTTAGTTACGGATAAGTCACAAGACCGTGACCTGAACGTGACATTGGGAAAAATCTGTTGTAGATTCGTAATCGCGTCAACTTCGAATCAAGTTGGCGCCCATGCGTAGATTGCCTAGCTCTGCCACTGCACATGGTCCGTTCGTATCAATCGTCTGGCAGGGGCGGGGGAACCAATTATCGGTCTGAGCGCAATGCGCGAAGACCTTGGGGTGAAGCCGCGAAGCGTTAGTTCATGCAGAGGAAGAAATTCCTTCGCTGTTCAAATGTGGAGCGGCCGGGTGACTCCCATCCGAATCCGACAGCTTACCTCGCAGGCATTGGGAGAGGAAACCTTCTTGGCTTCAAATATTGCTCTTGGGCGCCACCGCGCCGAGGTTGCTAAGACCAGTCCGATCTCCACCCTCACGAAAGCCGTCAGTTCCAATGTCGGCGGGGTTGGTCGTCAGGCAGCTGTTATCGCAGCGGCATCAGGCTTGGTCTTGACATCCGGCATCGCAGCAAACGCGGCTACTCCCACTGTGGAGCGCGCTTCTGATGGTGCAACTACGCTGAACCTGAACACGGAAGCTGCTTCCGCGATCACCGCAGCGTCCACGGTGAAGATCTCCTTCGCCACCCCCGCAATCACCTCCACCCCGGCTCCTGTTGTTGAGGCACCGGCAGTTGTAGAGGCACAGAGCAGCGACGTTGCTCCCGCCGCAGCAGCAGAAGTTGCCGCACCGGCAGCAGAAGCAGCTGTAGCAGTAGCCGCAGCTCCGACAGTAACCACCAGCACCCCTGAGGTCGCTGCCAAGCCTGCAGTTGCAAGCGGAATTGGCGCCACAATCGCCAGCGCTGCCTTGTCGCAGATTGGCGTTGCTCAGGATTGCACCGCGCTTGCTAGCAACTCCTTGGCTGCCGCTGGAATTAACTTCCACGACTGGCCCGCTGGCTACCTGAGCTTGGGCCGCACGGTTTCCGCCGGCGAAGCACAGCCCGGTGACTTGATCTACTACGCAGATGGCGGCATGGGCATGGCTCACATCGCTGTTTACATTGGCAACGGCCAGGCCGTACACGGTGGATGGGGCGGCGGCATGACTGCTGTCTTCTCCGCCAACGTCGGTTCGGGTCCCGTTTTCATTGCAATGGGTCACTAAGAACTTTTTTGCCAAATGAACCCCGTCTTCGGACGGGGTTCATTTATTTAATCTGCACACCACGGACAAGGCTTGAATTCTAGGATTCTCACCTGAGACCTTGCTACGGCCGAGAGATAGCATGGCAATCATGAAAACTTTCGAAGGACCCGCGTGCAGGCCATAATCTTGGCGGGTGGATTGTCCCGCAGGCTCGGCGGTGTACCCAAGGCGGGGCTTTTGCTGGACGGGCAAACGCTCCTGGCTCGCACCGTTGACGCGGCAGCAGACTTTCTTGCCGCGGAGCCTGCCACATCCATTGGTGACGGGCGGCGCCCAGCTCCCATCGTCGTCGTGGGTCCCGTTGATCGTATTGCCGAGTGGCTGGCTACTGCCAAGAGCGGCGCAGCTACAGTGGCAGTGCAGGAGGACCCGCCATTTGCAGGTCCGGCCGCGGGCATTGCTGCCGGCCTGTCTGCCTTGACTGAGGATGCTGGGGACGCTGGCTACGTGCTCGTCCTTGCGTGCGACATGCCGCACGCCGGCGCCATTGTGGAGCTCCTTGCGCCGAAACTGGCAAGCTGCGCGCCGGGGGAGGGTGTCATGGCTGTTGCAGATGGCCGCAAGCAACCACTGGCCGCCATCTATCCACTCGCGGAACTGCATAACGCTGTGGGTGCGGCGCGGGCGGCGCACCGGCTGGAGAACGCCTCTGTTTTCTCCCTGATTGCTAATGTGAACATCAAGGAATGTGCCGTGCCATCCGGGCTCGCGGCCGATATCGACACTTGGGCGGATGCCCGCGCGCAAGGCATGGGCGCGGGGCCGGCCGACGCAGAAGGGCAGCAATTGGAAAATCACGACGAGGCTCTGCAGGCCTGGACAAAGAAACTCCTTGAGGCCTTTGAAATTGCAGACATTGATGTCGACGTTGACGCCGTGTTGAACCTTGCTGGCGTGGCCGCGCATTCGATCGTTCGTCCGGCTGCCCCACTGACCACCTTCGTGGCGGGACTTGCCGCTGGACTTGCCGCTGGAACGGGACAGGCCAGCGAGGCTACCGCCATGGCGGCGGCGTTGGGCTTGGCCAGGAAATTGGCAGCCGCGGAAGCGCACGTAGAGCCAGCAGCTGCCGTGCCGCCGGTCGCACCGGATGCGCAAACCCCCGCCGGGAACTAACGGTTCATGGTGACCGCCGCCAGCACGAGTCCGGCCGAGGATTCAGGAGCCGCGCTTCCCGACGCCGCCGAGGTCCGGAGCCTTCCTCACACGTGGGAGGAGGCGCGAGAGCGTGCCTGGGAGGCGGCCCTGCCGCTGCCGGCGCATGTGGTCCCGCTGGCGACGGCACTGGGACGGATCCTTGCTGAGGACGTGTTTGCGCGCCACGCCATGCCTCACTATGCGTCTTCGGCCATGGACGGATGGGCCGTTGCAGGCAGTCCGCCCTGGATTCTGGCGGAACCGGGCGCGAAACTTTCCGCAGGACAGGCCGTCCCGATCGTTACTGGCGGGCTTATTCCACCAGGCGCCAAGTCTGTTCTGCGCAGCGAATCCGGCCTTATTTCCAAGGACGACGACGGTTTGCCGGTTTTGGTCCTTGGCGGAACTGCCCGGCCGGGGGAACCGAAAAACGGTCAGCACATCCGTCCGGCCGGCCAGGAAGCGGGGCTGGATGAATTGTTGATCAAGGCAGGCACTGTCCTTAACCCTGCCCATATTTCGCTGGCCGCGCTGGGTGCCATGGACGAGCTTGCCGTTCTGGGCAAGCCCGCCGTGAAGTTGGTCTTGACCGGCGATGAAGTTGTGGCATCCGGCATTCCCGAGCCCGGATTTGTCCGTGACGCGTTTTCGCCGCAACTCGGTTCCGTCGTGGCCATGCTTGGGGGAGCGGTGGTGGGGCTGCAACGCGCCGCCGACAACCTCGCCTCTATGCTTGATGCCCTTGCCGATGACGGCGACGATCCCGCGGACGTCATCATCACCACGGGTGCCACCGGCAACTCAAGCGCCGACTTCCTGCGCGAGGCCATCACCACCATGGGCGGCACACTCCACATTTCACACATCGCCATGCGCCCGGGCCACCCCACCTTGCTGGCGGAACTCCCCGACGGCCGCTTCATTCTGGGCCTGCCCGGCAATCCGCTCGCGGCGATCATGGGGCTCATAACAGTTGGTGCCCCGTTGCTCGCCAGATTGGGCAGCCGTCCCCGCCCCGCCACTACGGAGGTGGCCTGTGGTAGTCCCATCAAGGAATTTCAAGGTCCCACCCGCATCATGCCGTACAGGCTGGTCTACGGGTTGGCATCCCCTTGCGCGTACACAGATTCCGCCATGATGCGCGGTCTGGCAGCGGCCGACGGCGTGATGGTGGTCCCGCCGCATGGCACCAAAATGGGGGAATCACTCATAGCCATGCCCTTGCCGTGGAGCTAGACGCTTGAGTGGTCAGATAATGCCGTTTAGATTGCTCATAGCGGCATTATCTGCCTACTGACCAGCCGGTCAGCGCCCCGATCTACGCCCCGATCTACGCCACGGGCTCCAAACGGATCACCACGGACTTCGAGGTGGGGGTGCCGCTGATGTCAGCCGTGGAATCAAGCGGCACCAGGACGTTGGTTTCGGGGTAGTAGGCTGCCGCGCAACCCACGGGCGTTGAGTAGGCCACGACGCGGAAGTCAGGGGCGCGGCGGTCCACACCGTCCTTCCATTCGGAAACCAGATCAACCATGGTCCCGTCGGCAATGCCGAAGGCGTCAAGGTCCGCTTGGTTCACGAACACCACGCGGCGGCCATTCTTAATGCCGCGGTACCGGTCATCCTTGCCGTAAATGGTGGTGTTGTACTGGTCGTGTGAACGCAGTGTTTGAAGGAGCAGCCGGCCAGCCGGAACCTTGGGATACTCAAGGAGGTTGGCCGTGAAATGGGCCAGCCCGGATTCCGTGGAGAATGATCGCGAATCGCGCGGGCCGTTCGGCAAGACAAAACCGCCGGGCTTGTCGATCTTCGCTTCAAAGTCCTCGAACCCTGGAATCACCGCAGCAATGTGGGAACGAATCCGGCTGTAATCGCCGGCCAACGCGGTCCAGTCGGCCACCGGCGCACCCGGGCGGGCGCCGCCGTCGTCCGTTTCAAAGAGCAGCTTGGCCAGGCGGGCCACAATGGCAACCTCTGACAGAAGGTTCTCCGACGCCGGGGCAAGCCGTCCGCGCGAGGCGTGGACGGCGCTCATGGAATCCTCCACGGTGACACGCTGGTCGCCGCCGGCCTGGGCATCGCGCTCCGTGCGGCCAAGGGTGGGAAGGATGAGTGCCTGGCGGCCCGTGACCAGATGCGATTTGTTCAGTTTCGTGGAGATCTGCGCCGTGAGGGAGAGATTGTTCAGCGCAGCCTCGGTGACATCGGAGTCCGGGGTTGCGCGCACAAAGTTGCCGCCCATGCCGAGGAAGACGCCAGCCTTGCCATCGCGCATCGCCTGAATGGCCGCGACCGTGTCGAAGCCGTGCGGGCGCGGGGAAGCAAAGGAAAACTCACGATCGAGGGCGTCATGGAAGGAGGCGGGCATGCGTTCAAAGATGCCCATGGTGCGATCGCCCTGGACGTTGGAGTGGCCGCGGACGGGGCACACACCGGCGCCGGGCTTGCCAATATTGCCCTGCAGGAGCAGCACGTTGACAACGTCGCGGAGGGTGGAAACGGAGTGTTTGTGCTGCGTCAGGCCCATGGCCCAACACACAACGGTGGCCTTGGACGCCACGAGCTTCTCTCCGGTGCTGCGGATCTGAGCCTCGGTGAGCCCAGTTGCGGTGACAATTTCCTCCCACGTGACCGCCTCAAGCTGCGCCAAATACTCGCCAAGACCCGTCGTGTGGGAGTCGATGAAGGCAGTATCAAACACACGTCCGGCATGGGCGGATCCAGGGCGGCGTTGTTCCTCCAACAGGAACTTGCCCAAACCCTGGAACAACGCCTGGTCGCCGCCAAGTTTGATCTGCAGGAAGTCATCGGCCAGTGCCGTGCCGCCGCCCACCATGCCGCGCACAGTCTGCGGGTTTTCAAAACGCATCAGCCCGGCCTCGGGGAGCGGATTGATGGCAACGATCACGGCGCCGTTCTTCTTGGCCTTCTCAAGTGCGCTGAGCATGCGCGGGTGGTTCGTTCCAGGGTTCTGGCCCGCGATCAGGATGAGCTCTGCATGGTGAATGTCGTCAAGGGAGACAGAGCCCTTGCCGATGCCAATGGTCTCCGTCAGGGCCGAACCACTCGATTCATGGCACATATTGGAGCAGTCAGGAAGATTATTCGTGCCGAGCCCGCGCACCAGAAGTTGGTACAGGAACGCCGCCTCGTTGGAGGTGCGCCCGGAGGTATAAAAGATGGCTTCGTTGGGGTCCTTCAGCGCCAGCAGTTCATCCGCAAGGATCCCCAGCGCGCGATCCCAGGAGACAGGGACGTAGTGATCACTGCCCTCGGCAAGGAACATGGGATCCGTCAGCCGCCCCTGTTGCCCCAAGCGGTAATCGTCCCAACCGCGAAGCTCGCTGACGCTGTGCTCTGCAAAGAACGACGGCGGCACGCGCCTCTTTGTGGCTTCCTCGGCTACCGCCTTGGCCCCGTTCTCGCAGAACTCGGCCTTGTGGCGTTTGTCTGCTTCGGGCCAGGCACAGCCGGGACAGTCAAAGCCATCCTTCTGGTTGATGTGCAACAGCGCCTGTGCCGAGCGGACAACGCCCATCTGATTGAAGGAGGCCTCCAAGGCGTGCACAATGCCGGGAATGCCCACGGCAGCTTTCTTCACCGGTCCAACGGAAAGTTGGCTCTCATCAATGTTTTCGCGGGGCGCCTTGCCAGCCATGATCGTTCCCTTCAGCGTGAAGCATCTAGTCTGATCCTAGACGTATTGCTTCTTTTGGAGGATTGCATGGGACGACTGGTCCAACGGGTTAAAGCTACAAAGATTGACATCGCCGGGGCGCGCCGGGTGGTGCGTGAGGAAGCGTTGGCCGTGGAAGAGCCGCTGGAAATCCGGCTGGGGCACGAATCTTTCAGCGTCACGATGCGCACTCCGGGCGATGATTTTGATTTGGTGGCCGGATTCCTGTTGTCCGAGGGCATCATTTTTGAACCCGAGCAGCTAATTTCCCTGCGTTTCTGTGCAGGGGAAGATGAAAATGGCCGGCAGACATTCAACGTGGTTGAGGCGCAGTTGCGACCCGATGTTGCGATGCCGTTGGCAGCCGCGCAACGGCACGTCACCACGTCAAGCGCGTGCGGCATTTGCGGCACTGCGTCCATTGATGCTGTCCAGAAATCCGCACACTTTGACATGGCCGCGCCCGTTGATGAGCCACTGATCGGGGCCGCCGTCCTTGCGGTCCTGCCCGATACCCTGCGCGAGCAGCAAAAGCTCTTTGAAAAGACCGGTGGTGTTCATGCGGCCGGTCTCTTCGCTCCCGATGGGGAACTGTTGATACTGCGCGAAGATGTTGGGCGGCACAACGCCGTGGACAAGGTGCTTGGATCCGCGTTCCGTGAGAAGCAACTTCCCCTATCCGGCGCTGTCCTGCAGGTCTCCGGACGGGCCTCGTTTGAGCTCGTTCAAAAGGCCGCGATGGCAGGGGTGCCGATGCTCGCGGCCGTGAGCGCGCCGTCGTCCTTGGCCGTTGAACTGGCCAACACCGCCGGCGTCACCTTAGTGGGCTTCAGCCGTGGGAACACCATGAATGTGTACACGCATCTAGGCCGGGTTGGCTAGTCTCCGGAGTTGGCATATTGGCGGATCTCGTCCACTGAAGGGGTGATGGTCAAGCCCACGGCGTCGGGGCGAAGCCCCTCTTCCTCCGCTCCCTCAGCGAAGACATAGTAGGCCACGGAGATGCTGCCCTTGGTGTCGCCCGAAGTGGCAGCGAAGGTGCGCAGCGAATCGTCCAAGACCGTTGGCAGATCGGCGTCCGTGGACGCCGTGATGCGCACATTGATGCGAGTGCTCATGCCCGCGCTGTTGTTGTACTGCGTTTCTGTGGAAACCACGCCGGGAACCTTGCCAAGGGCGGCATCCATGTCCTTGGCAAACGACGCGCCGCCACCGCAGCTGGCCAGAAGCATTGCGAAGATTCCCATAAGAAGAACCATACTCAGTCTGCGGGTCATCATGTCCATTCCTAGTTACTTGCGGCCAACGGGAACATCCACACCGGTGACCCTGGACGGGTCATCGCTGAGGAAGACCCTCATGGAGGGGTCTTGTTCGTACTGCGCTATCTCAGGGTACTTGTCCGTGTTGGCCAGATCGGCCCTGTAACCGTCTGTTGCATGATTACCCATGACGTCCCTGACATCCTGGACAAGATTGCCCAAGGGTGAGGGCGCGTAATGCAGGACATTTCCCAGGACGTCACGAGGCGGGTCATCCATGGTGACAACGCTGACGTTGCTGGACGCACCCGGCATTGTGAGGTTGGTATCCAGCCCGCCAAGGTCCAGTTTCGGGACAATATCGCCCCCATGCTGCGCCGCCAAGACGTTGATTCCTGGGTCAACATTGTTCACGTCAATGGGGGAGCCAGCCGTCATGATGTTGGTGACGTTGTACCGGGACAGGAACTCCTGATCCGAGCCCAGTTGCGCGGCCAACATGCCACCTTGGCTGTGCCCGGCCAGCATGACCGGTGCGTCCGCGGGGATGCCGGCCCGTTCCATGGCAAGGACAATATCGCGTTGGGCCGTGGTGGACTGCCCGGCCACGAGCATGAGGTTGCTGGTCAAATCTCGGGCCTGGCCGCTGCCGTTGGGAACCCATTGTTCCGTTCCCGGAATGTTGACGATGTAGGCAAATGTGCCGTCGGCTTGTTCCACCTTGACGATCCGAATGTCGCCGTCTTCGGTGCCCGGAACGTGGCCCATGGCGTACGCGTCCTCGACGCTGCCGAAGATCGCACTTGCGGAGGTGGGTAACTGCAAAGGGTTATCGGATCCACGAGTGATCGTTTGGGGTTCGCCCGCGTAAGGAGTCCCGTCGTCGAAAATGTGGGGGTTGATGAGCCCTCCGGTCGAATCCACAATGAGCTGGTTAAGTCCGGTACCACCTGTGAGGAGGAGCTGAGAAAATAGTCCCGCTACCGAGGGAGGATTGCCGGACAGTATATCCACGCCCATTTTCCCCAAGTGAGCCAGATTGGAGAGGAACGATCCACCAGCTTGATCAATGTTCCCCTTGAGGACGCCACCAAGCCATTCAAAGCCGTCGCCGATACCGTCCACGACACTGTCAAGTACATCCTCGGCACCCTCAGTGAAGTCGTCCCACAGGTCTTTGCCAGCGTCGAGGAGGTCGCCGAGGAATCCGCCGCCGTCATCGACGGCACTGGTGCGTTCCTGCTCGGCAATGTTGCGCAGAACTACCTGAGCCATCTCTGTCATGTCTTTGGCGGCTTGGTGGAGGCGGGTGCGGTTGCCCGGCCATTGGGCGCGGAACTGCTGGCTGTCCGGCCCCTGCCAACCTGTACGGGCAACGGTCTGGCTCAACTGGCCGCTTGTCTGTTCAAGCTGGTGGGCGGAGTTCTTCAGTAGTTTGACCAGCTCTCGGCAGTCTTGGGGATCAAGGCCCTGAATTCCGAGGCTCATAGCGCGCCGTCCTTCGCAACGGCGGCCAGGGCGTCATGGGCACCAACTACCGCGAACACCAGTTCATTGGCGATGTGTCCGGCGGGGACCTCGGTCAGGCGCAGCTCCGGGGTGTCGCCGCTGCGGGTGGTCACCGAAAACAGCTGCTCGCCCTTGACCGACCACATTCCAGCCCACAACCGGGACGGTTGCCCGGCGGCAGAGGTGACAACGCTAAGGGTGACGTTGGCGTCCTCGTCGTGGACCAGGCTTGCCGCCGGTTCCGGTAGATTGTCCGGATCCGATCCTGCCCTGACCACCGCGGCCGGTTGCAGACCCATGGGGGCTGCCGTGGCGGCGGCTCGCAGAATATCTAGGGGCGGCAGAAGTCGGGCCGTTGCACCCCAGATATTTTCCTCGTCGAACAAGGTGATTTCAACGCTGTCTTCGCTGCCGGTGATCACGGTGGATTCGCCGTCGCGCTCGGAAAGGTGCCGTTGGTGGACGGCCAGACCGCGCCCTGCACGCAGCCCCAAAACACTGGTGGTGCTGACATCGTTGAAGGTTGCGCGTGCCGTAACAGTGATGGGGGCGGTCAGCAGAAGTGCGACGGCGCCAGCCCACTGCCGCTTCACCTCGCCCGCTGCTGGGGACATCTCGAGCTTGTTTAGTTCGGCCCAGCCAGCTGCGGCGGCTGCCTCGTCCAAGGGGGCGGGCTGCTCCGGACCTCCCGTGGGTGTCGCTTCTTGGAGTCCCAAGGTTGCGCTGGTCGATTCGCACATTAGCTGCCATGCAGCGGTGCTGAGTTGGACGCGCCGCAAAACGATGGGACGCGGTGCTGCTGTTTCGCTCATGTGGTTCCCCCGATGCAAGGTCGTATCCGATGTGGATCAACTTTGCACCACGCTACGTCACCACTGCGGGGGTGACGATGGGGTGCACTCCCCATTCCCCGGCCACAGATCCAAAATCGGGGCGGGAAGTGCGGGGCGGGGGAGTGTGGCTAGATCTCGTGGAGGAGGCGCCGAACGAAGGCCTGTGTACGTTCTTCCTTCGGGTTGCGCAAGACCTGGCTTGCCGGGCCGCGTTCAACCACCACACCGCCGTCCATGAAGACCACCTCGTCGGCCGTCTGACGTGCAAAGGCGAGTTCATGGGTCACGATCACCATGGTCCAGCCTTCATCAGCCAGCTCCTTGATGACGGCCAGAACATCGTCCACCAACTCGGGGTCCAGCGCTGAGGTTGGCTCGTCGAAGAGCAGCAGCTGCGGCCGCAACGCTAGTGCGCGCACAATTCCAACGCGCTGTTGCTGACCGCCCGAAAGCTCAAAGGGATAGGCGTCCTTCTTTTCCAGCAAGCCAACACGGGCCAGCAGCTTTTCAGCCTCAGCAACGGCCTCGGCCCGCGGCCGTTTTTGCACCTGAACGGGCCCTTCGAGGACGTTTTGCAGCACCGTCATGTGCGGAAAGAGGTTGTAGTGCTGGAAGACCATGGCGCTGCGATCGCGCAAAGCTGCAATTTCTGCAGCACGTGCCTTCTTTGACAGCTGTGGGGCGTCGAAGTCGACGGTCAGGGCTTGCCCTGTTCCGCGGGCCTTGTCGGCGGAGGCACCTACGGTGACCGATCCGGCGTCGGGCACCTCAAGGCCGTTAAGGGAACGCAGGATGGTGGTCTTGCCCGAACCCGACGGGCCGATCAGGGCAACAACCTTGCCGCGGGGCACATCCAGGTCAATTCCGCGCAGCACTGTGTTGGTGCCGAAGGACTTGGTCAGGCCGCGAACCTGCAGAACGGTATCAGTGGGCGACATAGCGATCCAACCTCTTCTCCACACGGGTCTGGACAGTGGACAAAATCAGGCAGATGACCCAGTAAATCAAAGCCGCCTCAAGGTACAGCAACATGAACTCTTGGCTGAACGCCGCAACCTGCTGGGCAACCTTGAACATTTCCGTGACAAGAATCAACGACGCAAGGGAGGTGTCCTTGACCAGGGAGATGAACGTGTTGGACAGCGGCGGGACGGACACGCGGGCAGCCTGGGGCAGGATGATCCGCAACAAGGTCTGGTTACGGGACATGCCGATCATGTGGCCCGCCTCCCACTGGCCCTGGGGCACCGAAAGGATGGCAGCGCGGATAACCTCGGCCGCGTAACCACCCACATTCAGGGAGAAGGCGATGATGGCGCTGGGCCAGGGATCGATCTTCACGCCGATGGCAGGAAGCCCGTAGAAGATCACGAACAACTGCACCAACAGGGGTGTGCCGCGGATGAGCGAGATGTAGACCCGCCCAACGCCATTGGCCAGCTTGCTGGAACTGATGCGCATCATGGCGATGAGCAGCGCGATCACCAGGCCCAGTGCAAACGAGGCCAAGGCTAGGGGGATGGTGCCCCGGACGGCGCCTAAAAGCAGCGGACCCAGGGAACTCCAAAAAAGATCAAAGTCCATGGCTGAACTCTAACCCGCGGGCACCTAGTTGGACTGCGTGCCCGTGGCGCCGCGCCGGGCTACTTGCTGACATCCTGGCCGAAGTACTTCTCGCTCAAGGTGGCCAATGTGCCGTCGGCTGCCAGGTCCTTCAACGCGGTGTTCACGGCTTCGTTCAAGGCCGTGGAGCCCTTGCGGAAAGCGAAGGATGAATCCGAGGATTCCTTGGTGGTCGCGGCAATTTTCAAGCCGGAATCCGGGTTGGTCACCTGGTAGTCAAGGAAGGTGAGCTTGTCATTGACAATGGCGTCAACACGGCCGTCCTTGAGCAGCGACACCGACTGCGCCCAGCCTTCAACTCCTTCAACCTTGGCGCCACTTTCCGTGGCCAGTGTGTACCAGTTGCTGGTCAGGGACTGCGCGGTGGTCTTGCCCTTGAGATCTTCAAAAGAAGTGATGTCCGAGTTGCTGTCAACGGTGACGATGACGCCCTGGGAAACCGTGTACGGGCTGGAAAGTTCATACTTTTCCTGGCGGGTGGCGTTAACCGTCACCTGGTTGGCGATCGCGTCAAAGCGCTTGGCCTCCAACCCGGCAAAAATGGAATCCCACTGGGTTTCCTCGAACTTGGCGTCCACGCCCAGCTTTTCTGCAACGGCCTT
Source organism: Arthrobacter sp. TWP1-1 (assembly GCF_049897845.1). Taxonomy (NCBI): domain Bacteria; kingdom Bacillati; phylum Actinomycetota; class Actinomycetes; order Micrococcales; family Micrococcaceae; genus Arthrobacter; species Arthrobacter sp. TWP1-1. Next base: position 41,271 of record NZ_JAFCXC010000013.1, read on the forward strand.
GGCCACCTCAACGTCATAACCGGTGAGCTCGCCGGCGCCACCTTCGTGGAAGCTGAACGGCTTGTAGGTGCCTTCCGTGGCGAAGATAATCTGGCCGGCGTCCTTCACACTGCTCAAGGAGGTATCGCCGCTGGCCGAGGAGGCGCCGTCGCTGGCACCGCCACCGCATGCCGCGAGGACCAATGATGTTGCGGCCAACAAGCCAACGAGTCCAAAGCTGCGACGATTCATAACTGTGTGTTCCTTTGCTGTGAAGGATCGCCCAAGGGAGGAGATCCACTAAGCCGCGAAAAGATCAGGCCGCGGCAGTCCATTACAGGACGCTACCACTGGCCAACCGGAAAACCCGCCCAAATATTTCCCTCCATTGCGCAAATATGAAGCGTGTGAATTGACACACCCGGCAGCGGTGAGGCCGCGGTGAGATGGCGGCGGTGGTGGCGGCAGCCCCGGTGTCGTTCCTTTTCGGGCCCAGGCGTGCGCATTAGCAAGGCCTGCAGCGGAATTGGTGCCACGGGAATTCCCCTGGCACGGTTGGGCGTTTAGGCTTATAGCTTGCCCTCTTAATGAGTAAGGAATACACGCATGAGTATGGAAGGCGCGGCCTGGAGCTCACTTTGGAGCACCATGCGCTCGGACAAATCCAACGACGGCATCTCCAAGGACACCCTGCGCCGCACGGTCCTTTTTGCCAAGCCCTACAGTCGAAAACTACTAGTCTTCGTTGCGCTTTCGGTGGCCTCCGCGGCGCTGGCCGTGGCCACTCCGGTCTTGGCCGGGCAGGTTGTGAATGCGATTGTTGCGCAGTCGGCCGTTGACGTGGTGGTACGCCTTGCCGTGCTGATCGCCGTTGTTGCCGTGCTCGACGCCGGACTGTCACTGGTGATCCGCTGGATTTCGGCAAACCTTGGTGAAGGTGTGATTCTGGATCTGCGCACCGCCGTCTTTGATCACGTGCAGCGCATGCCGATCGCCTTCTTCACCAGAACCCGCACGGGTGCCCTGGTCAGCCGGCTCAACAATGACGTCATTGGTGCGCAGCAGGCGTTCAGCGGCACGCTTTCTGGCATCGTTTCCAACTCCGTCCAGCTGATCCTGACGCTGATCGTCATGCTGAATACTTCATGGTTGGTGACGCTGCTGGCCCTGGTGCTGCTGCCGATCTTCCTCATGCCGGCCCGCCGCTTTGGCCGCCGGTTGGCAGGACTTCGCCGCGAGGCCGCGGACCTGAACGCCGACATGAGCACACAGATGACCGAGCGCTTCTCGGCCCCCGGCGCCACTCTGGTCAAGCTCTTTGGCCGCCCTGCCGAGGAGTCCCGCGAGTTTGCCTCACGGGCCAGCCGGGTTCGCGATATTGGTGTCCGCACGGCCATCATGCAGTTCGTGTTCTTCACGGCACTCATGCTCGTTTCCTCGCTGGCGCTGGCCCTCGTGTATGGCCTCGGTGGCGCGCTGGCCATCGGCGGCACGCTTAACGCGGGCGACGTCGTGGTGCTAGCACTGCTGCTGACCCGCCTTTACGCGCCACTCACCGCGCTGGCCAATGCCCGCGTGGACATCATGAGTGCGCTGGTTTCCTTTGATCGCGTGTTCGAGATCCTCGATCTCAAGCCGCTGATCGCCGAGAAGTCCAGCACCGTTGCGCTGCCTCCCGGGCCGTTGGCCGTTGAGTTCAACGATGTTAAGTTCGCCTACCCCTCGGCCGACAAGGTTTCGCTGGCCTCGCTTGAGGACGTGGCCGTGCTGGACAACCGCGGCGGTGAGGATGTCCTGCACGAGATTTCCTTCCGTGCCGAACCCGGCCAGACCATCGCCCTGGTGGGATCCTCTGGCGCCGGAAAGTCAACCATTGCCCAGCTACTCTCCAGGCTGTACGACGTCGATTCCGGCACCGTGCGCCTCGGTGGCGTAGACGTCCGCGACCTGTCCTTCGATGGCCTCCGCGCAGGCGTTGGCATGGTCACCCAGGACGGTCACCTATTCCACGAAACGATCCGCTCCAACCTGCGTCTGGCCAAGCCCACCGCAACGGATGCGGAGATCTGGGATGTGTTGGAACGTGCGCGGCTTGAGGACTTCGCCCGCGCCCTGCCTGACGGACTCGACACCGTGGTGGGTGAGCGCGGCTACCGGCTTTCCGGTGGCGAACGCCAGCGTCTGACCATTGCCAGGTTGTTGTTGGTCCAGCCTGCCGTGGTGATCTTGGATGAGGCCACCGCGGCCCTCGACTCAACGAATGAGGCCGCTGTTCAGGCCGCGCTCGGCGAGGCCTTGGAAGGTAGGACGGCACTCGTCATTGCCCACCGGCTGTCCACGATCCGCTCGGCTGATGTCATTCTGGTGCTCGAGGCCGGACGCATTGTGGAACGCGGAACGCACGATGAACTCATCGTCCGTGGCGGACGCTACGCGGAACTTCACGACACCCAGTTCGCCCAGGCCGTTGCTGCCGTTTCCGAGGCTGCGATCCCCGAGGAAGCGTAGCGCCGCCGCTGGTGCGGCAGCGCCGAATCAGCTCGCCAGCAGGCGGGGGAGGACGTACTCGGTTAGCAGTGGAGCGAGATCGTCGTGGTCGGCCGCCCGTGAAATGTCCATCCAGCGCAACTCGGCGATTTCCGCCGTCGGCCGTATTGACTCTGCATCCCAAGTGCCAGGGGCGGTGAAGACGGTGGCCTCGATGTCCGTGTTGGATTCATTGGCGGCCGTTCCCGTCCAGACGCCGAGAAGTTCCAGATCGGCGGGGGCAACGTTGATGCCCACTTCTTCTGACAGTTCGCGGGAGCCGGCCTCGGCGGCGCTCTCGCCAACCTCCGGCTTGCCGCCGGGATGCATGAACTTGGTGGTGCCGGACTTGCGGACGGTCAGTAGCCGGCCGGTGGGATCGTAGATGCAGACGGCTGACACTTTGAGAACAGTTTTCACGCCTTCGATCCTAGCGCTCATCTTATCGAAGGCTTCGTGAGGGACGATTCAGCTGGCGCGTGGGGCGAACATGATGACGCTGACCCCGAGCAAAGCGATGAGTGCGCCGATGACGTCCCAACGGTCGGGGCTGAATTTGTCGAAGATCATGGCCCAAATGAGGGATCCGGCAATGAAAACGCCGCCGTATGCGGCCAAGACCCGGCCAAAGTTGGCGTCGGCCTGCATGGCGGCGATGAAACCATAAGCGCCCAGGACTACGACGCCGAGGCCGGCCCACCACCACGATTTGTTCTCGCGGACCGCCTGCCACACTAGCCAGGCGCCGCCAATCTCGGCCACGGCGGCCAGTGCAAAGAGCACAACGGTTCTAAGGATTGTCATGGCCGCGGACAACGAAACGCAGACGGAGAAACGCGGGCAAAGAAACAGGGTCGGCGCCAGAGGTCATGGCTATTCCTTGCTGATTGAAAGAGTGCCCCCGCCGGGGATCGAACCCGGATCTGCCCTTTAGGAGAGGGCTGTCTTATCCATTGGACTACAGAGGCGCGTCACCAAGCCTAGCGGACTAGGCAGGCAAGCAAAAAACGGACGGCGGCCGGGCGTCGGGGGAGGCGCCCGGCCGTCCGCTAGGCCTGAGAGGGAACGGGGTTTTTCTTCCGGCCAAGGAACAAGGCCACACCGATGCTTGCCAGGGTCAAAATCAGCAGCAGCCAGCTCGCAGAGACCAGTGCCGAAGCCAGAGCGACTGCCCCGGAGTCCAGGGTTTCCGCGCCGAGCATGTTGTCGATGGACACGTTGGCCCACAACTGTGCCACGGCAAACAGGACTGGGAAGATCCACAGGATGCGCCGGAGGGATTTCTTCGCAACGTTCATGGCGATCATGGTCATGGCAACCAAGCCAAGGACCAAGGGGAAGAGCATGCCTGCGGTCTTGTGAACGAACTGCAACTGGCCACGGGCATCTGAGTCCATGGCGGACCGCAACGCTTCAACATGGGCGACGTCAAAACCGAAGACCATGGAATCGGGCATCGTCAAGCCGCCGGAAATGTCAGTCATCTGGTTCAGCGTGAGCAGATGGAAGTACCAAAAAAGGAACAGGCAGGCCACGGAACCGGCGATCAGCAGCATATTCGCGTTGCTCTGAGCCTTGTGCGGAGAGCGCTGGGTGCTGGTGTTGACCACGGGAGCGACCGGTGGTGTGGCGGCATTGCCATGTTTTGCAGCGCGCTGGGCGGGAGTTTTAGCCATGAAATCATTATCGCCCAGATTAGGGTGGAGCCATGGCTAATGAATCTCCCTCAGCGCCCACCGACAGTGAATTGGCGGCGAAACTACTGCGCGACGCCGGCGCCCTAGCCCACTCGATCCGGTCAGGCGGTTTAGCCGAACTCCGCGACGGCCGCCAGATCAAGGGCAGCGTCTCCGATTTTGCCACGGCCGCCGATCTCGCCGCCGAAAAATACCTCTTCGATGCCTTGCGCGCCGCCCGCCCCGAGGACTCGATCCTTGGCGAAGAAGGCGCCGGATATCAAGGAACCTCGGGCCGCTGCTGGGTGATTGACCCGGTTGACGGAACCTATAACTTCACCAGTGGATCGACCTATTGGTGTGCCGCGATGGCCCTGGCCGCCGTCCCGGATGCAAGTACGACGCCGGACCCCCTCGCCGACGCTGAGGTACTGCTAGGAGCTGTCTACCAGCCGGAAGAGGACAAGCTGTGGATGGGTGGAACAGAACACCCGGCAACGCTCAACGGTGAACCGATCGCGGTGGATTCCCGGGACGACATTGCGCAGTTGTCCGCCGGTACCTATATTCACCCGAGCTGGCTGGCCAAACCCCGAGCGGCCGCGCCGTGGCAGGCCGCCGCGGGGCTTCCGGCAACTCTGCGCATGATGGGCTCGGGTTCCTGCGATCTTTCACGGGTTGCGCAGGGTGAACTGGGCGCCTGGTTCCAACACAGCTGCCCGTCCTGGGACTGGCTCCCCGGCAAGGGGATCGTTCGGGCGGCAGGTGGGGACACCGCCGTCGTACATGTCAACGGGCTTGACTGGTTTGTGGCCGGACCGCAGCACGCGGTGACACAGGTCAAGGCGGCGCTGGAAAGCGGCACCCTTCCGTCGTAGCTTGCGAGGGAGTGCCGCGAGGGCGGACATGGGCCCACACGACCGAGGGCCCCGCCGCGAGCTTGCGAGTGGATGGGAGGTCGTGGGGAATGTCGGTGGGGCCAACTAGACTGGATGGCACCATGGATATGTTGTTTGACCCTTACCCCGAAAAGTCCAAACCAAAGCTCAGTGCAGGTGCCGGTCTGCCAGTCTGGCCGTCCTTTGAACAGGACGATCCGGGTGCTGACGCGCCCGAATTCGGTGCCGACGGAGCCGTTCCGGAGCCGCCGGCATTCGGTGGTGCCCCGGGACCGGACTACGGCAGTGAAGGCATCAGCTCGGCGCGCCGCTGGCCGGACCCCGCGGGGCTGCTTGAAGGAATGAACCCCGAGCAGGAAGCAGCCGTGGTTCACACCGGTGGGCCGCTGCTGATCGTGGCAGGTGCCGGATCGGGCAAGACCCGTGTCCTCAGCCATAGGATCGCGTATCTCTTGGCTACGGGACAGGCTCATCCCGGCCAGATCCTGGCCATTACCTTCACCAACAAGGCCGCCGCAGAGATGCGTGAACGCATCGAGGCCCTCATTGGTGACGTGGCGAAGAGCATGTGGATCTCCACCTTCCACTCGTCGTGCGTGCGAATCTTGCGCCGCGAGGCCAAGACCATCGGCCTCAATTCAAACTTCTCCATCTATGACTCCGCCGATTCACTGCGCTTGATCACGCTCGTTTCCAAGGGGCTGGACCTGGACCCGAAGAAGTTCGCGCCCAAGGCCATCATGCACAAGATTTCGGCGCTAAAAAACGAGCTCATCGATGACGATGAAAACTCCATGAACACCAATTTCAACGACCCCTTCGCCGCTGCAGTCGCCGAAGTTTACAAGGGCTATGCGCAGCGTCTGCGCCAGGCCAACGCCATGGACTTTGACGATCTCATTGCGCAGACCGTCTACATGTTCCGGGCCTTCCCGGGCGTTGCCGATTACTACCGGCGCCGGTTCCGGCACGTGCTTGTTGACGAGTACCAGGACACCAACCACGCCCAATATGCGCTGGTCAAGGAGATCGTTGGCACGGACGCCGGCGATTCGGCAGGCTCAACCACCGAGATGGCACCGGCACAGCTGACGGTTGTGGGCGATTCAGACCAGTCCATTTATGCGTTCCGTGGCGCGGACATCCGCAACATCGTGGAGTTCGAACAGGACTATCCCAACGCGGACACCATCAAGCTGGAGCAAAATTACCGCTCCACGCAGAACATCCTCAGTGCCGCCAACGCCGTGATCTCCCGCAACCCCAACCGCCGCGAAAAGCGGTTGTGGACCGCCGAAGGCGATGGCGAAAAGATCATCGGCTATGTTGCCGAGTCAGAGCATGAGGAAGCCCGCTTCATCGCCAAAGAGATTGACCGGCTCCAGGACGAGACCGACATCCGTCCCGGCGATGTGGCCATTTTCTACCGCACCAACGCCCAGTCACGCGCCATCGAGGATATTTTGGTCCGCGTCGGGCTGCCGTACCGCGTAGTTGGCGGCACCAGATTCTACGAGCGCAAGGAAATCAAGGACGCGCTGGCCTATCTGCGAGCCCTCGTAAACCCGGACGACGACGTCAACTTGCGCAGGATTCTCAACGAACCAAAGCGCGGCATCGGCGACCGCGCCGAAGGTGCGGTCGCGGCCTTGGCAGAGCGGGAACGGATTACGTTTTCGGCGGCTTTGGCCCGCGCCGATGAAGCACCCGGCATCGCCTCACGTTCCCTCAACGCCGTCAACGCTTTCGCCAAGATGATGGCGGACCTGGGCGAGGTGGCCGCAACAGCCAGCCCAGCCACGGCTTTGGAAGCCGTGCTGGAGCAGACAGGTTACCTGGAGGCGTTGCGTACCAGCACGGATACACAGGACGAGTCCCGCGTTGAAAACCTGGCGGAACTTCTCGCCGTCGTGCGTGAATTTGGGCAGGAGAACCCGGAGGGCACGCTGGGAGAATTCCTCGAACAGGTTTCGCTGGTGGCCGATGCCGATCAGATTCCCGATGCCCCGGGTGGTTCCGAAGCCGAGGCCGCGGCGGCCGTAGCCGAAGCCAAGCGCTTGGGTGTCGTGACGCTCATGACGCTGCACACTGCCAAGGGCCTTGAATTCCCCGTAGTGTTCCTGACCGGTATGGAACACGGACTGTTCCCGCATTCGCGATCGGCCACGGATCCCAAGGAACTGGCGGAGGAACGCCGTTTGGCCTACGTGGGTCTGACGCGGGCACGCAAGCGGCTGTACCTGACGCGTTCGGAAGTGCGCAGCCTGTGGGGCCAAAGCCAGTACAACCCCGCCAGCCAGTTCATCGAGGAAGTGCCTGCCGAGCTCATTGAGTGGAAGCGCGAAGGCACCGCACGCGTGGCTCCCGTGTCGGGGGACTTTGGCAGCAGCCGCTATTCGGGTTCATCGTGGGGTGCTGGCTCTGCCGTCGGTGGGCGTGATTCCGGGACGCTTCCCCCGAGCATTTCTGCCCGTGCCGTGGCCGGCCGCGTGCAGCCGCAAAAGGAAGTTGTTTCGGTCAGTGTGGGCGACAAGGTCAACCACACGAGCTTCGGCAACGGCACGGTACTGGAAGTCAGCGGTGCGGGGGACAAATCGGTGGCCAAGGTTCGCTTCGATATTGGTGAAAAGCGTCTCTTGCTGCGCTACGCACCGTTGGTCAAGGTCGAAGGGTAGTAACGGTATGAGCCGGGAACGGACTGCTTCAGGGCCAGGATTTCGACGGCGGGCAACCGCGGTTGTTGTTGTGCTGTTTGGTTCTTTGGCGTTGGCCGGGTGCATCACCGTTCCGGTGAATGGGGGAACTCCCGCCGCAACCCAAGGCCCCACTACGCCATTGACCTACGTCGACAGGCTCAAGGCAACGCCCGTCGCTCAGGCCACCGAAGACGCCGTGGAAACGGAGCTGCCGCAGTTTGTGACGGATTCACGCAATATCGCGTGCGTGTTTACGGGGTCCAAAGCCGGCAACCTGAACCAGCCGTGGGAACCTAACAACTTTTCCGATTCCGCGATTGCGGCCGCTCCCACCATTCCCGTGGTGAATTGCCAGATGGCGGGGTACCCGGCTGTCAAGGAAGCCGATCAAAAAGATAACTGTTCCGGGACCAATGTTGGCTACCTTGGCGGGACTGCCGTGCTGTACCCCGACGCTGCAATCTATGGCGGCTGTCGGGCTGGAGTGACAGCCGTTGAGGCCGCTTTTGGTGCCAAGGGAACCGTGACGCAGGAAATGGCGAGCATCCCCGTTCTCGCGCCGGGCCAGGCCATTGAGGCCCAGGGCTACCGCTGTGCGCCGATGGACGACGGCGTAGCTTGCGCGAATCTGGCCAGTGGCCTTGGGTTTTTTGTCGCCGCGGAGAAATACGAACTGTTCGGCACAGACAAAGCCACAGCGAAAGCTGCAAGCTAGGCGAGCCAGGCGAGCTGACGCCGCTAGTTGAGTTACGCCGTCGTGCGCTAAAAGCAAGTAATTGTGAGCTGAATAACCGCAATATACTGTGGCCAGCGCGCCAAATATGTGCTTGCGGTGTGAGACGGTAATGTGTGAAAGGGGGTTAACGCCCTCAAAATCACTACTTCGACGCAGAAGGACACTAATCCGTGGACCTGTTTGAATACCAGGCGCGCGACATGTTTGAGGCTCACGGCGTTCCCGTGTTGGCCGGCATCGTGGCGCACACCCCTGAAGAAGCAAAGGCAGCAGCCGAGAAGATTGGCGGCGTAACCGTCGTCAAGGCACAGGTGAAGGTCGGTGGCCGCGGTAAGGCTGGCGGCGTCAAGGTAGCCAAGAACGCTGAAGAAGCGTTCGGTTATGCCTCTGACATTCTCGGCATGGACATCAAGGGTCACACCGTTAACACGGTCATGATCGCCCAGGGTGCAGACATTGCCGAGGAGTTCTACTTCTCTGTACTGCTGGACCGCGCCAACCGCAACTACCTGGCCATGTGCTCGGTAGAAGGCGGCATGGAAATCGAGGAGCTCGCCGTTGAGCGCCCCGAGGCTCTGGCCCGCGTTGCAGTGGACCCCGCCGTTGGCATCGATCAGGCCAAGGCCGACGAGATCGTTGCAACTGCAGGCTTCAACGCTGAGCTGGCACCCAAGGTTGCCGCAACCATCATCAAGCTGTGGGACGTCTTCGTCAAGGAAGATGCCACCCTCGTAGAGGTCAACCCGTTGGTTCTCACCGGCGCCGGCGACATCGTGGCTCTGGACGGCAAGGTCTCACTCGATGAGAACGCCGACTTCCGTCACCCGCACCACCTGGAACTCGAAGACGCTGCTGCAGCTGACCCGTTGGAGGCCAAGGCTAAGGCTGCGGACTTGAACTACGTCAAGCTCGACGGCGAAGTCGGAGTTATCGGCAACGGTGCCGGCCTGGTTATGTCCACGCTGGATGTTGTTGCATACGCTGGCGAAAACCACGGCGGCGTCAAGCCCGCCAACTTCCTGGACATCGGCGGTGGAGCATCCGCAGAGGTCATGGCCGCTGGTTTGGACGTCATCCTCAACGATCCTCAGGTCAAGAGCGTTTTTGTTAACGTCTTCGGTGGCATCACTGCCTGTGACGCTGTTGCTAAGGGCATTGTCGGCGCACTCGCCGAGCTCGGTTCAGCTGCCAACAAGCCGCTGGTTGTCCGTCTCGACGGCAACAACGTTGAAGAAGGCCGTCGCATTCTCAACGAAGCCAACCACCCGTTGGTAACCCTGGCCGCCACGATGGACGAGGGCGCCGACAAGGCCGCCGAACTCGCCAACGCCTCGAAGTAGGGGAAAGAAACTTATGTCTATCTTCTTGAATAAAGATTCCAAGGTCATCGTTCAGGGCATCACCGGCGGCGAGGGCACCAAGCACACCGCCCTCATGCTCAAGGCTGGCACCCAGGTAGTCGGCGGCGTGAACGCACGCAAGGCCGGCACCACGGTTGTTCACGGCGACGTTGAACTGCCCGTTTTCGGTACCGTCACTGAGGCTGTCGAAAAGACCGCCGCAGACGTCTCCATCGTGTTTGTCCCCCCGGCATTCACCAAGGACGCTGTTGTTGAAGCCATCGAAGCCGGCGTTCCGCTGGTCGTTGTCATCACCGAAGGCGTGCCCGTTCAGGACGCAGCCGAGTTCTGGGCACTTGCTCAGTCCAAGGTTGACGCCGACGGCAAGCAGATCACCCGCATCATCGGCCCGAACTGCCCCGGCATCATCACCCCCGGTGAAGCACTGGTTGGCATCACGCCGAACAACATCACCCAGAAGGGTCCGATCGGCTTGGTCTCCAAGTCCGGTACCTTGACCTACCAGATGATGTTCGAACTGCGCGACCTGGGCTTCTCCACCGCGATCGGCATCGGTGGCGACCCCGTCATCGGCACCACGCACATTGACGCACTTGCTGCGTTCGAAGCTGACCCGGAGACCAAGGCCATCGTCATGATTGGTGAAATTGGTGGCGACGCTGAAGAGCGCGCAGCCGAGTACATCAAGGCTCACGTCACGAAGCCCGTTGTTGGCTACGTTGCAGGCTTCACCGCTCCTGAGGGCAAGACCATGGGCCACGCTGGCGCCATCGTTTCCGGCTCCGCAGGTACGGCCCAGGCCAAGAAGGAAGCCCTCGAGGCTGCCGGTGTAAAGGTTGGCAAGACGCCTTCCGAGACCGCCACACTGCTGCGCGAAGTTTTCGCAGCTCTGTAAGTCTTCTTACACGCGAAAGCGCGGCCGCCCCACTTTCACGGTGGGGTGGCCGCGCTTTTTTGTGCCCACATCCGTGTCCCGAGCAAAAGGTACGACGCCGTTTCCCGCCGCTCAGCCTTGGCGCACCTTCGCTTCGCGTAGCTCGCTTTCGGTCTCACCTTCGGCAGCCTCAGCTGATTTTGGCCAAACCCTCAAGGCCCCGAGGTACCTGGATTTTTAGACGACCGAGCACGTCCTGCAGTGCCACGGACCTGTCCTGCTCCGGCGGGAGAGCAGCAGGGTTGATGGCGACGCCGTCGGCCCAGGCCTTGATGTCAGGTTCAGATCCGAAGGCCATTGCGGCCCGGGTTCCCAGAATGTTCATGGTGGCCCACTCGGCAAGACTGTTCGGATACGGTGTCGGCGGGCCGAGCCGGTTCTTTTCCGCGTCGTCATTGCGGGTGGCCTCCACATAGCCCGCAAGTGCGGCCCCGAAACAAGGGAATCCTGCCCGGATGGGCTGCAAGGTGATGGCGGTCCGGCCCCAGATGGGTATGGTGGGCGGGTACTTCAGGCCGGATGCCGCGCAGTGAACCACGATGGCGTCCTTCGCTGTCGAAACCGATCCCTGGTCGAAGGTGATGCGCCCCGGCTCGGCCAAGCGGACATGCCCCAGCCGCACCACGTGCTCAATGGTGCGAAGCAGCTCTAGTTCCCAGATGGCCAGTGTGGGGGTTTTCGCCATGGTTGGCGTGACGGAGCGGTCGATCCTGAGCATGATGCCGGCGTCTTCCATCCGCAGGAACAGCTCATCGAGCGAGTCTGCCGTCGCAGCCGCCTCCATGATGTCGGCGACCATGCCGAGGAAAACGGTTGGATTCGGTTGAACCACTGCCCGGTTGAGCATCCAGGGTTCCCGGGGCCTGGCCCAGCAGATGTTCCCGGTATCCACGCCATGGTTGAGCAGCCAGATACAGGCGTCGCTCGCCGTCTTGCCCGAGCCAACGATGACGTACTGGCTTGGCGCCACATCTATCTGGGCCAAATCGCCGACGGGAATGACCCGAGTGCCGGCGGCCACCTCGAACGGTGCGGGGGTCTTCGCCGGAATATCGGGGGAGAGGTAGCGCGCATCCACAACGCGGCAATCCGGGGACATCTCCAGGAGCTGGCCCGAGACGCGAGATCGAATCTGAGCGTTGGGCAGGTACTCGCAATTGGGAAGGAATTCCACCCGATCTGACTCCAGCATCCGGTCCGTCAGGATGTGACTGTAATAGGAACAGATTTCTGCGGCGTCGGCGCGCTCGTGCAGTCCGACTTCCGGACCCCGATGTTGAAGCTGGCCACGGCCCAGCAGCGTGGACGCGACGCCGTAGAACGCAGATGCCTGATGTAGGCGGACGAAGGGGTAAGCATCCAGCCAGTGACCGCCGACCCCGTGGCGCCGGTCCACGATGGCCACGCGCGCGTTGGAATGGTCAATCAGGGCATCCGTGAAGGCCATGCCCGCGGCCCCGGCCCCGACCACGAGGTAGTCTGCCTGCACCACGTGCGTCATGGACTAATCCAAGCACCACCGTGCCTGCAGAACAAGGGAAATGGAGGGTCTATGAAGTTCAATATCCGGCGGCGTTCGGCTGGGGAGTGCCGGATCATTCCTCCACAGGGCCCTTTAACCTGCACCTTATCCACATTAGGAAAGCGGAGGATTGTCAGTGCCGGCGGTCAGGGCCACGATCGATACATGGATATTTTTGGAGACAGTATGTGGGGCATGCCCTCCGGCCGCACCCTTTCAACTGAAGCGCCGGTCGACATCGCCATTAGGGCCAAAAAACGCGGTGCATTCCCAGCCGACGGTACATCGAAGGTCGGTGGCGTAGCGGTCCCGCCTGGGTTTGCGTTGCGGCCCGAAAGGTACAAGATCTGGGAAGGTCCGGGCAAGGAAACGCTCAGCGATGAGCTGCCACACATCGGGTGGTACACGCCCACGGATTGGGATAGGACCGGCGCCCTTTGGGGAGACTTGGCGAGGGCTTTCAAACGCACTGGCCTGTGGCCGGTCGTTGGCGGCCCAGGAAACCGTTGCGGCGATCCGGAACACGAATTTTCCGGCCAGTCACCGAGCCGTGACCATGGTGACGAAGCCTCTAATGTGCTTCAAGGCTGCTGGGATGGAATGCGGCTTGTGAACGGTGAAACGGGTGAACCCGTGCCGGAAAGAAGGCCGCCATTTCCTGGGATTGGACCAGGGACTCCGCCAGCTGGAAACGTCGAGAGCGTTCCTCTGGCGCAATCGGGTGGGTGGGGGTCAGGCTACGGTGGAGTGGAGGCTGGGATCTTGCTTGTCCCGGCAACGCGCCCGGCAGATGTGCCCCAACTCGTCGGCTGGACCGGGCCGTGCAACCATGACTTGGCAGGCCGTGACATATCAGCCGTTCTCAGGTCATGGGAGGACCGGTTCGGTGCCGTTTTGTACGAACTGGGACGAACAACAATGACGTTGCGGGTTGCGCGCCCGCCAACCACGTTGGCCGGGGCCAGGGCTGTCATGGAAGAGCATTATTTGCTGTGCTTCGACAACTTTTGCTCCCAGGACGGGAACGAGCCGCTTAGTAAGGATGAGTATGCGCAGCGGCTGGTCAATGCTCCGGTTTGGGACTTTTGGTGGGACTGAACCTCAAGTCGCAGCCCAAAAACGCTACACCGTGTGAAGAATGCCGCCGTTTGGCGGCATTCTTGGTTTAGCCGGCAGGCACCACGGCGTGCAGCTGGGGCAGTGCCTCGACCAACGGCGCCAATTCGGGCAGTGCTGCGGCCTCGGCCAGGGCGCACTCCAAGGCCTCGTCGTGGACGGGGCGTGCCGTGGCCAGCAATTCAGAGCCCGCGGCCGTCAGCTCGGTGTAGATGCCGCGTCGATCGTCCGCGCAGAGAATGCGCGTGAGTAGTCCGCGGTCCTCAAGGCGGTTGACTAGTCGCGTGGTGGCGCTCGGGCTCAGGGCCGTGGCGCGTCCCAGCTGCTGCATGCGCATGTGCCATCCATCCTGTCGCGCCAAAGCATCCAGAACCGTGTACTCAACTACGGACAACTTGGCGTCGTTCTGGAGGGCTTTCTCCATGCTCGTTTCAATGAGGCCGTGGAGGGCTGCCAAGGTCCGCCAACCCTGCGCGCGAATTTCGACGGCGTCGTCCTGGATTCCCATGCGTGATCCTCTCGAGAAATGTGTGGTGTGGCACAAAGGCATTTAGTTGCTTGCGCCTGCTAATTGCGTGTGCAACAATTTATAAAGCGTCTGCAACTACTAGCCTACGCGCCTTATTTCACATTCCCAAGTCTTTGAAGGAGAATCATGCCACTCGGCCTGATCGCATTAGCACTTGGCGGGTTCGGCATCGGACTCACCGAATTTGTCATTATGGGGTTGCTCCCTGACGTTGCGGCAGATTTCCAGGTCAGCGAGGCCACCGCTGGCTGGTTGATCTCCGGATACGCCTTGAGCGTGGTCGTTGGTGCGCTGTTCCTGACGGCAGCCGTGACTCGACTTCCGCGAAAGCCCGTACTTGCCGGCCTGATGGTCCTCTTCATTGTGGGGAACCTGATTTCCGCCATGGCGCCGGACTACACCACCATGATGATTGGGCGCATCATCGCTGCCCTGTGTCACGGAGCGTTCTTTGGCATTGGCGCCGTAGTGGCAGCCGACATGGTGGCCCCGAGCAAGAAGGCCGGAGCCATCGCCATCATGTTCACCGGCCTGACGGCGGCCAACGTGCTGGGTGTTCCCTTCGGAACACTGTTGGGTCAGCATGCCGGGTGGCGCTCAACGTTTTGGGCCATCACGGCCATCGGCGTGATCTCGCTGATTGGCATCCTGGCACTGGTCCCCAATCTGCACCATGAACGCGGAGCCGGACTGCGCGGGGAATTGCGAGCTTTCAAGTCCCGCCAAGTGTGGCTGTCCATCTCGGTGACGGTTCTTGGCTACGGCGGCATGTTTGGTGCGTTTACCTACATAGCTTTCACCCTGACCGACGTAACCGGCTTCGCCGCAACAACCGTGCCGTGGCTGCTCATCCTCTTCGGCGTGGGCCTATTCATCGGCAATACGCTCGGTGGCAAGGCCGCGGACAAGAACGTGGACAAGACGCTCCTGATCGCCCTCTCAGTCCTGGTGGTCATTCTCGCCCTGTTCGCACTCACTGCTAGCAGCCAGCCCATGACCATCGCCTCCCTGTTCCTCATGGGCGGATTTGGCTTCGCCACCGTTCCTGGCCTGCAGATGCGCGTCATGAAGTACGCGGCAGCGGCGCCAACGCTGGCCTCCGGTGCCAACATCGGCGCCTTCAACCTCGGCAACGCGCTGGGCGCCTGGCTCGGCGGCGTCACCATCACGGCAGGACTTGGCTACACCTCGCCCATCTGGGCCGGTGCCGGATTGACAGTGCTGGCAGTCATTGTCATGAGCTACGCGGCAGCGAACGCCAAAAAGCTCAGTGCAGCCGACGACGCAAAGCTGCCATCCGACGTCGAACCTCTTGCCGCGCATGCAGGCGAGCCTGCACAAGCCCTCTAAACCATCCAATTCAAGGAGAACATTATGAATTCCATCCCCACGATTACGCTCAACAACGGTGTGGTCATGCCGCAGAGCGGTTACGGCGTCTTCCAGGTGCCCAACGATGAGACCGAGGTGGCTGTAACGGCAGCGCTGGCAGCCGGGTACCGCAGCATCGACACCGCCGCCATCTACGGCAACGAGGAAGGTGTTGGCCGGGCGCTGGCCGCCTCAAACCTGGCCCGCGAGGAACTGTTCATCACCTCGAAGGTCTGGATCGCCGATCTCGGCTACGAGGCAACCCTGGCCGCGTATGAGGACAGCCTGGCCAAGTTGGGCCTTGACTACCTCGATTTGTACCTCATCCACTGGCCGGCTCCCGCAACGGATTCGTACCTGGACTCGTGGAAGGCCCTCGAGGAACTGCTGGCTGCCGGCCGTGTGCGGTCCATCGGCGTTTCCAACTTCCTGCCCGAGCACCTTGAAAAGGTCATTGCCCTGGGCGGGACCGTCCCGGCCGTGAACCAGGTTGAGATCCACCCGGCCCTGCAGCAGCGAGCCATCTCCACCTTTGCTGCTGCGAACGGCATTGTCACCGAGGCGTGGAGCCCGATGGCGCAGGGTGCCGTCCTGAATGAACCTGCCGTGCTGGCGATCGCCGAAGCGCATGGCCGCACGTCCGCTCAGGTGGTCCTGCGCTGGCACCTGCAGCAGGGGAGGGTCATCATTCCTAAGTCGGTCACTCCGGCCCGCATTGCCGAGAACCTGGACATCCTGGGCTTTGACCTCACGGACGCCGAGCTGACCGCAATCGATGCGCTGGAGCGCGACGGCCGCACGGGCCCGAACCCGGCTGACTTCAACGGCTAAACAGGCCGTACTGCATCCAGGACACAGAAAGGGTCTTTGCCGTTGATATCAACGGCAAAGACCCTTTCTGTTTCCTTTAACTTCAGGCCGCTACTGAGCTGGCGGAACCATCGGCAGGCCTTCGGCTTCCCAGCCGCTCATCCCGCCACCCAGAGTGTCGGCATTGAATCCGAGCTCGGTCAACATCTCGGCAACGCGACTGCTGCGCCCGCCGCCGTGGCAGACGGCGATGACGCGGCGCGACTTGTCGAGTTCCCCTGCGCGGTCCAGCACCGATCCCGAAGGAATATGCACAGCATTTTCGATCATGCCGGTGGACAGCTCTGCGGACTCGCGCACGTCAATGATCTGGACGTTTGAATCCGCGGCCAAAACATCGGCGGTGTTGATTTCCTGCATGGGTGCTCCTCCTGGTGGGGCGCCAGCGCGGCGCCTGAAAGTATCACTTCAACCGTAACGGGATTTTGGGGCGCCGGCTGACGTCCCCGCGGCTAGGCTGAATGCGTGAATGCACCCCTTGCGCCCCGCGACCTTGAGATTGAATCGATGCCCCGCTTTGATGAGCTGGTGGCCCATGGCGCCAAGTCCATGCGGGGCTGGCACTTTCAATCGTTGGATCTGCGCGGCAAGTCACCGATCCTCGTGGCATTGCGTGCTTCGGGGGCCGTTTTCATGGGTTGCACCTTCGATCCTGGAGTAGAGGAGTTGCTGCGTTCTCGCGGCGCCTTGATTTTCCCGACGCTGCCCCATCTTCCGTTTAACGCCTACCGTGGGCATCTTTACACCGGCGCCGAACTCTTCGCAGGTATCGACGACGCTGAGTACGAGGGCGTCCCCGATGCCCGTATTTACCAGTGGAGTCTCCAAGCGGGCCGTGCCCCGTCGCTACATGCCACGCTCGCCACCGCCATGCATGACCACGCCATTTCCGATGCTCTCGATGATCTTTTGACCGCGGTGCCAACTCCGGTGGTGGGTGTCATGGGTGGCCACGATGCGCCGCGCGGCAGTGTTCAATATGCCCAGGCCGCGGAGCTCGGCCGCTCTCTCACCTTGGCCGGTTTCCTGGTGGCTACCGGCGGTGGCCCCGGAGCGATGGAGGCCGCCAATTTGGGTGCCTACCTTTCCGCGTACGACGCCGGGACCCTGGATCGAGCCCTCCTCACCTTGGCTGCCATCCCCGGCTTCCGCCCCTCGGTGACCGAGTGGGCCAGGACCGCATTTGAGGTTGTGGCTGAGTATCCTGACGGTGCCCAAACCCTGGGCATTCCCACATGGTTCTACGGGCATGAACCGCCCAACATTTTCGCAACGAAGGTCGCGAAGTACTTCACGAACGCGCTGCGCGAGGCGGTCCTGCTGGACCGGTCACGGGGCGGAATCGTGTTCCTGCCCGGAGCAGCGGGAACGGTCCAAGAAATTTTTCAGGACGCCTGCGAGAACTACTATGCGGCCGAAGGTGCCGTGGTACCCATGGTTTTGGTGGGCTGCCGTTATTGGGAAGAAGAGGTCCCGGTCCTGCCCCTGCTCAGGAAATTGGCGGTGGGGCGTTCCATGGCACCCCATGTGCATGTTGTGGACACCGTCGCGGAGGCATGCCAACTTCTGGCCAAGTGAATTGCCGCCCCATCCCTTGGAACGCTCGCGCAGTAGTGGGGCTAAAACAGGCAACGCTCGCGCAGTAGCGGGGCGAAAACAAGCAACGCTCGCGCAGGTAACTGCGCGAGCGTTCGTCAAAACCTGCTCTTTACTGCGCGAGCGTTCCTCAAAAACTTGTCATAGCTGCGCGAGCGTTGCATCGGGGGAGAGGCAGTGCTGCTATCAGCCGATCACGCCGCCGAAGGCGAGGCCAAGAAGGTAGGTCGCGGCGGCGGCACCCATGCCGATGGCAAGCTGGCGCAGTCCGCGCCACATCGGGGAGGCGCCGGAAAGTAGGCCCACCATGGCGCCGGTTCCCATGAGACTCAGACCCACCAGAACGCAGGAAAGTACCAGCGATCCAATTCCCGTCATCCCAAAGAGGAACGGAATGATGGGAATGATGGCGCCGGAGGCAAAGAAGCAAAAACTTGAGCTCGCGGCGCCCCACGCGGTGCCGAGCGTCTCATGCTCATTGGCGGACTCAAAATTCTCCGGACGCAGCGACAGGCTGGGGTCGCAGTCGCAGGTGAACTGTCCCATGCGCTCGGCTGCCCGGTGTTCGGCCGCTTCGTGCGACATGCCGCGTGCCAAATAAACCAGCACCAGCTCGTTGTTCTCAAGGTCCAACGACTTGGCGGCCGTCAAGGTGATCTGGGTTGGCTGGGATGCGTCCAATAGCTCGCGTTGTGAGCGGACGGAGACAAATTCGCCGGCACCCATGGACAACGCTCCGGCCAATAAACCGGCGATCCCACTGAAGAGGACAACCTGGCTCGAAACACCGGTAGCGGCCATGCCGACGACGAGTGAAAGGTTGCTGACCAAGCCATCATTGGCGCCGAAGACGGCGGCGCGGAACGTTCCTGAGAGGCGGATCCGGCCTCGGGTGGCAAGGCCCCGAACTACTTCTTCGTGGATGGATTCATCCGCGGCCATGGCTGCGGTTGCATCGACATCGGTGGCATAGGGGGAACGCGATTCTGAACGTTGGGCCAGGGCTAGCACGAAGACCGAACCGAAACGGCGAGCCAACAAGCCCAGCAGCTGGTTGCGCAGAGAGGCCCTGACTGGTGAACCGGCATGGCTGCCCAGCAGTGTCAGCCAGTGTTGCTCATGGCGCCCTTCGGCATCGGCCAAGGATAGGAGGATCGCCTGTTCTTCACCCTCACGGCGTTTGGCCAAATCACGGTACACGGCAGCCTCGGCCCGTTCGTCGGCCAGGTACTGACGCCACCGCTTGATCTCGGCTGGGGTGGGAATGCGTTCTGCCACGGGTCTTGCTCCTCAAAGTCAGCCTCCACTTTAGCGCGGATTTTCGCGGTTTTTCGGCCGGTTGTCCTCGCGAAAAAGTTTCGGGTCACCGGAATCTTCCATCAAGCTTCAGAAAGTACTTGCCAATGTGGAAAGTACTTGCGTAGAGTCGTGGCATCGCATCAAACTATCTGCTTTCCATCCCAAGGAGCCAGCCATGAATGCTACTACTAACGCCGCCGCCCGCAACAACGGAACCCGTTACCAGTGGATGGGATTCGCCATGGGATTGGTCTGCATGGCCGCATTGTTCATCGCGGGACTCGTCAAGGGGAACGCCGGCATGGTGGTGATGGCATCGAGCGCCGCCGCAGCGCTGGCCGCCGCGTGGAGTGCATCCGCCACGTTCGCGAAGAAGAAGGCTGCCGCCGGCTCCTGAACTGATCCGATTTCGTAGGCCGGTGTTCCCGCTGTACATTCCCGCTGAACATTGGCACTGCGCATTCCATAGGGGACGGGACTCGCATATGCTGTCGTTGCGGGGTCGAACAGCCGGCCCGAAGGGCGGTGGGTTATGGATATTCTCTTCCCGATGATGTCGGGTGATCCCGCCGAGCCCGGAGTCCTTATGGAATGGCGTGCGGCGGACGGTTGCGCGGTGACGGCTTACCAAGTGATTGCTGAGGTTACTGTCAACAAGTTCGACGCCGAGATCAACACCCCGGTTTCCGGCACGTTGGCGTGGCTGGTTGCTGAGGGCGACGAGGTGGCTCAAGGTGCCGTAATCGCCACTGTTAAGGAAGGCCTGCCGACGGCAGTCGCCTAGTTGGGTGATTCCCGGAGCAGCCCAGCGCCAAGGCGAGGGGCCAGCCCGGGCCGGGCACCCGGCGTCGTACGCGGTTTGTAAAGGCCTAGTAGGCGGACAGCCGGAAGCCCAATCCGCGACCGGCCCGCACCCCGGTTTGCGCCACGGTTACAACCAAGGTGCCAATCTCGGGGATCCACAAGGCCGGGCGTACTGCCTTCTCCAGCGCCGCGACAAGTTCCGCCGGCTCGGGCGAGAAGTAAGCGTGGTGGCCGGTGGGGGTGAAGAAAGTGACGGCACCAAGGTTTACGTCCACCCCAGGCAGCACCGGAATACCGGAGGTGCGGGCGGCCTGGCGCTTGATTACGGGGGCTACAGAAGTCAGAGTCATGGTGAATGCCTTTGCGTGCTCTTACCGTGGAACTTTTCCACCGGTCACTTCCTCATCCGAACCACCCGTGAAGCATGGGGTTGGTGTGCGACCAGTCGGAGCTTGACATCGCATCTCATGAAGCTGTTTCCTAGGCTACTGCTTTAAAGCACCGTGGGGGCGGGCGACGTAATAAATTACGTCACCCGCCCCCACCCGAACGTGAGGCGCTTACTTCTGCAGTTCTGCAGCAACCTCATCGGGGTTGGAATCCGTGGCGGCCGCTGCGAGGCGGTCATCCCAGGCCTTGCGGATGTGGACCGGGGTGGGTGTGCTCAGCAGTGACACCACTACATAAACCACCAAGGAAGCGGCGAGGCCAAAGTAGATGGGCTCGTTGGCGTAGATGCCGTCGTTGAACGGATCAAAGCTATGCAGCACGCCCGAGCCGTACAGGACCAGCAGGCCCAGGGTTACGGCGCAACCGGCCGCCATGGACCAAGCGGCGCCATGGCCAGTGCCGCGCTTCCAAACGAGTCCACCGATGATGGCCACGAGCAGGCCGCCCACAAGAATGTCGTAGGCGATCGTCAGGGCGAACACAACGTCGGAGGCGAGGATGGAGATCAGCACGACCAAGACGCCCAGTACCAGAATGTAGAGTCGGTTGCCCTTGATGTCATGCTCCGGATTGGAGGAATCGGAGTTGTCGATCGTCTTGCCGAACCAGCTGGCCACGAAGGGGACTACGTCCTTGCGGGCAACGGTTGCTGCGGCAATCAAGGCGCCGGATGCGGTTGACATCATGGCAGCGACGGCAGCCGCCATCACTAGGCCACCGATGCCGATGGGCAGGATGTTCGTGGCAACTTCGGCGTAGACCGCGTCCTTGCCCAGGGCGGCAACATCAATGGAGGGAAGGGCAACTCGGGCGGCAAGACCGATCAAGGCGCCGGCCACACCGTACAGGATGCAGTAGATACCGGCAGTGGCGCCACCCCAGCGTGCCACGGCGGGAGTCTTAGCGGTGAACACGCGCTGCCAGATATCTTGGCCAATGAGAATGCCCAAGGTGTAGACCACAAAGAACGTCACGATGGTGCCTACGCCGATGCCGTCCCACTGGAAAAAGCTATCTTCCAATCGGCTCTTGATACCGGTCATACCGCCGGCGGCGTTGAGCGTGAAAGGCAGCATGAGGAAGAAGATGCCGACGGTCTTGATGATGAACTGGACCTGATCGGCCAGCGTAATGGACCACATTCCGCCGATGGTGGAGTAGACCAGCACGATCGCGCCGCCGACGGCGATGGCGAGCCAGCGGTCCCAACCGAACAAGACAACGAAGATGGTTGCATAGGCGCCGGTGGAGGTTGCGGCAATCATGATCGTGTACGCGAGCATCACGATGCCGGAGGCCTTCGTTGCTTCCCGGCCGTACCGCAAGCTGAGCATTTGTGAAACGGTGTAGATCTTCAGCTTCTGCAGGGTGGGTGCGAACAAAAGGCTCAACAGCAATACGCCGACGCCGATCGCCACTACTAGCCACATGCCGGAGATGCCGAACTTGTAGCCAAGGCCCACACCGCCCACGGTGGAGGCGCCACCAAGAACCACGGCTGCCATGGTTCCGGTGTACAGGAACGGACCGAGGCGACGGCCGGCCACCAGAAAGTCGCTATTGTTCTTGGTACGGGATTTACCCCACCAGCCAAAGGCCAACATGGCCACTAAATACAAGACAACTATGCCGATGTTTAAATCCATGTGATGCTCCAGTATGCGAAAGTTATGGGATCTACCCTAGAAATATGGAAGTTGGGTTCCATCTAACGGGAATTGCCCTTTAAGCAACATTTGTTGTCTATTAGGCTAAACTGTGATTGTAGTTACAGTCAATACGCTGCTTGAAAATGTGGGCACGAAGAGGAGCCGTCATGAAAGCATTGCCCGTAGAACCAAGCTCCGATCCGGTGGCTATTGGATCGCGCATCCGCGCTGCCCGTCAGGACCAGCGGCTCACGATTGAACAAGTGGCCGCCGCCACCGGGCTGACGAAAGGCTTTCTCAGCAGGGTCGAGCGAGACCTGACATCGCCCAGTGTGGCCTCACTCGTCACGCTGTGCCAGGTGCTTTCCATCAACATCGGTGACTTGTTTGCCGCTTCGGAAACCCATTTGAGCCGCAGGGGAGAGGGTCCGAAGATCTCCTTGGGCGGCGAGGGAATCGTCGAACGGCTCCTGACGTCCCGTTCGGAACGCCAGTTGCAAGTCCTCAGTGCCACGATTGACCCCTACGGTCGCGGCGAATCCGAGCTGTACACAGTGGACTGCGATGTTGACGTGCTGCACATCATTAGCGGAGAACTGACCCTAATCATGACGCAGGAGTCCTATGACCTAAAAGCCGGGGACACGCTGTCGTTCCCTGGCCGTGAGCCGCACACTTGGGAAAACCGTTCACCTCATCCCGTGGAAGCGCTCTGGATTCTCGTTCCGGCCGCGTCGGGCTCCGGCGCCAGCTGACCGTCAACCCACCCCGAGGACGACGTCATGAGCATGCTGGTGGAAACCGAAATCACGGCCCCCGTTGCGCTGGTTCTGCCCAACGGCCGGCTCAATCCTGCAGCGGTGGGCTGGACCCGTACACCGCTGCACGACACCTCCGGCATTGGTCGCGGCAGGCAGCGATGGGGGCGGAACAAGCGCTGGGAGTATTGGGCGGTGACCTCCCCAACTCACATCATTGCCTTGACGGTTTCCTCGCTTGACTACGCAGCCGTGCATGAATTGTGGGTGCTGGATCGGAGCACGGGCGAATCGATCGGCGCCAACGTGACCGGCGTGCTCGGCGGCAGTGCCACCCTTGCGCCGTCGTTGGGGGACGGGCCGGCCCGGGCCAGGACCAAGAAGCTGCGGATTGACCTTGATGAGTTGCCCGGTGGGACGCGGCTGCGTGCCGTGACGGATCGGGTGCGGTTGGATGTTGTGGCGGAACGGCCTGCCGGGCATGAATCGCTCGGTGTTGTGGTGCCCTGGAATGAGCGTCAATTTCAGTACACGGTCAAGGATGTTGCCCGGCCGGCCAGCGGATCATTGTGGGTTGACGGCGTCGCTATTGAGATTCCGACGGGCGAATCGTGGGCGGTGCTGGACCACGGCCGCGGGCGTTGGCCCTACTCGATGCATTGGAACTGGGGAGCCGGTTCCGGGGTCACGGACGGGCGCATCATTGGCATCCAGCTCGGTTCCAAATGGACCGACGGCACCGGCGCCACCGAGAACTCGCTCTTGGTGGATGGGCGCCTGCACAAGATCAGTGAGAATCTTGTCTGGGATTACAGCACTACCGCCTGGCTGGCGCCGTGGCACATCCACGGCGCCAGCGCGGACCTGGTGTTCACCCCGTTTTACGACAAGGTTTCCGCCATCAATCTCGGCGTGCTGGGGAATCAAACTCATCAGTGCTTTGGCCATTACGACGGCGCGATCACCGACAGCGCAGGCGCACGGATCCGGGTGGCCAACATTCTGGGGTGGGCCGAGGACGTCCACAACCGCTGGTAGTCCCCACGCCCTCCCTGACCTCGTGCCTCGGCCCTTCGTTCGTCGACCCGTCACGTAACGCCCTTTAGAAACGTTCTAAAGGGCGTTACGTGACGACTCAACGCAGAGACGGGCATGTCCGACTCCCAAAATGCACCTCATGGCGCATTTTCGTAGCCGTCGTGGGCCAATCGCGCCTTAGCCGACGTGAACCCAGGGGCGTTCGGTGAGCTCGGGTTCGGCCTCGCGCAGCACTTCCCTTGTGACAGGAGCGATTTCGCCCTCGCCGATGAGCAGGTACTTGAGCAGGTTGCTGATGGGGTTGCCCTCGGTCCAGCGGAAGTAAATGTGCGGGATCATGCCGGTGGCGTCGCGAATGTGCAGCAGTACTGCGGCGATCGTGTTCGGCACGTTGGAGCTGTGCACCTCCAGAATTTTGTAGCCGTGCCGGGTGATGCCGCGGACCTCGAGGGCTGTTTCAAAGTCCGATGAGTCATCCACAATGACCTCCATGAACAGCACGCAGCGCGGATCGCCCATCTCATTGACCTGCGTGGCCTGGGTCAGCTTGCGTCGGTACGCTGCAGCGCTGCGCTTCTTGGGGTCGTGGGAAATGATCCGGATGTTGCCCTCATCCACTGCGGCCACGAAGCCCATCGCGGCCTCGTCCATACGGATGTACGTAGCCCGCAGCTCGAAGGAGCGGCGTATACGTGAAAGGAGGCTGACCACCACAATGCCCAAAATAAACATGAGTGCGATCTTCAGCCCGTCCGGCCGCTCGATCGAGTTCGCCACGGTGGTGTACAGGAACGCCAACGAGACCGCGCCAAAGGCAATGGTCTTGCCGCGCTCACCCTTGCGCTTGGCAGAAAGCGTGACGGCGATCGCCGCCGAGGTGATGAGCACCAGCACGCCGGTGGCGTAGGCACCTCCCTGGGCATCGACGTCGGCCTTGAAAATAATGGTGATCAAAAGTGCGACGGCGGTGAACACGAGTACCAGCGGCCTGACGGCGCTGGCCCATTCGGGCGCCATGCCAAAGCGCGGCAGATAGCGCGGGACTAGGTTGAGCAGTCCGGCCATGGCGCTGGCCCCGGCAAACCAAAGGATGGCGATGGTGCTGACATCGTAAACGGTGCCGAAGCCTTCGCCCAGGAGATCGTGGGCAAGGAACGCCAGGGCGCGACCGTTGGCTTCCCCGCCGGGCTGGAATTCGGCCGCAGGAATCAGGATGGTGGTGGCCAGGGATGACGTGATGAGGAAGGTGCTCATGATGACCGCGGCGGTGGTCAGTAGGCGGTGGGCGCCCTTGATGCGGCCCTCCGGGTTTTCGTCGGTGTCGGTGGCTGGGCCCTTGATCTGGGGCATGACGGCCACGCCCGTTTCGAATCCGGAGAGTCCCAACGCGAGGCGCGGGAACACCAGGAGGGCGATGGCAACGACCATGATCGGGTTGCCGTGCTGGGTGGTGAGAGCGGTCCACCAATCGTTCGTCAGAAGTGGGCTGTGCACCACCTTTATGAGGGAAACCGTGATGACTACGAGGTTCAACGTCAGGAAGACGGCCACCAGAACCACGGCGATGCCGATGGCCTCCTTGAAGCCGCGCAGGAATACCGCGGCCAGGGCGGCAACCAAAACGAGCGTGATAATGATGTTTTGTCCGTGCAGGAAATCCGGGGCAAAGGGATTCTCAATGACGTGGGCCGTGGCATCGGCCGCGGAGAGCGTAATGGTGATCATGAAGTCGGTCGCGGCGAATCCCAGCAGGGCGAGGACGAACAGCTTGCCCCACCAGCGGGGGAGGAGACGTTCGAGCATGGCGATGGAACCGGCACCGTTGGGGCTCTCCCTGGCTACACGTTTGTAAACGGGGAGTGCGCCGAGCAAGGTCACGAGCACCAGCACAATGGTGGCCAGTGGTGCCAGCACGCCGGCCGCCAACGCTGCGATGGCCGGCTGGTAGCCAAGGGTAGAGAAATAATCCAGGCCTGTCAGGCACATGACCCGCCACCAGGAATGTGGCTTATGGTTTGCGGCGGGACGACCGTGGGGTCCCTGCCGTTTGCCCGAACTTTCCGGCATGCCCTCGAGCAGCCATTGATGCAGGGCTGCCTTTCCGTGGAGCTTTCCTGAATCCCAGGGTTCGCTTGGATCTTTGGTCAGGGAGGTCACGCGCTGCCTTTCAGTGTGGTGCCGCTTTCAGTGTGGTGCCGCCCGGAGGTGGCGGAATGCTGGGCGATGAATTGGGGGCTCCACCGCCCAGCCTATGGAGACTAGCACCGATGAGGGGTGAAAAAGTGGGTTCTTTACGGAATCTATACGCCCCTATTTTGTGGGTCACAGGGTACGGTTTCGCGGTCAAGTGAGTCCGGCTCCACGACGGAAGGTATCTAATGGGAAACATATGGTTCCCATTAGGCAACTTCGGTTGTACGATGGTGAACAACTGCTCGGATGTGACGCACATCGTAGTACGGCACAAAAATTCGGGTCACGCCCTAGAAATGAGGACATCCATGAAAGAGCTCCGCATCGAGGCCAACGGGAATCTTGGTCCGATCGATTCCTCTCAAATTCCGCGGTACGCGGGCGCTGCCACGTACGCACGCCTCCCGCGTCTGGACCAGGTCGCCAAGACGGATATCGCCGTCGTCGGTGTTCCTTTCGATAGTGGGGTGTCCTACCGGCCCGGTGCGCGATTTGGCGCCAACCACGTGCGCGAAGCATCGCGGCTGCTGCGCCCGTACAACCCCGCCTGGGATGTCTCGCCCTTTGAAAACTGCCAGGTGGCAGACGCTGGCGACATGGCTGTCAACCCCTTCAATATCAATGAAGCCATCGAAACGATCCAGCAAAATGCGCTCGATCTGACCTCCGGCGGCGCAAAGCTGCTCACCATCGGTGGCGACCACACCATCTCCTTGCCGCTGCTGCGCGCCGCGGCCGAACGCGCCGGCGAGCCCGTAGCCATGCTGCACTTTGACGCTCACCTGGATACCTGGGACACCTACTTCGGCGCCGAATACACGCATGGAACACCCTTCCGCCGCGCCGTCGAGGAAGGCATCCTCGACACCGAGGCTATTTCCCATGTGGGCACCCGCGGTCCGCTTTATGGCAAGAAGGACCTCGACGACGATCACCGCTTCGGCTTCGGAATCGTCACGGCCGCCGACGTTTACTACCAGGGCGTGCTTGAGACGGTAGCGAAGATCCGCGACCGCATCGGCAAGCGACCGCTCTACATTTCCGTCGACATCGACGTGCTGGACCCCGCGCATGCGCCCGGCACCGGCACCCCCGAAGCCGGCGGCATCACCAGCCGTGAACTTATCGAGATCATCCGCGGCTTCCGAGGCATGAACCTCGTCGGTGCCGACATCGTGGAGGTGGCCCCGGCCTACGACCACGCCGAAATCACCGGCATCGCCGCCAGCCATGTTGGCTTTGAACTTGTCACCTTGATGGCCGACAATCACGTTGCGGGGGATCGCTTCGGCGCCCCCAACGGTTACGCAGCTCAGGCGCTCGATGCTGAAGCACGACGCCGGCCGGCCGGGTTCGCGCCGGACGGCGCCAAGTGAACGCCCCGGTAAGCGGGACCGCTGAGGTCCAGCGCAACGGTGGTGACCTTGTGGTGGAGACACTCACAGCATTGGGTGCCCACACAGTTTTTGGTATTCCCGGTCAGCACGCCTTGGGTCTCTTTGACGCACTCAGCCGCTCGCCGCTGCACTTTGTTTCCTCTCGTGTGGAGAACAACTCGGCGTTTGCGGCCGACGGCTACTCCAGGGCCACGGGCGAAGTGGGCGTGTTGTTCCTGTCCACCGGCCCCGGTGCGCTGACGGCCTTGGCAGGTTTGCAGGAAGCCTACGCGACCGGTGTGCCCATGATTGTTGTGGCCAGCCAGATCCCGTTGGAGGGATTGGGTGCCCGCCGCAAGGGCATGCTGCATCAACTCGATGACCAGAAGGCGTCCGCCGCCAACGTCACCAAGAGCCAGCGGCTCATCCAGCACGCTTCCGGCATCCCCTCTGCCATTCAGGATGCGTGGACCGAAGCGGTGTCCTCACCTCAAGGCCCGGTGTGGCTTGAAGTTCCGCAGAACGTCTTGCTGGATCCCATCTTTGTGCCGGCCGTCGAGGATGCGCTGGCCGAACCGTTCGACAACCCTCCGCGCGTCGAGCTCATCCGGGAAGCCGTCAAGTGGCTCTCGGCCGCCGAACGTCCTGCCATCGTGGCAGGTGGCGGTGTGCGCCGCGGCCGGGCCGAGGAGCAGTTGCTGGCCCTCGCCGAAAAGCTCAACGCCCCCGTGATCTGCACCCCGGGCGGCAATGGCGCATTCCCTTGGACTCACGAGCTGTCGCTGCAGTCGTGGATCGAGGACAGGTACGTCACCGAGGTCCTCGAAGATGCCGATGTCCTCGTGGTCATTGGCTCCTCGCTGGGTGAGGTGTCCAGCAACTACTTCACCATGGAGCCGCGCGGGCGCATCATCCAGATCGACGCCGAACCTCGTGTCCTGGAATCCAACCGGCCCGCGTTGGGCATCCGGGCCGACGCCGGCCAGGCTCTGTCGGCACTTGATGAGGCGCTGACCGAACCCCACGGCGATAAGGCCAGCTGGCATGGCGCCACCCCGCAGACCGTCGTCAAGGACACCCTCGCGAAGGTGCAGGCCCGGCTTGATGGCCAGGACTTGACGCTGGAACGCACGTTCATGGCCGACATTCGTGCGGCCGTCCCGGCTGACATGCAAACGTTTTGGGACATGACCATCTCCGCCTACTGGGGCTGGAGCTGCTGGGATTCCAAGGACGGCCAATTCCATTCGGCCCAGGGCGCCGGCGGTCTGGGCTATGGCTTCCCCGCCGCGATTGGTGGGGCGCTAGGTCTGCAGAGCCAAGGCAAAGCGGCACGTGTTTTGGCAGTTGCCGGCGATGGCTCCTCCATGTATTCCATTGCCGAGCTGGCTACAGCCAAGCAGCACAATGCCCCCGTCACCTGGTTGATTGTTGACGACGGCGGCTACGGCATTCTGCGCGAATACATGATCGACGCCTTCGGTAAGGCCACGCATACCGAGCTTGCCCGTCCTGACTTCGTGAAGCTGGCCGAGGCGTTCGGTGTCCCGGCGCAGCGAGTGAAGCCCGAAGATGTGGGGGACGCGCTCAAGGCGGGGTTTGCCGCAGACGGGCCGAACGTCGTCGTGGTTGATGTGTTGTTGAAAATGTTCGGGCCCACCCACCTGGACATCTAGCCCACCCGCTCCCGCCGAACGTACAGTAGATGCCGATGTTTCTCGGGCAAAGTCAAGTGGTCGTAGCAACGCGGGGGTTATGCTGCTGTTTGCAGCAGCTGGTTGAGTCGGTTGGCAGGCGTCTCAAGGTTGAGGGTCGGGCGGGGCCGGCG
>NZ_JAFCXC010000014.1:0-1869 GCF_049897845.1 Arthrobacter sp. TWP1-1
GTTGTTGTTTGAGAACTCAATAGTGTGCCAAGTTTTATTGATACCAATTTATTTATATTGAATTGGTTATTTGGTTTTGTTGTTGCCGCCCCTGTGGTGATGGCAGGACCGTTTAGCTGGTTTCGAATTTAGTGCATGCAGTCATTTACCTTTTTCCGGTGTGATTGTGTGTGTCTGTTTAGTTATTAACGGAGAGTTTGATCCTGGCTCAGGATGAACGCTGGCGGCGTGCTTAACACATGCAAGTCGAACGATGAACCGGTGCTTGCACTGGGGATTAGTGGCGAACGGGTGAGTAACACGTGAGTAACCTGCCCTTAACTCTGGGATAAGCCTTGGAAACGGGGTCTAATACTGGATATTGACTTTTCCTCGCATGGGGATTGGTTGAAAGATTTATTGGTTTTGGATGGACTCGCGGCCTATCAGCTTGTTGGTGAGGTAATGGCTCACCAAGGCGACGACGGGTAGCCGGCCTGAGAGGGTGACCGGCCACACTGGGACTGAGACACGGCCCAGACTCCTACGGGAGGCAGCAGTGGGGAATATTGCACAATGGGCGAAAGCCTGATGCAGCGACGCCGCGTGAGGGATGACGGCCTTCGGGTTGTAAACCTCTTTCAGTAGGGAACAAGGCCAGGCATTGTCTGGTTGAGGGTACTTGCAGAAGAAGCGCCGGCTAACTACGTGCCAGCAGCCGCGGTAATACGTAGGGCGCAAGCGTTATCCGGAATTATTGGGCGTAAAGAGCTCGTAGGCGGTTTGTCGCGTCTGCCGTGAAAGTCCGGGGCTCAACTCCGGATCTGCGGTGGGTACGGGCAGACTAGAGTGATGTAGGGGAGACTGGAATTCCTGGTGTAGCGGTGAAATGCGCAGATATCAGGAGGAACACCGATGGCGAAGGCAGGTCTCTGGGCATTAACTGACGCTGAGGAGCGAAAGCATGGGGAGCGAACAGGATTAGATACCCTGGTAGTCCATGCCGTAAACGTTGGGCACTAGGTGTGGGGGACATTCCACGTTTTCCGCGCCGTAGCTAACGCATTAAGTGCCCCGCCTGGGGAGTACGGCCGCAAGGCTAAAACTCAAAGGAATTGACGGGGGCCCGCACAAGCGGCGGAGCATGCGGATTAATTCGATGCAACGCGAAGAACCTTACCAAGGCTTGACATGAACTGGAAACACTTGGAAACAAGTGCCCCGCTTGCGGTCGGTTTACAGGTGGTGCATGGTTGTCGTCAGCTCGTGTCGTGAGATGTTGGGTTAAGTCCCGCAACGAGCGCAACCCTCGTTCTATGTTGCCAGCACGTAATGGTGGGGACTCATAGGAGACTGCCGGGGTCAACTCGGAGGAAGGTGAGGACGACGTCAAATCATCATGCCCCTTATGTCTTGGGCTTCACGCATGCTACAATGGCCGGTACAATGGGTTGCGATACTGTGAGGTGGAGCTAATCCCAAAAAGCCGGTCTCAGTTCGGATTGGGGTCTGCAACTCGACCCCATGAAGTCGGAGTCGCTAGTAATCGCAGATCAGCAACGCTGCGGTGAATACGTTCCCGGGCCTTGTACACACCGCCCGTCAAGTCACGAAAGTTGGTAACACCCGAAGCCGGTGGCCTAACCCCCTTGTGGGGAGGGAGCTGTCGAAGGTGGGACTGGCGATTGGGACTAAGTCGTAACAAGGTAGCCGTACCGGAAGGTGCGGCTGGATCACCTCCTTTCTAAGGAGCACCAAACACCACGAGATGACCCGCATGGGTTGTGTTGGTGGTGCGAGGAGTAAAGACTCATTGCCAGAACGCATGTTTCTGGGTGAGTTGCTCAAGGGTGGAATATCAATAAAATAAGTGCCTGCCGGCACGAGGCA
>NZ_JAFCXC010000014.1:1967-5580 GCF_049897845.1 Arthrobacter sp. TWP1-1
AATTCGATCTAAGTACAGTGACTCTCTTGAGAGTGACGGGGAAAAGGTCATATGGATTGTTTCGTGAGGGTGGGTGGTGTTTGGCACACTGTTGGGTCCTGGAACAACAACGATCATCTTTGGATGGTTGTGTTGTGCCTGGTTTCCCGCACATAACTAAGTCATTGACGAAAAGCACTTTGGTGTTTGTTGGTGGTGAGGTGTGTGGTGGGGTTGTTGTTTGAGAACTACATAGTGAACGCGAGCATCTTTATAAAGAAGCAATTTCTTTGAGATAATTAGAACCTGGATCTGATGCTGATGAGACGCCTTTGGGTGTTGATTTGGTATTGGTTTTCATGGTTCTCTCGATAAGTAAGTGTTGACAATGTTTGTGTGTTGTCAAGTTTTTAAGGGCACACGGTGAATGCCTTGGCATTAGGAGCCGAAGAAGGACGTAGGAATCTGCGATAAGCCTCGGGGAGTTGATAACCAAACTTTGATCCGAGGGTGTCCGAATGGGGGAACCCCGCTACCCGCTGCAAGGCGAGGTAGTGACCCGCATCTGAATATATAGGATGTGTGGAGGGAACGTGGGGAAGTGAAACATCTCAGTACCCACAGGAAGAGAAAACAAAAGTGATTCCGTTAGTAGTGGCGAGCGAACGCGGAACAGGCTAAACCGTGTCATGTGTGATAGCCGGCGGGCGTTGCATGGTGCGGGGTTGTGGGACTTACCGTTCTAGTTCTGCCGGACTAGGAAGGGGAATGGTGCATGTATAGGTGAACGGTTTTGAATGGCCGACCGTAGAGGGTGAGAGTCCCGTAACTGAAATGCAGTGCACTCCCTTTGGTGAGTATCCCAAGTAGCACGGGGCCCGAGAAATCCCGTGTGAATCTGTCAGGACCACCTGATAAGCCTAAATACTACCTAATGACCGATAGCGGACAAGTACCGTGAGGGAAAGGTGAAAAGTACCCCGGGAGGGGAGTGAAATAGTACCTGAAACCGTGTGCTTACAATCCGTCAGAGCAAGCGTGCACCTTGTGTGTAGTTGTTCTTGTGATGGCGTGCCTTTTGAAGAATGAGCCTGCGAGTTAGTGTTACGTCGCGAGGTTAACCCGTGTGGGGAAGCCGTAGCGAAAGCGAGTCTGAATAGGGCGAGTTTAGTGGCGTGATCTAGACCCGAAGCGAAGTGATCTACCCATGGCCAGGTTGAAGCGCGTGTAAGAGCGCGTGGAGGACCGAACCCACTTCAGTTGAAAATGGAGGGGATGAGCTGTGGGTAGGGGTGAAAGGCCAATCAAACTTCGTGATAGCTGGTTCTCCCCGAAATGCATTTAGGTGCAGCGTTGCGTGTTTCTTACTGGAGGTAGAGCTACTGGATGGCTAATGGGCCCTACAAGGTTACTGACGTCAGCCAAACTCCGAATGCCGGTAAGTCAGAGCGTAGCAGTGAGACTGTGGGGGATAAGCTTCATAGTCGAGAGGGAAACAGCCCAGACCACCAACTAAGGCCCCTAAGCGTGTGCTAAGTGGGAAAGGATGTGGGATTGCTTAGACAACCAGGAGGTTGGCTTAGAAGCAGCCATCCTTAAAAGAGTGCGTAATAGCTCACTGGTCAAGTGATTCCGCGCCGACAATGTAGCGGGGCTCAAGTACACCGCCGAAGTTGTGGATTTCAAACATTACCCAAGCTAAGGATTCGTTCCTGGTTCAGGGGTTTGGAGTGGTAGGGGAGCGTCGTGTGGGCATTGAAGTCGCAGTGTGAACTAGCGGTGGAGCCTACACGAGTGAGAATGCAGGCATGAGTAGCGAAAGACGGGTGAGAAACCCGTCCGCCGAATGATCAAGGGTTCCAGGGTCAAGCTAATCTGCCCTGGGTAAGTCGGGACCTAAGGCGAGGCCGACAGGCGTAGTCGATGGACAACGGGTTGATATTCCCGTACCGGTGAAGAACCGCCCATATTGAACTAATGATACTAACCACCCAAACCATCATTGAGTACCCTTCGGGGTCAGGATGTGTGGGGAGCGTGGGACCTGAGTTAGGGAGGTAAACGTATTAACAGGTGTGACGCAGGAAGGTAGCCGAGCCGGGCGATGGTTGTCCCGGTCTAAGGACGTAGGAAACACGATAGGCAAATCCGTTGTGTTGTCTTCAATGACGATTCTGAGATCTGATGGGACCCCCGCATGGGGGAATTCGGTGATCCTATGCTGCCTAGAAAAGCATCGACGTGAGGTTCTAACTGCCCGTACCCCAAACCGACACAGGTGATCAGGTAGAGAATACTAAGGCGATCGAGAGAATTATGGTTAAGGAACTCGGCAAAATGCCCCCGTAACTTCGGGAGAAGGGGGGCCTGCCCCGTGAAGAAGATTTACTCTTCATGAGCGGGTGTGGGCCGCAGAGACCAGGGGGAAGCGACTGTTTACTAAAAACACAGGTCCATGCGAAGTCGCAAGACGATGTATATGGACTGACTCCTGCCCGGTGCTGGAAGGTTAAGAGGACCGGTTAGCTCAACTTGTTGAGCGAAGCTGAGAATTTAAGCCCCAGTAAACGGCGGTGGTAACTATAACCATCCTAAGGTAGCGAAATTCCTTGTCGGGTAAGTTCCGACCTGCACGAATGGAGTAACGACTTCCCCGCTGTCTCAACCATAAACTCGGCGAAATTGCAGTACGAGTAAAGATGCTCGTTACGCGCAGCAGGACGGAAAGACCCCGAGACCTTTACTATAGTTTGGTATTGGTGTTCGGAGTGGCTTGTGTAGGATAGGTGGGAGACTGTGAAGTCACGACGCTAGTTGTGATGGAGTCATCGTTGAAATACCACTCTGGTCACTTTGGACATCTAACTTCGGCCCGTAATCCGGGTCAGGGACAGTGCCTGATGGGTAGTTTAACTGGGGCGGTTGCCTCCTAAAAAGTAACGGAGGCGCCCAAAGGTTCCCTCAGCCTGGTTGGCAATCAGGTATCGAGTGTAAGTGCACAAGGGAGCTTGACTGTGAGAGGGACACCTCAAGCAGGGACGAAAGTCGGGACTAGTGATCCGGCGGCACATTGTGGAATGGCCGTCGCTCAACGGATAAAAGGTACCTCGGGGATAACAGGCTGATCTTGCCCAAGAGTCCATATCGACGGCATGGTTTGGCACCTCGATGTCGGCTCGTCGCATCCTGGGGCTGGAGTAGGTCCCAAGGGTTGGGCTGTTCGCCCATTAAAGCGGTACGCGAGCTGGGTTTAGAACGTCGTGAGACAGTTCGGTCCCTATCCGCTGCGCGCGCAGGAAATTTGAGAAGGGCTGTCCTTAGTACGAGAGGACCGGGACGGACGAACCTCTGGTGTGTCAGTTGTACTGCCAAGTGCATCGCTGATTAGCTACGTTCGGATGGGATAACCGCTGAAAGCATCTAAGCGGGAAGCCCGCTTCGAGATGAGATTTCCATACACGTAAGTGTGAGAGGCCCCCAGCTAGACCACTGGGTTGATAGGCCGGATGTGGAAGCGAGGACTAAAGACTCGTGAAGCTGACCGGTACTAATAGGCCGATAACTTACACAACACACATTTTTATAAAGCATAAATTGCTCGCGTTCACTATGTGGTTCCCAACCAACAAACCCA
>NZ_JAFCXC010000015.1:0-1442 GCF_049897845.1 Arthrobacter sp. TWP1-1
TGAACTGGGCCCCGAAAGTTGGACTCGGTAAATAAGAGTCTACGCAGCCAGTGCCTGAGCCCGATATTCCATTGGGCTCAGGCACTGCAGCGTTAACGAGATGCGGTCGGTGTTGTACCAGCGGATGTAGTCGTCCAGCTCGGTGGTGAACCCATTTATGTCGGTGAAGTTTTGGCGGTGGAACATCTCTTCCTTCAGATGACCGAAGAAGTTTTCCATCACCGAGTTGTCCAGGCAGTTGCCCTTGCGCGACATGGATTGGGTCATCTTGGCGTTGCTGAGGAGTTTCTGCCAGCTGGTGTGTTGATACTGGAATCCTTGGTCTGAATGCATCATTGGGGTCTCGCCCGGGCCAAGGGTGCTGATCGCCTCGGTGAGTGATTTGTTGGTGAACGCCGTGTTTGGCGATTCGGAAACCGAGTAAGCAATGATCGAGCGGTCAAAGAGATCCAGCACCGGTGAGAGATATACCTTTTGCTCGGCGATTTTGAACTCGGTCACGTCGGTCACCCATTTAGTGTTCGGCGCATCCGTATCGAATTCTCGTTTGAGCAGGTTCTCGGCGATCTTGCCGACTTGGCCCTTGTAAGAGGAATATTTGCGGCGGGTGCGGACCTTGCAGAAGAGGTTCTCCTCACGCATCAGCTTCAGCACGGTCTTGCGCGCGATCCGCCAGCC
Organism: Arthrobacter sp. TWP1-1; assembly: GCF_049897845.1. Lineage (NCBI taxonomy): Bacteria > Bacillati > Actinomycetota > Actinomycetes > Micrococcales > Micrococcaceae > Arthrobacter > Arthrobacter sp. TWP1-1. The sequence goes on from NZ_JAFCXC010000015.1 coordinate 679, forward strand.
TTGGCGTCTCAGGACTGCGTTGATGCGTCGGTGGCCGTAGCGGCCCTTGGCCTTGGTGAAGATCTCGTGGATCTGGGCTCGAAGCTCTGCGTGCCGGTCAGGGTTCTTGCGTGCGGCTTGGCGGTGGAAGAACGTGGAACGAGCCAACCCAGCTGCCTGTAGCAACAGGGGCAGGGAATGGGATGCCTTGAGGGCGATCACGGCGCTGACTTTCAGTGCGGTGGTTGGTTCCTCAAGGCTCGTACTTTTTTTAGATAAGCGTTCTCCGCCGCCAGACGCTCGTTCTCACGGCGGAGCTTCTCGAGCTCACTGACTTCGACCGATGGGGTCCCAGGCACAGATTTGGGCCGGCCCTTGGGCTTGGGGCGCAGGCCCTCTTCGCCATAGTCCCGATAAGCGCGGATCCATGCTCGCAAGAGATCTAGGGAACTGAGCTGATGCATCCGGGCAAGGTCCTGCCGCGTCCCCTCACCGTCGAGATATTGGCGAACAACCGCCATCTTGAACTCGAAGGAATACACCTGTTTGGTTGGTTTCTTGTCCAATGCTGCTCTACCCCAGATCTTGAACCGACTCTCCAACTTGCAGATAGCCGGCATGCTGACTCCCAGCCTTGAGGATACCGCGCGATACCCAAATCCTTCCTCAAACAGATCGACGGCGGCTAGCCGCTGCTCGATGGTCAATGAACTACTTTTACGCATAAAAAACTCCCCGAAAGTAAGGAACTGAATTATTCAGTCCAACTTTCGGGGAGCAGTTCA
>NZ_JAFCXC010000016.1:0-1267 GCF_049897845.1 Arthrobacter sp. TWP1-1
GGCAAAGTCAAGTGGTCGTAGCAACGCGGGGGTTATGCTGCTGTTTGCAGCAGCTGGTTGAGTCGGTTGGCAGGCGTCTCAAGGTTGAGGGTCGGGCGGGGCCGGCGGTTGAGTTTCGCCGCCACCTGCCGGAGATCTTCCGGCGTGTGGGTTGAGAGATCCGTGCCTTTCTCGAACCAGAACCTCAGCAGCCGGTTGGTATTCTCATTCGTTCCTCGCTGCCACGGCGAGTGGGGGTCACAGAAGTAGAGCGTGGTCTCGAGCGCTGTTTGAATCCGGCCGTAGTGGGCCAGCTCCGTACCCCGGTCCCAGGTGATCGAGCGGCGCAGATGATCCGGGAGGTGGCCCATCTCCCGGATCATCGCCTCAGCGACGGTCTCAGCACTGTGGTCACCGGGAAGGTGGAGCAGGATCGTAAACCTCGTTGAACGCTCCACCAACGTGCCGATCGCGGTCCCGCCGGAGCCGATGATCAAATCCCCTTCCCAGTGCCCGGGCACGGCCCGGTCCTGAACTTCGGCAGGACGTTCACTGATCTTGAACGCCTCCTTGTAGGGGCTGTTCTTGGTCCTGTCCGCCGTGTGTGGAACACGCTGCTTCCTCTTCATGCTGAGCTTTTCTGCCAAGTCTGCCCGCAGGGAACCGCGGGTTTGGACATACAGGGCGCGGTAGATCGTTTCGTGACTCACCTGCATAGTCTCCTCGTCGGGGAAGTGGAACACCAACATCTCCGAGATCAGCTTTGGACTCCACCCGTCATCCATCCACACCTCGATCAGCCGGCACAGTGCCTCGTTCTCAAGGAGCTTTAGCACCTTGGGCCGCCTCCGACTCTGGTGCGCCTTCGTATGGGCCACAGAGGCGTAATACACCCCGTCCGCACTGATGTTTCGCTTCACTTCCCGCCACACCACGGACTTGTCCCGACCGATCAACGCACCGATCCTGGCGTAACTCAATCCGTTGCGTAGACCCATCTGGATCATCCCCCGCTCCGCCAGACCCAAGGCCCGGCCAGGGCCCTCCACCGACGGAGCCGGATCTGCAAGACCACCAACGAACCCCATGCTCACAGTCATCATGTGACCAGACTGCGCCCACCACCTCAGGCCAGTTGGATGGGCAGCTCCGACTCGCCGTGAAGCAGCAACAATCGACACCCCACCACACACCAGATCAACAAACTCCGTGCGGGTGTTCGGGGCAAACAACTTGACCATGAAACGCTCCATCTATCAGAGCGTTGCAACCACCATATGAATTTGCC
>NZ_JAFCXC010000017.1:0-1049 GCF_049897845.1 Arthrobacter sp. TWP1-1
GATGGTACTGCATTCGTGAGGATGTGGGAGAGTAGGACACCGCCGGACAACACGTAACAAAGGTCGAGGCCCCACACCAACTACTTGGTGCGGGGCCTCCCTTCACTTAACAACCAAAACACAGCAACAGCAACGGCCGCCCAGTGGGCGGCCGGCGCTGTTTAAAGACCCCCTGAGGAGGTGCCGGCCACCAACCCCACACCGCCAACCAGGGCACTCACCACCGCCGGCTACCTCACCACCGCGCTACTTCATGACCGTGCTACCTCATCAATATCAATCCGTTTCTCTCATGGCCGCCCACCGGGCTGCCATCGTTGTTTAAGTGTCCCGGAGAGTAAGCGCCGGCCATTTGGAGCGCTATTGAATGACGGGGAGTCAGCGTCCTTGGTGACTCCAGGATTCGTCGAGCAAACGTGTCCACAGTCGAGGCTCAGGCTGGTCCCTATGGATCAAGAGCTCGTTCCCTAAGAAGGTCTTCGGGTACCAAGGAGTGGCCAGATGGATCTTGCTCAGTGGAGCGCCCAGGGCGAATGGTCATTCACGGGTGTTGTCTCTGGTTCCAGGTGGACCGGTCGGCCGGCTTGGTTGTTTGGTGCCGGGCAGTTCCGACAGAAAGGGTGCCCTTCTCAGGAGGGTTGAGTACCAGCTCCTGCAGAACCGACCCGTGGATGGCGGGGCAAGTGCCACCAATCATCACCTGGGTAGCTAATGCGGGCATAGCAGGTGATTCAGTTTTGATAACTGGGTCACAAAGAATCCTGGTCAGCGCATTTCCGAAATCAATCAGCGGCAATTCATCATGCTGATCCCGGGGGCTGAATGAAGACTAAAACCGCTAGTTCTCGGGGATTATTCGTCTTGAATATGCTTATCGCGGGCGAATTCAATCTTTAGTGCCGAGGGTCACAGTCATTCAATTGGATAAGTAGCGAAAAGGTGTGTATTGTTTTTCGAGTTGCCCCGCTTGCTGCGGGTGCGAAAATCCTGAGTTTGTGTGGCCGGTTTGTTCCGGTCGTTTTGCATGTCTTGGGTGGTTGTTTGGCTCG
>NZ_JAFCXC010000018.1:0-585 GCF_049897845.1 Arthrobacter sp. TWP1-1
CCTGCGATCGAACCGGATCCAGCCACTGCCCCTCCCCCTCCAGCCACTAACCCACACAAACCACCCAACAGCTGGCCACCTGATAGCCACCAACAGCGACCCACCCAGTAGCTGACAACAACCGCTCGCCAACGACCATGCCCACTCACGACCGGGCCTACCAACCATGGAGCGGAGCCGACTGAATCATCCGCATCCCTCAAGCACCGACGACCCCGCCCGTCCGAGCACGAGCCACCAAGACGATGCGCGGATAACCTCAGCTGCGACCACCAGTGGTGAATACGCAACTACCTAAACAACGATGGCCGCCCGGGTGGGCGGCCATGAGAGAAACGGATTGATATTGATGAGGTAGCACGGTCATGAAGTAGCGCGGTGGTGAGGTAGCCGGCGGTGGTGAGTGCCCTGGTTGGAGGTGCGGGGTTGGTGGCCGGCACCTCCTCAGGGGGTCTTTAAACAGTAACGGCCGCCCACTGGGCGGCCGTTGCTGTTGCTGTGTTTTGGTTGTTAAGTGAAGGGAGGCCCCGCACCAAGTAGTTGGTGTGGGGCCTCGACCTTTGTTACGTGTTGTCCGGCGGTGTC
>NZ_JAFCXC010000019.1:0-520 GCF_049897845.1 Arthrobacter sp. TWP1-1
GTTGTCAGCTACTGGGTGGGTCGCTGTTGGTGGCTATCAGGTGGCCAGCTGTTGGGTGGTTTGTGTGGGTTAGTGGCTGGAGGGGGAGGGGCAGTGGCTGGATCCGGTTCGATCGCAGGTTTCTGTGTCATGGGTTGGTGATGTTCTCGGGAGTGAGCCTGGGGGAGGAGATATTGGCCACGCCGTCAGGGTTGAGGGCTGTGGTGTGGTGGTGTCTGGTCGTTTTTTGTATGGGCTGGGGTGTTCGTGGTCGTGAGGTTCGCAAGGGTTCGGGGCCCTGGTGTTGCTTGTGGGGGAGGAGCTGAGGGTTGATATGAGGCGATTTCTTTATCTTCTGGTGCCGGCGTGGGGCGCAGTGGCAGGGGTGCGGTAGTGGGTTTGTACGAATTTTGAGAGGAAAATTCCGCGGATTGGCGGGGATCTGGGCGTCGTGCCTTGCTGGAGTGCCTTGTGGATTTGCGTGTTGGCGAAAATGTGTGTATTGTTTTTCGAGTTGCCCCGGCACTGATCGTCAAGGATT